>JANXNI010000043.1 GCA_025354165.1 Burkholderiales bacterium | reverse complement strand
CAAAGTTGCGATTCTGCCGCGCACCAAGCAAGACGGCGAAGGCAAGCCCATTGAGTTTTTCCACAACCCCAAGACCGAAGCGCTCGTAACGGATTTCGAACGGGCGTACGGTTTTGAGCGCGCTGGCATGACCAGTTGGGTGGGCAACAGCGTCACCGCCGTCCTGACGCGCGACCAGATCGCCGTCCTCGCGCGTGATTTGCGCGTAAAACAGATTTCCGATGACGAAAATAACACGTTCAGTTGGGCAGACAGCACGAGCGGCGGCGAGACAATCTTATGGGGACACCAGGCTGTCAACGGCAAGGTTCGAACGGTCAGCAACAACAGGAAAATTTACGTAATCGACACGGGTGTGGCGTACCACGGTGACTTGAATTCGATAGTGCAGCGACTGAACGTTGCATGCGGGGCGTACAACTGTAATGAGTCAAATCCGAGCATTTATCCACTTGTAGGCTGCTACCCACATTCGACGCACGTCGCAGGCGTAATAAGTGCGACCAATGGCAACGGAACAGGTGTACGCGGCATATACGCCGGGGCGCGTATCGTGTCGCTGGCGACCGGGATTCGAGCGGGTGGGGATAACTGCGGCCCACCCGGCAGTGATGGTCCGCTGACATCTGCTACTGGCTATGGACTCGACTATGTTTATTGGGATGCCCTGTACAACAACGCTGCGCAACTAGTTCACGTCGTCAATATTTCGGCAAATCCGGCGGGCATGGCTATTACCTCTGCTGGAGCGCAACCCAACTGGTGGAAAGCGCGGACGGCAGCGACACCTTCGTGGGTATTTGTCGGCTGCCCAGTGGAGTGTGCGGACGAGAACGATGGGTACCGGCAATATCCAGGGGTATTCATTGCACAGTCCGCCGGCAACAGAAGCATCGACGCTACATGTAATGGTAATTCCAACGATCATTACACGACGGCACCAGCGGGCGCGCCCGATCCGTACGATGGAATCATGGTAGTTGGCGCATTGAAGTCAGATGGAACGCGTCCGTATTCGTCAAATCCCGCTATGCCGGCGTTTTCACCGTCAATCCCGGCAAATCAGGTTAGCACTACTGTCGGATCTAACTTTGGGTCTTGCGTCGAAGTTTGGGCGCCCGGCGACGCGATTTCGTCAACGTGGGGCGAGATTCAACCGAGCTCAACGCTTGTAGGAGTTACCTACAACAACATCGTGAGTGCTTCTGGAACGTCATTTGCTGCCCCGCACGTTGCTGCGGCCGCAGCGTACTACGCCGATGCTTTCAATCTGACAAGTCCTGGCGCAATCGAGCAAAAAATCCGCGACAACTTCTCAAGTGTTGGTGGTTTAAACATGGTTCAGTTGAACTAAAGAGGTCAACGTCATGAAATTCAGCAAATCTATTCAGTGCGGCGCGATATCGTGTGCATTTCTTTCTATGTCCGTGTCGGCAGAAATCGTTGACCTCAGTGCATATTACTTGCCCAAATTTTACGAACCTCCTATTCCGCGCACGGCAAACGATCCACGGTTTCCCCGCGCCCAGTTTCTTGGGAATGCAATTCGGCCAACATATATCGACTACAGCCAGGTGCCGTACCGAATGAAAACGGCTCTCGGGCCCTACGAAACGATCGAGCTCTTCTTCTACAACGCCTACAGCAATGGAGCAACGTCCCTGTTAGGCTTTCGCGAAGGCGTTTGCAATAGTTCATTTACGATACCGCCCAACCCATCATCGGGTAACGTCTACACGTTGTCGGCCAACGTTTGGCGCACCGACTACTCGGACGGCACAAAGTACGGGATTTCGGAAGGCAGTTGTGACGATTTCTCGAGCCCGCCTTTGAGTATGGTGCCGCATCGTTTCACCGACGATCGACTCTACATAGGCGCGCCGGTGCGCCGCACTGCAATTGATGGCAGCCAGTACGATGCTTCTCCGCTCAAGATTACGCGTAACGGCTTGCCGTGGTACACCTACTACATGGCCTATAAGCTCGGTCCCGTAGCGAACGAAAGTAATTGGGACGAGGCCAATCTGTCGAAAGCGGGTGACATGGTCGGCTTTTTTCGGTTTCCTTCAGCCGTGAACAACTTCAACCTCGCCTACCTTCCGCCCCCGTGGGTCGAAGACGACGTCGTCGAATACGTCAACAAGAACGATTTCCCGAAACAACCGGGTGGACAGTTCTTCTACGCCGTGCTCGCCTCCGACAAAACCCTGCTCGATTCGGTGCCGAACTGGCAGCGCACGGGCAAGGCGTTCAAGAGCGGTGGCTATGTGAGCGTGTGCCGCTTTTACGGCGGCAAGAACGGCGGGCCGAACACCCATTTCTACAGCGCGGATGACAAAGAGTGCGCCGCGCTTAAATCCGTTGCCGCACTGTCATACGAAGGCCAGACCTTCGCCGTGAACATGCCGATGCCAGGCAGTAATACCGACGGCACCAAACCGTGCCCGATTGACAGCAAACCGCTCTACCGGCTCTACAACAACGCCTCCGCACCGGGCAAGGACTATGTGTCCAATCACCGCTACGTCACCGAGCGAACGGATGTCGCAGCAGCGGTAGCGATTGGCTGGGTGGATGAAGGGCAGGTGATGTGTGTGCCGTTGTGAGGTGGTGACGCACATTGCCGCGCTATCAGCTTTTGGCTGAAAGTGCCGCTACATAGGGGATAAGGGCTGGATTGACCATTTGTTGATAAATGGCGATTTGGCGTGCTAGCCCCCACAAAGCCGACGATTCCGCTGAAAGCCGCTGATCGGTTATCCGTCAATTCAACGCGTTGACCGAACCTCACTGATGTTCAATTGTCAGTAGTCAGGTGGAAGTCAGTAATCGACCCGGAGTTTTCATGTTTCATGATAATGTCATAGCTTGTTTTGGTGAGTGACATGCCCCTAGTGCAATGTTCACACACCGCCTCGCCTCGTATTTTTTTGTAAAGCGAAAGTGCTATGTATCTTCACCCCCCCCAACGCCCTGTAACCAGACTCAAGCGCTTTGCGGCTAGCGCCGTCGCCGCCGTGGCGTTGATCTCAATGGCAGCCGCCAGCACGACCACGCTGGCGAGAGCGCCTTACGTCAAGGCTGAAAAGCCGATCACCGATGAACAGGGCCGCGTGCAGGTCATCATTGATTTCACCGATGATGCGCACTTGGAATATCCCGGACAGAATCAAGACCCACAGCGAAACGGTGTCGTTATTAGCGGTGAGAACTTTGTTCATAAGGAAAAGACGCTTGCGCTAGTTGCGGATTTTGAGCGGCGCTACGGCGTCAAGCGCCTCGGGATAACGAGCTGGATCGGCAACAGTATGACGGCACTGATAGCGTCGGAGCAGCTTGACAAAATTCTTGCAGAACCCTTGGTCAAGCAGGTGTCCGATGACGAAGAACATCGGTTTAGCGCATTCGCGCCCCCTTGGTACAACTACAACTTTTACCCCGAGTGGATGTCATGGGGAGGTGATGCCGTAAATGCCAAAGTGTCGACAGGCAATACAGGCCGTAAGATTTACATTATCGATTCGGGCGTTGCATATCACGACGATCTGCCTTTGCTGCCCACGAATCGAAAGAATGTCGCGTGCGGCAACGGCAATTGCAACGCTACGGATCCTTACAACTACCCTCTAGTCGGTTGTTACGCACATGCGACGCACGTCGCAGGGATCATCGGCGCAACTGCTTCCGCCAGCAATGGAAAGACAACTCGCGGCGTCTACGCAGGATTTCCGAACATGGTCTCGCTAAATGTCACCGAACGGCTAACCGGTGACGATTGTTCGACCCGAGATCCTGTAACTCTTACTTCTTATATCGGCCATGCGCTTGACTACATCTCATGGGACAACACCAACAACAATCCGAACAAAATTATTCATGTTGTGAATATGTCGATCAATGTTGGCGGTGTGCAACTCCTCAACCAAGGTGCGCCCGGCGCAAACTGGACAAAAGTGCGAACGATTTCGAACGGCGTTTGGGTGGGCGGCATCCAGTTCGTGGCTGGCGCGCTCTTTATTCAATCCGCAGGCAATACGAGCCCTAGTAACTTCACGGACGCGTGTTTGCTGTCGTATAGCGTCGGGCCCGTTTCGCCACAGCAGCCAGCCTTGCCAAGCGACGGCATTATTGTCGTTGGCGCGGTTAACGAACATGGTCGAGCCGTTTCGCAAGCAGAAGCATTCTCGGCCTCGATCCCAGCTAATCTTAGTGGATCAGCCGGTTATTCTGCCTATGGGAAGTGCGTCGATCTATGGGCGCCGGGCGATGCCATCGTTTCGACTTGGGGTGCCCACACCGGGCCTACCCTCAGCACCCAACAGTACACCGGGAACGTATACGGGGCAGGAACGACTGGAGGTTGGGGCTTTTTGTCTGGTACGTCTATGGCGGCGCCGCATGTTGCTGCGGTAGCTGCTTGGCTGGCAGATATGAATAATCCGACCACTTCTGGCGCGCTTGAGACTCTGGTGAGAAATTCTTCGAGTCAGCATTTCGGTGCCGTAGACGCCGCAGGTTTCCCGGTCAAAATTCCAAGGCTGCCATGAAGCTGTACATTGTTTCGGGGTTACTCTTTTCCGCCGCTTGTTTCAATGAAGCGAGCGCGGCAAGCAATTTCCCAACGCCCAATCTCGCTGCGTATTATTTACAGCTGCAGTTCGGGTCTGCCGAGGAGATCGCGCGCTATGGTTCAGAACGACCGAATTTGGCCCCCTTTGCGCAACAGCCCAATTCGCGTGTAGTCGGTGGCGGGTATGAACCCGGACCGACTGCCATTGGTCTTTATCCGGTCATGGGACGTCTGGTTAACTTTTCCTACGTGAGTTACAGCGACGTTAGCAAAGGCTACATCCTGCAAACGTATCGAGACGGTACGTGTATGGAAGGGGGATCACCCATTGCGATTCCACGTGCGCCGTTGATTGGAGCTACTGCGACTTTCTTGCGAGGGTATGCGCAACCTTCATACCAATCCCATCCATCCGGATACAACGATTGCAGCATTTCGCTGCCGCGCCCGATCATCTTCGCTACGAATGATCTCGTAACCTTTGGCGTACCGGTTCGTCGTCGCACGATCGACGGCGGTCAATACGATGCGAGTCCTATGGTACTGCAACGCGATGGTTTACCGTGGGAAACGTACTTTTGGGGGTATCAGATGGGCATGGTCGCGAGTGAAAGCAATTGGGTCGATTCAAGCGCGCCTGGGGCCGCTAAGTTACGCGATAACTTTACCGTGCCGTCATCTCTGAATAACTTCGAGTTGGCGACGTTGCCACCTCCCCGCATCGAAGACGACGTAGTCGAATACGTCAACCGTAACGACTTCCCGAAACAACCGGGTGGGCAGTTCTTCTATGCGGTACGCACTGAGGACAAAGCGCTGCTCGATTCAGTGCCCAACTGGCAGCGCACGGGCAAGGCGTTCAAGAGCGGCGGTTATGTGAGCGTGTGCCGCTTTTATGGGGGCAAGAACGGTGGGCCAAACACGCATTTCTACAGCGCCGATGACAAAGAATGCGCCGCACTCAAAGCCGTTCCCGCGCTCTCGTACGAAGGCCAAACCTTTGCCGTGAACATGCCACTGCCGGGCAGTAATACCGATGGCACCAAGCCCTGCCCGATTGACAGCAAACCGCTCTACCGGCTCTACAACAACGCCTCCGCACCGGGCAAAGACTATGTGTCCAATCACCGCTACGTCACCGAGCGCACGGATGTCGCAGCTGCGGTAGCGCTTGGCTGGGGGGATGAGGGGCAGGTAATGTGCGTGCCGTTGTGATGCGGTGACGCACATTGCCGCGCTATCAGCATTTTGCTGAAAGCGCCGCTGCATAGGGGCTAAACCTCGGATTGACCATTTGTTGATAAATGACGATTTGGCGCACTAGCCCCGGCGAAATGGTCGATTCAGCCAAAAGCTGATGCCATTTATTTGCCCAACAAAGCCTTTTTCAACCAAATCTGGCGTTCTTTGCGAGCCTCTTCGTTTAAGAGTTCGTTCGAATCAAACATTTGCCGTGTTTTGGGTTGCACTGCGGCGCGGTACAAATCTACCTGCTCCAGCGTTTGCACCCATTCGTCGCCGCTGGCGAACTGAAAATGGACTTTGGCCGGTGCCGCATACTGGATCCACTTTTCCGGGTCAAGCGGCTCGATGGCGGCGAGATAGCTGATCCACGCGTCCTTGTCGAACGACTCCCGGAATTTCTTGGCTTTAGGCTGCTCGGTCACCTGCAACCAGCCGCTTGGTTTGCCCGGCGGGCTCATCAGCACGAGGGCGTCAATGCGCGCGTCCACGGCCGCTAGCAGCGTCGCCGCCCATGCGCCAAAGCGATGGCCCACCACCGCGACTTTGTCGATATTGAACTCGGGGCGAGTTGCGGCCCAGTCCAAAGCGCGCCGCGTGTCGATCACGGCCATTGTGATCGTTTCGGCATCGCCCGCATTGTTATCCGCGCGCAGCACGTAGGGCTGCTTGAACGGCAATTCCACCAGCAATGATGCGGTGCCGCTGGCGGCCAACGCCTCGGCCTCCTGCACAAACATGGCGCGCTTGACCTCCTGGCCTTCACGATGCAGCCAGAGCACGACCGGATGCTTGCCCTTGCTGATCGGCGCGACGACCGTCAGCTCGACGTCGCCGCCGCCTGCGTCAGTCGGGCGCGGCAGCTTCCATTCGGTAATGTCGCAGCATTTCGCCTTGCGGAACACACCGCCCGCCATCGCGGGAACGTCGGTGGCTTTGACGTAGTCAAACCGCATCGCCTGCTCTGGTGGTGCTTTTTGAGCATAAGCGCCATTGGCGAGGGCAATAAAAACTAAACTGGGCGCTAATACTTTGAGAGCGCTAAACCAGAGTCGACGCATGAAAGGTTTCTCCTTGATTGAACGACACATCTGCAACACTGTCAGGAATTCTTTATGTTGATTCGCCGTCCCTCCGACATTTTGCCCTCCGAGATCAATTCGGAGTCCGAGTTCAATGCGCGCCGCGACTGGCTGAAGCAGGCTGCGGGTCTCGGGCTGATTGCGGGCTTGCCCGCGCTGGCGGCGTGTGACGCACAAGCGCAGGGCGCGAAGCTCATGGGGGTGAAGCCAAACGCCAGCTACGCCATGCCAGCGGGTGAAAAGCTCAACAAATTTGATGAGCTCAAGGGCTATTGCAATTACTACGAATTCGGCACCGACAAGACCGACCCGCCGGTGATGGCGAAATCGCTGAAGACGCGTCCGTGGACCATCTCGGTCGAAGGCGAAGTGCTGAAGCCGCAGGTGTTTGACATTGATGCGCTGTACAAGCTCGCCCCGCTGGAAGAACGCATTTATCGTTTTCGCTGTGTTGAGGCGTGGTCGATGGTGATTCCGTGGGTAGGTTTTCCGCTGTCGGAACTGATCAAGCAGGTGCAACCGAAAGGCAACGCGAAATACGTCGAATTTGTCACGCTGGCGGACAAGGCACAGATGCCGGGCCTGCGCTCAGGCGTGCTCGACTGGCCGTACACCGAAGGCCTGCGCATGGATGAGGCGATGCATCCATTGACGCTGTTAACGCTGGGCGCGTTCGGCGAGATGTTGCCGAACCAGAACGGCGCGCCGGTGCGCATGATCGTGCCGTGGAAATACGGCTTTAAGGGCGGTAAATCGATTGTCAAAATCCGCTTCGTCGAGAAAGAGCCGCGCACCGCGTGGGTCAAGGCGGGGCCAGGCGAATACGGCTTTTATTCCAACGTGAATCCAACGGTGGATCATGCACGGTGGAGTCAGGCCAGCGAGCGTCGCTTAGGCGAATTCAGCAAGCGCAAAACGCTGATGTACAACGGCTACGGCGATCAGGTCGCGTCGATGTACGCCGGGATGGATTTGGCCAAGTTTTTCTAGCTAAAAACGAAAGCGGCAGCGAACGGGCCACGCATGATTCGGCTCGTGTTTGAAATTGGCGAAGGCAGGAAGCCGTTGGCGCACCCAACGGTCAGTTGGTCGCAGGGAGCTTTTGCGGGCGGAGGAGGGCGGCTTAAATCCGTCATCGCCCACCGCCCGAAAACCCCGCACCATGCGCACCTCCGAACTGCCCCTCGTCTACGCTCATCTGGCCACCGTGTTGCCGTCGTTCGTGATCGGCACCTACATGATGGTCTCGCGCAAGGGCAGCCCGCTGCATCGGACGCTCGGCAAAATCTATATGGTGCTGATGTTTGCCACCGCGATCATCACGCTGTTTCTGCCCGCCAAACTCGGGCCCTCGATTCTGGGTCACTTTGGCTTCATTCATATTTTTAGCGTTGTCGTACTTACGTTGGTTCCTCACGCGTATTTCGCCGCCAAAAGTCATAACGTTGGCGCGCATGCGCGGTCGATGATTGGGGTGTATATCGGCGGTATTCTGGTCGCAGGCAGCTTCGCTCTGGCACCGGGCAGGATGCTTCACACATGGCTGTTCGCATCGTAGCTGTCGCCCGTTTGCGCTGGCGGTCTGGATCAGGCGGGTTCCTGATGTCGAATGGGCTGCCAGCTTAGTAGCAGACACACTGCGGCGAACGCCAACAGGAGCGCGGCACGCGGCAGGATAAACGCGGCGTCCGGGTCGCCAAGAAACACCGATTGCATGCCATCGAGCGCCCATCCCATGGGCGAATATTCCGACACGGTTTGTAGCGTCGGCGGCATCAACATGCGCGGCACCATGACGCCGGCAATCGCCGCCAGAATCACATTGATGCCACCGCCCAGCGCAGCGGCATGCTCAAAGCTGCGCGTGCGGGCGGCGATCAATAGCCCCAGCCCCACCGCTGCCGCGCTCGTCGCTGCGACCATCAGCAAAAACCAGCCATACGCGATGCTCAAATTGAGCGCGTCCCCGCCCAACAACGGCACCAGCACACGTCCGACCAGCAGCATGAAGGCCAGTTGTACCCAGTTCAACAGCATGAGGGCAATCAGCTTCCCGGCGAGTACTTGACCCGGCGATACGCCAAAAGTCGTCAGACGTGTCAACGTTCGATCATTGCGCTCCTGAATCAACACGCCAGCAATCGGGATGACCACGAAGAACATGCCAAAGATGAGCCACGCCGGTACGCTCTGCTGCACAGCCGTCATGGTTCGGCCGGATTCGATTTCATAGAGATAACGGATCGTCGGCGCACCGTGCTCAGGCAGCAATTCGCTGCTGGCGGCGCTGCTGAGCAATACGCTCGCGAACGGCCCGGCCTCGGCGGCGGCAATTTTCATTTGCACCTGCAACATCGAGAAGCTCAGTTCCGCGCGCAGCCGCGCCGCTGCCGCCGGTTGCACGCGATTGCCAAGCCACATTTCGACGGCTTCGGTGCGCGGTCGACCGTCGTCGCCCAGCCAGGGCGCATGCACAATGATGCCGGCATCGATTTGCCGTGCTTTTAGCGCCGCCTTTAGCGCGTCGCGTGACACAAAACTCTTCATGTCCGGGCGGGCCAGCCACTCGCGCGACCATTGCGCGGCAATCGGGCTTTTGTCTTCAAGCACCCAACCCGTTGCAGGAAGCGGCACCCGCACGATCAACGTGTTTTTCAGCGTAAAGGACATCACCAGCACGAAGGCTGACGGCATCAGAAACAAAGCGGCCAGACCATGGGGATTACGCAGCAAAAGCCGCCATTCCTTCATGACAAGCTGCATGAGTTTTGACAGGTGGTGACGGGGGTTCGTCATGATGTCACTGATCAATCGCGCAGCCCGCGCTGCGTGTAATGCGTGAACAGCGCTTCCAGATTTGCAAACGGCACGTCGCCCTCGCCACGCAACAGCGTGTCAAGCGCGCCACTGGCCAGGACGCGGCCGTGATCGAGCAGCAGAATCTGTGAGCACACCGCGCTCACTTCTTCCATGTAGTGCGTTGCGTAGAGCACCGCAGTGCCTGCGCGCATCAGGTCGCGCACCCGGTCAAGCAGGAAGCTTCGCGATTGCGGGTCCACCCCCACCGTCGGTTCGTCAAGCAGCAGCACGTCGGGTTGTTGCAGCAGGGCGATGCCCAGATTCAATCGACGACGCACACCGCCCGAGCAATGCCGCGCGCGTTGTTCGGCGAACTCGTGCAGCAGGCAGGCCGACAGCGCGGCGTCAACACGGCGGGTTGCCTCATTCGTCGTCAAGTCCAGCATGCCGGCAAAAAAGCGCAAATTCTCGCGACAGCTTAGATCTGGGTAGAACGCGTATTCCTGAGGCACCCAGGCAACGACAGCCTTACGCTCGGCGCCGTGAGTAATGTGCCCGCTCTGAGGCGCGCGGAGCCCATTGAGCAGATTGATCAGGGTTGACTTGCCCGAACCATTCGGCCCCAGCAGCCCCACGGCCTGACCGCGCACAAGTTGCAGGCTGACGCCGTTCAACGCGGGTTCGAGCCGCTTCGGATAGCGATAGACGAGCTGCTCTGCCGCCAGAACGCAAGTGTTCTCGTTCATCGCGAGGCATCGCCCGGCGCATCGACCCCATGCGATTCATACCGAGTGTCGGGCGGTCGGCCCGGTAGCACCACGGCGGGTTTAAGGCTGCGCCATAAGCCCAAAGGCGCCATGCCTTGCCGTAGCAGCCGCCCGGCGACCATCACCACGATCTTCGCAATATCAAAGACCGGGCGAAAGTGGCTGGGACGTGCATTCTCGGGATATCGACCGCGAATCGCCACCGCCAGTGTGCGATGGTTTTGCCGCGCCGCTTCGATCAATATCTCGCTTTCAAACGTAAAGCGGTTGCCATGCACGCTTCCGTCGAGCGCAATGCACATGACGTCACGCGGGTAGACACGAAAGCCCGACTGTGAATCTGCGATGGGGTGGCCCGCAGCCCACGAGATCCAGAAGCAGGCGAACCGATTAGCGCGATAGCGCGCCAGCGGAAACGCGGCACGATCATGCAAGCGTGCGCCAATGACGATGCTCGTTGGGTGCTTTTGCCACGCCGCCAACAGACCGGGCGCATCGTCGGGGTCATGCTGACCGTCGCCATCGAGCGCAATGACACAGCGTGCATGCTGGGCAAGTGCGTAGTTGAACGCGGTGCGCAAACTCTCCGCTTTGCCCTGGTTGGTGGGATGTGTCAAAAGCGTGACTGTCAGATCATGCACCTGTTCGGCAGTGCCATCGCTAGAGCCATCATCTACGACGATGACGCGTGGACATTGCCTCAGTGTCGCCTGCGCCAGCGAGCGAATGGTGCGCGCTTCGTTGTAGGCCGGGATTACCATCCACACATCGTCCCAGAACAGGCCCCATTGCGGAGTTTCTGTCGACGCCATGCTCAGTACAGTCCGCCGTTGACCGCAATGATCTGACCGGTGATGTAGCTCGCGGCGTCCGACGCCAGAAAGGCCACCAATGCGGCGACTTCATCAGGTCGGCCTGCTCGCCCAGTGGGTACCATTTGCCTGATTTTCTCGGGAGGAAATGCGGCTTCAGCCATACCCGTGTCAATCACTCCGGGTGCAACGGCATTGACCGTAATCCCTCGCCCGGCCAACTCAATCGCGAGTGATTTGGTAGCACCATGCAAACCGGCTTTGGACGCTGCGTAGTTAGCCTGGCCCCGGTTACCCGCTTGGCCCGAAACAGAACTGATGTTGATAATTCGTCCCCAGCGAGTGCGAACCATAGGTAGCAAAAGCGGCTGTGTGACGCGGAAAAAACCGTTCAAGTTTGTGTCGATGACCTCCTGCCAGGCAGCATATTCCATACCCGCCATGAGCACATCGCGATGCACGCCTGCATTGTTTACCAGTACCTGAATGGGGCCGCTCGCGAGCAGGGTTTCGACGGCGTTTTGCACCTGATCCGCGTTGGCGAGATCGAAACAGATCGCGCTGGCTTGCCCGCCCGTTGCCACCAGCTCGGCTACTAACGATTGCGCACGATCAATGCCTTGATTGGCATGCACTACAACGTGCAAACCTTGTCTCGCTAAGGCGCGACAGATGGCCGCGCCGATCGCACCGCTACCGCCAGTGACCAGCGCGCGTCGAGATTGAGACTGAGGTTTTTTCATCATGCTGTTCGCGAAAAAGCGATCATCAGGCGACCCTGTGCAATGGGGCCGAGCACAGTGGTCACTTTAAAGGTGTAGAGGCATCCTGCGGCAGAAGCGCTGACTAATGCGGCCTGCACATTGAGCGGTCCGCCGTTGACGGGAACACTATCGCAGTCTAATGTCACGTCGGTGAGCTTGGCCAGCAAGCCCGCCTGAGGCGCAGTCGCATTGTTCAACAGCGCACCATGTATTGCCGTGGCTTGTGCCGCGTATTCGACTGCTGCCACCGCCGGAACGACGCCGTCGCGCGCGAGCGGATGCGCCGCGTTGGGCGGCAACGCACGGCAGACGATCTGCGTGGCGTCCCACCGGGTTACGGCTTCGAGCAAACACATCGCCCCCGTCTGCGGTACGATGCGTTGAATACCGACGCTATCCAGCATCATGCGGGGACTTCATCAACGCGTCGCAGACACAGTAGCTGCGCGCCCAATGTGAAGCGAAGGATCGTGTCCGGTGCTGCGTCCAGCAAAGCCAACGCCGCTAACGCTCGCGCGCTGCTGTGAGCGGCCCAAGTCTCGGGCATCCAGCTCGGCCACGCAGATGGTGATACCGTTTCATCCCGCTCCAGCGTCAACGCAAATGACGCTAACAGCGGCGCGCCCGTAGCTACTGATCCGGCAGTAATGATCCACGCAGTGGCCATCGCTTCGCGAACCGGCAATAACTCGTCCATCGGCGAGCTCATTGCCGGGTCATAGGCGACAAGTAGAACCGGTTGTTCAGCGGAAACAGCTTCAGACACAGCGCACAGCAGCCCACTGGCGAAGCTCTCCAGCCCAAGGCTGACAACGGTCGCCGACTGGCGATTGCGCCAGGCGATCGAGAAGTAACCGGAAGGCGCGTTGTGTACCGAGTTGGTGAACAACAATGGCGAGATCTGGCGTGTGGTGGCCAGTGCTTCAAGCATTTGCTGGCATACCTCGCCAGTGCCTTCGTCGGAAGCAAATACCGAGCGCAACGCGTCAGCCGGAAAGGGACTTGTCTGCAACGCCTGTTCGATGCAGGCCAGCGTTAACCGCACGACCTGACTGCTGCGGCGACGCTCGTTGGCAGGTAGTGCAGACGGGCTGGGCAGTTGTACGGATGTCAGCGGCGCAGGCGGCTGCGCAGCACGGCAAGCTGCGCGTAAATCGGCCACAGAATCTATGCCCGGGGCAAGTACGCCGGCCGCATGAAGGTTGAAGCGCAGGCTTTTCACGTTAATCAGAGCGACCGAAAATCAGCGCACAATTACTGCCACCGAATCCGAAATTATTGCTCATGGCGTAGCGAAAACGCGCGGATCGCACATCAGCTATGAGATCAAGCGCCCGTAGATCGGGATCCGGGTTAAGTAAATTTACAGAGGGGGGCAGAACCTGTTTTTCGAGTGCTGTGGTGGTCACGATGGCTTCGACAATGCCGGCCGCACCCAGCGTATGGCCGGTGACGCCTTTAGTTGACGACACTGCAACCCCGCGCTCGCCAAATACCGTTGCCAGCGCGGTCGCCTCTGCGCGGTCATTGGCAGGCGTGGCGGTTCCGTGCGCGTTGACGTAGCCAATATCACCCGAAGTCAGATCGGCGGCAGCGAGTGCAGCGCGCATCGCATCCTGCGCGCCTTGCCCGGATGGATGTGGCGTCGACATGTGCCAGGCATCACTGGATTCGCCACCGGCCAGAAAATGCACGGGCGCAGGCGCGCGATCAAGCAGCACGAAACCCGCAGCTTCGCCAATCGAAATACCGTCGCGCGCGACATCAAAAGGCCGACAAATCTGTTGTGAAAGCAACTGCAACGCGTCGAAACCATGAAGTGTTGACAAACACAGACTGTCGACGCCACCGACTACGGCAGCGTCAATCAAGTCAGCTTCAATCCAGCGCTGAGCGGTCAGAAATACTTTCGCACTCGACGAACACGCCGTGGAGACGGCGACCATCGGGCCTTGCAGACTCAGTACGGTAGCGGTGAAGCGGCACAGCGCATCGACAGAATGGCTGCGGCGATACTGAAAGCTGGCTGGCCATTGACCTGTCTCGCGCCGTTGCGCGTAGGCAATCTCGGAGCTACGAATGCCGGACGTACTCGTCCCGAGAATCAGGCCAATGCGGATCGCGCCATAACGGGAAATCGCGGCAGCGACCGCCTGAGAAAAAAGCGAGTCTTGAAGCGCTAACCAGGCGAGACGATGATTGCGGCATTCCCACGATTGCAAGTGCTTGGGCAGCGCTGTGTCGTCAACGTCCGGTGCTGCGCCGATCCAGCCCGGCAGATCGCACCAGGTCAAGTCGTTTTGTCGCAGACCGGTGCGACACTGCTCGATTGCGCTCCACAAAGCGGCAACGCCGTGCCCCGCAGGGTGCACGACAGTAGAGGCCGAGATACCAAGCAAACTGAGATCCGATAACAAAAAGAATGGCGGGCTGCACTCAGGCGGCCACGATGCACTCCAGAAGTGTGTGGTAACCACCCACACCATCAGTCAGCGCAGTCACCACGAAGCCTGATCGCTCGACGAGTTTCAGGAACACTGCTGAGTCATACATCTGGCTATTCCCGTTGGCAATGCAGGCAAAGTATAGCGACGTCTGTTGCAGGCTTAGTGCGGCAGCCGCGAAGCGCTGCCGATCCCAAAACAGCTCAAGAATCCACAGTCGTGCACCCGCTGGCAGCGCAGCTCGCACCTTAACGAGAATATCGACGATTTGCTCATCCGAGAAGCAGTCGAGAAACTGACTCATGCAAATCAGGTCATACCCTCCGGGTAGCACGGCCTTGGGGTCAAGTAAATTGAGGGGATGCAGTTGAACCCGTTCAACTAACCCTGCTGCCGTCAAACGCGCGCGAGCGCGCTCAAGCTGCGGCGATAAGTCGACCAATCCGACCTGTAATTCTGGAAAACGGCCCAGGCAAAGCTCGGCCCACTTCCCAGTGTTGCAGCCCACATCAAGCATGCGCGTCGGTAGATCGTTTGCGAGACGTTCGCAAACAGCGGGGAACGCACGATCTGAATAAAAATGATCGAACGCGTGCCAACTGCCTCGCGCTGGTTCGGAGAGGGCCGATAGCCCTTCATAGAGCGTGTTCCACGGGCCCAGCGTCTTGAGGCCCGCAGGTCGCCCCTGACTCAGCGACTCATCCAGATGAGCTGCGGCCTGATAGCAGACGTCGCGAGTGAAATCGAAGTTGACTCCGGTCATCTCGTCGTCAAGCAGGAATCGTCCGAGTTTGCCGAGATGGTAGCGTTCATCGCGCCGCCAGACGATGTGCAAGCCGAGCCCGGCTTCGAGCAGTACGCGAACGGCGTAGACCGACAAACCGCAGGAGACCGCGACCTCGTCAATCGAACGGCCTGCGGTTGTATCGGCTTCCGCGAGTGCAGCAAGCACGCCGCGATCGCGCATGATCGCGGTGGCCTGAAACGCCAGCGGCGCAAATGCCAGCCACTGCGCTGCGGTGACGGCGTCAATCGCGCTCAATGGGTCGTGTTCGTACATGGCAATCCTGCGTTCTGGGTTATGGGCGGAAGCGCGTAGTGGTGCGTTCACCCTGTCGCTCAACGACAATGAGGGCTTGTAGTTGCGCGCCTGCACCCAGCATCTCCAGATGATCCAGATAGCGCGCTGTTTTGGCGTCTGCGGGATGCAATTGCGCCGTCCAGTGTCGCTCGTCGCCGCTGAGTGAAATTCGAAAATCCGACTCCAAAGCTTGCAAATCACCCGCCACGATGCGGCGAATTGCATTGGCCAGCGTCGCCACTGCCGGAGCCTGAGCGAAAAGTATTTGCTTGCGCTCAATGCCGTCTGCCCCCACCCACTCCATACGATCAGGCAAAAGCCGCCACGTCTCCTGGCGAGGAGATTCGACGCGTTTTTCCAGACTTTGAGACGTAGAGCGCATCGTTCCCCGTGACTCGACCGGCATTGTCAGCCAGGGCGATTCGCGTACTTCGTGAAAAGGCACGTCCACTACCGGAGAAGTCTTCAACATGCGCTGCAATTCGGCGAGTGTGAGTGCGTGCGCTGAAGTCGCGCCTAAACCGGCCAGAGCTAACGCGAGCGTCATGCGCCGCAGAAACGCAATGGTCATGTTGCGCCCCCGTCGGTACGCCAATAAGGATAGAAGTTGAACCAGTTCAGTGGGTAGCGCCGGGCATACTGTTCGAGCATCGCGGCATACTGGTCAACAACTGGTTGCAATTCGGCACCGCGGCTGGCGCTTGACGCAGTTGCGCCAGATTCGACAAATTCGATGCGATAACGATTTCCGCCTTCGTAGAGCCCGAAGCACATGAGCGTTGGGACGCCACTGCGAGCCGCCAGTACGTGGGGGGCAATCGGCATCGCTGTGCCCCGAGCCAGAAAGTTCACTGGCAGGCTGGCCGCTCCGTCAACCCGGTCAGCCAGGACGGCAACGATCTCACCCTGAGTGAGCAGATCATAGGCGCGCAAAAAACTGTCTGGCTGACCCAGCGGAATCACGCGCAGCGTGCCGTCATCAATGCCTGCAATGTTCCGGACCCGCGAGCGCGGATCGACACGCATCATCACGTTAACCGGGCGCGAATCCAGTGCGCGATGCGCGAGAATCATTAAATCAAAGCTGCCGAGGTGCGAGCCCAGCAGCAGGCAGCCTCCGCCGGGCTGTAGCGCACGATCTACCAGTGGCAGTCCTTCGATCGTGACCTGAAACCGGTCAAAGTCGCCTGCTGCCATGTAGACACGGTCAAGCAGCGTGGATGCAAAGTAATAGATGTGGGCAAACACCTCTATCCAGCGCGTTGGCCGACCATTCACTGCCTGCAGGAACTCGGTCGATGCACGACGCGCGACACCATCAGTCAGCACAAAATAAAACACAATCGGATGCAGCAGCGCACGGCACAGGGGGCGCCCCACTGCTCGCGCCAGCCAGACAATCAGGCGGATCAACCACACGCTGCCGCGTTCGCTACGCTCGGTCCAGTGTTTCATTGCGTGGACCTGTCAGTACCCTGCAGCAATAGCATGCCATTGGCGAGTTCGATCACCGCTCCATCGCGCAGCGTCGTGGCACGAAACGACACTCGCGCAGCGGTGAGTTCGCACCGAACGTGATTCTGTTCGTCGGGCCGCGCGAGTGCAGTGAACTTTACGTGTTGCAGTTGAGTAATTCGTCGACCTGTCACTTTCTGCAGATGTGTCATCACGTGATCGAGCAATACAACCCCGGGCACCACAGGTTGGTCAGGAAAATGTCCGGGCAGGGACGGATGGCTCGCAAGGACACAAAAATCAAACCCAATGCGCATCATTTCCCATCCACGCCGGCTCGCCATTCAGAGAATATCTGCATAAGAGCCGACTGCTGCAATTTTCCATTGTCCGTACGTGGCAGGCGCTCGATGCAGATAATGCTGCGCGGCAGGAATACGGGATCCATGCGTGCTCGTAGCCAGTTCGTCGTTGCTGCGCGATTCAAGCGCGCTCCCGCATGTATCAGCACAAGCCGCTGCGTAGCTTCACCGGTATCGGGCAGATAGAACACGCCATCGGTCAGGCCCGGCAAGTCTTGCAGCAGCAGGTTTAGCCCTGCCAGTGAAGCGCGTCGCCCGGCAATCTTGATGACGTCGCCCTTGCGCCCTAGTAACGTGAAGTTGCCTTCCGCGTCCGTCGCGATCTGGTCTTCGAGTGTCTGTGGCGAAGGAAAGTGTTCGCCCCAAACCCGAATGCCCGCGCCCGTTGATAGCGCTTCAACGCGTACGCACGCCATTGCTTGCCACTGCGCACCACGCACGCTTCGGCGAATCGCTATGGCTCCGGTTTCGGTCGATCCGTAGATCTCAAGTACGGGTGCCTCCGCAAACAGTTCGGCCTGCATCGCTAGAGCTGGCGCAAGTGGCATCGTGGAAGAAATCACAACGCGGCAGTTGGACAAGATTTCTCCGGATTGCGCGACAGCGCGCAAATGCAGTGGGGTCGCCACCCAGGCGACACCACCCTCGCAACCCGCGAGCGCTGCACAAATGTCGGCAGCAAGCAACGGACGACATTCGTGTACCGGAATACCATGCACCAGTGAAAGCATGACCGAAGTCTCAACGCCAAACATGTGCTGCGGCGGCACGCTGGAGATGATCTGGCGCACCGCCGACAATCCGCCATTGATTTCCCGATCAAGTTGCGCGCCAAGCAATTGCGCACCACGTACCAATTGCCGCAATGTCCTGATCTGCGGTTCGGGATCGCCAGTACTACCGGATGTGTACAGGCGCACGGTGGGCGCGTCCCAATCCGGTGACCACGCTAAATCGGCATCGGCAAACGGCAGCGCCACGACCTGCGGGACATGAACCCGGCAGCGTGCGTGCTCTGCCCAGTGTGGTTTGAGCAACTGAATGTCGTCGACGATGATGAGCGGGCGCGCGCTAGATTGCAATATCGCAACCAGATCGGAGTGACCACCGGAAGGCGGAAGTAATTGCTGGCAGCCGCAACGCATCGCCGCAAGCCAGGTAACTAGAAATCCGACGCGCGAAGCGCACAAGTTGCAGAGTGTCGCGACGTCCTCTAACTGCTCGGCAAGTACAACTGATGCGGCATGTATCTGACGCCAGGTCCAAACATGGTCTGCGCCCACTACAGCCGGTGCGTCCAGGTGACTGGGCGCTGCCAGGAGGGGCACATCGGTTAGCGGACGCACAGACAGAGTCAATCCGATTTTTTCTGGCCGACATGCCACACATGCCAAGTGTCGCGTATCTGCTGCATCACGCCGGGGAATGTCTGCTCGGGAAACAGGTGCGGGCGCAATTGGTGCTCACCAATGAAAAGTACAGCAGCACCTAACCAGACCCAGGCACCCGTCCAGACGGACGCAGTGCTCCGGGTCAGCGACAGGACTGCCGCAACCACAAAATAGGCGGACCAGACGGCCGTCAGACTTCGCGTGTATCGACAGAGCGCCGTGGTCAGAGTTGGATCACTGATGCGGGCAATTCGCTCGATGAGCGGTACCTGTCCCGTTCGCAGCGTGCGACCGAAGAAAAATGCCAGCCAAAGTAGCAACAGCGCCGAGAAGGTTTGCCACGAAGCCACTGTAGCGAGCGGCTCAAACCAGGTCACGTCCGGACTAGCCTCTGGCGCTCAGCACTGCGGCAACGTGATCGGCAAGGCTCTGCAGTGAGGCAAAGATCGCCTTGTTGTTGGGATCATCCGCCTTCAATTTGACGCCGTAGCGCTGCTGAATGACTAGAGATATTTCCAGAACGTCAAGCGAATCCAGATTGAGTCCACCATCGAACAGTGGGGCAGTCAGATCTAGCTGCTGCGGATCCAAATCTTCAAGATGGAGCCCTTCGACGACCAGAGTCGCGAGTTCGCGCGCGGAAAACGCAGATGCGGTCGCCGGCAGCATCATAATTTCGAAAGCTCAGCGGCAATGCCACGGTTCAAGTTCCGAATCCAGCCGTTGTAGTTTTTGTGGATGCTGCCATCTTTTGCATCCAGGTTTGTACTGGAACGATATTTGATACTGTAACTGGTCGCAGAATAGGGAATCTCTATATCAGCCGAATGGGTGCGCAAGTTGATCGAGCCATTCAGCGTGCTTGCGCCTTCGTCCTTAAACTGCCAGCCGAGCGCCGCACCCGCGCGAACAATGGCAGCACGTACCTGATCCTGGCTCAGCGATTTGTTCGATGCAGTCGTAACAGGCGTCGTGCTGACGTTAGAAATCGGTACTGAATTACAGCCCACCACTGTGATGGCTAGTATTGCCAGAATCACGAAGTTACGCATTGTTAACTACCCCAACTTATATGTTTTAAATACCTATTCGATGATTTGGCGGCGTCCGTTGCCTTGTCTCTCATCGAGTTTTTATCCAGCGTGCCGCAGGCACAAAGCATCCCAATTCTAGAATAATGACAATGCGTCAAGTCCAAGTGCTTACCCGAACATTGTTGCGTTGCTCTGATTCGCTGTTGAGAGTGCGCCATTGGTGCTTCACCAACTGTGATCTGGGAAAGCGGTCACGACGTTTATGCCAATTTCATCACAGCGGCGTAAGCTTTGTTGCGTCGTTACGACAAGCTTGATTTAACGCACTGCATTCTCATTCTTTAGGCGTTGTCGATGGGTGGCTCTGTAATTTTTGGCAGCTGGTTCTTCTGTCTTGCCTGTCCGCTGTAACCGACGGCATGACATCAATGCCCGTAAATGGAATAGGGATCGAATGCATTTTGTTTGTTTTTGCGATTCAAGCGACCGCCCGCCCGTATTGACGCGATTTCCGCTCTTATGACTCTTCACCTAGCAAGCTCAAACGGTAGTCCCGTCGTCACGCGTACCTGGAAGAACCCCAGCACGCCTGCGGTGCAGCGCGTCAAATGGGCGCTGATTCTGCTGGGAATGTTGCCGCTACTTCGTCTGGTCGTTGGCTTCTTCACCGATCAACTCGGCGCAAATCCTATCGAATTCATCACTCGTTCGACTGGAACGTGGACGCTGGTGGGGCTCGCCGTGACGTTGTCCATCACGCCTTTGCGCAAACTTTTGAACTGGCCGTGGCTCATTCGCCTGCGCCGCACCGCCGGGCTTCTGGCGTTTTTCTACGTCTGTCTTCACTTCACAACCTACATCTGGTTTGACCGATTTTTTGATGTCGAAGATATTATCAAGGACGTGATCAAGCGACCCTTCATTACGGTCGGTTTTGCGGCGTTTTTGCTTTTTATTCCGCTCGCAGTGACATCGAACAACGCCATCATCAAAAAGCTCGGCGCGAAGCTCTGGCAGCGTATTCACTATCTCGTGTATGTCATCGCGATTCTTGGCGTTGTGCACTACTGGTGGCTGGTGAAAAAGGATCTGACGCAGCCGATTATTTACGCCTGTGTGTTCGCCGTGTTGCTCGGGCTGCGCGTGATGTGGAAACTGCGCGGCACCACAGCGGGGGTCAAGATTGCTGTGCCACCTGTCACGAAGGTTTCACGAAGCTGATTTAAGCTCGAGAGATAATCGGGTAAGTCGCTGCTCGGGCAATCCGCTCGCCGCGCTCGATCCGACCCCGGTGACGCATGCTTCCACGCCGCTTTGATTTGAAATCGCTCGCTTTACTCGGCTGTCTGCTTTTGGCGCTTTTTTCGCCAGCCGCGACTGCCGAAGATGCCATTCCCACAGCGTCTCCATTCGATTGGGACGTCCGGTTTCAGTCAACTTACGTCACTCAAAGCAAACGGGCGTTTCGCGCAGCGTACTCGGGCGGCAACAGCCTTTCGTCCAGTCAGGAAGCCAGCTACTCGTTCACGGCGACCGCTGCATTTGGCGTTCGACTCTGGCCCGGTACCGAGATTTATCTCAACCCGGAAGTCGCTCAAGGCGTCCCGCTCTCAGGCTTGACCGGGCTGGGCGGCTTTCCGAACGGCGAGTTGGCGCGTACCTCGGGTGCCGTGCTGAAGCTTTATCGCGCGCGCTCGTTGCTGCGGCAAACCTGGGACTTGGGCGGCGATGAGCAAAAGGTCGAAGCCGACACCAATCAACTGGCCGGAACCCAACGCAAAGAGCGTCTGGTGTTCACCGCGGGCACGCTGTCGGTGCAGGACTTATTTGACGACAACACCTATGCGCATGATCCACGCGCGGAGTTTTTGAACTGGGCGTTGTTGACTCACGGCGCGTTCGATTTCGCGGCTGATGCGCGCGGCTATACCTCGGGTTTTGCGCTGGAATATTTTCGCGATGACTGGGCGATTCGCTTCGGGCGCTTTGCACAACCGAAGCAACCGAACGGGCAGTCGCTTGACTACCGTCTGTTCAAAAACTACGGCGATCAGATCGAGATTGAACGCGCGCACACGCTGGCCAGCCAGCCGGGGAAGTTGCGCCTGCTCGCTTTCTGCAATGTTGCGACGATGGCACGCTTCAGCGACGCGCTGACGCTGGCGGATCGCACGGGAACGACGCCCAGTATTGAAAACGTACGAACAGGGCAGCGTGCAAAAGTGGGCGTCGGCATCAACGCCGAGCAGTCAATCACGCCGGAGATTGGTGTTTTTGCGCGCGCGATGTGGGCTGACGGCAAGACCGAAACCTATGCATACACCGAGATTGACCGATCGCTGTCTCTGGGGACGTCGATCACGGGCGCGTCGTGGGGTCGCAGTCAGGACGTGATTGGGCTGGCGCTCGCAAGCAACGAACTATCGGCGTCGCATCGCGCTTATCTGGCTCGCGGTGGTCTTGGATTTTTTATCGGCGACGGCGCACTCAACTATCGCCCGGAAACGATCACTGAGGCCTTCTATCGCTGGAATGTGATGAAAGCGGCGTGGCTCAGCGCGGACTTTCAGTCCATCCGTAATCCCGCCTATAACGCGGATCGCGGGCCGGTGCGCGTCGCATCGGTTCGCCTGCACACCGAGTTTTGAGCGTCGCTGTTCATGCCGCTTGCTCATAACGAATGTCTATTGGCATCGGTCAGCGTGCGATGGCCATGCGCATTTCGCATGCGTAGCTCACTGGCTATGGCTTTCCGATACGAATCTTTCTAGCATCCACCGTATTGGTCGCCACAAGCGGCATTTTTACGGTCAAAAGCTCATGAAGCGTGTTCTCGTTCTTGGTGCCGGCATTCTCGGCGTACACACGGCGTATTTTTTGCGGCAACGCGGCTACGAGGTGACGGTCGTTGATCGTCAGCCGGGCCCGGCGCTGGAAACGAGCTTTGCCAACGGCAGCCAGATTTCGGTGAGCCAGTCTGATCCGTGGGCAAGCCCGCATGCACCGTTCAAAATTTTGAAATGGCTCGGCAAGGAAGACGCGCCGCTGCTTTTCCGCCTGCGCATGGACGTGAACCAGTGGCGCTGGGGTTTGCGCTTTCTCTACGAATGTTTGCCCAGCCGCGCCGAGCACAACACCTTGCAGGCGATGCGTTTGTCCGAATACAGTCGTCGTACTTTGCAGGCGCTGCGCCATGAAACGGGCATTGAGTACGACCACGCCGAAGCCGGGATCATGATGATTCACTCGAATCGGGCGAGCTTTGACGACGCTGCAGAAGCCGCGCAATTGTTGATTCGGAACGGTGAGCGGCGTGATGTGCTGACGGTAGCGGAAGCGGTGAAGATCGAGCCTGCATTGGCGCACACTGCGCCCACGTTAGCCGGTGCGATTTATGCGCCGAATGACGAGTCGGGTGATGCGTACAAATTCACCATCGCGCTGGCCAAGCTCGCCGCGAAGATGGGCGTGGAGTTTCGATACGACATGACGATCAAACGCATTGAGCGTGAAGGTGGCGCGGTCTCGGGCGTCATAGTGACTTCGAGTGATGGCAAGGGCGAAACCCTGACGGCAGATGATTACGTCGTCGCACTCGGTTCATACTCCACCGCCATGCTCGCAGGTGCCGGCGTCGACGCTTTGATCTACCCCGCCAAGGGCTATAGCGCCACACTCCCCATCGTCAACAAACCCGGTGCGCCGCTGGGCAGCATTACCGATGACGAAATGAAAATCGTGTTCACCACGATTGGTGATCGCTTGCGTATCGCGGGAACGGCAGAACTCAACGGTTTCGATACGACGCTTAATCCGGTGCGCTGCGAGGCATTGACGCGCCGCGCGAAGCATCATTTCCCTGATCTATGCGACTGGGAATCGGTTGAATACTGGACAGGTTTGCGTCCGGCAACGCCGTCCAATCTGCCGATCATCGGGCAATCCAGATTGAAGAATTTGTATCTCAACACGGGGCACGGAACCTTGGGCTGGACCGAAGGCGCTGGCTCAGCCAAAGCTTTGGCTGACATCATCGCGGGCAGCAAGCCCGAGGTGGACTATGAATTTCTTGGTCAACCGCGCGCGTAGCTCGCAAGTTGCCAACTCGTAAAATGGGCGCTCCTTCGCCACTGATCGCGCCCAAGTGACTCTACGCCCCCTTGTTTTCTCCGCGACGGCCGCGCTTGTCGCTGCGTCTTCTCTATTTGCGCTGGCGCAGACCGCCGTATCGGCACCTTCGACGGCAGCCACGGCAGCTGCCCCCGCAGTCGTTGAAATCCCGGTTCCCGCTGTCAACGCAGCGGCGTATCTCGTCGTCGAAGCGACCAGCGGTCAGGTGCTCGCCGAACAAAACACGCGGCAAAAGCGCGACCCCGCCTCGCTGACCAAATTGATGACGGCGTATCTCGTGTTCGATGCGTTGCAGCAAAAACAGATCAGCCTTGGCCAGCGCCTGGTGGTGCCCGAGCGGGCGTGGAAGGCCGAGGGTTCGCGCATGTTCATTGCGCCCGGTGCTCCGGTGACCGCAGAGGACATGATCCGCGGCTTGATTATTCAATCGGGCAACGACGCTGCGATCGCGCTTGCCATTGCCGTCGCCGGGAACGAGAGCGACTTCGTTGCCAGAATGAATCGGCAGGCCAAAAAGCTCGGCATGGATGACACCCAGTTTTTGAACCCGACCGGCCTCACCCAACAGGGCCACCATTCCACCGCTCATGACCTCGCCATACTGTCGCTCGCACTGATGCGTGATTTTCCGCAGTACACGAAGTTCTACTCCGAGAAATCGTTCACATTCAACAAAATAACTCAGCAGAATCGCAATCGCCTGCTGTTCCTTGATCCCACAGTGGATGGCCTGAAAACGGGTCACACCGACGCGGCGGGCTGGTGTCTGATTTCAACGGTCAATCGTTCGCCGCGCAAATTGTTGACGGTCGTGCTTGGTGCGACCAGCGAGGCCGCGCGCATCAATGAATCGCGCAAATTGATCGATTGGGCGTTCACTGCGTTCGAGCCGAAGCGACTGTACGAAGCGAAAAAACCAATCCAGCAATTGACCGTCTGGAAGTCCACCGTGGACTCCATTCCCGTTGGCTTCAACGATGATGTCACCGCTGTGACGACGACTGGAAAAGTCTGGGACATCACGACTGAATTGACCATCGTCGAACCCAAATTCGGCCCCATTTCAGCGGGCGATACGGTGGGTTTGCTCAAGGTTAAACGTGCCGGAAATTTAATTTACGAGCGCAATATCATCGCAATGGAATCTGCGCCCGCTGCCCCCATCTGGAAGCGGATGTGGCACTCAGTGCTATTGTTTTTCAAAGGGTTAGCGAAATGATTTTTTTGAACGGTGCATGGATGCCGATTGAGGACGCCAAAGTCAGCGTGCTTGACCGTGGCTTTATTTATGGCGATGGCGTTTACGAATACGTGCCGGTGATCAACGGCAAGCCGTATCGACTCGAAGGACATCTGGTTCGCCTCAATAATTCATGCAAAGAGATCGGTCTGACCAATCCGTATTCGAACGCTGAATGGACGAAGCTCGTTCATGAGATCGTAGAAAAAAACGGTACGCACGATCAGGGCGTGTATTGGCAAATCACACGCGGCGTTGCCAAGCGCGATCACAGTTTTCCGGTGGGCGTGACACCCACGGTATTCATGATGTCGAACCCGCTGCCGAAGCTCACGCAGGAGCAAATCGACAACGGCGTGCCTTGCTACACCTACCCGGATACGCGCTGGCATCGCTGTCATATCAAGAGCATTTCGCTGCTAGGCAATGTGCTCGCGAAGCAGCACGCCAGCGAGCAGGGCGGTGCTGAAGTCGTCATGCTGCGCGATGGTTTTCTCACTGAGGCTTCGGCGTCGAACGTGTTCTGCGTGTTCGGCGATACCATTGTTTCGGCACCCAAAGATAACCATATTCTTGGCGGCATCACGCTCGACGCAGTGTCCGACCTCGCGAAAAAGGCAGGTATGAAACTCGAAGTGCGACCGATTCCGGCGGCGGAAATGTGGGCGGCGGACGAGATGTGGTTGTCGTCGTCCAGCAAAGGTGTGCTCGCGATCACGACCCTCGACGACAAGCCCATTGGCAACGCGGCGCACAAGGGCAAACCGGGGCCGGTGTTCAAGAAAATGTTTGCACTTGTTCAAGAGGATTTGTTCGGCCATGACTGATTCCAATTCACCCAAACCCGCAGCCAAGCCCGAACACGCGCAGACTCCCGCGAAGATCGCGGCGTACAAAGACACGCTGTTCGAATTCCCTACTGACTATCCATTGAAAGTTGCGGGCAAAAACACACCAGGCCTGGAGGCAACCGTCGTCGAAATCGTGAGTCGTCACGTCAAGGATTTTGATCCGACGACCGTGACCGTGCGTGAATCAAGCGGCGGCAAATACCTTGCTGTTTCAGTGAATTTTGTGGCGCAATCGAAAGCGCAACTCGATTCGCTGTATCAGGATTTGACCGATCACGTCGACGTAGTCTGGGCGTTGTAAATCGCAGTGAAAATTCGGGAGTTGGGTCGCGTCGACTATGACACTGCGTGGGCCGAAATGCGCGCTTTCACCGATGTTCGCCACAAAGAAACCGAAGACGAACTCTGGATCGTCGAGCACCCGCCCGTGTTTACGCAGGGCGTCGCAGGCAAGCCAGAGCATCTACTGTTTAATCCGCCCAATATCCCCGTCGTTAAAACAGATCGCGGCGGACAGATCACCCATCACGGGCCCGGGCAGGCGATGCTCTATGTGCTGTTCGACCTGAAGCGCGCCGGGTTCGGTGTGCGAGAGCTGGTGGTCCGGATTGAAAATGCGGTGATTGCGACGCTGGCTTTGTATGGAATCGCAGCGTACGGCAACCGCGACGCGCCGGGCGTTTATGTCAAGCTGAATGGGCGAGAAGAAGCCAAAATTGCCTCGCTCGGTCTGAAGATAAGAAACGGCTGCACCTACCACGGCGTCGCGTTCAATGTAGACATGGACTTGACACCGTTTTCCTTCATCAATCCCTGCGGTTTTGAGGGATTGCGGGTCACTCATCTGCATGAGTTGGGTGTTCAAGTTACGCTGGAGGACGCCGGAATGGCGTTAGCCCAAAACCTTGAACGACAGCTTAGCGCGTCCGTCAAGTGAGAAAATAGAGGTATGGACATCGCTACTTCCGCTCCCGAATCTGTCACAACTCTCAACGCCGCCGCCGCGCCCCTAAGCAACGCCGCTGGCGTTAAGCACAAAGGCGAAGGCAAAACCGCGCGAATCCCGATCAAGGTGGTCGCCGCGCCGATGCTGCGCAAACCGGACTGGATTCGCGTGAAAACGCCGACCGGCGAGCACGCAGCTCGCTTCGGCGAAATCAAAAAGATTCTGCGTGAACACAATTTGCACTCGGTTTGCGAGGAAGCGAGCTGCCCGAATATCGGTGAGTGTTTCGGCAAAGGCACTGCGACGTTCATGATCATGGGCGATATCTGCACGCGGCGCTGCCCGTTTTGTGATGTCGGTCATGGCCGCCCAAATCCCCTCGACGTTGACGAGCCGAAAAATCTTGCCAAAACCATCGCCGCGCTGCGCCTGAAATACGTGGTGATCACCAGCGTTGATCGCGACGATCTGCGCGATGGCGGTGCCGGGCATTTTGTCGAATGCATCAAGGAAGTTCGTGCGCAATCGCCGCAAACCACGGTCGAAGTGCTGGTGCCGGATTTCCGTGGTCGCGTCGACAAAGCGCTAGCCATTCTAGAAGCCGCGCCGCCGGACATCATGAACCACAATATGGAAACCGTGCCGCGCCTTTACAAGCAGGCGCGTCCCGGTTCCGATTACGCGCATTCGCTCGCGTTGCTGCGCGATTTCAAGGCGAAATTTCCAAACGTGCCGACCAAGAGCGGCCTGATGGTTGGTCTCGGCGAAACCGACGAAGAAATCCTGCAAGTCATGCGCGACATGCGCGCGCACCACATCGACATGCTGACTATCGGCCAATATTTGCAGCCGTCGCAGGGGCATTTGCCTGTGCTGCGCTACGTGCATCCTGACACTTTTGCCATGTTCGAGCGCGAGGCGTATGAGATGGCTTCAAGCATGCAGCTGTCGGGGCGATGGTACGTTCTTCGTATCATGCGGACAAACAGGCGGATGGCGTGGTTGTCGCGTAACTTATCTCACCTGATCATCGTCGTGATCGTCGACTCGACGGCGATTCTCTGGCGACGACTGGTTCATGAGGAACCGCGCGGACGTGGCACCAGCAACCGGGAACTAAAGTTTTCGCAGGCGACGAGCCCACCACGGCGTCAACAGTAGGCCGCGCAGGGTTTGCCAGCGCAAGTCCGACAGTGCTGACAAACCACTTTCCCCCGTGGCCGTGGTGCTCGGCACGTAGGTACCAAACATGCGATCCCAGCAAGAAAGCAATTGACCATAGTTTGAGTTGGTCAATTGCTCGCGCGGATCATGGTGCAGCCAGTGCGCGGTGGGCGGGACGATGAGCCACGACACGTAGCGCTCCGTCCACGCGATCATGCGCGGCGACCATGCGATCGCAGCGTGATGCAAATGTGAGTTGATGACAGCCAGTACGTCGCGCAGAACGAGCGACCACGCGGGCGCGCCCAACGCCATGATCAGCATCAGACGGATCACCAGTGCGGGAACGTAGGACAAAGGATGTTGCCGCAGCGAGGTCGAGGCGTCCAGCCGTGGGTCGGAATGATGCACGGCGTGCAAGAGCCACAGCGTTCGAAAGCGATGGCTGGCGCGATGGAATACGTAATCCGAAAAATCCGCGAGCACGAAACCCAGCGTCGCGGCGAGCCAGACCGGAGCGTTGAGCGCGCGCAGCAAGCCCAGATTCAATGCGTTGGCCATCCCAAGCATGGGCGACAGTACGTATTGCGCCAATACCGATAACGTGGCGGCTACAACTACCCACAGCGCCAAGTTGCCGAAAAAGTGTCGCGCCCGCGAAGCTTGCGACCACTTGTAGCGCGGCCAGAACGTTTCGGCAACCAGAGTGAGCGCCAGACCGCCGAACAATGCCACCCAGCCAAACATCTCAAGCATCATTGTTTTTCCGCCACACACTAATTTCTTTGAATGTTAGCCGCGCTTCTGCGATTGATCCGATGGCGCTTGCTTCATATACTTGCGGGGATAACGCCATCAAGGAAACGCCGTAATGAACCTGAACCGATTCGCCAAATATCTTGCAGTTTTGATCGTGTGTTGCGGCGCGCCGATTCAGGCTTGGGCAGGAGTGGCCTCTTTCGGCTCTTTTGTGTCCCCACTGCCGCCAACGCAGTCGCTGGCACCGGGTCAAATTTTCCCTGTAACGCTGACTGCAAACACCAACATTAATAGCGGCATCAAGTTCGCAGCGCCATTCGCATTTAATCCAAATGGCGGCAATCAATTCAGCGTGGTTCCCGGTGGTACGTGTGTTGTAGGTACCCCGTTTACCAATGGGCAAACCTGCACAATTCTGGTTCAGTTTGTTGGCACGACGTCGGGCACATTTCTGGCTACGCTGCTCGGCCAGTGCCAATTTAACGTTCAGATAGGCGGATATTCCGTAAATTGCACCCTTCCCCAAGGCGTAGTGGGGCAATTTGCCGGCAATGGCCTTGCCGCAGTCGTTGATGCGCTCGGCGCGCCCGGCCTGAGCTTGCTGATGCTGGCGGTGCTTGGCGTGGGCACATTCGTGTCGCTTCGCCGCACGGCCTGATCATATGCAATTCTCAAGACCTCGCTGGGTTTTTGGGTGGCGGTCAGATCTAACAGCTTTTTGGTGAAACTGCCGCTACATGCGGGCTAGGCGCATATATCGATAAATGTCGATTAATGAAGATTGGCGCGCGTAACCCCAACCCAGCAGTCATTTCGACGAAAAGCTAATCTGTTTTGGAGGCTGCGCAAACGACACAATTTGCCATGCGTTTGATGCGTAGCATTGAAAGCTCCATCGTCTTCGAATCGATAGTCAGCAAGCGCCCACATAACGTCTCAGCGCCGTCAATATGGGCCAGCAACTTCAAGGCTTCCGCTGCTTGGATGCTACCGACCATTCCTACCAGCGGCGCAAACACGCCCATTTCGGCGCACGCGATTTCCTCGAAATCGCTGGTTTCGGGGTAAACGCAGTGATAACAGGGCGAGGATTCGATGCGAGGATCGAACACGCTCACCTGCCCGTCAAAACGAATTGCAGCACCGGAAACTAGCGGCTTTTTTGCTTTGACGCAGACCCGGTTGATCGCGTGACGGGTTGCAAAGCGGTCCGTGCAGTCGAGCACCACATCGGCTGCTGCGACGGCACGCTGCAAAGCGTCGTGTTCAAGTTTTTCGGCAATAGTCACGACATTGACGAGCGGATTGATCGCTTTCAATCGGCGTTCCAGCGATTCAACCTTCAATTCGCCGACGCTCACGGTGTCGTGGGCGATTTGCCGCTGCAGATTGGTCAGATCAACGCGGTCGTGATCCGCGATGGTGAGCGTGCCGACACCTGCAGACGCGAGGAATAGCGCAGCGGGGCAGCCGAGCCCCCCGGCACCAACAATCAGCGCATGGGCGTTGGCGAGGCGTTCCTGGCCCGCTACGCCCCACTCATCGAGCAGGATGTGGCGTGAGTAGCGCAGCAGCGCTTCGTCGTTGAGCTCAGCGCCAGTCGTCACCGACAGGGAGACGAACTACTTCGTAGGCGTCACGGCGGGAACCGCCGCTTTCGCCGTTGTGCCCGCAGCCTCAACCGTCGAGCGCACCACGGGCAGGCCTTTTACTTTGTTCAACGCCTGCGAGTAGAGAAAGTCTTTCTCATTACCCCAGTCGAAGCCCTTCAATTTTTTGCCGTCCTCACGAACTTTGATGAGTTTGGCTTCCTGCGCGGATTCCGACAAATCCTCATCTGCGGATGCTTCAGTTTTTTCGTCCTTACCGACCAGGTGGTGCGACAAGTCCTTCTCGCGCTGTAGTTTGGGCGACATCACGCCGTCCCATGTCAACTGATCGATCAGCACGTCAGGCTCAATGCCTGTGCCCTGAATCGAACGACCGTTCGGCGTGAAGTAGCGCGAGGTGGTGAGCTTGACGCCCGAGGTTTGCGACAGCGGGATGATGTTCTGCACCGAGCCCTTGCCGAACGTCGTCGTGCCCATCAGCGTGGCACGCTTGTGATCCTGCAATGCGCCAGCCACAATCTCGGAGGCCGAAGCCGCAGCACCGTTGGTCAGCACGACCAGCGGTACCGTTTTTAATATCTCCGGCGCATTGGCCAAGGGATCACCGCCACGGCGCGAGTAGTATTCCTTGCTCGCCATGTAGCGCGTCTTACTGCCTTCCATACGGCCTTCGGTGTAGACGACGAGCGCATCTTTCGGGAGGAATATCGCGGACAGGCCGACGGCGGCGTCGAGTAATCCACCGGGGTTGTTACGCAAGTCGAGCACCACGCCTTTGAGCGGAGTCTGCGCGTTTTGCTCGGCCAATACTTTCGCGACATCGGCCACGGTTGTTTCGTTAAACGTGCGTACCCGAATGAACGAAATGCCGGGCTCAACCATCTTGGCCTTTACGCCCTGAATCTTGATCTGTTCGCGGGTCAGCGCAAAGGTCTGCGTGCTGCGATCTTCTTTACGGAATATTTCGAGGCGCACTTTGGTGCCTGGATTGCCGCGCATCATGTCGACCGCTTTCGTCGTGGTCAACCCGCGCGTGGATTCGCCGTCAACCTTGGTAATCAGGTCGCCAGCGCGAATGCCGGCTTTGGCAGCGGGCGTTTCGTCAATGGGTGAAATCACCTTGATGAAGCCATCTTCCGTGCCGATTTCAATGCCGACACCGCCGAATTTGCCGGTCGTCGTGGTGCGCAGATCCTTGAACGCGTTTTCGTCAAGAAAGGTGGAATGCGGATCGAGGCTGGAAACCATGCCGCTGATGGCTTGCTCGATCAGCTTCTTGTCACTGACGGGCTCAACGTAATCGTTTTTGATGCGCGCAAACACTTCAGAGAAGGCACGCAGTTCATCCACCGGAATCGCCGATTTGGCGTCGCGATTAGCGGTGACGTTGAGCGCCAAAGACAGCGCGATACCAATGGTCGCACCCGCGCCCACCCACGTTACTTTTTGCCACTTTCCGCTCATCATATTTCCTTGAATTGCCTTTTTACGGCCTGAAAAAACAACAGGATCAGGCCGCTTACGCCATATTAGACGATCACCCGCTAATTAGGTGCCCGGAATGCGCAAGTTCCGCGCCTGAAGAAGTCGCCGCAGACTGAGGTCGCAAACGACGTATCAGCGTCGCCGTAAGCGCTACGTCATCACCGCGAAGTCAGTTTTGAAACCGCAACCGAACAAGAAAGCCGGACAGAAAAAAGGGCGACCCATCGGAGGAAAGGTCGCCCTAAACGTCACCACGGACGGACCGGGGGAAGCCCGTCGGGGGAGGATAACGATGCGGGGCAGAGGGTTCAACCACACATCGTCTTGCCACACTTATTAAGATCGGGTGGATTTCGAAAAGTTCAACACTTTTTTGCGGAGACTTCGGTAAATCGTAGAACCGTTATTCATTGAAACAATTTTTTGTCGGCTCTTTGTTTTCGCGGCTTCGGCCTTAAGTTGATCCGATGAACGCTCGCTTTGCTGTAATTCAATTTATGTGGCCTTTCGTCCGCCCCTACTGGCGGCGCATCGCGATTGCGATGTTTGGGCTGGCGCTCGCAGCCGCCTCGGTGCTCGCGATTGGTGAAGGGCTGAAGCGCGTGATCGACCGGGGTTTTTCTGCCGGGAGCGCGAGTGAGCTGGACAAAATCCTCCTCGTCATGGTGAGTCTGGCACTGGCGCAGGGCATCGGCGTGTATATCCGCTTCTCGAATATTTCGTGGGTCAATAACCGCGTGGTGAACGACATACGTCAGCGCGTGTATTCCCATCTGCTTACGCTGTCCCCGGCATTTTTTGAGCGAGAACGCGTCGGCGATGTGCTATCGCGATTGTCGAACGACACACAGGTGCTTGAAGGCGTGGTGACCAACGCATTCTCTTGGGCGCTGCGCAATCTGGTGATGGTGGCGGGCGGACTTGTGATGCTCGCGATCACCGCGCCAAAACTCCTCGTTTATGTGCTGATCGGCGTACCGGTTGTCATTGCGCCGGTGGTTTTTCTTGGGCGCAAAGTACAAAAGCTCGCCAAGGTGAGTCAGGATCGACTGGCTGATTCGATGGCGCGCGCCGACGAGACCATTCATGCGGTGCGCACGGTGCAGGCTTATGCGCGCGAAAGCTTTGAGCAAAAGCGCTTCTCGGATCGCATCAACTCTTTGTTTGACAACGCTGCACTGCGCGAGCGCACCAGCGCGACGCTTTCGGCGATCGTGATCGTGCTGGCATTTACCTGCGTGTCGGTCATTCTCTGGGCCGGCGGTCACGATGTGCTCGCGGGCAAGATGTCGGCGGGTGAGTTGTCCGCATTCATGTTTTATGCGGTCATGGTGGCGGGTTCGGTCGGCGCGATTGCCGAGGTGTTCGGGCAGTTGAAGCGGGCGACCGGGGCAAGCGAGCGCATTCGCGAACTACTCGCGACAAACACGGAAATCGCCGCGCCGTCGCACCCTGTTTCGATGCCGCAGGCGCGCGGAGAAATTGCGTTTGACAATGTGACGTTCAGCTACCCAACACGACCTGATTCCGAAGCGCTGAAAGCTTTTTCGCTCGCTGTGAAACCCGGGGAAGTGGTCGCGCTGGTTGGCCCGAGTGGTGCGGGCAAGAGCACGGTATTTCAGTTGCTACTGCGTTTCTACGACCCGAAGCAAGGCACAATTCGCGTCGATGGCGTGGACGTGAAAGCCGCTGCTCTCGACGCGCTGCGGGAACGCTTCGCACTGGTGTCGCAGGAGCCGGTGATCTTCTCGGGCAGCGTGGCGGAGAACGTGCGCTACGGCAACTTGAGTGCTACCGATGAGGATGTCCGCGCCGCTTGCGACGCGGCGCACGTGACTGAATTCGCGACTGCATTGCCAAACGGGCTGGAGACAGAGCTTGGGGAGCGCGGCGTGCGGCTCTCGGGCGGTCAGCGTCAACGCGTCGCCATTGCGCGGGCGATTCTTGCCGATCGGCCAGTGCTGTTGCTGGATGAAGCAACGAGTTCGCTCGACGCCGAAAGCGAAGTCCTGGTCACCGATGCCATTGAACGACTCGCCAGAAAACACACCACACTCGTCATCGCGCATCGGCTATCCACGGTGCAAAGTGCAGACAGAATCGTCGTCATCGACGAAGGCCGGGTGATGGCGCAGGGCACGCATGCGGAGTTGATGGTGGCGTCGCCTTTGTACAGCAGGCTGGCGTCGCTTCAGCTGAAGGCGTGACGGAAGGATTTATAGGAGCGGTGCGAACCGCGAAAGCGTTGCGTTGACGCCCGTTCGTGGCCATCGACGGCGCTGCATGAGCGATGTCGCGCGCGCCGCAACACGTCCATCATCAATTCATGGTAAGTTACGTCTCCAAGGTGCGACAACGATGGCAGTTGCGTGCTTTGAGGAGCAACGAAACCATGTCTCTAGCGATTTTGGCCCTTGATTCCGGAGGACAACCCAAAGGTTGGATGACGCCCGAAAATGCGGTGTCGCAATATGCCCGCGGTGGCGTTGTGTGGTCACTCGGACAAGTGATCTTCACGTTCCGTGGCGGTATTCAACGTTGCAGCGGTGAGCGCAGCGTGATCGAAGTTTCCTCAATCATCGCCTGCGAGGGCGAGCACAAGCACAGCACCTGGAGCCCAGTTTCGGCGCTGCCGGGCCGCGACAATCGTCTGCTGTTTTCACGTGACCGCCAGCTCTGCGCGTATTGCGGTGATGAATTTCCTGAGTCGGTACTCACACGCGATCACATCATTCCGCGTTCACAAAATGGCAACGATACCTGGGAAAACTGCGTCACTGCGTGCCGCGATTGCAATCTCAATAAAGCGGGTCGAACACCGGAGCAAGCGGGCCTTCGTCTGCTGTACGTGCCGTATCGCCCGGTTAAAAGTGAGAAGATGATTCTCGCCAATCGCCACATCCTCGCCGATCAGATGGAGTATCTGCAGGCGCTTGCGAAGACGCACAAGAAGCAGATGCGGACGGCTTAGTTTTCGCGTTAATGGAAAAACAGATACGCCACAAACACCGCTGCGATCACACCGGCCAGATCTGCGATTAATCCGTACGTCACCGCGTAGCGCGTTCGGGTGATTCCCACCGCACCGAAGTACAGCGCGATGATGTAGAACGTGGTGTCGGTTGCGCCTTGCAGAATGCTCACCAGTCGCCCGACAAACGAGTCCACACCGTAGGTCTTCATCGCGTCGATCATCATCGCGCGCGCGCCGCTGCCACTCACCGGCTTCATGAGCGCAGTCGGCAATGCGGGGGTGAAATCGGTGTTGAAGCCCAATTGCGAAAACACCCAGGTAAAGCCTTGCACGATGAAGCCGAGCACGCCTGATTGCCGCAGCACGGCGATGGCGACGAGCATGCCCACTAGGTACGGGATGATGGTGATCGAGGTCTGGATGCCGCTCTTCGCGCCTTCGATAAAGGCCTCGTAAACGTTCACGCGTTTGCGCAACGCCGCCACCATAAAAATCACAATGATCGACAGCAAAATCAGATTGCTTGCCACTTTCGAAACGGACTGAATTTCTTCCTTGGTCAAATACACGCTGAAATACCAGACGATGGCCACTATCACGCTAGTCACGCCGGCCATCCAGCCGAAGATCACTTTATCGAACAAATTGATGCGCTGTTTGAGCGACACCGTGATCAAGGCAACGAGCGTGGCGACGTAGGTCGCAATCAAGGTTGGAATAAAAATATCCGACGGATCCTTCGCACCGAGTACGGCACGTTGCGCCATGATCGACAGCGGAATCAGCGTGAGCCCCGAGGTTTGCAGCACCAGAAACATGATCTGCGCGTTGCTCGCCGTGTCCTTTTGTGGATTCAACTCCTGCAGGCTCGCCATCGCCTTCAAACCAAACGGCGTTGCAGCGTTATCCAGACCTAAAAAGTTCGCCGAAAAATTCATCACCATGTGGCCAGTCGCCGGGTGATCTCTCGGCACTTCCGGAAAGATGCGCGAGAAGAATGGCGCGATCAGCTTCGCGATGAAATCGATCGCACCGGCTTTTTCGCCAATCGCCAGAATGCCCAGCCACAGCGTCATCACGCCTGCGAGCGGCAGCGCGATCTCCATCACGGCGACACGGGCTGAATCGAAGGTGCCGTCGATGATGCGCTTGAAGACTTCGCCATCCCCCAGAAAAATCCACTGCGCCAGCGCAGCGATAAAGCCAACGATAAAAAATCCGGTCCAGAGATAGGTGAGTGCCATGGCGCAATGATAGGTGGCTTGTGCTGGCATACGGCACGGCGAGGATCAACTTTCCGGTTACCGCAGCGACAGCAACGAGATTGCGCAGTCAGCACTGAACGTGGCTGCGCTATCCTTGCCAGCTTCCATTTACTCACGCGCTTTGCCGAAGGCGCCCGCAATGCATGAACCGCGTCTTCTTATTGTTTGCGAGCGCATGGCTCGCCCTCCTGATGGCTGGTTGCGCGAGCCTGCAGCGCGATAATTCCTCCGGGAAAATCGACACGACTTATACCGCCAAAAGTCAGGACAGTCGCGCCCAGTTTCTGATCCTGCACTTCACGAATGAGAACTTTGAGCGCTCGCTCAAAGTGCTGACGGAAGGCCCTGTGAGCAGCCATTATCTGGTCGACGTTAATCCGCCGACGGTGTATCGGCTGGTTGACGAATCGCGTCGTGCCTATCACGCGGGCGTAAGCCGATGGGGCAACTCGGCGGCGCTGAATGCCGCGTCGATCGGTATCGAGATCGTGAATATGGGCAACCAGAAAACGCCGGACGGAACGATCTGGTTTGAGTATCCGGACGCGCAGATGGATGCGGTGATCGCGCTGGTGAAAGACATCGTCAAGCGCCATGAAATTCGCGCCGACCGCATCCTCGGGCACAGCGACATCGCACCGGGCCGAAAGGTTGATCCGGGCCCGCGCTTTCCGTGGAAGCGCTTTGCTGATGAAGGTCTGATCCCGTGGCCCGACGCCGCTTACGTTGCCGCGAAGTTGCCGGAATACACCGCGCAACTGCCTGACATCACGTGGTTTCAGCAAAGGCTCGCCAAGTACGGTTATGGCACGCCGCAATCGGGGCAGATGGATAAGGGCACACACGATGTGCTGGAAGCGTTTCAGTTGCGTTTTCGCCAAAGCAAATTTGATGGGCAGCCCGATGCCGAAACAGCCGCCATTCTCGACGCATTGACGCGTCCTGAGGCATTGGTGAAATAGTGTGGCGACCGATGCAACCTCGGGTAGCGTTGACCTGTGCGGCGCTTGCGATGACGTTGGCTGCGTGCACTAGCGCGCCCGTCACGCCAACGATGTTGTCTTCGTCATCACCATCTCCTTCTCCATCACTGTCACTGCCCGCTGATCGCACCGCAGCGCTGAATGCGGAACTCACGACGGTTTTGAACGACCCTGAGCGCCCGCTCGCCAGCCTGTCGGTGCTGGCGATCAAGCATGGCGAAGTGATTTATCAGAATCAGTTTGGCAATCGCAGCATCGACAGCGGTCATCCGAGCGCCAATGTTCCGGCGAACGCCGACACGTTGTATCGCATCGCCTCAATCTCCAAGCTGGTGACGACGATTGGTGTGATGCGACTGGTGGAGTCGGGTACCGTCTCGCTCGATGCCGACGTCAGCCTGTATCTCGGCTGGTCGCTGCGTAACCCGCATTTTCCGAACGCACCGATCACGCTGCGGCAGTTGCTCGCCCACACCTCATCATTGCGTGATGACGCGGGCTATTACTGGGAATACACCACCGCGCTCAAAGATGTGCTGACACCCGGCGGGCAGTTGTACGGCAAGGGCGAGATGTGGGCTTCCAACGCGGGGCCCGGTCAATATTTTCAGTACGCAAATTTGCCGTGGGGCGTGATCGGCACCGTGATGGAACGCGCGACTGGCGAGCGCTTTGATCGGCTCATGCAGCGATTGGTGTTGACGCCGCTAAACCTGCGCGGCGGCTTTCATCCCGCCGATTTTTCTGCGTCCGATCTTGCAGATACGGCTACGCTCTATCGCAAGCGCAAAGAAGTGGATGGTCGCGAAATCTGGGATCCGTCCCCTGCAACCGGTTCGTGGGTTGCGCAAGTGGATGATTACCGGACTGGAGCGCCGGTGCCGCGCGCCAGGGCCGACTACGTGATTGGCGGCAACGGCACGGCGTTTGGCCCGCAAGGCGCGTGCCGCTTGTCCGCCGCCGGGCTAGCGAAGCTCATGCAACTGCTGATGCGCGGAGGCCAGGTGGATGGCGTGCGTCTGCTTGAGCCAGAGACGGTGGTGCAGATGCTCTCAAAGCAGTGGCGATTTAACGCTGCGAACCCCAATGGCGGCACCAGTGAATTTGGCGGCGCACATCAGTTGTTCAACGAATGGGGCATCGGCAACCAGCATTTCCTAGATGTCAGCGGCCCCCAGCGCGGAGATCGGCTGGTGGAGGGCGGCGGCTTCTCGGGCGTCGGACATCTGGGGGACGCGTGGGGGCTGACCGCTGCGTTCGTGTTTGATCCGAAAACCAATGACGGCGTGATTTTTCTGGTCGGCGGCGTTGGCGCTAACCCGGAGCATTCACGCGGTAACTATTCCGCGTTCTATCGCTATGAAGAGCGCATCCTCACGGCACTCATTCGGCGAGCGCTTTCCCGCTAACAACTTTTGCTTGAAACGACCACTAATTTTGGGCAAGACACCTAAATAGTTAAAAGTCGATAATCGCCATTTATGGCCTGATGCCCTCGTGGAATGCGGGATATGCATAAAAGCTGATTGCGGCTGCTCGGTCCAAATCAGCCCCGCAATGTGACTGCGGATTCCAGCAAAGTCAGCGATTTTGCGTTCGCGTCAAACCTTGCGCGTGCGCCAATCGGGAGCACCCATTGCGACGCGATGTGACCGAATGACAAGCCATAAGCGCTGGGAATCGGCCGCGCGGCAAAATGGTCATCCAGCGTTTGCGTCAGCGTCAACGATTCTTCGCCGGGCGCTAAATCGCCTTTTACAAACACACCCAGCATCGCGGCCGACGCGTTGTCGAGGACGCCGCTTTGCGCGAGCTGCGTGAGCATGCGCTCGACGCGATACGGCGCTTCGCCGATTTCTTCCAGAAACAGCAGCGATTGCTGCGCGTCGGGCAGAAACGGCGTGCCCACTAGCGACGACAGCACCGACAAATTGCCACCTATCAAAGTGCCTTCGGCGCTTCCGCTGTGCAGCATGCGTTGAACGAAATTCGGCTCTGCGGCGGCACGCTTTGTGTGTTCCGGAGCGGTGGTCATGACGTACGGCGGGCGTCCTTCGACCAGCACTGCTTCAACATGCGCCACCGTGAACGGCGTGAAACCCGAGGAGCCAACCGGCCCATGAAAAGTGACCAACCCCGTCTTCGCGTAAATCGCAAGCAGCAGCGAGGTCAAATCGGAATAGCCGATGACGATCTTCGGATTGCGTGCAATGAGGCCATAGTCAATATAGGACAGCAGTTGCGCGGTGCCCGACCCACCGCGCGCCGACCATAGCGCGCGCACTTCGCGGTTTCCAAACAGCGTGTGAAGATCGGTCAGCCGTTGCCCGATAGTGCCCGCCGTGTTACCACGCGACGCGCGAATGTGCGCCGACTGCATGACACGGAAGCCCAGTTTTTCCAGATTACCGGTCGCACGCTGAATCAGCGCATCGTCGGCAAATCCGCTCGGATTGAAGAGCGCCACGAGGTCGCCGCGTTTCAGCGCGGGCGGCTTGATCGTTTTGCGGCGAGCGCTGCGTCCGTGCGCATTGGTGAGCGTGTTCGCGCGCAGAGTTGCGGGCGCTAGCGTGGTCGCCGCCAGCGCGGTGATCATCGCGCCAACGCGCCTGCGTTTCAGGTCAATCGTGTCGTCGGTCATGTCGGAGGATTCAGAGCTTCTACGTTCCGTCGCCAGAAAAAAATCAGGGGACTCGCGTCCCCTGAAGTAGGTAGCGCGTCCGTCGCGGCTTTCGCCGCGAGGCCGGGCTCAGGCTTACTTGAACGCGTACGTCAAGCCAGCCCAGTACGAACGACCGCGTGGGTCGGCGATGCGGGGTTCCCACGAGCTACCGGCGCCAGTGTTGCCGTCGTAAGCAGCGCTAAATGGCGGATCGGTGTTCAGGATGTTTTTGATGCCGACCGTTATACCGAGGTTTTTGATGCCGTTGTAGCTGGCGCTCACGTTGTACAGCGTGTACGCCTTCACGTTTTGCTGCAAATCTGGCGGAATGATCGTGCCGTTCGCCACTCCTGGTAGCTGTGCATCTTTGTAGCCAGAGCTATAGAGCTGCGTGAGTGTGCCGCTCCACGGGCCCTGCATGTAGGTGAACGATGCAGCGTGCTTCCAGCGCAGGGCAATGTCGCTGCCCAGTGTGTAACGGCCCACTTCATTGTTGCCAAATGGCGAGCTGGCGAGCAGTCTTGATTTGCGCTCGATCAGATACGTTCCGTCGACGGAAGCCAGGAATTTGCCGGGTCCGAGATTGCCAGTGGCGCGAGCACCCAGTTCAATACCTTTGGTGATGGTCTGGCCCGCGTTGAACCACCGGTTGTCGATCGAAACGAGCGCACCCGATGCGTCGCGGACGAATGCTTCAGGGAACAGGCCCGAGTTTTTGACCAACGTCGACAGCGGAAGCGCCTGAATGGTGCCATCACGACGAATTTCCCAGTAATCGACGTTGCCGCTGAGCCACGTTGTTGGTGCCAGTACGACGCCCAACGTGCCCTGTTTCGTCGTCTCCGGTCCGAGCGTCAGTTTGCCGCCGGAGAGAATGGTTGGAGTGATCGAAGCGCATCCCGGAACGGTCGCGCTGACGACACCCGAAGCACAGGTCGCGGGATCAACCAGATCTTTGCCAGAGTATGGCGACTCAGTCGTGCCGAAGAACATCTGGCTAAACGTGGGTACACGGAAGCCCGTGTTGTATGACCCGCGGAACAGGATTTCTGGTGTTGGTACGAAGCGGAACGTGAACTTCGGATTGGTCGTGCTACCGAACCCGGTGTACTTGTCATAGCGCACCGCACCGGTCACTTCGAACGATTTGGTGATCGGCACCAAAACTTCGGTGTAGACGGCTTTAACGTCGCGCTTCACCGGGAGCAAGCTGTTGACGGCATCAAACGGTGCGTTTAGCACGTTGCTCTGCGTTGCCAGATCAGCCTCTTTGCCGTTGAACTGGTATTTCTCATTGCGCAGATCAACACCAACAGCCATCATCACGTCGCCAGCTGGCAGCTTGAAGATCGGGCCCGATGCAGAGGCATCGACCGAATCGGTCGTGTATTTGCCGCCGTACAGCACGGTGCCGGTAGCCGACGCAGCGGCGAGCGCAGCAAGCGCTTCGGGCGTCTGGCTCTGACCCGCCAATAAGAACGGATTAAGTACTCCCGATTTCAACAGTGGGATGAACTTATCGTTGAAATAGTAGCCACCGCCGAGTACAGAGCGCGTGTCGTTAGTCGCTTGCGAGAGTCCGAACTTATAGTCCCAAGAGCCGAACGAGCCTTCGCCGCCCACCAGATAGCGATAGGTTTTGGCTTCGGTTTCGATCTCACGATTGCCGCACGGCATGCAACGCCAGCGATACGCGATGCCCTGACCACGGTTTTCCTCGATGGTTGGGAATAACGCGACAATAGCGTTGAACACTTGGTTGTAGGCTGAACCCGTGCTTGGATAGAGCACGTTATAAAGCGTGGCGGTCGACGTCCCGCTGCTCGTGATCTGATTGGGTGAAAACGATTTGCGCGTCGTGACGTCGGAGCCTACGAATTCACCGAACAGGGACAGCGTGTCGTTGACTTTGAACGTGGCGCGAGCCACCGCATTGGTTCGCGTGACCTCCTGTTGCAACACCGCTGCGCGGCCAGTATCCCAGGCGCAGCCCCATTTGGCGTTGGGGCTGGCCCACAACATTTCGTCGTAGGCTGCCATGCCGTCAATCGAGTTGCAGCCGGCTTGACCTGGTAAATCCAGGGGGTTGATGCCGTTCATGGCCTGTGTCGTACCAGGCTGCGTCGGCCCCGTAGTGCTTGGCGTCAGCACTCCGGCCGCGTTTCGAGTAGTGAGGATATTGCGCAAGCCTGCGATGGCGAATACTGTCGCATACGGAGTACCGCGCGTATCGACCGACAGGCCACGGTTGGACTGGAATGTGTTTACAAAAGAGCGTTGGTCACCGCGCAACGCTTCGTTCTCGCTATGCGATATCGACCCCATCACATTGAAGCCGTCTTTCGCCAGATCGCCGAAACCGCCAACCGCAGAAACGCGCGTGATGTTGCCGCCGCCGCCTTCGGTTACATCAGTGAATGCCGACACCGAAATACCGGTGAAATCCTTGCGCAGAATGAAGTTGATCACGCCGCCTATGGCGTCCGTCCCGTAAATGGCTGACGCACCGTCCTTGAGAATTTCAACGCGATCTACCGCCGCCATCGGGATCGAATTCAAATCGACCACGCCGCCGTTCAGGCCCGCCATCGCAATACGGCGACCGTTCAACAGCACGAGCGTCGCGTTCGCGCCCTGGCCGCGAAGGTTAGCGGCAGAAATTCCGTTGTTGCCGCGCGACGCACCCGCACCGACGTCGGCGTTACTGGCAAGATTGTCCATGCCATTGCCGTTCGCGCTCAGCTGCGACACCAGTTGTTCAGCGCTCACGATGCCTGCGCGTTCGATGTCCTGACGCGAAATAATTTGCACTGGCAACGAGCCTTCATTGGCGACCCGTTTGATGCTTGAACCGGTAATTTCTACTTTTTCGAGTTTTTGCGCATCAGTCGTTTGCGCAGATACTTGGCTCGCTACGCACAACAGCGAGACGACTTGCGCCAGTTTTTTGAGTTTCACGGTGTGTACTCCCCGTCCTGATTTAGTGGACTAAATATTCAACAATATCGAAGCTTTGTGAGTGATGTGGCCCAAAGCTGATGCGCCTGCGCGCGCTTCACCCACAAACCGATGCGCCCATCGACGCTCCGCCCAGGCAAACGCGTCGGGTCGCACTGCACTCACCAAACTACCCCTGATTCAATATACGACCGATGTTGCGGGAATGTGAAATTCGCGTACCGGAATCCGTGAGTTTCGACGCGATAGCGACGAAAATGCTACGCTGGATTCATGGCCCGTCTCAGATTTCCCCACCCTTTTGTTGATGTGAACACTTGTTCAAAGTCCACGTTTTGTCTGCGACAACGCGGATTGCCGACGCGGCGCGGCGGAGGCGTTCGGTTAGCGTGGCTTGCCTTTGTGACCGCCTGTGGCCTGAATCTCGCTCACGCCGCGCTCCCGCCCATCGTTAGCGATGCGCTGATGAAAGCGGGCCTTCCTGAGGATTCCATCGGCCTGATCATCGAGCGTGTGAGCGATCAGCGTGTGCTCTATTCGCATCAGGCGGAGCGCAGTTTTCAGACGGCCTCGACCATGAAACTGCTCACCACCGCCGCCGCGCTGGAGCGGCTCGGACCGGTTTATCGCGGACGCTCGGAATTGCGCTCGGCGGCACCGCTGAACGGTGACGTTTTGCAGGGCGATCTGGTGCTTCGCGGCCTGGCCGATGCGGACTTGAATACGGCAGCGTTTCGCGGCATGCTGCAAGCGCTTCGGCAGCAAGGCATCTCTGAAATCGCGGGCGATCTTCTGCTGGACAGAACGTTCTTTTCGCCGCCGCGCCTGGACATTGGCGCGCCGCCATTCGATGAGTCGCCAGAATTTCAGTACAACGTCATTCCCGATGCGATTCTGATCAACGGTAATCTGATTGAACTGACCCTGTCGTCCACGGCGGACGGCTTCACAGCGGGCATGAAGCAACCGTTGGATCGTGTCGTGCTTGCGCCTGCAATGACACTGGTTGACGGGGTTTGCAAGGATTGGGAAGACAAGTGGAAACTTCCGCTGCTTGAGCGCACAGCGGACGACACGATCCGCGTCGTCATTCACGGCAGTTTTCCGAAAAACTGCAACGCGACGACTCGCCTCAACGTGATTGATCGCACTGATTTTGTGGATCGTCTGTTTAGAACTTTATGGCGCGAGCTGGGCGGGCGGTTTACCGGCATGGTGCGCGAAGGTGCGACGCCTGCTTCGACGCGCGTGCTGGCCGAACATCGCTCGCGTGCGCTGCCAGACGTTCTGCGCGACATCAACAAACCGTCGGACAATCCGCTGACGCGCAGCCTGTATCTCACGTTGGGTTCGCTCGCGGCGAACGGGGATACGTCTGCAACCAGCGCTGTGCGCGGCGAACAGGTCGTGCGTGGCTGGCTGCGCGAGCGTGGCATTTCGGACGCTGGCTTGATTCTGGACAACGGCTCCGGTTTGTCGCGCATAGAACGACTTCCGCCGCGCCTGCTGGCCGACGTTTTGCTGACGATGAACAAGAGCGAATGGGCACCGGAATTTATTTCGAGCCTGCCCATCGTGGGCATCGATGGCACGATGCGAAACCGGCTGAAGGACAGCGCAGCGACGGGGCGCGCACGCGTGAAGACGGGTACGTTGCGGGATGTCGTCTCTGTAGCGGGTTATGTGCGCAATGCCGATGGCGAGCTGTGCGTCGTTGTGGGGCTGATCAATCATCCTGAAGCGAGTCACACCATTGCGAGACCGGTCGTCGATGCCTTGATCGAATGGCTCAGCAAGCAGTCGGCACCAGCGCCTGTGCCGTGGTGGCAACACGTATTCGGTGCCCTACAGAATTCGCGTGTAGTTTTGCCGCACCACGATGCGGTCACCGCAATCAAAATGCCACCATTCCGTTGAGATGCCCTGCCAGCCGTTAGCCAGCATCACATCACGCAGAATTTGACGGTTGGCAATCTGCTCGGACGTGAGTTCGCCGCGTTGTAGCAGCTCCGATTCCAGCGCTGGATGCGAGCGCTCCGACAAGTCGTCGAATGGCGTGCCCATATCAAGCTCGCGACCTTGCGCGTCAATGAGCGTGATATCCACCGCCATCCCGAAGGAATGAATCGACCCCCGATCTGGCGATGCGAGGTATTTGCGCAGATCGGTGCCTTCCAGACTGTTCCACATCAGCTCCTGAACGCGTTGCGGCCGCAACGCATCCAGCACCAAAAGACGCAATTGAGGCCGCGTTGTCCGTAGATCGGCTGCGACCTTTGTCAACGCGTTTGCGGCATCGCGGTGCAGCCACGCGCAGTCATAGCCGTCGTACATGTTGCGCCTAACAAAATTATTCGTCGTTGCATAACGGAGCTCGACGTCCACGCCCTCAATGGAATTGAGGCGACGAAAGTCGGGGCGCGTGGCGATCGATTCAATCGGGGCGTTAGGGATCAAGCGTTGATGCGCGTGGATAGGCGACGTCGGTGACGATGCCCGGATGTTAAATCGAGCGGGTCGCAGAAGAGTCGCACTGGTCTCAACAATTCGCGACGCGCCAATGATGCGCAGCCGCTCGGCATAATCGCTTCATGCAGAAAAATTTGACGGTAAATGCCGCGCCAACGTTTTCAGGTTTGGCCGCGCTGGGAGCGTTGATCAACGCGAGCGTGTGGGGAGTCTCCTGGTATCCGCTCAAATGGCTTCAGGCACACGGCATACCGTCGCTATGGGCAACCTGGTTCGTTTTCAGCGCTTGCGCGTTTGCGGTGCTGGTTGCGCGGCCAGCGGCGGCGAAACGGCTCTGGCAGCACCGCACGACACTGGGCTGGATCGTGCTTGCGTCGGGCATGACCAATGCCTGCTTCAACTCCGCGCTTGCAACAGGCGACGTCGTGCGTGCGGTGCTGCTGTTTTACTTGATGCCAATGTGGGTGGTGTTGTTGGCGCGCTGGCTGCTGGCGGAGCGCGTCACGCCGTCGGCGCTCGCACGCACCGCGCTCGCGCTGATCGGTGCGGCGCTGGTGCTGGGCGAAGGGAAATTACAGTTCCCGATCCCGGATTCAGCCGCGGACTGGCTCGCGGTGGCGGGCGGATTTTTCTTTGGTTTGAACAATGTGATTCTGCGCAAATATGCAGGCGCACCGCAGGAGGCGTGCGCTTTCGCCATGTTCATCGGCGCGGTGATCATCGCGCCCCTAGTGATAGGAATGCTCGCGTTGGTAGGCAAACCGCTGGCGCTCGCGCCGCAGCCGATTGCCTGGCTCGGCGTCGCTATCTTCACGGTAGCGGTGCTGGTCGGGAATCTGGCATTGCAATACAGTGCGGCGCGGTTACCAGCGAATGTGTTGTCTGTATTGATGCTCGCGGAAATACTGGTGGCGACGCTCAGCTCGTGGCTCGGTGATGCAGCAACGATCACGCAGAGCACGCTGGTTGGCGGCGCATTTATCGTTGGCGCGAGTTTGCTGGCTGTGTTTTCAAAGAACGGCAAGGCCTGAGGTCTCGCTTCAAGTTTTCTGGGCACGTCTAAAAATGCATTATTAGAGATGCCCATTTGTCGTTGCCAGATCGTCAGCCGCAGCAGCGATCAGATCGACGATCACTTCACGATCGCCGATTCGAGCCATGGCGAGCAGCGCAAAGCGTGCCAAAAACTGTTGCCCGTCCGCCTCGCCAACCTTTGTCATGGTCTTGCAGAAATCGGTATAAACCGCATCGAGATCGCTGTCGGAGAGGGTGCTCATTGATTGTCCTTTGCGAAGTTCAGACGTGCAGCGCACGGCGGATGGCGGCTTCAATTTCACCGGGATTGCCTTGCTGCCAGCGCGCTAGCACGTGCCCATCTGGGCGCACCAGATACACAGTGCCGTGAACGGCTCCGTACATCGGAAACAGGCGGCCGGTGCTGTCCCAAGCCGCGTAATCTGCGCCTCCGCAATTTTCAGATTGTGCGAGTGTGACGATGCGCAGGGGTATGGCCGTAGCCAGCATGTTGCGCTCCAGCGCGGCCCATGCTGTTGGCGAACCAGAACCGTCAGTGAAATGCAACAAGACGAAGCAGGGCGAGAGCAGATCGGTCAAATGTCCGCCGTGCGTTTTACCGTCTCGCAAGATCACGAGCGGGCACTCTGGCAATACCGCCCCCGGTACTGGGCCAACCGCAAATGCGGCCGAATGTTCAGACGCCGAGTTGAGCGGCGAATCGGCGTAGGTAATCGCCGAGGTTTGCCGTGGGTTGATCAACGCGCGAATCTGCGGATGCTTGAAGGCGAGGCTCAATACCGCTTTGCGCATCAGCTCGAACGCGAACGAAGGCGGTGCCATAAATTCTGTGCTCTTGGTGCCGTAGCTCAAGTTTTCATGCGCGGCAGCAACCCTTTCCGATGAGTAAGAGTCGAGCAGTTTTTCTGACGCCAGCCCCTTGGTGACGTAGGCCAATTTCCACGCCACATTGTCCGCGTCATCAATCCCGGAATTAGCGCCGCGCACACCAAAAATCGGCACCAGATGCGCGGCGTCCCCGGCAAACATTACGCGCCCGTGGCGATAGCGCTCAAGCGTCAACGCGTTGGCCTTGTAGAGTGTGATCCAGATCGGCTTCCACGCGCCTGTTTCACCCATCATCTCAAGCAGACTGGCAACGCGCGGCAGCACGTTTTCCGGCCGAATCGCCGCCTCCGGATCCTCGCCTTCCTGTAGCTGATAATCGATGCGCCAGACGTTGTCGGGCTGCTTGTGCACAAGCACGGTAGAGCCCGGATTGCAGGGCGGATCAAAGTACGCCAGCCGCTCGGCCGGGCGCGCGCTGTCGAGCAGGATGTCGACGATGACATAGCGGCCTTCGTAGCTCGTGCCCTGCAATTGCTGTCCGAGCGACTCGCGAACGAAACTGCGACCACCATCAGCAGCGACCAGCCAATCCGCAGTTATTTCGTAGTCGCAGTGCGGCGTAGAAAGTGTGAGTCGCACGCCGTCATCCCGAGCGTCAATCGCCGTGACTTTCGTTTGCCAGCGGATGTCGATTAAGTCCGCGCGCTCCTCGGCGCGATCAAGCAAAATCTGCTCAATGTGATACTGCGCCAGATTCACCATTGGCGGCAATTTCTGATTGTCGTCCTGCGGCATTTTGAAGTGCAGAACTTCGGCGTCGCGGTAATAACTACGGCCGCCCGTCCACGGCAATCCGATTTTTTTGAAACCGTCAACCGCGCCGACGCGCTCCATGATTTCGAGACTGCGCCGTGAAATGCAAATGGCGCGGCTTCCGGTACAAACCGAATCGTCCGCCTCGATCAATACCACTGGCACGCCGTGATTGGCAAGCCCGAGCGCAGTGGTCAAACCCACAGGCCCACCGCCGACAACGACGACCGGACGGTGTTTTTCTTCGATACCGTTACGCAGAGGCGGAAGCGCCGCTGCGTAACGCTTCGCGGTGAATGGGTAAGGTGCAAATTCAGGAGTCATTGAGAGGATTGACCGATTGAAACGAAGACATCGCAATGCCAGTGTTGCGACGCTTCAGTTTATGCCGCCAGACAGAAAATTTCCGAAACGTATGGTGCAGAGTGCGACGCGCAATGAAAAGTCGCGGTACGGTTTGACTGGGCACGCGCTACATTTCCACTCATGATTCCTGATCTCCCCCTCGAAGAACTCGCCCGCCGCTACAACAACGGCGCCGCCGTGCCCGATTGGGCTGATACTTTGCTGCCACGCTGGCAACGCGAGAGCGAGCGGGTGCGCACTGACGCAGCCGGTGCGCGCGAGGTCGCTTACGGCTCGCTGCCGCGCAATCGCTTCGACGTGTTCACACCCAAAGGCACCGCGCCGGCGCATGGCTGGCCGACGCTGGTATTCATCCACGGAGGCTATTGGCAACGCCTGTCAAAAGACGACTGGAGCGTCATCGCCACGCCGTTCGTGGCGAACGGCATGGCTGCCGTGATTTTGGGCTACACGCTGTGCCCGCAAACCGCCATTCGCGGCATCGCGAGTGAGATTGAATCAGCCGTCGCGCACCTCTGGACACACGCGTCCGACCTCGCGGTCAATCGTGATCGCCTCGCGCTGGCGGGGCATTCTGCGGGCGGACATTTGACGGCGTGGTGCCTGACGACGGACTGGTCATCGCACGGTTTGCCCGCGACGCCGTTCGTTTCCGCAACCGCGATCAGCGGAGTGTTCGATCTCGAACCGCTGGTGCCGATTTACCTGAATGACCCACTCAAACTCACGAACGACGAAGCGCTCGCGATGAGCCCGGCGTATCGCGAGCGGCGTGTGACGTGTGACTTCACCGCAGCCGTTGGCGGCGCGGAGCTTGAAGAATTTTTACGCCAGAACCAACTGCTCGGAAAGCTTTGGAAAAATGTCACAGAATGGGAAATTCCCGGCCTCAATCACTTCACCATCATCGACGAATTGACCCGCGATGATTCGGCGTTGTTCAAGCGGGTGACGGCGGGCCTTCGAACGTAGCCCATCGGCCTACAGCTTTTTGATGAAATCCTTTGTGCACAGGGGCTACATCTGTAAAAACAATAAAGTCAATAACCGCAGAAAAACACACCGAGCCCATATATATCGGTCATTTAAAGATAGAGCTGTAAATGATTTAACTTGGCTCCGTATCGCGCCTTGGGGGTGAGACTTGGGGTGAGAGCAGGTCGCCGGGTCGCCCCCTACTTGCTGAATATCCAGCAGCCTCATTTGCCGCCTGCTTCCGCCTGCGAGCGAGGGAAACTGCGTCGAATCGCATCAATCCGTGCCTCGCGGACAGCCTCCGCAATCCGCTCAGGTTTGCCCGCCGCCACCATCGTGTCAGCCACTGCGCCGGCGTCCACCGCCTGCATGGCCGCCAGCGCCACCAACGCATCGATTCGCGGCTGAAATACGGGGCTCGCATACGCAGGCAGCTCGCCTTGTGCGCCCACGCGTGAACACTTGTCCGCCTCACAGGCATCGAGCATTTGCGCAAACCGCTCAGGTCGCCGCAACACATCGCAGCGCATCAGCAAATCGTGCACCGTGGCCGGTCGTAGCTCCGCGATCTTGCCGATATTGCCATGCTCTGCCGCGACGTGTGTTGCCAGCTCGCTGCAATCGCGCGGCACCCGCCAGCGCTCACACAATTGCCCCACCAGTTTCACGCTGCGCGCTTCGTGGCCATGATGCACGGGCAGAATGTCTGCGGGCGTCGTGCCCTTGCCGAGATCATGCGTCAACACGGCGAATCGCGTCGCCAGCGGCCAGCCCTTGTTCGCGGCGTAATCGATCGCCTGCATGACATGAACGCCAGTATCAATTTCCGGATGCCACTGCGGCTTCTGCGGCACGCCCCAGAGGCGATCAATCTCCGGTGCGAGCACGGCCAGCGCGCCGCACGCGCGCAGCACCTCGAACATGCGTGACGGTTTCGCCTCCATCAGTCCACGCGAAATCTCCTGCCACACGCGCTCAGCCACCAGCTCGGCAATCTCGCCGTCATCGACGAGTTTTTGGCACAACAGCAGCGTCTCAGGCGCAACCGTGAAATCGGTAAATCGTGCAGCAAACCGGGCCACGCGCAACACACGCAGTGGGTCTTCCGCGAACGCATCACTGACATGCCGAAACACTTTTGCCTCAACGTCGCGAGCACCACCGTACGGATCGACCAGCTTGTCGATGTGATCAACCAGATCGCCATGCACTGCCAGCGCCATCGCATTGATCGTCAGATCGCGGCGCTGCAAATCATCTTCCAGCGTCACGTCGGGCGACGCATGAAACGCAAACCCGGTGTAACCGCGCCCGCTCTTGCGTTCGGTGCGCGCAAGGGCATATTCGTCACGCGTTTTCGGATGCAGAAAGACGGGGAAATCCTTTCCCACCGGCTGAAACTTGGCAGCCAGCATGTCGTCCACCGTCGCACCCACCACCACGTAGTCGCAGTCGTGCGCGGGCAGGTCCAAGAGCTTGTCACGTACGCTGCCACCGACCTGATAAATTTTCATGGCGCAATTATCGACCCTCGTGGTCGGATAGTTTCAACGCAAAGCCAGCGTGTCGCGCTTCCACGCTGCGTCGGGTTCCTTCGCTCGATCAGGCGAACTGGAAACGACTTCCGTCGTTACAGATCGCTGCGTAAAATAAAGGGCTTGTTGCGCCCCGTGGATAACTCTGCAGCATTCGCCAATCGCCCAGTTTCCACCTAATAGTCGGGCTTTGCTGTTCAGACTTCCGTGACCATTTCTACCCATACGCCTCAACGGAGCGCTCATGAATAATTTTGGTTGGATATGTTTCGTCATTGCGGTGACGTCGTCTATTGTGACTAGCCAGCCGGCGTACGCGGGAAACACCGAAGGGGATGCTGCTCGTAACCGGGGTGACTATGCCATTGCGCTACGTGAATATCGGCCGCTGGCGGAACAGGGCGATGCCGAAGCGCAATTCAACTTAGGCGTCATGTATGGCAACGGCCAAGGCGTTACGAAGGACGAGCTGTTGGCGGTGCAGTGGTATCGCAAGGCCGCTGAGCAGGGCTTTGCCAACGCGCAATACAACTTGGGCGTCATGTATGCCAACGGCCGAGGCGTCACGAAGGATGAGCTGTTGGCGGTGCAGTGGTACCGCAAGGCGGCTGAGCAGGGTTATGCCGAAGCGCAATTCAACTTGGGCAACATGTATGACAACGGCCAAGGTGTCACGAAGGATAATCAGCTAGCAGTGCAGTGGTATCGTAAGGCCGCTGAGCGGGGACTTGCCAATGCGCAATTCAACTTGGGCCTCATGTATGCCGACGGCCAAGGCGTCACGAAGGACGAGCCGCTGGCGGTGCAGTGGTATCGCAAGGCCGCTGAGCAGGGCTTTGCCAACGCGCAATACAACTTGGGCGTCATGTATGCGGACGGCCAAGGCGTCACGAAGGATGAGCTGTTGGCGGTGCAGTGGTACCGCAAGGCGGCTGAGCAGGGTTATGCCGAAGCGCAATTC
>JANXNI010000040.1 GCA_025354165.1 Burkholderiales bacterium | reverse complement strand
GACGCCCATAGCTAGCTGGTCCCACCCCTTCCCATCCCGAACAGGACCGTGAAACGGCTCAGCGCCAATGATAGTCAGCCTTATAGCTCGCGAAAGTAGGTCAGCGTCAAACTAACTCCCACACTACAACGCCTCATCCCTTATCTTGGGTGGGGCGTTTTCATTTGTGGATTGGGCAAGACTGCGCTTGGCATCACTGACCTGCCCCCCGTTACCGTACCAATGTTTCTTCCGAGAATCCGGTTACAAGGTTAGTTGATTGTTTCCTGTTGGCCGCTGTTGTGATTGATTGCAGAGGGTTCTCGCGCAGCATCGGCAGTTAACTGCCGATGCTGCGCGGCGAATTTCGCCGGTGGTATGCGCCCGATGCTGCTGTGCGGTCGGGTTTCGTTGTAGTCACCGCGCCAGCGTGCGATTTCGCTTCTCGCATCGGCCAGACTCGTGAACCAGTGCTCGTTGAGACATTCGTCCCTGAAGCTGCCGTTGAAGCTCTCAATGTAGGCATTCTGCGTCGGACAGCCTGGTTGAATCAACACGTGTTCGATCTGGTTCATTTGTGTCCATGCCAGAAAGGCTCTGGCCGTAAACTCGGGGCCGTTGTCGGTTCGGATGGCCCTTGGGTAGCCGCGGAACTTCGCCGCCTCGTCAAGCAGACGTGTGACGTAGCCCGCACCCATGCCAAAGTCCACCGCGATCTGCACGCTCTCGCGACTGAAATCATCGACCACCGTCAAGCATTTGATCCTTCTCCCTGTGGACAAACTGTCGCTCACGAAATCCATGCTCCAGGTTTGATTGATCGTCTCGGCCGCTATCAGCGGTACCCGCTCTCCGAAGCGACGCGTCTTGGCTTTGCGCCGTACGGCCAGTCCGGCAACGCTGTAGAGCCGGTAGATGCGTTTGTGATTGATCCGCGGCTGCGTCGGACGCAGCAGATCGTGAATCATTCGGTAGCCCGCTCGTCGCCGGGCGTGAGCGATTTCGATAATCTTGGCGCTGAGCTCTGTGTTGAGCGCGCTCGGCAGCGCCGGGTGTCGATAGCTGTCGCGGGAGAGCCCCACCAGTTGGCACGCGTGTCGCTCCGATAGATGATGCTCCATCACCATCAAGGCAATCGCTTCGCGTTTCACCGGTGGGGCTAGCGCTTTGTTCCGAAGACGCTCTTCAATGCGTGAATATCCAGATGCGCCTCAGCCAGGAGTTTCTTCAGCTTGCCGTTCTCGCTCTCAAGCTCCTTCAGCCGCTTCGCCTCTGAGACATTCATGCCGCCATACTTGGCGCGCCACTTGTAGAAGCTGGCGTCACTGAAGCCATGCTTCGACACAGCTCCTTCAACACCATGCCGGCTTCGACTTGCCGCAGAAAGCCAATGATCTGTTCTTCCGTGTATTTGCTCTTTCTCATGTCCGTCATTCTCTAAATTTGACGGATCCTTCGGAAATGTCACTGGTACGCTATCAGGGGAGCAGGTCATCACGTCAACAGTACAATGCATCACATTGAGTCGTAAATATAAACAGGAACCCTATGGCAAATGACCCGTCCAGAGATGTTCAGCAGGAAATCGCGTCAGCAGTTTCCGCGAACAAAGTGGTTCTATTCATGAAAGGGAGCCCGCAATTCCCACAGTGCGGATTTAGCGCATCGGCTGTCAAGATGTTGTCCGATGTTGGAATTAAGGACTTTGCTTTCGTCAATGTCCTCGAAGATCAGGAAATTCGCGAAGGCATCAAGCAATATTCATCTTGGCCCACGATCCCGCAACTCTACGTGGACCAAGAATTCGTAGGGGGCGCCGATATCATGCGAGAACTACACCAGTCTGGCGAGTTGGCTCAACTAGTTAAATAGCGCATGTTGGCATTCAACGCGGCGACTGAATCGGGCGAGATACATTTTTTACACCCGCAACATTTGTCAGTTCGACCAAGCACCGTTCCAGCCTCGCCCTAGAGCGCACGAGCATCGTAAATTCAAGTGTTGCGACCGATCCCAAAGAATCGTTTCGTGAGATTGTGTTAACGGCGATCACGTTGATGTCGCATTCGGATATGACGCGAGCGCAATCCGCAAGCAAGCCCTTCCTATCAATCGACGTAATTGCCACGCGAACAGGCAAAGGTTGAGCCAGCCGATTTGCCCAAGACGGTACAAAAAAATCATTGGAAGCCCGCCCATCGGCCTTCTGCGGGCAGTCGATTCGGTGAACTTTGGCTCCAGCAAACGAAGAAACCGCAATGATTTCATCACCAGGGAATGGCTTGCATACATCGCAGTAGGTGACCCCTTTGTTCGGCTGACCATCTAACAACAGTTGGCTCCGCGCATCAATGTTAGCTGCGCCGGCAATTAGGGCGGCAGCGCGGGCGCCGCGCAAGGCGGCAGCGGCGGCATAAGCCGACAGCTCACCGGAACCTATTCGATGCCACAACTCCTCCAACGTAAACGCACCTAAGGCTTCCACCAAGGCGCTATGCCGCATCATCCCAGCTACCACATCCTGCTCAGCCATTCGTGTGGATTCCCACAATAGTCTTCGCCCAAGCTCTATAGCTTCCGCCCGTGCAATGTCCCGCAGCCAGATGCGGAGCTTCGCGCGGCTCCGCGGTGACCTCAAGGCCGTTTGCCATTCTGGTCGTGCCAATACCACTTCGCCTGGGATCACCTCAACAATATCTCCTGCCGATAGTTCTGCAGTTGCCTCTCGCAACACACCATTGACACGAACCGCCTTAGCTCGAAGGCCCAGATCGGTATGAATCGCGAAGGCAAAGTCGAGTCCCGTGGCGTGCAAAGGAAGCGACAATCGCTGCCCTTTTGGAGAAAAAACTGAGATTGCGGTGTGCTCTACCAGCTCTCTCAGAACGCGAGTAAATCCACCGGGCTGCTCTAGCGCGCCCGCCACCGCAACGAAGTCGTCAACATTAGAGCTTTCGCCTACCGCCCGTACCCAGGAGGCTCTCGCAACGGGCGGAAATAGGAAAATACATTCGGCAACAAGTCCGCGGCGGCCAAGAAGAACCTTCGTCGAAACAAAACCCTCAGAAGCGTCTGACGCGAAACTGGCCGGAACAAAAACAAATTTACTATGTAACTCGCTGGTGCGCTTGTACGCTTCGACAATCGATTCGCAACAGTTGAAAATTGTCGGAATCGAGAACAACGCCCGGTACGCGCGGTCTCCGCGTAGTCGCCGAAATCCGCGGACCATCGTTTCGTGAAAGACGCGGGTGCCACCCGCAGTATCAAAGTCCAATGCTGAATCCACAGCGCTCTCAAACATTCCGACCAATCGACGTGCATCAACAGCAAGTTTGTAGCGGCACCACGCGTCAACCACTTTCCAACGCATTGGATACAGCGCCCGCAAAGACCACGATTCAAGCTCAGTGGCGACGCGATGGAAGCCAACGTAGCGGGCCAACGGAAAAAAAACAGAATAGGTATCGGTTGCGACCCGCCGTCGTTTTTCTAGGCTGACAGAGCCCAAAGTGCGCATGTTGTGCAGGCGATCACACAATTTGACAGCGAATACCCGCCAATCGCGACCACCCGCTGATACTAATTTTCGAAGCGTCTCTTCCTTTGCGGAGCTGACGTTAGCGTCGCCAACTCGATCAAGCTTAGAAACCCCATCTACGATATGTGCGACTTGAGGGCCAAACTGAATTTCGATAGTGGCAAGCGAAGTATCGGAATCCTCGACAACGTCATGCAGCAACGCAGCGCAAAGCGCATCAGCATCCGGTTCGATCAATTCGAATACGAGCTCGGCAACCGCAAGAGGATGCGTGACGTAAGCCTCTCCAGACTGACGCAACTGACCACTATGAGCTATTTGTGCGAGATCCCACGCCGCAAACAACTGCGAAAGCTCAGCCGCAGAAACGACCGACGAAACGCGGGCGAAGAAAGCAGAGGCGCTAGGGGCCTGCCCCATAGGCTCCTCAGAGACCGATTCGCTTCAAAATAGACCTATCAATATTGCCGCTAGCAATCTCACGCAGAGCTACCACCACTGGCTTGTCGCGCTTGCTATCTTCGACGAGAGGCTGGTGTCCCGCAACCAGCTGCCGAGCGCGCGTGGCTGCGGCCAACGACAATTCGAAACGATTGTCAATGTGATTTAAACAATCTTCAACAGTAATACGTGCCACAGTGTGCCCCAAAAATATCGTCAAAACTTAGTTAGCACTAAGCAAACGAATAGAAATATCAATCAGGCAAGATACCACACTTTTGACAGAGAGCAAACAAAGCTATGTGCGGGGTTCCACAGAAGAAAAACAACTATGCCGGACTAACGACGAGGAGGGCCAGATGAACGTAGAACGACGGGTCGCCTCCCCTCATTGCGGCGACAAAATCGCCTATCTGTGCTGTATGCTCCGTCACATGGCGTATGTTGCTTCGGATATTGATATTTTTGCGCGTGTGCAAGGGTTGGACACCTTGCGCCTGTGCCCAGAAAAAACTTCAACTTTCGCGGACGACGCCTGATTTATGTCTGTCGTTGCTAATCGTGCGTTGCCGCAAGGCTACAAGCTTCACAACTATCGAATTGACCGCGCTATTAGTCGTGGTGGCTTTTCTATCGTCTATCGCGCCGTTGATGACAACGGCACCGTTGTCGCGATAAAGGAATATTTGCCCAGTGGATTAGTCTTGCGATCCGAGGGCTCCCGTGTTCACGCAAGCTCAATAGAAAACCTTGATTCATTTCGGTTTGGCATGAAATGCTTTTTCGATGAAGGCAAGTCGCTCGCGACTATTAATCACCCTAATGTGGTTCGCGTGCTGAATTTCTTCCGCGCCAACGAAACCGTGTATATGGTGATGAAGTACGAACGTGGGCGTACGTTGCAACAATACATTCAGGGCAATCAAGGCATGTTGCCCGAGGGGCTCATCCGCCACGTCTTCTCTCGGCTGCTCACAGGTTTGCGTGAGGTTCATTCCCGCCGCCTGCTACACCTAGATATTAAGCCGGCCAATATTTACATTCGTACTGATGGTTCACCGGTACTTCTAGACTTCGGTGCTGCTCGTCAGGTTCTGGCTTCACGTGGTAGCCGCATGACGCCCATGTACACGCCAGGTTTTGCGGCACCTGAGCAATACAGGGAGGGCGACTCTGACCGTTTGGGCCCGTGGACCGATCTCTATGGAGTGGGGGCATCACTGTTCGCGTGTTTCGCGGCGTTTGCACCGCAAGCAGCGGATAGCCGTCAAAAAGAAGATCACTACGTCGCTGCAACCAAGCTATGGGCCGGAAAGTATTCTCCGCGACTGCTATCGCTGGTGGATGAATGCCTAAAACTGGATCCGCTTCAACGACCACAATCTGTGTATCAAGTGCAAAAAATGCTCCTCGCCGCCCCAGAGCCTTTAAAACAAACTTGGTTGACACGAGTTTCACTACGTCTCGGCCTGTCTGGAGGCGGTCGTAATCGTGCCTAAATTTTTCCCAAGAAAAGCATCGGGCAGTTGTAGGTTCACGCCTATTCTCACGGTTTAACAGTGGAATTCTCGATTTTTCAGGAAACCCGTCGAGGCGGACGAAAGGTCAATCAAGATCGCGTTGGCTACATCTATACACGAGACGCACTTTTCTTGGTGGTCGCTGACGGTATGGGCGGGCACGTTGGCGGCGAAATCGCGGCACACATCACGGTACGCTTACTACTGGAACGATTCGAGCAGGAAGCTAAACCCGTTCTTGCTTCCCCAGTGATGTTTCTGCAAAACGCGCTCAAAGCGGCACACAATGCACTTGCCGACTACGCTCAACGCTTCCGGTTGGTCGATACACCCAGAACTACATGTGTGGCGTGCGTGATTCAGGATGATGCTGCATATTGGGCGCACGCTGGCGACTCACGCCTGTATCACGTTCGCCGTGGATCGCTTCTGGCGAGAACGCGTGACCATTCAAAAGTTCAATACTTACTCGATAACGGGCTCATAAATACGTTGGAAGCGGGGCGACATCCCGATCGCAACAAAGTCTTCAGTTGCCTTGGCGGAGCGTTCGAGCCTACTGTCGATTTTTCACCCCGCGTTCCCCTACAGCCCAATGATCTATTGATGCTCTGTACGGACGGGCTCTGGAGTGCCTACAACGACGGTGAACTGGTATCGCGAATGGGGCAGGCCGAACTCAGCAAGGCGACGCCCGACGTTGTCAACGACGCAGAGAAACGTGCCGGGGCAGATTGCGATAACTTAAGCATCATTGCGGTACGCTGGGCAGGCAGCGCCGGAGCATGGTCCGACACAATGACCACCACACACACCGAAACATTGGCAATGGGTGAATTCAGCACTCAAATGGATCGTACGATAACGCTGGCTGAGCCCAGCACGGGTCGGCGCGCCCTTTCAGACGCAGAAATTGAGCTCGCAATCAAAGAAATTCAGGACACGCTAAATCGCCATGGAAGTTCTTGAGCGACTTGTCTTTTTAGATACTGAGACAACGGGTCTTGACCCTCGGCTTGGTCATCGCATTATTGAGGTCGCCGCAGTCGAAGCGATTGGACGTGAACTGACCGGCAATCAATTGCATAGCTATTTTGATCCTGAGCGTGAAGTCGACCCAGGAGCGATGGCGGTGCACGGCTTCTCTTGGGATGATCTCCGCGGCAAACCCAAGTTCGCCACGATTGCGGACGAGTTGCTCAAATTTATGTGCGGAGCGCGCGTCATCATTCACAACGCTACCTTTGACATTTCATTTATTGATCAAGAGCTTGCCCGGTTGCGTCAACCGCCCATAGCCAAGCGCGACATAACGATTACAGACTCATTGTTGCTGGCGAGGGAGAAATTTCCGGGTAAACGCAATTCGCTCGATGCACTGTGTGATCGGCTCGGTGTTGACAACGCTCATCGCAATTTACATGGCGCACTGCTCGACGCCCGACTGCTTGCCGAGGTTTATTTCGCACTAACGCGGGGTCAAGGGGTACTTGAAATCGACGTGAAAGAAGCGCCGCGGGTTTTCGGGGCTAGCTTCGTGACGTCTGATCCGAGTGCACCGAAAATGCCTATCGCTGACGTTGGTATGTCGGCTGCTATGATGAATACGCACATTGAATATATGGCGCGCCTTGCGAAACAATCCGGTGTGACGCGGCAAATGCACTAGAAGTTTGTGCTGTCATTTGGTCATGCGCTGCGTGATTGCAATTCCCGCAGAACTCACTGCAATGAGGGCGTCGGCGGGACGCAGCGCATATACGCCGTCGCAGACTACGCCGGGCATTTGGATCAGCTGCGTTTCAAGTTTGACCGGATCGGCGAACGAAAGCCCCACGACATTAAGTATCTGATTATCACTATCGGTTGTCACACCCGCACGAACATTGGCGCTGGCTCCTATGTCGACGAGCCGCCGAATAATCAACTTGACCCCGAGTGGAATCGCCTCCAGCGGTAGCGGAAACGCACCCAAATGCTCGCACATTTCAGGTTATCAACCGGACGGACGAGGCTATTGGACGCGCTGACAATGATCTTTTCGCGTGTCAGTGCCGCCACCCGCCCTTGATCATTGCAAATGCGGGATCGACCTCGTCGGCATCGTCGATGTAACGGGAATGGACTCAACGCCATTCAGATCAAGCACACTAATCTTAACGTTGAGAAGCGCATCGCTAGACGCTCTCGAAGCCGCTACCGCACTGCCGATGCGATCTTTTGTCGGAGCCAGACGTGCGATAAACGCGTTCAAGGTACAGTAGCTGCCGACGCCAAGCACAGCACCGTCAATGACGTACTGAAGGGCCGCCTTCGCGGCAGCTTCTTTCAATGCCTCTCTGTTCGATATTTGCATGTCGTATTCGGCAGCCACCAGCAACGCCGCCGACTAGAATCTCAGGCGTTACGGTCTAACACACGGCATTTGATCGGTGTTTGCTCAATCTGTGCCGCCTAATAAGAGGGAACTCGTTCACTTGGATTATTTAAGTCGAATACTGAACGCCAAAGTCTATGACGTAGCCATCGAAACTTCGCTGGTACATGCTCAGGTTCTTTCTGCGCGAGTACGCAATACGGTGCTTATTAAGCGGGAGGATGAGCAACCCGTGCATTCATTTAAGCTACGTGGTGCGTACAACAAAATGGCGCACCTTCCCGCCAAGCAGCTGGCCGCGGGCGTAGTGACTGCCAGCAGCGGAAATCATGCGCAGGGTGTTGCACTGGCGGCGCAGAAGCTGGGTGTCAAGGCTACCATCGTCATGCCCAAGACAACGCCCGCCATCAAAGTCGACGCAGTTCGGGCGCGGGGAGCAAAAGTTGAACTACATGGTGAGTCTTATTCAGATTCGTACGAGTACGCGCAAAAGCTCGTTAAATCCACGGGCAAAGCCTTTATTCACCCCTACGACGACCCCGATGTCATTGCCGGGCAGGGCACGATCGGGATGGAAATTCTTCGACAGCATCAAGGCGATATTGACGCAATATTTGTCGCGGTGGGCGGCGGCGGGCTAATTTCTGGAATCGCAGCATACGTAAAGGCAGTGAGGCCCAGGGTCAAGATAATCGCCGTGGAACCGAATGATCAGGCCGCGATGACAGCGTCTTTGAAGGCCGGAAAGCGAATCACTCTGCCTACCGTCGGATTGTTTGCCGAGGCGACGGCGGTCAAACAGGTTGGGGTGGAAACCTTTCGTTTGTGCCAGCAATATGTTGACGACACTGTGTTGGTGTCAAACGACGAAATTTGTGCGGCGATTAAGGACGTCTACACCGACTGCCGCGCCATTCTTGAGCCAGGCGGCGCTGCAGCAATTGCTGGGCTAAAAAAATACCTGGAAAAACATCGCAGTCAGGGCAAAACTTTTGTTGCCGTTGCGTGCGGATCCAACATGAATTTCGACCGCCTTCGATTTGTCGCTGAACGAGCCATGGTGGGTGAGTCACGCGAGGCGGTGCTCGCGGTAACGCTTCCTGAGAAGCCCGGCAGCTTCCGGACATTTTGTGACGTACTGGGGCCAAGGGCGGTCACCGAGTTCAACTATCGCTATTCGGGCGGCAGCGTCGCGCACGTTTTTGTCGGCGTCGAAATCGCTCACAAGCGCGACATTCTTGAGCTGACTCGCGAAATCAAAAGGGCCGGTATGGTTGCCGTTGATCTCACTGAAAATGAGATGGCGAAACTGCATCTAAGGCATCTAGTCGGCGGTCACGCCCCTGGAGCGGGCGGTGAACGGGTGTTTCGCTTTGATTTCCCGGAGCGCCCTGGTGCGTTGGCGCAATTTTTGCGTGTAATGCATGTGGACTGGAACGTAACCCTGTTTCACTACCGCAACCATGGTGCCGACGTCGGACGGGTTCTCGCGGGAATACAAGTGCCAGAACGAGATAGAGCGAAACTTAACGAGTTCCTGCGACGCATCGTAGATTTGGGATATGCGTGGGTTGATGAGACGGAAAACGTCGCATACAAGCTTTTTCTGGGTATGAACCAGATGCCCGCCAAAATTTAGGCAAGTCGTGCCGACGAATTGTGACAGCATATTTCCGTTGTCAATACGTTGCGGCGCTCCGACAGGATGCAGAAAAGTCGTAGAAAAATGGTTAGACACGATGCAATTCAACCCGACACATGGCAAACTGAATGACAATGTTCTTTTTTCGATGGTCAAGTCATGCTGGTGACAGTCCCTGATACGCAAGCCGTCTTAGTGAGCGGCCTCAAGGTAATGGTGATCGACGATAGCAACACTATTCGGCGTAGCGCTGAGATTTTTTTGTTGCAAGCGGGCTGTCAGGTGATTCTTGCTGAAGACGGTTTTGATGCGCTCGCTAAAATCGCGGATCATCGACCCGATGTCATTTTTGTTGACATCATGATGCCGCGTCTGGATGGATATCTCACCTGTGCACTCATCAAGAAGAACGCAAAATTTAAGGCGACTCCCGTGGTCATGCTGTCGTCCAAAGACGGACTCTTTGATCGGGCGCGGGGCCGCATGGTAGGGTCGGATCAATACCTGACCAAACCTTTCACAAAAGAAAGTCTGATTTCAGCCGTTGCGTCCTTCTCTGGACGAGAGCGCGCAAATTCGTGAGGATGTACTATGCCCGTTAAGAGAGTTCTGGTGGTTGATGATTCCCCCACCGAGCGCCATGCTATTTCAGAAATACTGCGTCGCGCAGGGTATGAAGTCAATACGTGCGATAGTGGTGAAGAAGCAGTTGCCCAGTCTAAAACGCTGCTTCCTGATCTGATCCTTATGGACGTAGTCATGCCCGGCTTGAATGGTTTTCAGGCGACGCGAATGATTGCGAGAGACGAGGCCACGCGACATATCCCGGTGATTATCTGTACCACCAAGAGTCAGGAGACAGACAAAATCTGGGGGCTGAGACAAGGTGCGCGTGACTACGTTGTGAAACCGATAGTCGCTAGCGATTTGCTCGACAAAATGGCTCGGATTGAATAAAGCGATGCCTAGGTCAGCAAATATTGGCGCGGTTTGCAGTGGCGTTCCAGCACAATTTGTGCGCGTTACGGTATCGATCTGCGCATATCGCGGATACACATTGAGGAGCGCTGCGCGTGGCTCGTGACCGCAATCGTCTGCGCGCTTTTCAGGAAGGTCTGGCGAAACGCCTGCGCCAAGCTGCAGAGTTGCCGCAGCGACAGTCGCGGCTGGCTGTCCGGGTAGGAGACCGCGGCTATTTGTTAAATCTTGACGACGTGTCTGAGGTCTCGCCTTTGGGTTCGATCGCTCCGGCCCCGCTAACGCAACCGTGGTTTCTTGGGGTAACAAACGTCCGTGGAACGCTCTACGCCGTCAGCGATTTCGCGTTATGGCTCGGACTTCATGTAACGTCGGATTTGAATGCCAAGCGGCTTATTTTGCTTGGCCAGCGGCTTGGCAAAGTTCGCGCCGGCCTGGTGGTGACTCGTGTGGTTGGTTTGCGCCTGCTTGATGAAATGACGGCGCATGACGCGCCACTTAGGCGGACTTGGGAAAGTGCATCGTGGCAAGACCGGGACGGTGTTGGTTGGGTTGAAGTGGATCTGGAAAAGCTTGCCGTTGATGGTGAGTTCTTGCAGGTTGTTCGATGAGAATTAATAGGGGATGGGGGCTATGAAGCTTACGTTGGGAAAAGTCTTCAAGGGCAAGGGCTCAAACGCATCGGGAGACATTCCGACGGTAGTTGTGTCGGCGCCGCTTGCCAGTGACACCGGAATGGCGGGTGCGTACGATCCGACTCGAGCCGTTTCTGTGGTCGAGCAGTTGCGGGCCGCTGCGCGCGGCGGCAAAGCTGTGAAACAGCTGCCGCTGATTGGACACTTGTCTACGGCGAAACAATTTCAGTATTTGGCCGCGGCGCTGGCAACTAGCTTTGCGCTAATGTTGATTTTGTTCGGCTTGTACGCTATCGAGGCACGCAAGAATGCTGCTCAGGTAGCGGCGGCCACTGAAATGCAGATGCTGGCGCAAAGACTTGCGCGCGGCGGTGCCCAGTCGGAGATGGGGGGAGCCAATGGATTCGACGTGCTTCAAACCAGTCGAGATCAATTCAGATCCAACTTGAAAGCCTTGTCGACGGGCGGCGAGTATCGTGGTGTCTCGCTAAGTGAGCCGCAAAACGATGCTGTTCGTACGGCAGCTTCGGATCTCGAAAAACGTTGGACGTCAATCGATGGCAAAGTCGATGAATTGATTGCCGCTCGTGGCATTTTGACCTCGTTGTCACAGGCGGTCAGCAATGTGAACCAGGGCAATCAAGGGTTGCTGGAGCTCGCCGAACAACTTGCAACTCAGATGTCCACGTCGGGCGGACGTGAAATCTCGCTAGCCAACAATCTGGTGATGCTCACGCAGCGCATTGCTAAAAACGCCAATGCTTTGATCGGTGACGAAGTCGACTCCGACGTTGCTTTTCTCCTGGGTAAAGACACTGCGACGTTTCGCGATATCGTGAATGGCTTGCTTCAAGGTAGCGAGGCACTACGTGTCAGCGCGATTCGTGATGGCGAAGCTAAGCAAACCTTGACCGAGTTGGGTGCTAAGTTCCAGGAAACTGAGCGTCGTCTGGTTGAAGTGCTGCGCGCCATGCCAAGGCTTTTGGCTGGCAAGCAAGCTGCAAAAGTCATTACTACTGAGGCCGAGCCATTGATGGCGGGTGCCAAAACACTGTCTACTGCCTACGAGGGCGCCGGCAACACGGCCAACTTCGCGCTCTATCTTGCCGCTGCATTTGGACTACTGTCATTGCTTCTGGGTATTGCACTTGGTTACTTGTTCCTCAATGAAGCGCGCATTCGCGCCGCGGAAAACGAGCGTGAGAACCAACGTAACCAAGAGGCTATTTTGCGGCTGCTTAACGAAATGGGCACCTTGGCGGACGGCGATTTGACGGTGAAAGCCAGCGTCACCGAAGACGTCACGGGCGCAATTGCTGACTCCATCAACTTCACCGTTGACGAGTTGCGCAAAGTGGTCTCGGACATCAACACGACCACGGGTGAGGTTACTGGCGCAACGCAAGCTGCACAAGCGATTTCCCAGCGACTTTATCAAGCGTCGCAGCGACAGTCGGGTGAGATTCAGCGTTCCAGCGCTTTGGTGCTGCAAATGGCGCAATCGATCAACGAAGTGTCGGCTTCGGCAACCGAGGGCTCCCGCGTTGCACAGCAATCGTTGAGTGCTTCGGAACAGGGTGCGAAAGCTGTGCAGAACCAGATTGCTGGTATGAACGAGATTCGCGCGCAAATTCAGGAGAGTTCGAAACGAATCAAGCGACTCGGTGAAAGCTCTCAGGAAATCGGCGAGATCGTGGAGCTGATTTCGGACATTACCGAACAGACTAACGTGTTGGCGCTAAACGCCGCCATTCAAGCGGCGTCAGCCGGCGAAGCGGGACGCGGTTTTACGGTGGTTGCAGAAGAGGTGCAGCGACTCGCTGAGCGCTCCGCCGAGGCTACCAAGCAGATCGAAGCGCTGGTACGCGCCATTCAAGCGGACACTCAGGACGCTGTGAATGCGATGGAAAAAACCACGCAGGGCGTGGTCGAAGGAACACGCCTCTCCGACGCGGCAGGGCAGACGCTGGCTGAAATTAGCCGCGTTTCTCGCGATCTCGCAGGGCTCGTGGGTAGCATATCGGCACAAACGCAGACACAGTCAGCGTCGGTGTCCGAAGTGACGCGCGGCATGCAGGACATTCTCGCGGTGACAGAAGAAACGTCACGCGGGACCCAGCAAACCAACGTCTCCATTGAAGAATTGGGACGATTGGCACAAACGCTCCGCGGCTCGGTCGCGGGCTTCAAGGTGTAACTGAGCGGGAGTTAGCAAGCTGTGGCGATTGATATTCCGCTCGAACTCGACAGCGGCCCCATTACGTGGGTAAAAGCGGAAATTGAGAGCGCACTGTTTCGTGCTCTTGAGGGCATTGCAGAACTGCGTAGGGTGCCGAGCGCAGAACAACGCAATTCGGTTCGCGCCGAACTTCATCAGGTTTCAGGTGCTTTAGAACTCGTCGGCATCGAGGGCCTCGCGGTGCTCGTTCAAGAGTTTGAGCGACACTTTGGCCCCAGTGTCGAAGTTGTATCGCCGGAAGCACTTGATCTTGTTGATCGTGGCTGCCGCCGACTGTTGTCGCACTTGAAGGAAATGATCAGCGGCTCGCCGCCCGTACCGCTGCGATTTATCTCTGAATATCTGGCGCTCGGTAAGCTCCACCAGGCCAAGTACGGCCCGGCAGATTTGTTTTTTCCGGATCTGTCGCGGCGTCCGGGAAAACTAAACAACGGTGAGGTGCCCGAGCCTTCGCGCATGCCAGCTTTTTTATTACGTCAGCGACGTGATTTTCAGCACGGCCTGCTACAGTGGTTGCGTGGCAGTGATGCGGGTCTGGATCAAATGCGGCACGTCATTGCCGAAATTGAAGCCGCCTATCCTTTGCCCTCTCAGCGTTCATTCTGGTGGGCAACACACGCACTGCTGGAAGCGACGCATGGTGGATTTGTTGAGCCGTCGACTGCGTTGAAGCAACTCATGGCACGCGTCGACCTGCAAGTTCGGCGGTTCGTCGAAGGATCAACGCGAGTCGCGGATCGATTGCGTCGTGAGGTGCTCTATCACGTAGCTCGCGCCCGCAATGGCCATGCGTTGGTCGACGAAGTCAAGGCCCTCTACGAACTGGAAGTTCTCGTGCCTAAGCGCATTCCGCGCGAGATAGATGTCGTGGCGTTGCAGCCAGCAATTGCTCATCTGACGGACATCGTCAATCGTTGTAAAGACGCGTGGGCGAGCCACACCGCCGGCCGTAGCACGGCGTTGCAAAAATTGCGCGCTGTCACGGCCGAGTTACCTGCGGCTTGTGATGCTTTGCAAATGCCGGATTTTTCGAGTCTTGGACGGGGCATCGCGTCTGCGGCAAACTCCGCTGTCGAAGACAAGAATGTCGGCGAGGATTTGTCAATTGAACTGGCGACCAGCCTAATTTTGATTGAGACTGCGATTGAGCATATTGCCGCGCTACCATCGTCATTCAGGACTCAAGTTGAGCGCGCAGTTCAGCGCCTGTCGTATGCGGTGTCGAATGCACCGATCCCTCCTGAATTGCGCGCAGAAACTGAAGCGAATTCGCTGACCCGCCTTGCTCAGGAAAAGCAGACGGTTGCTCAGGTAGCTCGGGAAATTCGCGCCAACATGCGCCTCGTGGAACAGGCGCTCGACGCCGTGTTCCGCGATCGAACCGCGCTTGAAGAGTTGAAACCCGTACCAGCGCTGTTAGGGCAGGTATCGGGCGCTATGCGCATGTTGGGTTGGAATGATGCTAATGAATTGCTCAGTAAAACGACGGATCGTTTGATAGAGTCGGTACATCAAGATGCAGCGATGAGCGCGCAGGACATCGATTCGCTTGCTGATGTTCTCGCCGGATTGAGCTTCTACGTGGACGTTCGCGAACGTCGCGAACGCGACGCTGATGCCGTACTGACCGGGCTTAAACGTCGGTTTTTGGGTGAAGAAACTGGAGAAATTGACACTTCCGATGATGACGGAAGCGTTGAGGCGTCGCTTGCTGAGCGTCAGCGCATGTTGCGTCCGCTCGCGAAGGCGCTGACTGATTCTCCAGAGCGTCTGGAGCTTCGCGACAGTCTGCGCTCAACGCTGCAGGGGGTGCGGCAAGACGCTGAATTGTTGTCTGATCCAGGCCTATCGAAAGCGTCAAACGAAGCGCTGCGACTGCTCGATGGTGATGCCTCAGAGTCTGGAGCCTTGACTGCCGCTGTTGCCGCAGTAGTGGGAGCTGCGGCGGAGCTGCCGCCAACCTCTGCCGAAACTTCGCGGCTCGTTGAATCGGCACCCGAAGAACGAGATACGGGTCTTCTGGAAATATTTGTAGAAGAAGCCGTCGAAGTCGTTGAAGCTGTTCGCCTTAACCATCAAGCGCTATCGCTTCAACAAGATCGGCGCGATCTCGTCGTTGATATTCGCCGGGCGTTCCATACTCTCAAGGGCAGCGGACGGATGGTCGGTCAGACCCAGCTCGCAGAGGTCGCGTGGCGGGTTGAACAGGTGCTGAACGGAGCGCTCGAGAGCGAGCGCAACATTACCGAGCCTGAGCTCCACCTGATCGATGCCGCAGTGGGACACTTCAAACAGTGGGTGACCGCGCTCGCCAACCGGCAGGTTGTGACTATTGATGTGTCATTGCTTGATCCGCTAATTGCAAAATGCTCGCCATTGTCGTCACTATCGATTGCGAGCGTTTCGCCTGTTGTGGCAGCTAACGCGCCGGTCGCTGTTCCGGCTGAAACCAAAGTCCATGTTACCGCCGACGCATTCCCTATCATTTCTGATCTTTCGCTGGCAGGTAGCGAAGCGCCGGCAGCCAAGTCGGACGCCACTGCGGCGACCGATTCTGAAGATTTGGATGCGCAGCTAGCGCACGCGGTTAATTCTTTGCGTGAAATGTCGGATAGCGAAGCCGGTGCGGATTTGCCCGTACTGGAAGGCGCGCAAGACATCCACGTTCCCGTCTCGGCGTTTGCGCCGATCGAAGCGCTGGCTGATCATTCGCCCGAACCTCAATTCGACAATTTCACCGCTGCGCTTGACTCGGACGGCGACGACATGTCCGTGCTCGGCGTTGGTGTTTCGCGGGCACTGTTCTCGATACTGACCGACGAAACGCGCGTTCACCTGCAAACGCTTGATTACGAACTCGCGCTGATGCAGTTTGATACTAGCTTGCCACCAAGCGACCCGATGGTTCGCGCGAGCCACACGTTGTGCGGCATTCACCGCACGGCCGGGTTCCTCGAAATTGGCGATTTTGCGGGAATGCTTGAAAGCGCATTGATGGCTGTGCGGCGCTCCGGTCGTCCACCGTCGGCGATCAGCACAATCGCAAGCGCAGTGCGGGCACTGCGGACCGCCACGTTGCGCCTGCAAGCGCACTCGCTCATGTCGCCCGAGGAATTGGCCGATATTCAGCGGTCACGGCTGCAACTACAGGCGATGATCGCCGAGACGGGGCACAACGACTTGGGCGTTGAGGTCGAGTTGCTTGAGCAAAGCCATGCTGAAGAGCGAGCATTGGGCGCTTCGCCACCAGCGCCCGCGTTCGCCGCGCCGACGTCGCTACCGTTGCCGCCATTTGAATTACCGCCGCTGGTGTTGCCTGCTACCACTACGGTCGCGGCTGGTGTCATTTCGGCACCTGCTGCTGAATTCATGGTTCACCCATCGCTAGCGCCTGCGGCGATTTCCGATGCCGTAGCGACCACGGAGTTAATGGGATTTGCTCCGATCGTCACCGAGCCCTCGATGACAGCCGGAGCATCTCAAGTAGAAACGTCTTCTGCGTCTGTATCGCCCAAAGTAGTCGCCGCCGACGAAATTGTCACCACACCTGTGTTGGAAGCTTCGGTTGCTCCAACTACCGAGGCGTTACCGGTTTCTGAACCGCCACCACCGGCATTGCTGACGTTGAATTTGGCGCCGCTAGCAATCAAGCCACCGTCAGTGGTGACACCGGTCGTAGTCGGCGCGTTGGCGGGAGCTTTTGTAGCTGCAACGCCGTCAAAATTTGCTGCACAGTCCTACGCCGTCCCCGTTGCACAATCCACGGTACCCGCAATTTTGGCTGATTCGCCGACCTTGTTGCGTGGTGCTGGCGACCCGCTTGCGGAAGTTCACGACGATATCGACGTACAGGTATTGCCGATCTTTCTGGAAGAGGCGCAAGAGCTGTTCCCGCGCGCCAGCGGACATGTCACCTCGTGGCGGCAAGACGCCAATAATCCGGCGCATTCTGATGACCTGAAGCGCACGCTGCATACGCTAAAGGGCAGCGCGCGGATGGCCGGCGCTATGCGCTTGGGTGAGCTTGCTCACGCGCTGGAAACGCACCTCGTCGATGTCACTGGTGCGCCGAGCAGTGCCGTGTTTGACAGTTTTGACGAATATCTCGACGACATCGCGTTCGTGTTGGAGCGGCTGACCCGCAACGAAATAGATTCCGTCCTGCCGCGCTTCGTGGCGGCTGCTTCGCGTTCAGATCAGACGCAGGCGTCGGACGCCGTCATGCCGTTTGACGACGAAATCGTCGGTGCTGCGGTTCCTGAAGTGACGGACACCTCCGCGACTAACACAAGCATTGCTGCGGTGAGTCCGACCCGGTCACTGGCCGAGCTGGCGCAATCGTTGGCGGTTCGCCCCCAACTCGCGTCCGGCACTATGACTGCCGCTGGTACGGCGGCAGCCGCATCGGCGAATGTGGAGCCAACCGCTTCAGCATTCCTGCGCGTTCGTAGCGACGCCATTGAGCAGCTCGCTGACGAATCGGGCGAGATATCCATTCACCGCGCACGGATCGAAGCCGAGATGCGCGGTCTGAAGGGCGGCTTGCTGGATCTCACGGCGTCGGTTGTGCGACTTCGTGGGCAGTTACGTGAAATCGAGATTCAGGGCGAATCACAAATTCAGTCGCGCCTTGATCAAGAGTCCGACTTCGACCCGCTCGAATTCGACCGCTACACGCGTTTCCAGGAACTTACACGCGGTCTGGCCGAAAGCGTGAACGACGTGGCTACGGTGCAGCAGAGTTTGCTTAAAAATCTGGCGGATGCGGACACTGCATTGTCTAGCCAGACACGCTTGTCGCGCTCTGTGCAGCTGCGCTTGCAGACGCTGCGTACGGTGCCGTTCTCCAGTTTGTCTGATCGCCTGTATCGCGTGCTTCGGCAGACCGCGAAAGAGCTTAAAAAGCGCGCCAACCTTGATATTCGAGGCGGGCGAATCGAAATCGACCGCAGCGTGCTCGAGCGCCTGACGCCAGTGCTGGAGCATCTGGTGCGTAATGCACTTGCCCACGGCATTGAGTCTGATGTTTCGCGCAAAGATCAGGGCAAGCCAGACATTGGCGAATTGACACTTAGCGCACGGCAACAGGGCAATGAGGTTGTGATTTCACTCACCGACGACGGCGGTGGTATTCCACTGGATCGCGTCCGTGCACGCGCCATTGAGCGGGGCATGATCGACAGCCACGATGAGTTGACTGACGCGCGCCTACTCGAATTTATTTTCCAGCCGTCGTTCTCGACTGCAGAGCAAATCACTGCGGTTGCGGGTCGTGGTATCGGAATGGACGTGGTACGAAACGAGGTCGCCGCACTCGGTGGCCGTGTCGAGGTACAAACGTCGCGCGGCGTTGGCGCCACATTTACGCTGTCCGTGCCTTTGACGCTCGCAGTGACTCAGGTGCTGCTGGTCGCGGTGGGGAAAGCCATTTATGGCGTTCCCTCGTCGCTCATTGAACAAGTCCGGCAGCTACCGACAAAAGATCGTACAGCCGCGATGCAATCAGGCCAGCTCGATCATGGCGGTCAAAAAATTGCCTACCGCAGCTTCGGTGAGCTGATTCGGGCGCCGCACGACACAGGAACGCCGCACGCTGCTCCAGTCATGATCTTGAAGGCCGGCGAAGCGAGGGCAGCGATCGAAGTAGACCGCATTCTGGGCAACCAGGAGGTCGTGGCCAAACCTTACGGCCCGCAGCTGGCCCGCGTGCCCGGAATGGCCGGATTGACGGTGCTGGCGGATGGTCGGATCGCACTGCTGCTCAACCCGCTCAACCTGATGTTGGCGCTTGATAGTGGTGACGCTGAGCGTAGGCAATCGGTGAGCGCACCGGCAGCGCTTGTGCCCACGTCAACACCGCTTGCCGTAGCAGTTCCGCCGCAAGCGGCTTCGGTGCCGGTGGTGGAAGTTGCTCCAGTTGTGCCCGTTGTTCACGCGGTAGTAGTTGAGGCTGTTACTCCGCCTCCAGTCGTTGACGTATCGGCTCAGCCGCACACGGAATTACCTTTGTTGGTCGCCGAAGTAGCGCTGCCGCCCGCTGTTGTTGAGCGGCATGCACCGATAGTGGCCCCCGCTGCTCCGGTCGAGCCGCCGCCTGTCAGCGCCGCTGTTGTCGCGCGGCCTCCTGTCGAAGTGCCTGTAGTTTCGGAACCGCCCGGCGTGGTCGAAGCACCCCCCGTGGTGGTTGCGCCTCCGGCTCCAGTGCCAGTTGTCACATTGGTCGCCGTAGCGACGCCCAAAGCGGTAGAACTGGCAACCATTTTCACGGAACCAAGACGGGTGCCGCCTGCGATGCAGGAGCCCGTAGCGGCACCGTATACGCCTACGGTGCTGGTGGTTGATGATTCGCTGACAGTGCGCAAAATAACGTCGCGTCTGCTTGAGCGTGAGGGCTACAAAGCGCTCACCGCAAAAGACGGCTTGGACGCGCTGACGATCCTCGCGGATGCCAACCCAGACGTGATCCTGCTCGACATCGAGATGCCGCGCATGGATGGCTTTGAGTTCACCAAAACGATCAAGGCGGACAGTCGTCAGAGCCACATCCCGATCATCATGATCACCTCGCGGACGGCTGAGAAGCATCGCAGCCACGCGATGGAATTGGGCGTGAATGAGTACGTCGGTAAGCCGTATCAGGATGAAAATCTGATGGCGCTGGTCGCGAAATACGCGGGCAAACCGACGTAAGTTCAGCGATGTCGCGACAGCGACAGTCCTGCGGCAGCGCATGCCGCAGGCTCAATTTTGCAAAGGGAGTGAAGTCGGCCTGTAGGCCGGGTTCTGTTCGCGTTCCAGTTGCCCGGTTCGCGTGGCGGTCATTCCTCTAGGACGAACGTTACCGTTCGCCTCAAGCTACCTACCCGCATGCTCCAACGAGCCGCCTTGGGTGAGCAA
>JANXNI010000072.1 GCA_025354165.1 Burkholderiales bacterium | reverse complement strand
CGGCCTGGGCACAAAGGAACTTAAGCGCAAACGGATCAAGTTGAGCGCTTGCGCCGACGTCGGCAAGTGATACTCCACGACGTCGTCGAATCGACGGAACAACGCGTAGTCGAGAACTTCAGGATGGTTGGTTGCGGCGATGATGAGACTATTTGAATGATCGTGTTCAATCATTTGCAGGAAGCTGTTAAGCACGCGACGAATCTCGCCTACGTCGTTACCCATGCCGCGTTGCGATCCAATAGCGTCGAATTCATCAAAGAAGTAGACGCCGCGAAGATCAGCGATTGCATCGAATACCTGCCGTAGCTTTGCGGCGGTTTCTCCCATGAATTTGGTGATTAGCGAATCGAGTCGCACCAAAAATAGCGGGATACCCAACTCTCCGGCGAGCGCCGAAGCGGTCATCGTCTTACCAGTCCCGGGTGGGCCGACCAGCAGTAACTTGCGACGAGGTGACAGGCCATGCTCTTTGATGCGAGCTAAAAGACGCTGCTCTTTGATGATGCGATGTAGCTGCTGCGACGCTTTCTCATCAAGCACCATGTCAGTAAGCCTGTTGGCGGGATAGGTAACGCTGAGCAGGTTGGCGAGTTCGCCACGCGGCTTGGTCGCGCTTCCGATAGGAACCAGCTTGCCGCTACTGTCCTGACTGAGCCGGGTTTTGGCCGAATCAATCATGTCACGCAACTCTTCCGCCAGCTTTCCGTGTCCTAGCTTGGCTTCGTGCGCTGCCATTTGCATTGCGACGGAATAAAAGTGTCCATCGTCGCGACTGATGTGCGACTTGATGAGCGCTTTTAGTTGTTCAGAGCTAGCCACGAGATTCACCGTTTAGACGTCGCCGCATGGTAGCAAACACCACGGATTTTGGTTCGAATAATGCGCTTTAGGCGTGTCCGCGTCGATGCTGCCAAACCTTGAGCCCACGCAGTGTTAACTTGGCGTCTAAATCGTCGCCACTGTGTAACAACGCGAAGTTCGCGTTAATGCTGCGCAGCAGGAAATCCGTAGTAAAGAGTTGGCCTTGCATTGACTATGTTTTTACTTTTTTCTCACCGACTGGGGCGCACAATTCTTCGGTTGTAACCGATGCTTTGATGGGAGCAAGTACACCCACGAGATCATCCAGTGACTTTGTCTTTTCGGTGACCTCGTCCGCCTGCTTAAGTGTCCCGCGCAACTTGAGAATCTGCTGATAACCATGCTTTCGGACAACGAGCTGAAGCGCCAGGTTTATCGCGTCCGCATACGTGACGGCATCAAGCGCAACCATCGCCTGCGATATGAGTTTGTCGTCGAGCGTCAATGAAATTTTCATGCGTGATTTCTCGATTGCGTTCCGCTATCCACCCAGCGTCGCCAAGTGCACTCGCGCTGCTTCGCCAAGCTTCGCGTCAAACGTAGCGAGCGGTGCCTTCAGCTTGGCGGCCAGCCATAAATACGCAGCGTCGTAGGCGGACAGGTTGTAGCGCGTCGCAAGCTCAAATGCTTCCGCCGCTTTGACAGGATGCGTCAGGATAATCATTTCTGAGTATTCCGTGAGGCCTGCAACCGCAAGTTCCATTGCACCTCCGCGATATTTTTTCAGCGCGACATGTGCGATTTCAGAGTCAAGAAGGTGCGGCGCGTGCAGCGTCCGGTCAGCAATACGTGCTTGCGCCTCAGCTTGCCAGGGCTCCTGAAAAATCAGCCCGGCGATGACGCTACAGTCGATCACCACCGGTAAACGAACGAGGTACTTCGCGGGCGGCTCCGCCACATAGAGTTGCCGGGGTTCGGCGATCATCGGCTGTCTCGTTCCGCGCGAATGATGTCGACACCGAGCTCAGCTTCGCTTGCGCCGGGCGCGCCATCGGGGAAGCGCTCGCGCAGAGACGCAGCGACCTCTTCAACCGACTTCCAGCCGCGACGTATGATCGGTCGGCCCGCATCGCCGTAGCCCATGATGGTTTCGCGAGGAGCTTGCGCCCTGGCGTAGCTTGCACCCAGCACCCCCGGCGACGTTTCGTGCGCTGCGAGCTCAATGATGGACATTAACTCGCCTTGCAACGACCTGTGGTTGCGGGTCGCGCGCTGGCGAAGCGATTCCGCGAGTGATTCGGGAACATCTTTGATCGAGAGATTCGGCATGATGGAGCGAAGTCATATTGGAGCCAAAGTGGATTATGCCTCCAATTTGGCTCCATCACAATCAGCCCGAATTAGTGTCTTTAAGTCGTCAGGTTTCGTCCTACGACGGCAAAAATTCCGCCAGCACCGCACCCGTATGCGATTTGGCCCTCGCCTTGAGCACGGTCGGTACGTCCCCCGCAACGACAACATTGCCGCCACCGTTGCCGCCCTCAGGCCCCATGTCGATGATCCAGTCGGCTTCGGCGATCAGGTCGAGGTTGTGTTCGATGAGGATCACGGTGTTGCCGGCCTCGACGAGACGGTGCAGCACATGGATTAGTTTCTCCACATCGGCCATGTGCAGGCCGACCGTGGGCTCGTCGAGCACGTAGAGCGTGTGCGGGTTGAGCTTGCGCTGGCCTGGGCTTTTTTCCGCTTTCATTGAGGTTGCTTCGACCGCAGCCTTGGCGAGCTTTTTCGCCGTGGCTTTGGCTTTCGCACTCGGTTGCGGCGCTTCGTGCTCGGTCAGCTTGAACGTTGCTTTCACCTTCGCCAGTTCAGTGACCAGCTTGATGCGTTGCGCCTCGCCGCCAGACAGCGTTGGACTCGGTTGACCCAGCGTGAGATAGCCCAGGCCAACATCACGCATGAGTTTCAGCGGATGATGGATCAAGGTCATTGACGAGAAGAACTCCACCGCGTCGTCCACATCCATCGCGAGCACATCGCCGATGGACTTGCCGCGCCACAACACAGAGAGTGTTTCGCTGTTGAAACGCGCGCCGCTGCACACGTCACACGGCAGCTTCACGTCCGGCAAAAAATTCATCTCAATCGTGACAACACCCGCGCCTGAACACGCGTCGCAGCGCCCGCCCGCCGTGTTGAACGAAAAGCGGCCGGGGCCGTAGCCGCGCATCTTGGCCTCCGACGTTTCGGCGTAGAGTTTGCGGATGTTGTCCCAGAAGCCGATGTAGGTGGCCGGGCATGAGCGCGGTGTTTTGCCGATGGGCGTCTGATCTACTTCGAGTACACGATCAACCGATTGCCAGCCTTCGAGCGACGCACATCCGACGAGTGCAGGCGGCTTCTTGCGGTTGTTGCGCGCGCTGACGAGGGCTTCGAGATTTTCGTGAATGACTTCGCGTGCGAGTGTTGATTTTCCAGAGCCTGATACACCGGTGATCACGCTCAGGCGGCTAAGCGGAAGTCGACCCGTGACATTGCGCAGGTTGTGCAGCGTCGCGCCTTTCACATCAACGAAGCTATCATCCTTGCCCACAGGCGCTCGCGTGTGCAGTGGATGCTTCAGCGGTGTGCGCAGAAATTGTCCCGTGATCGAAAGCGGATTCGCTTTCAGTTCTTCCGCCGTTCCTTGCGCCACAATCTCGCCGCCGCGCACGCCCGCACCAGGCCCGAGGTCGATGATGTGATGCGCGCGCTTGATCGTGTCTTCGTCGTGTTCGACCACGATCAGCGTGTTGCCTTTGGCCTGCAATTTTTCCAGCACGTCGAGCAGGATCCGGTTGTCGCGCGCATGCAGGCCGATGGTGGGTTCGTCGAGCACGTACGCTACGCCCTGAAGGTTCGAGCCTAGCTGCGCGGCAAGCCGGATGCGTTGTGCCTCGCCGCCCGAGAGCGTTGGCGCGGAGCGATCCAGCGTGAGATAGCCGAGTCCGACCTCGCGCAGGAACGCGAGCCGCGACTTCACTTCAGCAATGATGTCGCGAGCGATTTCTTCTTCGCGCGCACCGAGTTTGATCTGGCTGATCGCGTGCTCAACATCGACCACCGATTGAGCGACCGCTTCATGAATGCCCTGTTCACGGAAGCGCACATTGCGCGCTATCGGGTTCAGCCGCGCGCCGTCGCAAGATGTGCAAACCTCGAACGCTTCTTTCGCATCAAGGAAGGCATCGAGCTCGCGGTCCGCAAATTCTTCGCTCACGCGATCATCGCGTTTGAAGCCCTTGACGCTCTCGCCCGTACCTTGACAGGTAACGCACCAGCCGTGTTTGCTGTTGAACGAGAAGAGACGCGGATCGAGCTCGGCGAAACTCGTGCCGCAATTCGGGCATGCGCGCTTCGTGGAGAACACCACAAGCTCGGCCTCTTCCGAGCCCTTTTTCCACGACAGGACGTGCACGACGCCTTTGCCATATTCAAGCCCGGAGGTGAGCGCGCCGCGCAACTCTTTCTCGCGCTTGACATTCACTTCAACGGTGGCAATTGGCAATTCGATATTGTGTTCTGCAAAGCGGTCAAGGCGCGGCCACGGCGCAACAGGGATCAGTTCACCGTCCACACGCAGATGCGCGAAACCTTTGCCTTTCGCCCATTTCGCCAGATCGGTGTAGAGCCCCTTGCGGTTGATCACGAGGGGCGCGAGCACAGTTGCGTTCTTGCCCTTGCATTCGCGCATCACGCGCGACGCTATGGCATCCAGCGATTGCGGCTCAATCGGCACGTCACAGGTCGGGCAATACTGGGTGCCGAGCTTCATCCACATGAGGCGCAGAAAGTGATAAATCTCGGTCAGCGTTGCGACGGTTGATTTGCGGCCACCGCGAGAGACGCGCTGCTCGATGGCAACCGTGGGCGGAATACCATGAATGGCGTCGACATCGGGGCGTGCCGAGGGCTGCACGAACTGGCGCGCGTAGGCGTTGAGCGATTCAAGGTAACGGCGCTGGCCTTCGTTGAAAATAATGTCAAACGCGAGCGTTGATTTACCCGAGCCCGATGGGCCAGTAACAACCGTGAAGCCCTTCGCCGGTATTTCGACGCTAATATTTTTGAGGTTGTGCTCGCGCGCATGCAGCACGCTGATGTTGCGGGCTGCGGCGCGCGCTAGATACATGCCACGTGGGTCCTCGACCTTACGAGCTAGCGCTTTCGTCGATTCGGCAAGCGTTGCCAGATCGCGCTCGTAATCGTTGAGCGCCTTGCCTGTGTGCGAGCGCTTGTCCTTGCGGATGGCGTCGGGCGTGCCCTCGAACAGCACTTCGCCGCCCGCATCGCCGCCCTCGGGGCCGAGATCGATCAGCCAGTCGCTCGCTGCGATCACATC
>JANXNI010000020.1 GCA_025354165.1 Burkholderiales bacterium | reverse complement strand
TATCTGGCGGAGTTCGCCTATCGATTCAATCGGCGATCAAACCTGAAGGCGATGCTGCCCAGACTGTTGCACGCCGCCGTTGCCTCAAGCCCTCAGCCACTACGCAAAATAAGGCTTCCTGAGACAGCTTGCTAATCAGGTGTCGACTATTGCCTATTTATCGGTACAGCCCCAATGCAGTGGTCATTACGTAGAAAAGGTGTACCTATGAATCGCCGTACTTTTGCCCAGGCAATCGCGCTCACGCTGGCCTCGCCCATGCTCGCCTACGAAGCGGACGCCGCCGCAATCGGTGATGTCATTAACGTGCCCGCCACCACGCTGATTGACGGTACCGTGCTTGCGCCCGACCACTGGCGCGGCAAAGTCCTCGTCGTCGAACGTTTCGCCACGTGGTGCCCGTTCTGCAAAGTACAAAACCCGAAGCTGGACGCACTGCTGCGCGCCAACAAAGCAAACGGCCTCGAAGTGCTCGCGCTGTCGATCGACAAGAACGCGGCGGAAGTGCCGAAGTACATGAAGGCGCGTGGCTACACGTTCAACGCCGCGATGATGACGCCCGAATGGCAGCGCGTTTTGGGCGACATCAAAGGCCTGCCCGTGATCTGGGTGATCGGCCGCGACGGCAAGCTAAAACAGGTCGAAGCGGGCGAGCTGCTTGATGAAGACGTCACCGAACTCGCGCGCTGGTTATAATTTAAGGCTACGCTTCTCAAGCTGTTCACAAAGCCGGGGTGGCGGAATTGGTAGACGCAGTGGATTCAAAATCCACCGTTGGTGACATCGTGCGGGTTCGAGTCCCGCCCTCGGTACCAAGAAGACATTCGAGAACATCCGAAAACGTCTTTTTTCCCTTAGTGAACAACGACTTACGGACGCTTCGGCGTCCGTATTCGTTTGTAGGCGTCCGGTTGAAGCCGGGGGCATATGGGGGCACAATTGGGGGCATCTGCAAAGTGCCCCCACGGAATGTGCCCCCAAATGCTGACCGACACCGAAGTTCGCAAGGCGAAGCCCACCGAAAAGACCTACCGGCTGTACGACCGTGACGGCCTGTATCTGGAAGTCACCGCAGCGGGCGGCAAATATTGGCGACTGAAGTACCGCCTAGCCGGAAAAGAGAAGCGGGCGGCGCTGGGCGTCTATCCGGCGGTCACGCTCGCTGCGGCACGCGAAGCCACGATGATCGCCCGCGAACACGTCGCGACCGGTGCCGACCCCATTGCGGCACGCAAGGCCGATAAGCAAGCGGCTGTGGGCGTTGACCCGTTCGAGTCAATCGCCCGCGAATGGCACGCAAAGTTTTCGCCGGGATGGTCCGAAACGCACGCCCACAAATTGCTTCGCCGGTTGGAGCTTCACGTTTTCCCGGCCATTGGCACCAAGCCCATTGCACAGCTATCGTCTGCGGACGTGCTCGCGCTGATTCGCCCGCCTGAAGAACGCGGCGACATGGAAATAGCCCACGGCGTTCGCATCGTTGTGGGTCAAGTGTGCCGCTATGCGGTAGCGACCGCACGAGCTGCAAACGACCCGACGCCCGCGTTACGCGGTGCCATTAAGCCGATGATGGTGAAGCACGCGGCCACGCGTACCGACCCGCGCGAAGTGGGCGCGCTGATCCGTTCCATTCGCGACTACAACGGCGGGCCTGTTGTCCGTACTGCGCTCGTGCTGTCCGCGCTCACGTTTCAACGTCCCGGCAACATCCGCATGATCGAATGGTCAGAGCTAGACCTTGACGCGGGCATGTGGGCTATCCCCAGCGCGAAGATGAAGCGCAAAAAAGAGGACAAAGAAAACGGCGTGCCGCATCTGGTGCCGCTGTGCTCGCAAGCCGTCGACGCACTGCGAAAAGTTCAACCAATGACCGGGCACGGGCGCTATGTGTTCCCCGGTGAGCGCACCCATGATCGCCCGATGAGCGAAAACACCGTTACTGCTGCGCTGCGCTCGCTCGGCTACTCGAAAGAGCAGATGACCGCCCACGGCTTTCGCGCAATGGCCCGCACGCTGTTGGATGAAGTGCTGGAAGAGCCTCCCCACGTCATTGAAGCGCAGCTAGCGCACGCGGTGCGCGATGCATTGGGCACAGCCTACAACCGCACCAGTCATATCGAACAGCGCCGCAAGATGATGCAGCGTTGGGCGGACTATTTGGACGCAATCGCAGCGGGCGGGAACGTGATTCCCTTCGCTCCGAAAGCCGCATAGAACACTGGCAGGCCGTCGGCCGCATATCCCCAACGATAGCAATGATGAAGAAGAAACCATCCGCCCCTCAAGTGGCCCGAAATGGGACTCGCACGGCATATCGGCTGGGTCTAGTCACTGGCGAAACAGTTACGTACGACGATGACGACGTTACGCCGGAATTGCTTCTTGACCTATTGAAAGCCGCTGCACCACCCGAACGGTTTAAGAGACTGGTGACTCAGGTGCAAGCGGCCGCACTTCCCCAATTTGATGACGAATTGCTTTTCATTCAGAAACGCTTAGAGGCGCAGAATTTCACTTTTACAAGCGCAAACGACCCGGCCGATTTTGCGATGCTTGCGCTAGAACGAGCGATGATGATTGCCGAAACTGAGCGATATTTTCAGACCCTAAGGAAATACAGCATTGCAAAAAATAGCCGTGCAAGTGCGCTCAAAAAGAATCGTGAGGCGGCGAGTGTGTTTCCTCCCGGTAGCAAGGATCGCCGCGACCTTGTGGTCGAATTTGGGCGCTTAAGCGACGCTGGAAAAGACCGGAGAAATATCCCCGCAACACTACACGCAATCTTTATTCAACGGGACTACAAAGTCGGAATCATGGCCGTTCGTCGCGCGCTAAAAAGTGAAGGACTTTTGCCAGCATCGCGCCCGCGCAAACAAAAATAACGCACAGTACAGGCGATATATCTCGCCTAAATAAAACGTCCATCATGTTCCGCGAAGCCTTCGCGGATACCAACGCGGAACGATTGGTTCCGAGAAAGTAAATGATGGAATTGAAAACAAATGCGCCGCGAATTTTGCGCCGTCCGGTAGTGCAAGAGGCAATCGGCCTAGGGCGAAGCTCGCTGTATGTGTTGGTAGCGAAGGGCGAGTTTCCGGCCCCGGTGCAACTCTCTCAGCGCGCAGTCGGTTGGCTTGAATCCGACGTAAATGAGTGGATTGCATCCCGCAAATCGACAGGCGGTTTGAAGTGAACGCCCGCCCAAACGACACGCAAAAAAAAGCCCCGTTCAAGCAGGGCTTTTTCGGCGCAACCACAACGAAGCACATAGCGAATTCTGCCACGAATCGAGACGCTGAAAAGTGCTTTTCAACGTGGCAAGCCAAATACGCAATCTGCGGTCATACCCTCTATCGAACGGCGAGCGCTGACGGTGCAATTCTGTATCTAGCGTCACGCTGGGGCATGGTGCGAGAGATGAAAAGTCTTGAGGCGGTCGCTGCATTCTTCGCGATGATCGGAGGCAAACTGTGAGCGCAGATTTCATCCGAGCCATTCACGAAGCTGGCATTCCAATTAACGACGAGATCATCACCGATGGAAAACTGCATCGGGCACACGTTGACGGTGACAAAGCTGGAACGCGCAACGCATGGTACGTGCTGCACGACGGCAACTATCCCGCTGGTGCTTTCGGATGCAACAAACGCGGCATTTCTGGCAAGTGGCGAGCTGACCAAAAGAGCGCATCGTTCACGCAAGCCGACCGTGATCGCTTCGAACAAGAACGGCACGCACGCGCAGAGGCTCAGGAACGCACCCACAGCGATGCAGCAATAAGGGCGAGGCAAATGCTTGAACAGGCAACGCGCGACGCTACAGAGCACGCCTACATCGTGCGCAAGGGCATTCAACCGCATACCGTGAGAGTCAACGGTTACGGCTTGCTTGTGATCCCGATTTATTCAGCGTCAACCGGCAAGCTGCAAACCGTTCAGATGATCGACGCTGACGGCAACAAAAAGATGTTGACCGACGGACGTGTTAGCGGCGGTTGTTTTCCGTTCGCGGACATGCCAGATTTTTGGGTGAATGCAGAGCAGCGAATCGGTATTTGCGAGGGCTATGCAACAGGCGCAACGCTCGCTGAAACACTACCGACCGTCGCCATGTTCGCGGCATTTTCTGCGGGTAATTTACTGGCAGTCGCAACCGCTTTGCGAGTAAGTTTTCCAGATGCAAAAATCACGCTCTACGCCGATAACGACGTGAATCAAATTGGTCAACGCTACGCGAGCGCAGCGGCAACGGCGATAGATGGTCTGGTCGCGATACCGCCGATAGCCGGGTGCGACTGGAACGACATGCGAGGTGCCGCATGATCGCCGTGCCGGAACTCTCCCAAAAAATCAACGCGGCTACAGCGAAGCCTGAACGTAGCGCAGATGCAAAGTCCGCTCACCAAAGCATCGTGCTCACGGGCGCGGATAGCGTGACCGTCAAGCCGATAGATTGGCTGTGGGAGGGTTACTTACCGCGCGGCATGTTGGCGCTACTGGCGGGTCTTCCGGGGTGCGGCAAATCGACGCTTGCATTGGCAATGGCGGCAACCATTACCAACGCAGGCCGATGGCCAGACGGCACGCCGATGAACAACCCAGGCTCAGTGCTGATATGGTCAAGCGAGGATGCGATGGACACAACACTTGTCCCGCGTTTGATGGCGATGAATGCAGACTTGTCGCGTGTCCAATTCGTGACGGGCTTTGTAGACGCAGACGGAAACCGACGCGCGTTTGATCCGGCGCAAGACATTGGGGCACTGGAAGAGCAGGCCGCGTCCATCCCCGACTTGCGCCTTCTGATTCTTGATCCGGTGCTATCGGCGGTGGGCGGTGACTCGCACAAAGCCGCAGAGACACGGCGCGGATTACAGGCCGTGGTTGATATGGCATCAGCTCGCAATATCGCCGTACTCGGAATCACGCACTTTAGGAAAGGATCAAGCGCAACCGACCCGGCAGAGCGTGTTATCGGCTCACAGGCATTTGTTGCGCTCGCCCGCATGGTGTTGGTGGCGTCAAAGGTTGAAGACCCGGAGGGCGGCAAGCTCACCCGAATTATTGCTCGAGCGAAATCAAACATTTCGGCAGACGACGGCGGTTTCGAGTTCTTTCTCGAACGGTCCGAAATCAAACCCGGCATCTGGGCACAGGGCGTGCAATGGGGGGGTGCAATCACCGGTTCAGCGCTGGCATTGTTAAACGAAGCGGAAAACACCGACGGCCACAACGACGAAAAAACTATCGTCGACGATGCGGTTGAGTTCCTACAAAACGCGCTCGCCAATGGACAAGTTCCCTCAAAAGAAGTGGAAGCAGAGGCGAAGGCAGCGGGTATCTCGGTTGCGACTTTAAGGCGGGCAAAAAAGCAGCTCAAAGTCAAATCGGTGAAGTCCGCGATGAAAGGCTGTTGGATGTTGGAGTTGCGAACATGCTCACCAAACACCGAAGATGCTCACCAAAAAAGTGTGAGCGCCTTCGAACAAGTTGAGCGCCTTCGGGCGGAATCAACAGAAACGGAGATGGAGTTATGAGCGCTGCAACTCTGATTCACGACGCGGAAATGGACGGCTTGCGGTTGGCGTTGACACCATCGCGAATGATCAAGCTAACCGGGCCAAAAGCTGCGGCTGAAAGGTGGGCACCGCGATTGCGCGAACACAAAGCGGAGATCGTTGCATCGCTTGCCGCGCTATCGTCTGACGCGGCCAACGAGGACGAATCCGAAGAATCGAAAATATTCTGGTCAAACTTAATCGACCGGATCAACTGGTGCGACTTGCTGATTCACGAGCTTTGCGATGTTCGTGGCGACGATCAAGCGCGCCGTGATGACTTGCTGGCAGTACGCAAACGCATGGCACCGGACAGGATTGACGGCGACATTCACTACCTGCTGGAAGAAATTGAGCGAGTCGCGCCCACGTCGTCACCAGAGCCTATACGCGATTGTCGGGACTGCGACCACCACCGGGGCCGCAACAACAACGCCGTGGTGCGGTATTGCGTCAGTCCAGATGGAGTGGTGCAGCATGATGACGCATTGGCGAGTGTGATTGTGGATTGGAGTGTCGCCACGCGATGCAAGGCATTCACACCACATGCATAGTGACCCGGCTAATCTGCGCAATGAGATTGCACGCCCTCGTTCGCAAGCGCCGTGAGATCAATGGCACCGCCTACCCCGTATGCCTACTAAATCTCTGCGCCGCTTCGAACTAGACACCAAGGCGACCCGTTTTTTTCCGCAGCCAAGCTAGAAAATTGATTTGCGTGCGCCTCATTGAGAGCGTTGGGACGGCGCGGGGTACATCGCATCGCCCCGACTTCATTGCTAGAAACCAAGTGCGTGCAATTGATTTAACGCAAACTCCCAAAATGCCAAAAAACACGGAGGGGATAAGGGGCGTGAATCTCCGAAACGTCTCACACAGAAATCAAATGTGTACCGTTCTTATCATAAAGAACCTTAAAAAAGTTAAATCCCTTCGCGCGCGCGAAGCGGCGGCGCAGTTAGACGAGCAAGGCGGTCATGCGCAAGTTACGGTGGCGAAGTTAATCGTAAAACGGCGCTCCCTGCTAGCTGTTCCGAGTACACCGCGAATGCCGCTTCAAGCATGGGAGAGCTGCTAATTCCGCTCTTCAAGGTCTCGTAATTTCCGTGACCGTCAACCAAGCGTTTTGCAGTGAAAACGTTTACTGTCGTGCTTGCCGTCGAGTATTGCCAGAGACCGTCCATATCGGCATCAAACCACTTGCTAAGAGCAAAATAATTTATCGATCCTGCACTGGTTATCGAAAGGCATAGCACTTGTCCTGCGGCATTTCCCCTTACCTGCAATTCACATCCAAAAAGACCGTCCGCGCTTGTTACTAAGCCATTGCCATTGCTCGTGGCGGCGGCACGCTGACTAAGGAGCATGTAGTCACCAAATGCCGCTTGAACCGATGGAGCGATGCGCGCCCAAACCCATAATCCCATTAGTCCGTCAGGTGCCGCCGGACGGGTAATTAGCCCCTTGGAAATCGCTTTGCGCTGCTCGCCGGGCAGAGTCACAAACCCCGATGTAGGAGTAATAAATTCAAAAAAAGCCACGCCCGGCGAGGAGCGCAAACTACCTGATGTCGGGTTGCATCCGAGGCACGTCCCGCCTTGCGGTTCAGATAACGATACGTTTGCTGTATTTGTGGCGGTGATCGCGCCAGCGCCCACGTAAAAAGTGGGGGCGCCATTAGTGGTGTAGTTGTAGAAAGTAACGACCACAAGATCGCCACCAGTTTCAATGTTGATTGCTCGCCCGACGCTCAGTGACAGCTCCGAATCTGCCGCCCATAAGCCGTTCACAGGTTTCACTGTATACGCCGCGCAATGCGCCGACACGATAACGCAAATTAGCGCCGCAACCGACCTTATCGAAATCATAAATTTTCCCCTTGCCAAACTTTTATTCTCTGTCCGAACACTTCAATGTCCATTCAGCGACCGCCTTACAGATCATCATCGGTGCGAATCGCTTTTGCGGCTCCGTTCCCCATTATGCCGTCACATTGAGGGTTCCGCGCAATCGTTTAATGTAGACGTCGTTTCCAGTTCGGAAGAATTACATTGCGCCACACTTCGTCACTTGCCATCGTGCTGAACTTATTCAGCTTGCGCCATGAAATGCAGCTTCGGGATAAGTGGACTGCGGAGCTAAATGACGCGATGCAGCGCAAGGATGGTTGCGATGAAATGCTGATGATGATCGCGAGCTACGAAAGCGTCAACGCTTCCCGAGATTAACGAGAAGCACTATCGCAACGACAACGCCTATCCAGAAATACAGCATCGTCTTGCCCTTGCGTTTCGTGCTGACTGGAGAGGAAACAGGCGCGGGATTTTGGGCTGTCGTCCCGAGGTGGACATAAATATGCGCCTCGTACGACGGCCCAACGCTTGATCGCGATTGCTGATTTTCAATTTCGGCGCGTACCGCAAAATTTTCACGCGCTAGCAGTTTGCCAAGGTAAGTAGAGCTGCGATCTGTCGTCCCTGATCGCTGGGACAGAACCGCAATCAATGCGTCAACATCGGCCATAGCGTCATGCACTTTTGGCCGCTCCACACTGAAGTGACCGCAAGCCGAATCAAGCTTGCGATTCTGTAATTTTGGCCACGGCCATTGGCGATACGTGCATCGCCATTCGGCGTCTAGAACTTGAGGTACGACCTTGCCAATCATCCGCGCATCAAAAGCGGCATTGTGAGCGATTAAACACTGCGCTTGCGTCAGAGAAGCGCGCAGACCTTCAACGTCAAATACCGACCCAGCGAGCGATTCCTTTGTCATCCCGTGGACGCGCGCCGCCATTGGGTGAATGTCTGCTTTCGGATACTGCTTACCCAACCACTCACTGATGCGCGTTGCGTTACCCTTCGCGTCAACGTCCAACAGCACGACCGCGATAGCGATTGCCTCATCGTGTTCGCGTAGTCCCGTTGTTTCACAGTCAACGATTGCGATTCGCTTTGATTCCCCCATTCAAATAGTTTGGCACAGCGACCAGTCACCGGCAAGACCCCCAAGCAAGCGCATATGGGGGCACAATTGGGGGCATAAAATAATTGAGCGAGCTCCGAAATGGCTTGAAAACGTTGTTTGCGCGCAACATTTGGGACACGCCCTCGTACCAACAGCGCCATAAGCGCTGTTGGGTCTAATGTGAACAGCCCAACGCCCCAACCTCCTGCCGGTTGGTGAGCACAAGCAACGTGCCGAATGCGCTGTTGGGTCTAATGTGAACAGCCCAATGCTCCAACCTCCTGCCGGTTGATGAGCACAAGCAACGTGCCGCTCGCGGCTAAAACGCCTCAATGGGCAACCCAACATAGTTTTCCGCCAGCGTCGTGCGCCCAGCGACCGACCCTGTGTAGTAATCCAGCTCCGCGAGTTGCATCTGCTCATGAAACGGGTCATAGTCGGGGAATGTGTGCAGCATGGAGGTCATGTGCCACGAGAAGCGCTCGCCTTTCCACACCCGGCGCAGCGCGATGTTGGAATAGCGCTCCAGCCCGCGTGACGAATTCTGTTTGTAGAACATCTCAAGCGCGCGCGACAACACGATGACGTCGGACACGGCGAGGTTCATGCCCTTCGCGCCGGTGGGCGGCACGATGTGCGCGGCGTCGCCCGCGAGGAACAGGCGACCGTGGCGCATCGGCGCGCAGACATAGCTGCGCATTGGCGTGATGCTCTTTTGCAGGATGGGGCCGACGTTGGGCTTCCAGCCTTCCTTCGTGCCGAGACGAATCGTCAGCTCGTTCCACAATCGGTCATCCGACCAGTTGTCCGCGCTGTCGTTCGGATCGCATTGCACATAAAGCCGTGTGACTTTGTGTGAGCGCATGGAGAAGAGCGCGAAACCACGCTCGTGGTGGGCGTAGACCAACTCATGCTGCGACGGCGCTGCCTCGGCGAGAATGCCTAGCCACGCGAACGGATAAATGCGGTCGTAGGTCTTCAGAATGCTGTCGGGGATCTGGCCGCGACAAATGCCGTGGAAGCCGTCGCAGCCGATCAGGTAGTCGCAGGCCAACTCGTGTGCCACGCCATCGTGCGTGTACCGGATCAGCGGCTGATCGGATTCAACGTTGTGCACGCTGACTTCTGAACTCTCGAACAAAACTTGCCCGCCATCCGCAAGTCGGTGCGCGATCAGGTCTTTGACGACTTCCTGCTGGCCGTACACGGTGATCGCTTTGCCGCCAGTCAGTTCATCGAGCGCGATGCGGTGACGCTGACCATGAAAATGCATCTCGAAGCCGGTGTGACGCAGGCCTTCTTTCATCATGCGCTCGCCAACGCCGGAATCATTCAGGATGTCAACCGAGCCTTGCTCCAGCACGCCAGCGCGCACGCGGTTTTCGCAGTATTCGCGGGAGCGTGCTTCGACGATGACGCTTTCGATACCGTTGAGATGCAACAGGTGTGAAAGCAGGAGACCAGATGGGCCGGCGCCGACGATCCCGACTTGAGTGCGTGTTTTGGTAGTCATGCGAAAGTGCCTTGAATGTAGGGAGGGCAGCGCCCGCCGTTCGTGTACAAGGCGGGCCGTGCCCGCCTTACGGCGCATGCCGCGTGGGATGCTTACGTCGGCAAGCCCAGCAAACGCACCGCGTTGCCTTTCAAAATTCCCGGCATCACTTCCGGCTTAAATCCCGCTTCTTCGAAATCTTTCATCCAGCGCTCCGGCGTGATCAGCGGATAATCTGAGCCGAATAACACACGATCCTTGAGCAAAGTGTTGGCGTAATGAATGAGTTGTTTGGGGAAGTATTTAGGGCTCCAGCCCGACAGGTCAATCCACACGTTTGGCTTGTGTGTCGCCACCGATAAAGCCTCGTCCTGCCACGGAAAACTCGGATGCGCCATGACGATCTGCATGTCACCAAAATTCACCGCGACGTCATCCAGATGCATCGGGTTTGAGTATTCAAGGCGCAGCTTGCCGCCGCAGTACATGCCCGAACCAATGCCGCTATGCCCGGTGTGAAAAATCGCGGGCAGCTTGTGCGCATTGATGACTTCGTAGATTGGCCACGCCATCTTGTCATTCGGATGAAAGCCCTGCACCGTCGGGTGAAACTTGAAGCCCTTCACGTTGTGCTCTTTAATCAGCCGCTCAGCTTCGCGCGCACCCATCTTGCCCTTGTGCGGATCAATGCTGGCAAACGCCATCATCATGTCGCTGTTTTCCTTCGCGGCGGCGGCGATCTCTTCGTTTGGAATGCGCTTGCGCCCGAGGTTCGATTCGGAGTCCACCGTGAACATGATGAGCCCGATTTTTTTCTCGCGGTAGTGCGTGATCGTTTCGGCGATGGTCGGGCGATTGCTGGAGCGAAAATATTTGTCGGCCGCGCGGTCGTACTCCTCGCCGTACGCATCAAACGGGTTCCAGCAGCTCACCTCGGCATGGGTGTGAATGTCAATCGCGATCAGGTCTTGGTGGTTCATGGTGAGCTTTGTGTGCGAGTGTGTTTTCGGGGCAGTTCATCTGTGTGAAGGGTTCCACATGCGATCGTCAGCGTCGCCGCCGTGCTTACTGTTTATAAATTTTTCGAAGGAGGGTCATGAGCACTTCGCGTTCTTCGGTTGTCAGAGTCGCCGCCACGCCGTCTTCCAGTTCACGCGCTGTTACCTCGGCCTCTCGCACCATCTTGCGTCCGTCTACGGTCAGATGCAGCCCAATCGCGCGGCCATCAGTAGGGTGCGGCTTGCGTTGCAGCAGGCCGCGCTTGTCGAGATCGGCGACCAGCTTCACCAGATTCGGCGGCAGGATTCCAAGCGTTGAACACAACTGTCGTGACGTGATTCCGGGGTTGCGCGACACCAGTGACAACAGCGAAAAATCCACCGGACGCAATCCGTAAACCGACATGCGATCGAGAAATACTTCGATGATGGTCAGCGCCGCCCGCCGCGCGTTGTACCCCAGCAGTGACTCCAGAAACGAGGTGTCGACCACCGCCTCGCTGCCCGGCGAATCGGTGGTCTGGCGGCTGAAGGTGCGGATGCGACGAGTCATGAGCAGATTATGGCCCTACCGGCCCGGACTCTATCAGGACTCAGCGGTGAATCCGATCTTCTTGACCAGTGGTCCCCAGCGATCAAACTCGGTCTTCTGCGACGCAGCCATTTCTTCAACGCTCGAACCTCGCGCGATGAGACCCGTGACCGCGAGACTCTCGATGACGGATTTTTCTTTCAGCGCCGCGTTGATGGCCGCATTGGCAGCGGCAACAATGCTTGTCGGCGTCTTTGCGGGGGCATAAAAACCGAACCATTCTTCCGTCGTCAGCTCCGGAAAACCCTGCTCGGCAAAAGTCGCGACATCCGGCGAAAATGGTGATCGCTCGCGCCCCGACGTGGCGAGCAAACGCAGTCGTCCGACACGGTGATACTGCAAAAAATCGCCACTCGGCGTGACCATTGCGGCAAGCTGTCCGCCGACCACGTCAGTGACGCCCGGCACCGATCCGCGGTACGGCACATGCTTCAATTCAACACCGTTATTGATACCGAGCAATGCGCCGATGAAGTGCGGTGGCGAGCCCGCGGCGGGGGAGCCGTAGCTCGCGTCTTTCGGGTTCGCCTTTGCCCACACCAGAAAGTCTTTTACTGTCTTGACGCTGGCGGGCACCAGCGGCCCGACCGCCAGCCCGTGATGCATGATGGCCGCGATGGACACCGGCAGGAAGTCCTTGACTGGGTCGTAGCTCAATTTGCTGTAAATATGCGGGTAAATCGCGAGGACTGACCACGGCGAGAGCGCAAGCGCGCTGCCATCTGCGGGCGCGGCTTTGAGCGAATCCATTGCGATGCGGCCTCCGGCACCGGTCTTGTTTTCAACGACGCCTGCATTTTTTGTGTAGGCCGAGCCCACGAATTTTTCGCCGACACGACGGGACACACCGTCACCCGCGCTGCCTGGGGGGAAGCCGTAGAAAATCCTGACCTGATCGACTGCTTGCGCGAGAGCGTCAAACGGGCGCAGTGCACCCAGCGCCGCAACTGAAAGGGCGGCGGTGTGAAATTGGCGACGGGATGTCATGAAAATCTCCTTGATGGTTAGTATGTGACCGCAGTCGGGCTGCGGTGTTTTTCAACGTAACGTTATTGGCAGCTGAAGTTTTCGGCGCCTTCCTTGTCGCCCGTGCCGCTGTATTTCGCGCCTTTCGGGTAAGCGCACAATGGCAATCACCGCACCCTGTGCAACGCCTTCTTCGTCCCGGTTCACGAGCGGCAACAGCATTACTACTGGTACGCTTTTCATCGTGTTCATCGTCAAAAATATGAGTCCGCTCACTGGGGTTTCAGCGTGTTGATCAGCGTGTCCGCGTGAAACGCATCGACCAATGCGGCGCGATGCGTTAACACCGCGCGCTGATTGATCGAGCCTTTATCGGTGATTTCACTCTTGTCGAGCGACGGTGGATCTGCGAGCAGGCACATGCGTGCGACGCGCGTAGCGCTGCCCGTGGCGGTCGCGGCAAGGCCATTGAGCGCTTTCTGAAAATGTGCCAGGACGGTTGGCGCGGCAAGCACTTCAACCAGCGATGCGCTCGCGGGCAGGCCACTCAGCGCGCGCACGGCGGGCACAATCGGAAACAGCATCGCGCCAATTTCGTTCATATTCACGCCGGTGATGACTGCGTCCTGTACGTAGGGCGCGCAAGCTCCGATGATCCTTGCACGCAATGGACCGACGCTGACGAAGGTCCCGGTGCCGAGCTTGAAATCTTCTGCGATTCGTCCATCGAATGCGAGACCTTTATGCAAGTCGTCGCCATCGATCCATTTCACTGCGTCGCCGGTGCAGAAGAAGCCTTCTTCATCGAACGCCTCGGCCGTTGCGTCAGGATTCCGCCAGTAGCCCTGAGTGATATTCGGCCCGCGATAGCGCACCTCAACTTTGTCGCCCGAAGGGACGAGCTTTAGCTCCAGCCCGGCCGTCGGTACGCCAAGATCACCGGCTTTCACGTTGTGACTGGTCACGAAAATACCGAAGGGACCGGATTCCGTCATGCCGAGGCCGGTGGTCATCACGATGCGTTCGCCGACTTCCTGCTCCGCTGCGTTGAACAGGCTGTCCCAAACCGGCTGCGCCAATGCTGCGCCAGCGTAGAAAAACATCCTCACTCGCGAGAGCAGGTTTTTGCGCAGTGCATCATCGGTACGCATCGCCGTGGCGATGGACTCGAATCCTGTCGGCACATTGAAGTAAACGGTGGGCGCGATTTCACGCAGGTTGCGCAGTGTCTCGCCGATCAGCGCGGGTGTCGGCTTGCCGTCGTCGATGTAGAGCGTTCCGCCGTTGTAGACGGTGAGGCCAAAGTTGTGATTGCCGCCAAAGGTGTGATTCCACGGTAGCCAGTCGATCAGCACCGGCGGTGTATGCGGATCAGCGAGCACAGGCATCGATTGCCGCATCTGCTGCTGGTTAGCGCACCACATGCGCTGGGTGTTGACCACCGCCTTCGGCAGCTTGGTCGAGCCACTGGTGAACAAAAATTTGGCGATGGTATCGGGGCCGGTTTGCAGCATCGCCTCATCAACGGCATCGGTCGCAGTCGTTATGCGCCAGTCGGATAGAGTCGATAGCTTTCCGTGCTTTCGACCGCGTCCTGACAGCGTGTCGGTGATGACTTCACAATCTTCCGCCACGACCGCGTCAATCGCATCACCATAGCGTGCCATGTCGCTCGCGTACACGACGCTGGGAGTGAGCACATTGATGACGTGGCGCAGCTTGTCAAAGTCTTTGCTGACCAGCGAGTAAGCGGTCGACACCGAGCAATACGGCACACCGACATACAGAGCACCGAGCGCAATCAGCGCGTGCTCAATGCTATTTTCCGAGAGGATCGCGACCGGGCGCTCAACGCTTGCCTTGCGATCAAGCAACGCCTGCCCAATGCTGCGCGCGGCGTCCAGCGCCTCGGCGTAGGTGACGTGTTGCCAGTCGCCTCGCGTGCCATCGGCGTTCAGCGCACGACGAGCAATGAAGGTTCGATCCGGTGCATTGGCTGCCCAATGCACCAGGCGATCGGTCAAGCGGTGGGCGAACGGCTCCAGTGCTTGATCGGCGCGCAGATAGCTGTTGCCGCCGCGCTCTTCCACAGCTACACGGGTGATGCCGAAATCAAGCGCGCGGTATTTCGCCTTCGCTACTTCGGAGGCGGTGCTCATGACGCTTTGACCTTGGCCGCGCGCCCTTCCAGAAAATCACGAACCCGCGCTTTGGCTTCCGGTGCGCTCTGAGCGATGGATGCCAGCAGGGCCTCAGTGAAGAATCCGTGATCGGCAGGCTGCTCGGCGATGCGCGGCAGGCCGTGCATCAGCGAATAGTTTGTCATCGGCGCATTGCTCGCTACCCGCGTGGCGATTTCAATCGCTTTTTCGAGTGCCGAGCCTGCTGGTACGTGATATTGCGCAAAGCCGAGTTGCACGCCTTCGGCGGCTTTGTAAACACGACCGGTCAGCATCATATCCATCATGCGATGCGTGCCGACCAGCTTGGGTATGCGTACCGAACCGCCACCGCCAACAAAGATGCCGCGTGAGCCTTCAGGCAGTGCGAAAAATGCAGTGTCATCGGCGACGCGAATGTGGCAGCTACTGGCCAGTTCCAACCCGCCACCGACGACCGCGCCGTGAAGCGCCGCGATGATAGGAATGCGACCAAATTCAAGCCCGCTCAGAATGCGGTGCCAGGTGCGCGAGTGATGGACGCCTTCAACAGCATTGCGATCTTTGAGCTCGCTCAAGTCAAGGCCGGCGCAAAAATGATCGCCGCTGCCATTGAGCACCGCCGCTCCGACGGTATCCGGCAAACTGGCAAACGCCGCCTCGATCTGCGCCATCAGTCCGTCCGACAGCGCGTTTCGTTTGCCCGGTCGATTGAGCGTCACAACGGCAATTGTGCCGCGCAGTTCAACCGAAACCTCATCCTTTTTGGATGTCATGGTGATGTCTTTTTTGTCAATTAGTTATGTATGGTAACTAAATATTCCGGTATGCGCAAGAGAGCTGAAGGACAATCGTTTTTTACTGGGGATCGGGCCTGTCGCGGCAGCGTCGTCATGCTTCGGCGGAAAAAAGCAGCCCCCGAAGGTGCTGCAGATGCCCAGCGAGGAGAGGGGCTAAAAACGGTGGCGCACACCAAGGCCCACGTTGGTGGCTTTAGCAGAGATCAATGTTCCCGGTCCGGGCAACGTGTTGGTGAGTGTTTTGTCAAGGCTTACCATCAGGTACGCGTCGGTGCGTTTGGACAGGTTGTAGTCGTATCCGATCGTGAACATTTTTCGCTCTTTGTTGCCGCCGGTGCCGGTGGCGGGAACCAGACCCACGGCATCGCCAGTGGTGCGCTGGGCGTAGCCGACGAGCACATTGCCTGCGCCCAGTGGGACGAGGGCACTTGCCTCGTAGAGGCGGTACTTGATGTTGGCGGGCGCGGTTTCGGTACCCTTGTTGACGATCTCGCCGGCATGCGCGAAAAGCTTGACCACCTGAAAGTCATACGAACCGCCGACTTGCCACGAGCGCGTGTTGTTCGGAGAGGTGCCATCGGCAAAGGTGAGCGGATTCTTTTTGGCGGTTTGCCATGCACCCGAAAGAGCGAATGGGCCGCCTGAGTAGGCCGCGCGCAGGCCGGTGTTGTAGCCCCCGCGATTTTCCGAGAGCGCGTGAGCGATGCTCGCGGTGAAGCCTGAGAAATTGGGCGTGTCGTACACAACCGAGTCGGTCCAGGCCGTACCACCCGTGAGTGGCGAGGCGACAAAGCCGACTACGTTGAGTGGCGAAAAAATGGTGGAGTCACCGAATGCGTTCGAGGTAATCGAGTTCAAGAACATGAGCGTTGTGATGTTGCCCACCCGGATGCGACCCAACGAGGTACTACTCAATCCGACCCATGCCGCGCGCGAGAAAAACGGATCGGCGGCTACGTTGACAGGTGCGCCGATGGCATCGTTGCGACCCACAGCGCCCGTGTCGTTGCGGAAGAAACTGGACAGATCAAACGACGCGGTCAGGCCGTTGCCCAAATCCTCGGAACCGCTCAACCCGAATCGGCTGGTGCTCATGCCGCCGCCTTCGACACGGGTGGTGCGCTTGTCGAGCGCGTTGACGCCGCCGGGGCCAGCGCCAAGGCTGGCAACGTACGCATCAATGATGCCGTAGAGCGTGACGTTGGCGGATTGCGCGGATGCGTGGGTTGCCAGACCGGTCGACAGTGCCAGTGCTATGGCACCTGCGAGTTTTAAAACCTTCATGAAACCTCCTTGTTGTGATGCGTGACGTAGAAATTTTGTTGTGATGACGGGCGGATATTTGTAGTCCGCTCAGGCCGTCGCGCGATAAGCCGAATCCAGCGTGATGCCTCCAACAACACGCGAGACACAGGCACAGATACGCGTTGAGGCAACCTTTTCGTGCGCACTCAGAAACACGTCGCGATGATCGATCTCGCCCTCCACGGCGATGACATCCATTGCGCACAGTCCGCATTCACCGCGACGGCAGTCGTAGAGCACCGGAACCCCAGCGGTCTCCAGCGCATCCAGCAAACTGCAAGCAGCGGCTACGCGCAGTTCAAGCTGGTGACGCGGCAATCGAACGGTGAAGCTTTGCGTTTCAACATGACCGCTGTTGCCGAAGGTTTCAAAGCGCAGGTTTTGTAGCGGTCGTCCCGCCGCCCGCCACGCGGCAGTTAGCGCATCAAGCATCGGCACCGGGCCGCAGCAATACACCTGCGCCGTCGCGCTCAACCGCGCAATTTCAGCGTCGAAGTTGATCTGCTGATTGGCGTCTCGAGTGAACAGTGCAAGGCGCTCACCGAGCGCAGCTTCTAGCACGTCGCGATAGGCCAGTTCGTCTGTGCTGCGCGCACCGTAGCAAAAGCGCACACGAGCATGGCTACGCTCTACGTGTCTGGCCAATGCCTGTGCCATCGAGATCAGGGGCGTGATGCCGATGCCGCCCGCGATCAGCAGATAGTCATCGCTGTCAAACGAGAGCGGAAAGTAATTGTTCGGTTCGCTGATGATGAGTCGGTCACCGGTGGTGAGTTGCCACATGTGCCGCGAGCCGCCACGTCCCGCGTCCATGCGCTTGACCGCAATTCGATAGCTAGCGGCATTGGGTTCGCCGACTAACGAGTACGAGCGGGTCTGGGTGTCGTCGTCGGCAATTTGCAGTCGTACTTGCAGGTGCGAACCGGGGGTTTGCGGTTGCACCGCGAGCGTGTCCGGTGTGATGCAAAACTCGCGCACGGTGGGCGTGAGATCGGCGAGCGCCGTGACGGTGGCGTTTTGCCAGTGTTGCGGCATGCGCATACGAGGGTTTCCGAATCGGGTCAGCGCGCTAGCGGCGACGAATGAGTTGGACACCGGGCGGGTGCTCCAGGGCGGCGTGGCCGTGGTGATCATTGACCGCTGCCCGCAAATTGCGCTGCGCTATGCGTGAATGCTCGCGCATGATCGCCTCTGCGCGCCCGCTTTCGCGTCGATCAATGGCGTCGAGTACCTGCCAGTGCTGCGACTGGGCAACCACCAGCATGTCGCGCGAATCAGCCGAGCTCGATTGCGCAATGACAAAAGCGGAGGGTGAGGCAAACGGCAGCCGATTGACGCGTTCAAGCTGGCGGGCAATGACGTCGCTGTCGGCCATTTCGGCGAGGCGCGCATGGAAGCGCTCGTTGGCATCCACATAAATCGGAAACGTCTCGTCGGTCAGCATCGGACGACGCAGCAACTCATCAATTTCACGCAGCGCCGCACGAGCCTCATTCATCACCACGGGCGCTGCGCCGCGCTCGGCAGCAAGCCGCGCTAGCAGGCCTTCAAGACAGCCACGCAGTTCAATTGCGTCCGCAATTTCGCGCTCTGAGAACGAGGCCACGGCATAGCCGCCGTGCGCCAACGCGACCAGCAAACCCTCCTGCTCAAGCTGCACCAGCGCGGCACGAATGGGCGTGCGCGACATGCCAAGTCGCTCGACAATGCTGAGTTCGGCGATGCGCACGCCGGCCGGTAATTCGCCCGACAGCACCAGCTCACGCAACTGAAGTTGCGCTCGCACGGTTTGCGAAGGGCTGGTGTCTTTGCCCGCTGCATCGACGACGCTATCGGCACTAGGTGATGCGATGGTGAGATTTTTTTTCATGCGACTCGCCTGATTGGAATCATTGGAAGGGTGGCCACGGTCGAGTGGGCTGAAATTGGGGCGGCTTTGCGCGCCAACATGTCATCAATTTTTCGCCGTGCCCACATCGATCCAGCGTCAATGTTCAGGTTGTAAAAGCGATGATCTGGGTGTCGGTCAATCGCGAGCTGCTGCGCTTCGAGCACCGCCTCATCTTCGCGAAAAATGTGAGCGACGCCTTCGCGAAGTTCATGGGTCAGGCGTTGCTCGCCCACGCAGTAATTGCGGGCGAATGCCCAGAAGTAATGACACGTTGTGTCGGTCTCGGGGGTGATGGTGTTGAGCACATAGCCGTTGACGCCGCGACTGCGATCACCCTCGCGCGCACCGCAGCCCGCTTCGGCGACACCAACGTCAATGGTCACGGTGCACGGTGCTTCAAAGTGGATGATCTGCCAGCGATCCACCGCGCCGTCGTACTGTCGGGCACGCTTGATCTGCCCGGCCCAGAACGGCGGAGCCTGAACGTTCTCCATCCATCGTGTGACGGTGGCGGTGCCGTCGCCATGCGTCGCCTGAAACGGCGCTTCCGCGACTTCACGTGAACCAATGCTTCCGCCGTGCACAAACGCCTCGTGGGTCAGATCCATCAGGTTGTCGACCACCAGTCGATAGTCGCACTTCACATGAATCATCTTGCCGTCACCCGCCCACGCCGGGTCGTCGTTCCAGTGCCAGTCGGGAATCAGCGCTGGGTCGGCCAGCGCCGCATCGCCCGGCCACACCCACACCAGTCGGTGCCGTTCCACGACCGGAAAAGCGCGCACGCAGGCCGACGGATTCAATGTCTCCTGACTCGGCATGTGGGTGCAGCGACCCGACGCGTTGTACACAAGACCGTGATAGCCGCAGGTCAACTCGTCACCGTCGAGTCGCCCCATCGACAGCGGCAGCAGCCGATGCCAGCAAGCGTCCTCCAGCACGGCGAGCGCCCCATCCAGCTTGCGAAACATCACCATCGCCACGTTGCAGATCGTGCGGGCGAGCAGCGTGCGTCCTATCTCCACGTCGTAGGCGGCGGCGTACCAAGCGTTTTGTGGGAAAGAGGAATTTGCGTCATTCATGAATACGCAATGTATACAACAAATCTGATTTTGTGGCGAATACGACCGAATATTTTTGTGTGCAGCCTTATTTTGTATACATCAATGTCCTAAATGGGTACGCTGTTATGATCGCCCGAAGGAGAAATCATCATGACAAACACAGCAAACACCTCTGCACTTCCCGCCCGCTACGACCACGTCGGCAGCTTCTTACGCCCCAAATTTCTGCTCGATGCGCGCGAGAAAAAAGCAAAAGGCGAAATCAGTGCCGCTGAATTGCGCGCCGTTGAAGACAAGGCAATCGCCGACATCGTTGCTTTTCAGGAAGGTGTCGGTCTCAAATCCATCACCGACGGTGAGTTCCGCCGTACCTACTTTCACATTGATTTTTTGGCGCAGCTGGGGGGCGTCGATACCGCGGAACCGTTCACCATTCAAAAGCCCGACGGCACGATGGAACTTGCACCGCCGGTGATGCGCGTGGTCGACAAAGTGCGCCATGTGAAAGACATTCAGCTCGCGGACTTTCAGTATTTGAAGAGCCAAGTTGGTGCGGGCAACACGCCAAAAGTGACGATCCCGTCGCCGACGATGCTGCACTTTCGCGGCGGTCGTGCGGGCATCAGCAAGCAGCACTACCCCGAGCTTGATCCGGTGTTCTACGACGACGTCGCGCAGGCGTACGGCGACGAGCTGCGCTCGCTCGCTGCGGCGGGTTGCACCTATGTGCAGATGGATGACACCAACCTTGCTTACCTCTGCGACGACAAAATGCGCGAAGCCGCCCGTTCGCGCGGCGATGATCCCGACGAATTGCCGCACCGCTACGCCGCATTCATCAACAAAGTCGTTGCGCAAAAGCCCCTAGGTATGACGCTGGCGGTGCACCTCTGTCGCGGCAATTTCAAAAGCACCTGGGCCGCGTCTGGCAGCTATGAACCGGTGGCGGAGGCGTTGCTGTCCGAGATGAATGTGGATGCGTATTTTCTTGAGTACGACGACGCGCGTTCGGGTGACTTCAAGCCGTTGCGATTTTTGCCAAAAGGCAAGACCGTCGTGCTCGGGCTTGTCACCACCAAGCTTGGCGTGCTGGAAAACAAGGACGATCTCAAGCGCCGGATTGATGAAGCAGCAAAGTACGCGCCAATGAGCCAGTTGGCGCTGTCGCCGCAATGCGGTTTCTCCAGCACCGTGCATGGCAACGATATTGCGGTGGAAGCGCAGCGCGCCAAGCTGCAGCTGGTGGTAGAAACAGCGCGTGAAGTGTGGGGCTCGGCTTAACAGCTTTTGCAGCAAATGGCGTCCACTAGGGGCATAATGCCGATAAATGTCATAAACCGACTTGTTGCCATATTTGCTTATAGCCCTCGTGAAAACACCATTGTGTTGAAAAGCTGATAAACATTTGCTCACCACTTTTGATTTCGATAATTATCGCCAGAAGTGACGAAAAAGTGCTTTCACCCATGTTGCGACGACCGGATCCGTTTCTTTCGCGGCATCAAGCAGAGCATTCACGTCACCGCGTTGATTTTCCATTCGTGAAAATTTTGCATTGGCAGCCAGCGGCCGGTGATTTGGCAACCAATATGCGACTGGCGGCGTCTTTACCGTCGTTCGTCGCACACCGGATGCAGTTCACATGGGTTTCTCCGACACTGGCAACCAATGAAAACCGCACGTCGCCAGATAAAGGATCACGCCATGCAGCAACCCTCTTTCTCCCGCACGATTGACCGCGCACGTCGCACAATGTGCGCCGTTGCTGTGCTGATGTCGCTCGCCACGTTTCCGGCCGCGAACGCGCAGACAACGGTCGCGCCGTCATCGCCGTCGACCGTACCCGCAACAGCGCCGCCTACCGCGCCCGCAACTGGAAAGACCTTCGCGCTGGTCTCCGCTGTGGGCGACCAGTTTCAAATGGTGCGGCAAAAAGAGCAGGTCGGCTCGCATCTCGAAAACTTCACTCGGCAATCACTAACCGTGCCTGACCAGGCGCTGAATCACGCCGTGCTGCGCGGGCTGGATCGCGCGGTCGCGGCCGAGTATCCCGACTCCAATCGCGTGTTCCTTGCGGTGCGCGCGGACATGGCGATTCAGGCTGCATTGCCGCAGGATCGCGAGGCGCTGACCATGAAACGCGTGCTCGATTTGATGGAGACAAACCCTGCGCGGAAAGACTGGGACCAGATCATCGTCGTGATCCCGAAATGGCTGATGGCGGAGCGTCAGGGCATGGGCAGCAAGCTCGCGGGGATTGGCATTTACGTGCAACCTCTGGGGCCGCTCATGGAGTCTGCGTTCGATGATGGACTGATGCCGGATGAGGCTGAGACCACCGACCGCGAGAGTACCCGATCGCGCCGTTTTGTTGCGCCATTTTTCTATGTTCAGGTGACGACGCTCGACGCCAAAACGATGAAAGTGATCAAGTCAGAGTCGCGCTACGACTTTCGCAAGATTGTGAACAAGGAGTCCGCGGCACTTGACGTGATGGCGGCATTCACACCGGATGAACTCGCGGCGCATGTGGAGCGCTTTGTTGAAACCTCTGCACTCAAAGCGGTGACCAACCAGAGTAGTTCAGTCGAAATCGGCAACGTGCGCACTTTGCCAACGCCGCCGCCCGCTGAGTCCAACAAGTAGCGCCTCGCCGCCATGAATCGGGCGGCGAATACAATTCAGGTCACCCCGATTCATGGTTTCGCTCGCTCTCGCAGGCGCCGTCTTCGACGTAGAGCGAAGCCCGGGGTTTCCTTTATTTTTCATGGAGCGCCGGTCAAGTGCCCCACATACAAGCTTTCACTCTTTCCGATTTCGACTACGCGCTGCCGCCTGAGCTGATCGCGCAATTCCCGTTACCGGTTCGCTCCGCCAGCCGTCTGCTGGACGGTCGCAGTGGCGAGCCCGTAGATCGTACGTTTGCCGATTTGCCGTCATTGCTACAGCCGGGCGACCTGCTGGTCTTCAACAATACCAAGGTGCTCAACGCGCGGCTGCGTGCGGTTAAGGCCAGTGGCGGTGCGATTGAAATACTCGTTGAACGGCTGCTCTCGCCTACGCTTGCGCTCACGCAACTGCGCGCCAGTCACGCGCCGAAACCCGGAACACGCATCTTAATCGCGGGCAAATATCACGCTGAAATTGTGGGCCGCGATGACCGCTTTTTTCAGGTGCAACTTGAGTCGGACGATTTTGAAACATTGATGCGCGAAGTGGGCGAATTGCCGCTGCCGCCTTATATGCAGCGTGCCGCGGCTGAGGGCGATACCGAGCGCTACCAAACCGTCTACGCGCAACACGAAGGCGCGGTGGCCGCGCCGACAGCGGGACTGCATTTTGATGAGGCCACGCTGACCGCTTGTCGCGAACGCGGCATTGCGATGACGCAAGTCACTTTGCATGTCGGCGCGGGCACGTTTTTGCCCGTGAAGACGGACAATATCGCCGAACACAAAATGCATCGCGAGCGCTATGTGTTGTCGCAGCAAACGGTCGACGCAATCAAGGCGTGCAAAGCGCGTGGCGGACGTGTGGTTGCAGTGGGAACCACCAGTGTGCGCACACTCGAAGGCTGTGTGCGTGAATGCGGCGAGCTGCGCGCGCACGAGAGCGAGACGGACATCTTCATCACGCCGGGTTACGAATTCAAGGTGGTGGACGCCCTGCTTACCAACTTTCACCTGCCGAAATCGACGCTACTAATGCTCGTCTCCGCGTTCGCTGGTTACGAACACATTCGTGCGCTGTATACACACGCGATTGAACAGCGCTACCGCTTTTTCAGCTATGGCGATGCCATGCTTTTGCAGAAAAATACGCCATGAAATTTGAACTCCTGAATACCGACGGTCACGCTCGTCGCGGTCGCGTGCATCTGAATCACGGTGTGGTCGAAACACCGATCTTCATGCCGGTCGGAACCTACGGCACGGTGAAGGCGATGACGCCGCAGCACCTCATTGACATTGGTTCGCAGATCATTCTCGGCAATACGTTTCACCTCTGGTTGCGACCCGGCACGACGATCATCGAGCAGTTCAAAGGCTTGCACGATTTCATGGGCTGGAAGGGGCCGATCCTGACCGATTCTGGCGGCTTTCAGGTGTGGTCGCTGGGGCAGTTGAGGAAGATCAAGGAAGAGGGCGTTCACTTCGCCTCGCCGATCAACGGCGACAAGTTGTTTTTGTCGCCCGAAGTGTCGATGCAGATTCAGCACACGCTGAATTCCGACATCGTGATGCAGCTCGATGAATGCACTGCGGCAGACGCGACGCTTGAGCAGGCACAGGCGTCGTTGCAGATGAGTTTGCGCTGGGCGCAGCGCTCAAAGGACGAACTCGTTCGGCTTGAAAATAAGAACGCGTTGTTCGGCATTGTTCAAGGTACGCTGTTCGAATCGCTGCGCGCCGAATCGCTCGCAGGGTTGATGGATATTGGCTTCGATGGCATCGCCGTCGGCGGTCTGTCGGTCGGTGAATCGAAAGAGGACATGCATCGCATCCTCGATTTCATCGGGCCGAAATTGCCCGCTGACAAACCGCATTATTTGATGGGTGTCGGCACGCCGGAGGACCTCGTCTACTCGGTCGAACGCGGTATCGATATGTTCGATTGCGTGATGCCGACCCGCAACGCAAGGAACGGCTGGCTGTTCACGCGTTTCGGCGATATTAAGCTCAAGAACGCGAAATTTCGCGACGATCAGCGCCCGCTGGACGAGAGTTGTAGCTGCTACACCTGCCGCAATTTCAGCCGCGCGTACCTGCATCATCTGAACAAAACCGGCGAAATTCTCGGTGCGATTTTGAACACGATTCACAACCTACACTACTACCTGCAGCTTGCTAAAGAAATGCGCGAAGCCATTGAAGTGCGGCAGTTTGTTCCGTTCCGTGAGCAGTTTCATCGGGATCGAGGTCGCGGAACTGATTGAATGCGAATCCTCTGTAGGCGCCGCGAAAACCGCTAATGCTCGGGTCACCGGGTTTGCGGCTTTCGCCGCGCCTACCGTTGAAAAGTTCATGCATAAAAGTAGTTTTGGAGGCAAGATGAATCGCCGACAGTTTTCTAAGAGCGCGCTCGCAGTATGCGCAGTCACCGCTAGCGGGTATGGCAGCGCGCAGCCAGCCGCTTATCCAACACACACCGTAAAAATCATAGCGCCCGTCGCCCCTGGCGGCGGCGTCGATCTCGTCGCGCGCACAGTCGCAGAACGCCTGCAAAAGGCGCTCGGACAAGCATTCATCGTAGACAACATGAGCGGTGGCGGTGGCGTGATCGCATCACAGGCAACCCTACGCGCCGCACCCGATGGCTATACCTTGATGCTGGGCTACGTCGCAACGCACGGCACGAATCCCGCGATGAGGAACATTCCCTACAACGCAGTGAAGGATTTCACTGCGATTGCGATGGTGGCGGGCACGCCAAACGTGTTCGTAGTAGGTTCGGGCGTCGCGGCGAACACGCTCAAAGACTTCGTGACGCTTGCGAAGAAATCGCCGCTTAGCTTTGGCACTTCGGGGCAAGGCTCGCTTACACATTTGCTGGTTGAGCAGTTCAAACTCGCAGCTGACTTTCAGGCCACACACGCGCCGTATCGTGGCATCACGCCTGCCATCACTGACGTGCTCGGTGGACAAACCCAATTCATGATGCCCGGTCTCGCCGCCGCCTTGCAGCACATCAAGGGTGGCAAATTGCGACCCCTTGCCGTGACTGGAAGCAAGCGCCACCCGGCGTTGCCCGACGTACCAACGTTTGAAGAGCTGGGCTACAGAGGTTTCACGGCGGTGCAGTGGTACGGCATCGTCGGGCCAGCAAAAATGCCCCCGCCCATCGTTGAGCGATTGAACGCCGAAATCAACAAAGCAATCAGCACGCCTGAACTGCGTGAACGGCTCTCGTCTGAGGCGCTAGAACCGATGCCGATGACCAGTGCGGAATTTGCCGCATTCATTGCGGCCGAGGTTGATCGCTGGACAAAACTGGTTCGCGAACGCAATATTGAAATTAATACATAGAGCACTTGATGGCACGCAACACCCAGGTCACCGCCGACCACAACCCGCCTCCCATCACTCGAACGCTCGCTGAATTCGTAGCGAATCATCCGTCGCGAGGCTGGAGCGATGCGGTGGATCACGAGGCGCATCGTACGTTTTTCAACTGGCTCGGTTGCGCCATTGGCGCGGCGCATCACGAAGCCGCCGATGCTGCGCTGCGTGCGCTGGCCATAATGCAGCCTGCGCCGCAAGCGACGGTGCTCGGACGCAAAGAACGCATCGACATGGCGGGCGCGGCGCTCATTAATGGCATCACGTCGCACACGTTCGACTTCGATGACACGCACCTGAAAACGATTATTCATCCGGCGGGGCCGGTTGCCTCGGCGGCGCTTGCGCTGGCTGAAGTGACGGGTGCCAGCGGTCGCGCCGTGATTGATTCATTGGTGCTTGGCATTGACGTCGCCTGTCGCGTTGGCAATGCGATGTATCCCGATCACTATGACCGTGGCTGGCATATCACGGGCTCGACTGGAATGCTGGGCGCAGCCGCCGCATGTTCGCGCCTGCTCGAGCTCGATGCCGAGCACACGCAAATGGCGCTCGGGATTGCCGCGTCCACGCCCGTCGGTCTGCGCGAACAATTCGGAACCATGACCAAGCCGTTTCACCCGGGCGCTGCGGCGCGCGCTGGCTTGCTTGCGGCGTTGCTGGCGCGTGAGGGCTTCACGGCCAGCAAGCGCGCGCTGGAGGCTCCGCGCGGTTTCATGCAGGTGGCATCGACCAAATGTGACTGGAACGAAATCACCGATGAACTCGGCTCGCGCTTTGAAATTTCATTCAACACGTACAAGCCGTTTGCCTGCGGCATTGTTATTCACCCGGCGATTGATGCCTGCTCGCAACTTCGGGCGGCGGGTGTGAACGCTGACGACGTTGAGCGCATCGAAATCGCCGTACATTCGTTGGTGCTCGAACTCACCGGAAAAAAAGAGCCGAAGGACGGGCTCGAAGCGAAGTTCAGCGTTTATCACGGCTGCGCGGCGGGCTTGTTGTTCGGACACGCGGGCGAAGGCGAGTTCGACGATGCGCTGGTCAATCGCGCGGACGTGGTGGCGATCCGCCGCAAGGTGGTCGCGACTGTTGATCCGTCGATTGATGAGGCCGAAGTGCGCGCAGTGGCTGTGATGAAAGACGGGTCGCGTAAAGCGGTTCACGTGGAGCACGCGATTGGTTCGCTGCAACGACCGCTGACCGACGCCGATCTGGAGCGCAAGTTTTCTGCGCTGGTTGAGCTGGTGCTCGGTGGGGCTGCGCTGCGTCCGTTGATGGATGCATCCTGGGCATTGGAAAGCGCCCACGACGTGCGTGCATTGGTGCGATTGGCCGTGCCGCAGGCGTAGTCCTTACCGACAGGTTGTAGGGCGCGAAGTTGCGCAAATGCGTGCCCGCCGCGTAGTCCATCGCGAAGCGCAAAAGAATAGAGGCTGCGCCAACCGTTCAGGAGGCGAGCAGTGTCGTGCTCGCTGGCGGAAATTGCGGTGTGTCGCCAATGAGTGGCTTTTTCGATAAAAGGTCGGTTGCACGGGGGCTGGATCGGTATTTTGTCGTTTGTCGACATATAGCGAATGCAGACGCCAGCCCACATTCGATGGCGCTTATAGAAAAAAGTTGCTTGTCACCTGTCCATCCGGGCAACCATCCGTCGCCCGCTACAATCCAAGGTTAACTTTTTGATTTGACGAGGGTTTCTCCCATGTTTGGTACTGCACACGCGCAATCACTGTTTGGCGGCGGCGCGGGCGGGAATGAGTTCCTGTCACTGCTCCCGATGGTGGGCATCTTTGTTGTTTTTTACTTTCTGCTGATTCGTCCGCAACAAAAGCGCGCGAAAGAGCAAAAAGCGATGATGGCTGCGCTGCAAAAGGGCGACGAATGCGTCACCGCAGGTGGCATTGTTGGCAAGGTCGTCAAGCTCGACGACAACTACGTCACGCTGCAAGTGGGCGGCGCAACCGAGATCGCGTTTCAGCGCAATGCGGTGACGGCGCTTCTGCCCAAAGGCTCGCTGAAGCAAATCTAGTTTTTTCTGACTCCGGCACTCCGGTTTCGACCGGGGTGGGATGACGAAGCTTTCCCGGTTGCGATGACTCAAATCATCCCAACCTGCACCCAATCTTTCGCATAGGGCTCAAGCCTATGAACCGCTACCCACTCTGGAAATACTTGGTCATGATCTTCGCGATTGTGATCGGTCTTTTCTACACTTTGCCCAACGTCTTCCCGCAGGTGCCTGCGGTGCAGGTGTCGACCAACAAGCCGTCCGTCCGCCTCGATGCGTCGCTGCTCGAACGCGTTGAGAAGACGCTGAAGGGCGCTGGCCTCGCGCCGACGTCCTCCGAGCTTGATCCGGCGAATGGCGTGCATGTGCGCTTTGCCCGTGGCGATACCGATGCCCAGTCGAAAGCCAAAGCGCTGCTTCTGCAAGACCTGAATGCCGGTTCGTCCGACGGGTCGGGCAACTACATCATCGCGCTCACCAACGAATCGACCACACCACACTGGATGCAGTCGATCAACGCGAAACCGATGTCGCTGGGCCTCGATTTGCGCGGTGGCGTGCACTTCCTGATGCAGGTCGACATGAAGGGCGCACTGGATCGTGCGGCAGATCGCAACGCGGCTGATATTCGCGGCTTGCTGCGCGAGAAAAAGGTTCAGTACAACGGCGTCGACAAAGCAGGCGACACCATCGCAATCAAATTTAGCGATCCGGCCGAACGCGAAAAAGGCTCGCGGGCCATCGGCGAAAGCAACAACGATCTGCTAATCAAGGAAGACGGTGCGGCGCAGGATTTGCGCCTCATCGTCACGCTCAAGGAAGAGGCCAAGAAAAAACTGGCCGACGCCGCCATCGAGCAAAACCAGAAGGTGCTCGGCAACCGCATCAACGCACTGGGCCTGACCGAGCCGATCATTCAACGTCAGGGCACGGATCGCATCGTGATTCAGGTGCCGGGTGCATCTGATCCTGCCCGTTTGAAAGACGTGATTGGTCGCACTGGTACGCTGGAACTGCGTCTGGTGGAGGCCGACGCCAGCAAGAACAGCGCGTCACTGCAAGCTGCGCAAAATGGCAACGTTCCGTTCGGCACCGAGCTCATGAATGATCGCGATGGCGGTCAGATTCTGGTCAAGAAGCAATACATCATCACGGGTGAGCGCATCAACGGTGCCGAACCCGCATTTGATGGACAGAACAATCAGCCAATTGTGCGCATCAACACCGACGGTCAGGGCGCTCGCATATTGCGCGAGGTCACGGGGCAAAACGTCGGCAACCGCATGGCGATTATCCTGATCGAAAAAGGCAAAGCCGAGGTCATCACCGCGCCGACCATTCAAAGCGAATTGGGTAGCAATTTTCAGATTACGGGCCGCATGTCAACCCGCGAGACGAGCGACATAGCGCTCCTGATTCGTTCAGGTTCAATCGCCGCACCGATGGAAATCATCGAAGAGCGCACCGTCGGCCCAAGCCTTGGTGCAGAGAACATCGATCGCGGCTTCCATTCGGTGACATGGGGCTTCGTTGTGCTGGCCGCATTCATCTGTTTGTATTACGCGATTATGGGCCTGATCTCGACGCTCGCGCTTTCGGTGAATCTGCTGCTGCTCATCGCGCTGTTGTCGATGTTGCAGGCGACGCTGACGCTGCCGGGTATCGCGGCTATCGCGCTTACGCTGGGTATGGCGATTGACGCCAACGTGTTGATCAACGAGCGGATTCGTGAAGAGCTGCGCGGCGGCGCGAAGCCGCAGGAAGCCATCTCCCTGGGTTTTGACCGTGCCTGGGCGACCATTCTTGACTCGAATATCACCACGCTGATCGCCGGTATTGCACTATTCACTTTCGGTTCGGGTCCGATCAAGGGTTTCGCAGTCGTGCATTGCTTAGGCATTCTGACCTCGATGTTCTCCGCCGTGTTCTTCTCACGCGGCATCGTGAACCTCGTTTACGGCACGAAGAAAAAGCTCGAAAAGATTTCGATTGGCACGATCTGGCGCGGTGGCAGTTCTGGCGTAGCGGTGCCTACAGTTGACAGCGAAACCGCTGTCATCGAATCCAAGTAACGTAAGAAGTACAGGAGACAAACATGGAATTTTTCCGCTTCAAGCGCGACCTGCCCTTCATGAAATATGCGTTGATCTTCAACGCAATTTCGCTCATCACTTTCCTGATCGCAGTCGGCGCGCTTTTCTCAAAAGGCTTGCATTACGGGATTGACTTTACGGGCGGCACCGTCGCTGAACTCCGCTACAGCAAGCCAGCCGATATGGCGCAAGCCCGCGCCTCGATTGAGGCGTTAAAGACCGGTGAAGCCGTCGTGCAACACTTCGGCACGCCACAAGATGTGCTGGTACGTTTGCCGCTCGTGAAGGACGTCACGAATGCGCAGGTGAGCGACAATCTGTTCAAGGCGATTTGCGGCACGCGCACAATTGCTGACACCAAAACCGCATGCGGAGATGGCGCTGAAAAAATTGAATTGAAGCGCGTCGAATTCGTCGGCCCGCAGGTCGGAAAAGAGCTTTTCGAGAGCGGCGCGCTGGCACTCGTCCTCGTGATCGCAGGCATCATGGCGTATCTCGCGATTCGCTTTGAATGGCGCTTCGCGGTCGCCGCGATCATCGCCAACCTGCACGACATCATCATCATTCTGGGCCTGTTCGCGATCTTTGGCTGGGAGTTCAATCTGCCGGTGCTCGCGGGCGTGCTTGCGATTCTCGGCTACTCGGTCAACGAGTCGGTTGTGATCGCGGATCGGGTACGAGAAAACTTCAGGAAGATGCGCAAAGCGAGCGTCGATCACGTCATCGACAACGCGATCACTAGCACCATCAGCCGCACCATCATCACCCACGGCTCGACGCAGATCATGGTGCTCTCGATGCTGTTCTTTGGTGGCGAAACGCTGCACTACTTCGCGCTTGCGCTCACGATCGGTATCTGCTTCGGCATCTACTCGTCGGTGCTCGTGATGGCCCCCCTCGTGCGCTGGTTAGGCGTGTCGCGCGAGAATCTGGTGAAGCCTGAAGGCCCGCCGAAAGACCCTCTGGAAGCAGAGAAGATTCTGGCGTGATCGGCGAGATCCTCGCGTTTTTCACAACGCTAGACGTTCAGCTAACGACGCTCGCACAAAACTCGCCGTATCTCTTTTACGGCGTGTTGGCGACGATCATTTTTGTCGAAGCGGGTATCGTGTTGTTCCCGATTCTTCCTGGCGACTCGATGCTGTTCGTAGCGGGTGCTATCGTGGCGCTGGCTGGGCTCAATTTGCACGGTCTGGTCGCGTTGTTGATCGTCGTTGCCATCGTCGGCAATTCGGTCAACTACGCGCTGGGCCGCTACTTCGGCGAGCGCGCTTTCGCGAACAAAGACTCGCGCATCTTCAAGCCAATCTATCTGGAGCGCACACGCGCCTTCTACGACAAATACGGCCCTACATCGATCATCCTCGCGCGCTTCGTACCCATCGTGCGCACCTTCGTGCCGTTCCTCGCGGGCGTAGCTCCCATGCGCTACCCAATATTCCTGATGAACAACATCATCGGCGGCGTCATCTGGATTGCCTCACTCGTCTACGCTGGATACTGGTTCGGCAATGTGCCGTGGGTCAAGAAGAACCTGAGCCTGCTCGTGATCGCCATCGTGCTGGTTTCAGTGCTGCCCGTCGCGATTAAAGTCTTCCAGGAATGGCGTAACTCGCGCAAGTAATGCAGCGGCTGCGCTAACTCAATGCCCGAGTTCGGGCATTTTCTTTTTGTAGAACCGCAAAGTACGCGACGCTAAGCGGGAGGCGCGTTAGACGCCAACACTTCCGCCGCGCGCGTCTGCTAGCCCTTGCCCGAAGCCCGCCAGCGGGCCAATACCTCATCATCCAGACGCAGCGTAGTCGGCCGCTTGGTTGACGTTTTCACGCTACCCACCGGGCGTCCAGCACGCCGCGCCGTGATCATTTCTGGCGTGTGTACACGGGCAAATTCGCCCTGCCTGGCTTGCCGAATCGACGCCAGCACATCGGCTGCAAACTGCACCTGTTCAGCGTCCATCGTAGCCGTTAGTTTGCTTGACTTACTCATCAAAAGCTTCCTTCCATTGCTTCAAAATTGCCGTGGGCATGTTTTCGAATTTGGCCTTCGCATACTCCACAATCAAGGCCACCTCACCGGGCGCCAAGCGAGTGAAATAAATCACCCGAACGCCGCCGCGTTTTCCCATTGCCGCACGAGCCCCGCGCGCTTTGCGCAACCCACCAGTGCCAGGGATCACCTCGCCCGACTCAGGGTTGACCGCAATCCAGCTCACAAAATCTTCGGGCTGCTCGTCTGTCCATACTGCTGCGGCGTAGCGTAGGAACAAAGGGGTTTCGATCACCGTTAACGCGTATTAATTGTGCATGTAAATCATATGTATTGTTCGGCTTACGGCGCTAGCGCTTCTGCTAATGAGCACTTGCAGAACCCGCCGGGAACGAACAAGCTGAAAGATGCACCAAATGAAAGGGCCGCTATATGCGGCCCTTTGTATTTCTGCGTCGCGCCTCCGTTTAATCGACAAACGTAGAAATCACGTCCATCGCTTTTCGCGAAATCACCGGAACCGTTGCGTCTTCCGCCGGATAGCCAACCACCAGAATCAGATAAGGCGCTTCGTGCTCAGGGCGCTTCAGTATTTCGTTTAAGAACTTCATCGGCGCGGGTGTGTGCGTGAGCGAGACGAGGCCTGCGTGATGCACGGCTGTGATGAGCATTCCCATCGCGATGCCGACGCTCTCTGGCGTGTAGTAGTGCTTGATTCGTTCGCCGTTTTCATCGATGCCGTAGCGTTGACCGAACACGACGATGAGCCACGGTGCCGTTTCCAGAAACGGTTTGTGCTCGTCGGTGCCGAGATGCGCCAGCGCGCCCAGCCATTCGTCACCGGCGCGTCTATTGAGGTAGAACTCGCGCTCTTCGGCTTCGGCGGCGATGCGGATTTCGCGTTTGACGTCAGCATTGCTCACAGCGACGAAATGCCACGGTTGCTGGTTAGCGCCGGAGGGTGCGCTGCCTGCGGCGCGAATGACGTTTTCGATGATGTCGCGCGGAATCGGGCGATTCGAGAAGTCGCGCACGGTGCGGCGAAGCTGCATGCGGTCGGCGAACTTGATGGCGCGCGCCTGCATCTCGGCGACGGGGCGTTCAACGTAGGTGGCGAGCGGGAGGCGGGGGTGTTCTTTCATCCGCGACAGGATAGCGTAGGGTGTGTTTCGAGGCACTCATGGCGCGTTAAAACGCAACCTACACCCGTTGGCTACCGCTACCCGTAATCGTTACCTCTGCACGCTCATGCTCAACCGCACGCAGGCGACTCTGCGACAGCACACCAGCGCTTTCAAGAATCGGATAAGCAACCGAGCAGAAGTGCGAATTGATGCGCTTCAGGTCGCGCATCAAGTCGAGATGCAGCGAACTGGTTTCAATGCTCTGCACGGTCTGATCCGCGAGGCGGCCGAGGTGCTTGTCGTAGTTGACGAGTTCGAGTTCGCGGAACTTCACTTTTTCTGCAATCAGAAGCTGCGCGTCATTGACGTCGTTGTTGATGAACACATTCATCGCGAGACGCAAATTGGAAACCAACCGCATGTGCAAGTCGCACAACTCCAGCTTGCCTGCTTCCGAGAAATTGCGGTTGCGGTCGATGTTCTTTTGCACGACATCGTTCGCGCTCTTCTCGATGATGTCGCCGACCTGTTCGAGGTTGATGGTGAACGAAATGATGTCAGTCCAGCGACGGCTTTCGCGATCGCCCATCGGAGTGCGGCTGACCTGCGTGAGGTAGAACTTGACCTGTTTGTAGAGCGAATCGACGACGTCATCGAGTCGGCGAATTTCATCGGCGGACGAGCGATGATTGTCACGCATCAGGCGGCCCAGCGCAGCCAGCATCTGCTCGACGAAATCACCGATTCGCAGCGCCTCTCGTGCGGCGCAGGTGAGCGCGAGCGAGGGCGTGGGCAACGCATGCGGGTCGAGGTGTCTTGCCCGGCTTTCGTCCTGTATCGTCGGTGCGGCTGGCAGGAAGCGATGCGTCAGATCGGCTACGCGGTGAACCAGCGGGATGCACAGCGCAGCGAGCGCAACGTTGAAGATGAGGTGGAATGCGATAACTACCTGAGTTTCACCGAAACCTGAATCTCGCGCGTAGTTTGCGATCAGATGCACGAACGGAATGGTGATCAACGCCCCGACCAACTTGAAGACAAGATTGCCCAAAGGCACGCGCCGAATTTCCGACGACGAACTGAGTGTCATCAGTACGGCGAGCGCGCCGCTCCCGATGTTTGCACCGAGCACTAGCGGCAACGCGGTGTCGAGACCGATGACCTGTGATGCGGTCAGTGTCGCGACCAGTAGCACGACGGCGAGGCTGGAATACGCGAGTACGGTGACCGCTGCGGCGATCACCAGATCAAGCAGCGGATCGCCGGAGATGGTCGTGAAGATGGCCTTGACGCCAACCGTTTGCGTCAATGGTCGCGCGGCGGCGACGATAAGTTGCAGCGCCAGCATCATCAGGCCGAGGCCAATGCTTACGCGGCCCAGATGCTCGGCGTTGCTGCGTTGTTTGGACAGGAAAACGATCACACCGACGAAAATCAACAGCGGCGACAGCCACGTCAGATCGCGCGACAGGAACACTGCGGCCAGCGCTGTGCCAATGTCCGCGCCGAGCATGATGGCAAGCGCTGGCGCGGTGGCGATGAGCCCGCTGCCCGCGAACGATGTGGTGAGTAGCGCGGTGGCCGTTGAGCTTTGCAAAAGGCTTGTCACGCCCAAGCCCGCGAGCAGCGCCATAAAGCGGTTTTCTACGTTAACCGAGAGGAAGCGTCGCAGTTCAGCGCCGTAAACGCGCAGGATGCTGGTGCGGACGAGGTACGTGCCCCATACAAGGAGCGCGATACCGGCAAGGATATTGAGGAGGGTCAGCATGGTGATGAACTACTTCGCACGGTCGCGCAGAGGGTGCGCATCGACCGGGGCGGCGCATTGGTTGGGATTGCGCGCTTTTTTTGCAAACTGTCATCACGCTGTAACAAAGGCGTGATAGAGAACATGGCCCGATCATACGCCCCGTAGCCACAGGGTGCGCGCTTTGTATCGTTTTACGACAGTAGGCGCTTACAGGCGTTGCGTGAGCGCGACGGGTGATCGGAGTGAGACGGACTTTGTAGGAGCGGCAAGCCGCGACCAACGGCCGCGTTCACGTTAGGTCGCGGCAAGCCGCTCCTACAAGGACTGAGATACTTCAGTGCGCGTCGGCGGGCAACGCCCGATACCAATAGTCGTATGTGTCGCGAAACCCAAACCGCTCATAGATGCGCCGGGCCGGATTGTCTGCGCGCACTTGCAGGTAGGCGACGCGCGCGCCGGAGTGGCGTGCTTCAATGAGCTGCGTTGCTAAAAGCGCGCTCGCATAGCCACGATTAAGGCTGGCAGCGACCGTGCCGACATCGAAGATTCCAACGTGGTCATCCTCGCGAATTGCGACGGAACGCGCGACGCGAACACCTGCTTCATCAAAGGCAAACGAGGCGCTGACTTCAACCACGCTCAAGCGCCAGCGCTCAGCCAATCCCGCCGTCTCGCGCGCATCGTCGCCGCGCATGTCGGCAACCCATGACGCGGCGAGCGAGAGATCTTCCTGCTTTTTGTAAGTGGCAGTCGCCGGACGCAGGTGAGCTAGTTGCAGGTGTGACAAATTGATCACCATCACCAGAGTCGGATCGAACTTCACGTAGCCGAGCGCTTCCAATCGTGCATCCAGCGTAGTGTCGCCAACGAACGGTGTGACGCGGAAAACGCACGGAAGGTTGGCTTTGGCGAATGCAGCCCGTGTCTCGGTCAGATTCACGGCAAACGGGCGTGCCGACGGATAGAACGCGTTAACACAGCGTGAGCGCTTGGCGAGCCCCGGCGACAGGCCCACGCTCCAGCCGTCAATCATCAAACCACGATCCGGTCGCGACGCGTTCTGAGAGATTTCTTCGAGGCGGCGGAGGTTGATTTCGGTGGTCATTGCGCGACGTGTCTTGGGGAGGAAGTAGCAGTTTAGCTTTTTAGTGGAAGCGCCGCTGTACTGGGGCTGAACGTAATAATCGACTAATGTCGACTTTTGAGTAAAAGCATCTTTAGCCCCGATGCGGTAGGGATTTCATGGAAAAGCTGATAGCAGAATAGAGGGTTTCGCAGACACGTGCCTTGCACCATCGCGACATCAAAAATGCCGCGCCCGCTAAGGCAATTCTTCGGATTTCGGCAGCGTCGCGTCCGACGCTGCCGCGTGCTTTTGGGTTGCCTTCATGCACGCGCCGCGAAAACTGTGGGCAGCTTACGCTGAAAAAAAACGCACAAGGGATTTCAGGTGAGGACTTGCACCTCGCGCACTAGCCGCACCTCTAGCGCACGCGAACTTACCGGGAGCAGCAACCAGACCTACGGGGAGGAGGGGCGGGCGCTGCGTCCGTCAGCCGAGCTTTACGTTGTTCACTCCTGTGTGCTCTGGATGTGCGAACAACGATCGGTTGCGTGACACGGTGTAGCCGTGTCTTCCTGAAAACGGGTTGGTCTGACGCACGATGAAGTGCATCGAACCGGAAAAAGTGCCGGTTGCGTCCGGCGTTCTGAGCGCTCTCAATTGCGCGTCGAACTGCTTCCGGGTGACTCGCCCGCACGCTATTTGTGTGCTGGGAGAGTCATCCGCGGGGTCGTCTACAACAGCCGCTGCATCAATGCCGCTTCCGACTGTCGACGCGCTGGGCTTTCCTGTGGGTCAATGTCAGTGACGTATCGTGTAACGCGTGCTGTTTCTTGTGTTGTGATACTTGTGGGTTGAGCCATCGCGGTCTCTGGGCGGGTGGTACGTTGCACGCTACGCAACGACACTTCGCCAAAGATTCGCCATCGTTCTACCAATGTGAAATCAACTAAAACCATGATTGAAAAGTCCTGAATACGAGTAAATGTTTGTGGGTGCTGGGTGAAGCGGCGCGTTGCAGATTTCAATTGGCAAATGAGCGCCAAAAAACAAAAAACCCCGAGGTCTTTCGACGTCTCGGGGTTTTCGGGTGAAACCTGTTTGCTGCTTTACGCGCTAGGCGCTCCTGCTACAAACATTCGAGTCGTCTGGTCACCAGGACCATTAATAAATTTCGATCCAGCTTTCGGGCTGGTCAGTGCGCTGCGATAGCCACCAACGGTCGCCATAGATCGCTGCATGCCACTACTCATGACCGACGCACGCAAGGCAAGCACGCACGAGCGCGCTGCACGGTGCAGGGCTTGGGTGTTGATATTGCGTTGGGTTGTCATGGTTGGAACATGCTCCTTCAATTCGTTAAGTCGGTTTGGGAGGCGATGTGAGAGAACAAAAAATCGTCCGCTCGGTTGATCGTTGACTGAATTGTGTACGACTACAAATGCCGTGTCAAAAACTATTTGACGAGCCGAATTGAAGCGCGAAGTTGTCGTTGCTTTTTTGCAACGGCCGCCGCTTCCATCTCATCACGCAGCGTCATGATGGCGGTTTCCACAGCCTGCGTCTCAGTGTCGGCATCAAGCAACCGCACGAGCTGTTGCAGCGCTTTGTTCGCCTCTGGCTTGAGCCGAAAAGTCTTTCTCGCGCCGCCCTGTTTCACCAACGCCTTCAGCGATTCCTGTACCCGATAGGTGGCGTCAGTTCCTTCGGGGTGAATTCTTTCTCGTGACATGTGATCAATTGTAGGCGACTACGCTTGATAAAAGTGAAGAGGTGTCATAGAGGTTATTGAAGTACTGCCACACGCGGCTGCGATAGGCCACACAGTAGCATCCTGACCACTACCCAACGCAAGGACAAGCATGAGCAAAACGCGTATCGCCGTTGCCGGTGGGGGCTACATGGGCCAAGCGCACATGGCGGTCGCTCAGGCGAGCCGCACCGTCACGCTTTGTGCGCTTGTCGACCCGTCACCCGCAGCTGTTGCGGTGGCTGCGAAAGCGGGCGTAGCCCTATATCAATCGCTTGAAGAGATGCTCGCGAAGGATCACCCGGACGGTGTCGTCGTAGCAACCCCGAATCAACTGCATGTGCCGCACGCCATGCTCTGCCTCGACGCAGGCTTGCCGACATTGCTCGAAAAGCCGATTGCGGCAACGGTCGCTGAGGCCGAATCGCTGGTCGAAGCCGTTGAAAGATCGGGCGTACGACTGCTTGTCGGCCATCATCGTGCACATAGTTCGATCATGGCAAAAGCGCTCGAAGTTGTGCAATCCGGCACGCTCGGGCGACTCGTTTCAGTCATGGGCAGTGCACAGTTTTTCAAGCCGGATGAATACTTTGTTGATGGTCCGTGGCGGCGTGAAATCGGCGGCGGCCCGGTGCTCCTCAATATGATTCACGAGGTACACAACCTGCGCATGCTCTGCGGCGATATCGTAGCGGTACAGGCGTTTTCGTCGAACGCGGTGCGCGGGTTTGCCGTGGAAGATACGGTTGCGATCAATCTCCGTTTTGCCAACGGCGCGCTGGGCACGTTCATATTGTCGGACACAGCGGCAAGTGCGCGCAGCTGGGAGCAAACCTCGCAGGAGAACAAAGCATACCCGAGCTACGACGATGAGGATTGCTATGTCATTAGCGGCACTGCGGGTACGCTGTCGATCCCAACCATGCGCCTGAAAACCTATCCGCGCCGCGAAGACAGCTCATGGTGGAAGCCGTTCGACGAAGGCATCGTCGGCATGGTTCGCGACGATCCGATCAAACGCCAGATGGAGCATTTCGGTGCGGTCGTTCGTGGTGAGGTGGCTCCGGTTGTGAGCGCCCGCGATGGGTTGCAAAATTTGCGTATTACCGAAGCGATCACTGAGGCCGCCAGAACCGGTCAGGTTGTTCGTACGGCTTAGAAAAAATGAGCAATAAAAAACCGACCTGAGGCGGTCGGTGATTTTGTGTTCGGTGGTGGAGAGGAGGAGGATCGAACTCCCGACCTCCGCATTGCGAACGCGGCGCTCTCCAAGCTGAGCTACCCCCCCAACGAATTTTTATTATGCCACTGCCACGGCTTGACAGTGAATTTTCCGTGCTGCCATTCGAGGTAGCCGTAATCCTGTTGCCAGTCTGTCATGACCCAGCGCTCGCGACCGTCGGGCAGTGCGTGATGTGCGGGGCGGTGGGTGTGGCCGTGAATCAGCGTGGCGGCCTGATGCGCGGTCATCGCCGCCAGCGCGGCGTCGGGGTTGGCGTCCATGATGGTCATGGCGGATGTGGCCTTGTGCGCCTCGCTCTTGCCGCGCAGAGTTTGTGCGATGAAATTTCGTATCGCGGTGGGCAGTGAATTCCCGATGATGCGAAAGGCGTTGGTGCGCAAAATGCGGCGCGCGCGCTGGTAGCGCACGTCCTCGATGCAGAGCTCGTCGCCATGCATTAAAAGAACGCGTTGTCCGTCGAGTTCGATGACGGTTTGTTCGGGAAGCAGCGTGGCTCCGCACGCCGCTGCGAACTCGCGACCGATCATGAAATCACGATTGCCGCGCGCGATGAAAATTTTGGTTCCGGCTGCACTCGCGGCGGCAAATTGTGCGGCAATGTGCTGCACATACGCATTGCCCGGAAGCATCGCATCACCTAGCCAGACGTGCAGCAAATCACCGAGCACGTAGAGCGCGTCTGCACCCGGCACAGCGTTTTGCATGAACGCGTCAAAGCGCGCCTGAGTCGACGCGTCAGGCTCGTTCAAATGCAGATCAGAAATGAAAATCGCGCGCATCGAAATCACCTGGTAGGCAATTCGAAGCGCGCGATTTGCACGACTGGCACAACCAACGCGGCGGTGCGTGACAAGTGCTAGACGATGACTGCCTTGCTCACAACGACGTCATCGACAGGCACATTCTGATGTCCACCGATGGTGCTGGTTTTTACATTCTTGATTTTTTCAAGAACGTCCTTGCCGTCAGACACTTTGCCGAAAACGGTGTAACCCCACGAGTTGCCGTTCGCTGCTTTGAAGTCAAGGAACGCGTTGTCGGTCACGTTGACGAAGAACTGCGATGACCCGGAATGCGGGTCGTTAGTGCGGGCCATTGCAACGGTGTACATCGTGTTCTTGAGGCCAGCAGCGCTCGTCGCTACGCCTTCGTGCTCAATCGGCTCACGTCCGGATTTTTGTTTCATGCCGGGTTCAAAGCCACCCCCCTGAATCATGAAGCCGTCAATCACACGATGAAAAATCGTGTTGTCGTAATGTCCGTCCTTGACGTATTGCAGAAAGTTGGCGGCCGTTTTTGGCGCGTTGACTTCGTCGATGTCGAGTGTGAAGTCGCCGTGATTGGTGGTGAATTTAACGAGGGCCATTCGGCGTCCTTTATTTCTTTGTAATGAGAGTAACTTTTTCGATGACAACGGGCGTTTGCGGTACGTTCTGGTACTGGCCCTTGTTCGCTGTCGCGACCTCGGCGATTTTGTCGACGACTTCAATGCCGCTCACGACTTTGCCGAAGGCGACGTAGCCGAAGCCATCGCGCGACGGGAAGTTCAGCATGTCGTTGTTGCCGTGGTTGATGTAGAACTGCGCTGTCGCCGAGTGAGGATCGCCGGTGCGTGCCATAGCGATGGTGCCGCGATCATTTTTAACGCCAGCTTTGAGGGCCATTTCGGCCTCATTCTTGATCGGTGCTTTGGTTGATTTTTCTTTCATGTCGGCGGAAAAGCCACCGCCCTGAATCATGAAGCCTTTGATCACGCGGTGAAACACGGTGCCTTCATACTGGCCGCTCTTGACGTAGGACAAAAAATTCTCCACCGTCTTTGGTGCGGCAGCGGGATCCAGTTCGATCACCATCGAGCCGAGGCTGGTTTTTACTTCTACACGGGGCTTGTCTTGCGTGGGTGCAGGAACGGGTGCGACGTTTTGAGCGAACGCAAAGTTTGCCGAAATGGCGGCGACGGCAAGCGAAGCAAAGCCTGTCGTGAATAAGCGGGCAAGAGTTTTCATAGTATTAATGGTCGAAAGAAAAGGTTAAGCCGAGCCTTCGTAGATGATCTGCCAGCGACCATCGATGAGCTGCCACAGTTGGCGCTTGCGGGTCTGACCGTTCAAATTGCTGCTCTGGTAGTTTTGGTCAAAAGTGACAATTGCCAGATTTTTTTCGCCAGGATATTGCACCGCGGACAGGTCAGAGAGTTCGATTTTTGCCCACGTTTTCGCGGCATTGACGGCAGTTTTTTGCGTGCGCCATTCAGCGATGTACTGGGTGTCGCTGGCGAAGTTCGTCGCGTAGTGTTGTAGGTAGCGAGGCGTATCGAGCGCCTGCCAGTCGCTGCGCCAATGTTCGACAGCGGCAAGCAAGCCCTGCGCCTGTTTACCCGCCGCATCGCGATCCACCCAGTCGACCTTTTGCGCAATGATGAATGGCGTCCGGCCCGGGGTGATGAATTTTTCGATGAGCTTTAAATCGGGATTCGACACGACGACGCATCCGTCGCTGGCACGAGGCGCGCGCGAATACGTATCGCTCGGGACACCGTGCAGCCAGATACCGAACCCGTTGCGGCCTTGCCGTTTGTCCCACGCGTTAGGGTAGTCCAGAGGAAACGCCCCGGCGCCGTAAAAGTCGGTCAACTTTTGAGGAGAAATCGTGCCCATCAGCGTGTACGCGCCAAGCGGCGTTCGTTGGTCACCTTCGCGCACCTTTCCGCCACCTGCTTTGCCGATCGTCGCGTAAAAATCAGCCACTCGGATCAGACGACCGTTCTGATTTTCGAGCACGTAGAGGCGCGATTTGTCAACGTCAATGGCCAGTGCGAACTGCTGCGATGCTGGGAGCCGCCAAAAATTCGCTGGCACGAATTCGGGCTTGGCGACGTCTTTCTCGCGCAGGACGCGAGCGGTGGCTTCGGCACGCAATCCGGTCAACTGATCGGCGATTTCGCTGGTGTTGCCAAGGCTCAAAAGAGGCTTTGCTTTCGCCAGCCAGAGATCGCCTTGAACCAGGTGAGCGAGGCGAAAATTGGGATAACGAACGAGCAGTTCTTCTATGGTTTGCCGCGCAAGATCGAGCTTGCTCAGTCGTACTTCGTGCAGTGCTTTTAACAGCAGCGTTTCTGCATCGCTGAAGCCAATACCACCACCGCCCATCACCCCGGACGGCAGGGATACCAGAACCGTGGCAAGACTAATCTGCGCGAACCTCACCGCCACGCGCTGGAAGCGCGATGGGGCTCGGGTGTTCAGAGGAAAACGGGTCATCCGGATCAAAGATAGAAATTAACCAACGTGCTCGCGCGTGATCAGCCACGCCGAGCCTTCTTTGACGAGGGTCAGCGTTTTGCGTGATCGCGTTTGCAGCGTTTGCGAGTTGTAGGCTTGACGGAAGGTTACTTTCGCCTCCGTTGCAGATTTCATTTCAACGATTGCGCCGAGCACTTCAACCTTGATGTTTCGCTGCGCTGCAACGCGGTCACGGCGCGTGGCGCTCCACTTGCTGTACGACAAGCCGCCTTCTGGTTTGAATGACTTGGAGTAGGCTGCGAGGTAGCCGTCGGCGTTTTTCCCGGACCATTCAGCCGCCCACTTGTTGACCGCGCGAAGTACGTCTGCACTGCCGTCGGCGGGCACAGCGGCGACGGCTGACGGAGCCGCAGGAGCCGGTGCTGGCACAGCCTTGGCTGGTTCCGCTTTAGCGTTGGTCGCCGGCGGGGCCGAAGCAGGCGCTGGTGGCGTGGAGGCAGCTTTCGGCGGCGTCGCCGCGGCAATCGTCGTCATCGCTGCCTGTGCCGTTGGCACCACAAGTGTCGTAGCGGGGCGGTTGGCCGGAAGAGCAGCGCTCGCGGCAGTCAATGTCGTAGCGCTCGCGACAGGGCGCGGCGCGGTGTTAGCTTTCGGGTTGGTCGAGAACAGGTCGCGCACCAGATTGAGTTTGGTGGCGACAGTGCCGTTGCCTTTGTCGAGCTGAAGCGCTTTGTCGTAGGCCTGACTCGCGAGCTTGGCGTAAATGTCGCCCAGATTCTCATGGGCGGTGGAGTAGGTGGGATGAGTCTGAATCGCTAATTCAAGCGCGACACGGGCCTTCTCAAATTGCCCTTTTGAGCTGTAGAGCACCGCCAGATTGTTATAGGGCTCGGGTAGCTCGGGGTAATCCTCGGTGAGCGATTGAAACGTGGTGATCGCATCATTGGTCTTGCCGAGTTCGGCCTGCGCGAGACCACGAATGAAGCGGCCGACGGCATCTTTCGGCTTGCTTGTCAGGTAAACATTGACGCGGTCGAGCGCTTGTTGCGACTGTCCCGCTTTGAGCATCCGGTTAATGTCCTGCAAATCACCGCTTTGCGCAGCCGTTTGCGCTGCGACCCCCAAGCTGAAAGCGAGTAGCGCTGCGCTCACGGCGATGCGCAGTGGCTTCTCGGCAGCAAAAATGCGGAACAGGGTCATGTCAGTGGTATCCCGAAAGTCGTATCAAAGTCGTCTCGAATTTTAGTACGCTCTTGACCGATAAGGTTCCAGCGACAGGCGCGATACTACGTCAAGGCTGTGGCGACGGCGGCCAATGCGGTAACCAGCGCGCCACTATCGCGCGCGAAACCGCGTCAAAGTGTCGTCAATCAGCGCACGCGCAATGGAAATTCGTGGCGGTAGTTGTGGCAAGTTGTCAGCATCAAACCAGCTGGCTTCAGCGATTTCGTGCCCGTTCGGCGTTAATGCGCCACCCGCATATTCTGCGGTAAAGGCGATCATCAGCGAATGCGGGAACGGCCACGATTGCGACGAAAAATAGCGCAGGTTTGACACTTTGATGCCGACTTCCTCTTCCACTTCGCGGTGCACAGCGTCTTCTATGCTTTCACCGGCCTCAAGAAATCCGGCCAGCGCGCTGTACCGGCCCGCCGGGAAATTGACGTTTCGCGCAAGCAAAATCTCGTCGTCGCGCGTGACCAGGCACATCATCGCGGGAGAGATTCGGGGATACGCCGTGTGTCCGCACGCCGGGCAGCGGCGGGCTCGTTCGTTTGCCTCCCGCGTCGTGGGGGTCGCACACACCCCGCAGTAGCGATGCGTGCGATCCCAATCGGCAATCTGGCAAGCACGGCCTGCAATGGCGACAAGGTCGTCAGGCATCACGCCGAAGAGGCTGCGCAAGCCCGCCCAGCGCGAACCTTCCGGCACCAGAGCGTCAATCTCGACACGCTCAACCGCAATTAATTGCGAGTTCCAGCGGCCCACCACAACCGCCGCGCCAGAGATCGCGCTCAAGGTGGCGACCGGCTGTGTTCCTGACTCACTGACCAGCAATTCAGCATTACGAAAGCACAAACGCAAAACCGTGGTGTCGTCGAAATCAGCTTCAAGCGAGGTTTGGCTGAGCAACGTGAATTCGGCAGGACTTTTCAACATTTCGAGCGTAGTCTTTTTGTTTGCGGTACAGAAAATGGACCTTTTACAACGGTCGCGGTGACCGCCGGTCGGACGCCGTTGCCGGTTTTTTGACCCACTGTTGGTGTTCGAGTTTGCCGATTTTTGTCAGTTTCGCGATTTTTTCGAAGTTAACAGCTTTTTATCGAAAAGCCTATTAAATAGGGGCCAGTTCAAAAAAAAGGGTAAAGTCGACTTCCTAATATATGCGGCTCTATCCCTTAACTTACAAGTCTTTCGGCATCTAGCTGCTTTGGAACGAGGATGTGACTATTCATGTCACTTTTTTCGAAATCGCCTTATGATGACGTCATAAGATATTGATTTGATTGAATTATTTTTTGTGAAATTCGTTTGCAGGACGCAGGATAAAGGAGGTACATTACGAATCGTCTTACAAATCGCACACGATGATTTGGAGCGATTGTCACTATCAGACTCATCAGTCGAGGGCATCAGGGTGGACACATTGAACTGCGTTAAACAGCGGCGGGGCGGCCTTTGTAACAATTTGCGCGTTAGCACGGCAGAACGGTTTTCCGGCTGGCGCCTGATAAATCTCGTGCTTGCAGCATGGGTCGCACGTGGCGCAGCGCTCTTGAGCGTCGCTTTGGCGGCCAGCATGGCAACAGCTCAGGTTTGCATCCCCGACAATGCGGCGAATATCGCAAATACCTACTTTGCAGGAGTTACGGCATCTGGTACATCGGTCACGCTCGGCGCTTCGCGTAGTGGAACCGGTGCGGGCTCAACGGCGTTAGCTGCCGGTGATCTCATCTTCATCATTCAGATGCAGGACGCGACTATCGACAACACGGACACGAACGCATACGGCGATGGCGTAGTGAGTGCCGTAGCGAGCGGTAGCACGTCGCAGGGCTTTTCAGGCGCTTACGAATTTCGTCGCGTAGCCTCAGTTGCTGGTGCCACACTGACGCTCACTCAAGGCCTTGCGAATACCTACACCAACGCCGCGGCTACTGCTGCGCGGGGGCAACGGCGCTTTCAGGTTTTGCGCGTTCCAGAATTCAGGTCACTCACCTTGTCGGGCGCGGCGTTTCAACCTCCGGCATGGGACGGTACGACCGGCGGCGTTTTTGTGATGGACGTGGCGGGCGCCCTCACCATGAACAATTACTTGATCGACGCGACCGGCAGAGGATTCCGCGGCGGCGGAGCCGTAACCAACTCGACCAGAGCGAACGGTACCGTCGTGAATTACGCGGTAGTTCTTAACGATCGGGGTGGAAACCCAGACACATCAGGCGCTCCCAAAGCCGAAGGCACAGCTGGGACTCCGCGGTTTGTAACGGCTCCAGCAGGGACCGCTGCTGTCAATGGCATTGCCTCAACGAACCTTGGCGCATCTGGATATCCAGGCGGGTTAGATTTTGCGCGAGGGGCTCCTTCCAATGCGGGCGGTGGCGGAACGCAACATAACGCTGGCGGCGGTGGCGGCGGCAATGGTGCTGCGGGTGGTAATGGTGGCGGCAGCTATTCAACGTATTCGGCTACAAATACTGGGGGCTGCGTAGCGCTGGCGCCGGATTTGCCGGGTACGGTCACGTATTTCGGCTGCGGCGGCGATGGCGCTCGTCAGGTGGGAGGGTTCGGTGGTGCTGCGCACGTGGTCACCTCGACAAAATTGTTTCTCGGCGGCGGCGGCGGTGCTGGTGACACAAACAATGCAGACGATAACCCGACTGTCCCGCAAAGCTCAGGGGGAAATGGCGGCGGTGCGATTTTTATTCGCGCGAATTCAATAACCGCAACAAACTCGCAGATTAAGACCAATGGTGATAACGGCCTTCCTGGCGGTCGCGACGCTGCGGGCGCGGGCGGCGCAGGTGGCTCTATTTACATTGCAACCGCTGCCGGGAACATAGCCGGTCTCTCGCTATCAGTTAATGGCGGTAACGGCGGCTCAACCGGTATCCCTTTGAGGGCAAGTGAAACCCAAGGGCCAGGCGGCGGCGGTGGTGCAGGTGTAATTGGTTTGTCGACCGGGACGACGGTAGCGACGCAATCTGGCACGGGCGGAATTCCTGGGCTGAATAACCCTGCAGCGGGCGCATATTCCCGCTTTGGTGCGACGGTTGGCGGTAATGCCGCGCCAGTGGTATCCGTGAATTCAACGCCGGATACTTGTCTGAATGGTATTACTTTATCGGTCACGAAGACTTCGACCCCTGGCGCGTTTGCGGTAGGTGCAGCGGGTCAGAGCTACACGATCAGCATAGCGGTGGCGAATGGACCGACGACAGCGGCGATCACGATAGCGGATGCGCTGCCAGCGGGCATGACCACC
>JANXNI010000063.1 GCA_025354165.1 Burkholderiales bacterium | reverse complement strand
TATGCAGGGCGCTTTTGCGTGCCCCCGTGGATAACTCTACATCCCCAATCAACCCGCCCACGTTTCTCTTAAATCTCGGGGTTTGTTGTCTTAACTAACTGAGCCACTTCTGTGTGTTGTCAAAAATCGTGTCACGTCTGTAAAAATTACTTACAACCGCGACTGCTTTTTGCGGTGCCGGGTGGGTGAATGACTAAAGAGTTGACACCCAATTTTTTAGCTCCAGCGACGTTTCAAAAACTTATGCGTTAGAAGACTGAATAGGCCTGTGAACGGCGCCGAAATTTCTTCTGGCGTCAGTGGTTGATGTCGTGGTCATTGAGCTGCTTGAGTGCTCGCCCGTGCCAACGTCGCTGGGGAAACGCTGAATTAATCGTTGCCGGTATCGCCTCCTTGGGTTGCGCTTGGAGTTTGAGTCCGCCTCTCATAGCAAGGCGCGGTGCGCAGCGTCGCTTAAGTCAGCGTCTTCCGAGCGCAGCTGGCGGACACAGCGATCCGCACACTTCGTCATAGAAGGGCGGGTAAGCGCTTTGGAAAACATGGCACGGAATGTGCGGTGAAAGTTAAATCGCATCAACCTCGCTCGCATCGAACAACCACTTAAACATTTAAAAAGTGGATCGGTATGGGTAGTCGCCAAACCATTTTTGTAAGGTGCAGGGGCGAGAACTGTGCGAGCGAGGCCACCGTTTTCAATCAGGAGATTTCATATGTCAGGCGCTTCCGTATCACGCAATTTACCGGGTAGTAACTCGCGGGGTGGCTACGACACTCCGGTGCCGTCCTTACCTGCTCTCCGTAGTCCGGTGCGCATGCCACAAGCGACGCCACTACCCCGCGTCGTTCCCGGAAATAATGGTGGTAGCGAGCGCAGCCTCAGCGAGCAAATCGAGTCGTACAACAAGGAGAAGCAGGACTTTCAACTGTGGCTCAACAATCTACCGCCTGTCGTGAGTGAGCTTGCCGGCATGGGTTCAGCTGCAGGTGCGATTTACCAGGATCTTGTTTTTTACGGCACGCTCGGACTGACCGAGCTTGATCCACATTTACATCGAAAATTTTCGAACAAGCCCAAGGAGTGGTCAACATGGGTGGAAAAGAATTTTGGCGGCTGGAAAGATCATCGCGACCCGCGTGCTAACTACTATCGATCTTTGCGCGACAACCCGCCCACCTACACAGAGGGAAACAGCTTGGAGGCCGTCGCGCAGAACAACGCCTCTCTTGCCCGTATCAAAGACGCGATCGGTATTAGCTTCGCATTCTCTACCGCACGCGCATTGCGGGATACGCCAGCTGATGAAATACCTGGTAAGGTGAGTGCCGCGCTATGGCGTCACGTCACCGACCCGCTCAAAGATGGCGAAAACCCGAATATGGGCTTTGCGGTGGCCACCTCGCTCCTCAATGTGTCGGATTTGATTCCGCTAATCGGTGGCGGCAAAGGCTTGGCAAAACTTGCTGTCAAAGGCGCCTCGATTGGTGGGAAATCGGCAAAAGTGGTCTTACGCGAGGTCGATACGCTGCTGGCACGCGGAACCAAGATGCTCACTTCAAAAGAGACCCAAAATTCTTCGGCGCTTAAAAATGCGATGAAGGAAATGATTACTGCCTCGACGGGCGAAGATGCAGGCCTGATCCAGCGACGTATGGGGCAGTTACGCGAAGCGCTCGGGATGAACACGGCACCCGCTAAGGTTATTAAAGCCTCTACGATTACGCAAAAAAAAGGCGTCGTCCCGAGTAAAGGAAAAATCGCCGCGAACAGCACGCTGGCAGAACCACTCATGCCCAACGAGGCCGTAGCAAAAACCGCTAGATACGCGCAAAGCGCAAGCAAAGCCCGCGCCCCAACCAAAAGCCCGACCACGCAAAGCAGCAACAACCCGCTTAGCCGATTCATTCCAGACAGCGAGCTGTCGGGCAGTAAAGCAGGCAACAGCAATCCGCCGGTACCGCCGGTACCGCCGGACACCGCTCGTAAGACGCCGGTTCAACAGCCGCGAAGCATCGAGGGCGAAAGCCCGAAAGATTTTCCTGATTTTGGCGCGACTCAAAGCGCACCGGCCGTAGCAGCCAAGAAAAAGACGCCCTCGAAAATTACATCAAAAGCTGGCGCCGGTGTGGTGGCGGACAAACTCGTTGAGTCACTGCGTGAAAATTTCGGTATCCCTTACAGGGCAGGGAACACCGTTAACTCCAGAACGATGAAAGAGCTTAAGGGTTTAATTAACCAGACGGCAGCACGCGGCAATGTCTCGGCCGAGCAGATGCTGAGCATGTGGAAGAAATTGGATCCGGCGCAACAGGCGGTGAGCCTAGGCGAGGCGGTATTGCGAGCGCGCGAAGGCCTCAATGGCCTAGGTGCCACCGAGGTGTCCAACCTGCGAAAGGCGATCGATGCGCAACTCAAAGCGCTGCCAGAGGCCGAACGCATGCCGTTTGTGAAAAGCTTGATGGGCGAAGGCTGGAAGGATTTCTACCAAGCCAATCGAGGTGGGCGTGGTGCGGGCGGCGCAGCGCCGGCGTATGCAGGGGCGGAAGGCGGTGGTGGTGGTGGTGGCAACAAAGCGCCGGCCGCCGCCGTAGCAACGGAGGCGAGCGGGGCGGCAGCGCCTAATCCTGCGACACGACCAACCATTCCAGACATTACTGGTACTCAGCAGCCTTCGATCGCAACGAAGCGCACGCCTGACAAAGCGCCGACAGTTGCAGCCCTGGGAGACCCGCGGCCGCTTGGCAGCCTACCGGGCAGGATGAAAGATCATTTGAACGCCGAGTTTGGCCAAGGACAAGGCGACTGGTCTGCAACGGCGAATAAAGGCGGTGGCTTCAGCATCAAAGACGGAAGCGGCAAGTCAGTCGGGACTGTCGGGCGGCGCGAGGGCGGGATTTTTGACCCAACGGGTAATTACTCCGGCAAAGCGTTCGACAATGTTGAATTCACACCCGCGCCGGGCTCGCAGGCAGATCCGGCGGTGATCAAGATTTTCAGGGATGCAAATCTTCCCGCAGCAACCAACCGTCCGCCAAGCCCAACAGGCGACAACCCCACCGCATTGAACGTACCTGCTGAGCGCGCTGCCGCAGGAGGTGTCACCCGATCACCGGTTGTTAAGCAAATTGAAATTGCTAAGAATGGGGTAATTCGACGTGACATGATCGCACGCCGCGTGTCCACCTCAGTCGAAAAGAAGGGGGATTTGAAGGGGCAACGCAAAATTTCATTTGATGCAGGCTTCGATGCGAACGGACAACAGGTCAAGGTGGAGGCTCATTTTGTGGGTACTCTACGCCCGATGACCGGAGGGCGTCTTAGGTCCGTCGACCTGTTTAAGCGAGCCGCGACAGACGTTGCCGAAAATCTTTGGACGCGCCTGCGAAAAAGCCCCGAGGCAGTGGCGTGGGCAGAGTCAATGGTGCCTGAAAGCGCACTAGGCGACGCTAGGAAAGCATTAATGGGCCCGCTGCAAGACAAATACGTCGCCGATCACTTCGTTCTTGCTTTGAAAGACGAATGGGTAACCGCATTCGGTACTAAAAAGAGCGCACTTGCAAGTATGCAAGCTTTTAAGCCTGGCAATAGTTGGACGCCAATTGCCGCGACCGTGTTGGGTGCGACGACGTTTGTCGCAGGCGTGAAAGCTGGATTCGACTTTTTTCGCACGCCCGACCAAATGGACCGGGTCCAAGACTTGGGAGGGGGCTCTGATCAACTGCGCAACATGATGAGCAACACCGATTTCATGCTCAGCAATGCCTATCAAAAATGGCATGCAGACGTTGTTACGAAGAATCCCATAGCCGCACAGTATTTTTCTAAAGACAAACCGTTTCCGCCAAACACCAACCTTTGGGGCAGCGCAGCACCTGCTGATCAACCGCGGCAAAAAACCGCGTTGTTGGTATTGCTAGAAAAAGCGATCACAGCATGGCGCAATGCGGGCAAAGCAGATTCGGACGTGGCGCAGCCGTATCGCTACCTTGCGCTCGCCGACTACATGAAGACTGCGGACTACAAAGCGTTTCGCAATGAAAAAAATGTCGCGCCATTTGTCGAGCAGAATGGAGCTTTGAAACCGGAGTTTTACGCAAATACATCCCGTGTTAATTTTCTAAATGATTCGTTAACACGGTACAACACCTTAGTCTGGTCACGCAGAGTTCAAGCGCGCTCGTCGATGACTGCCGAAATGCGCAATCAAATAGGCGACAAAGTCAGAAACATTGAGGCCAATCGGGTGCTGTTCGGTTTCTCGGGACAAACCGACGCTTCCAACGCCATCACGAATGAGATTAACGGCTCCCCTGGTTGGGTCTCGGCGATCCTGACGGGTGAGCGCGAGAACTACAACGCAACACAAAAGTCCGCAACAGACGCTACCGCAAGACTTGCAGATGAGCAAAGCCGGCTGTTCTCAGACTATCAAAAGAGCGCGAAAAGTGGCCTCGCAGCACTAGACGGTCGGCAGGTTGCCGTGACCAATAAGCTAAGCGCGTTGAATCCAGCTAACGCGACTTCTACCGGTTCGACGCGAAGGGATGGCATACGGTCGCAAATCGGACTCGAAAAGGAGCGAGGGGCACTGATTCAGGCACGGCTACGTTTGATAAACGCGGAGCTTTTGCGCTTCGAGACCGCTGGTGCGAAACTCCCCGCCAGCATGGTGAGCGACCGCTCCGCAGCTCGCGCTCAGCTAGAAACTAACGCAACCACCATCTCCAACTTGCAAACCAATTTGGGAGGGCTTCAACAAACCCAAGCAAATGCTCAGGCAACGCTCGATAAAAACTTAATAGATGCGCGGGTTCAGTCTCTGAACCAACGGCAAACAGTGCTTCGCGACGACATCACGTTTGATCGGCAATCGCTCAACACAGCACAAGCTGACTTGCAGCGCTTGAAAAGCTTAAAAACGTCAGAACGGGCGGGTGAAAGGGAGCGCGTATTTGGCAAAGCGACTCTGTTTCTTAGAGGGGAGAGTGCGCAGGTTGACGTAGTCGTGATCGGCGCAAAGGAATACCTAAAACTCGGGAAGGACTCAGAAAAAGCGATCGACAAAGCGCTCACACCGGATGTGATTTCGTTCAGGCCTGCGGTCGATTACAACGCGTACTTTGACGTAGTGACGCGAAAGGCAAAGCTTGTGCGTGTGCCGGAAGTCGCAGTGCCGCCTGGCTCAATCGCAACGGCTGAAAACAAAGTTAAGGCTTTGGAGGCCAAGATAAACGCACAACAAGCTCAGCTCAACAAAGTGCTGAACGAAATCAAAAAAATTAACACGGAAGCCGCTGGCGCGTTAGAGTCAGGAACGAAGAGGCTGCCGACGAGCGATAAGTGAAAGTCATTCGATGAACCCACACGATTGTCGTTGCGTAATTAAAAAAACCGTATGTTGAGAGGGAATGCGCGAACCAATAGAAGTGGCTCATTTAGTTAAGACAACAAACCCCGAGATTTAAGAGAAACGTGGGCGGGTTGATTGGGGATGTAGAGTTATCCACGGGGGCACGCAAAAGCGCCCTGCATAGCGCTCGTTTTGCGTGCCCCGGTGGGTAACTCGGGGCACACCTGTCACAGTGATTCTACGCAGCCACTTTCTGTTTCGGCAACATTTGCCAATACGCCGCATCAGGGGTTTGATGGCCCTCAAGGCTCGTGTGCCCGCGCCCGGTGTTGTACCAGTCGA
>JANXNI010000058.1 GCA_025354165.1 Burkholderiales bacterium | reverse complement strand
AATTAACTTGGACTACAACCCGCTTCGCTTGCTGCCGTCCCGTCAACCGCTGCAATCAATGTGTTTCATCAGCGAAGACAGAAATTATGCCACTCCTTTTCCTATCTTGCAACTCATTACCCACATTTATCTCCTAAAACTACCTTTTTTCTGCCCATTCTCTAGGCAGTCTCTGTCCACTTTTTAAGCAACCCGCCTCGCTAAAGCCGTAAATCCAAGCTTCGTCAAATTAGTCGAATTTATTTTGACTACGCCAGTGCCGGAAGCTACTTTTTCCGCTTTACGTTCGGTTTCACAGAAACAGCTGCTGGCGATTTCTCACTGATTGCTCTTTCGGTTGCGATAAATTCACGAATCGCCGGGTAAACCACGTTACGCCATCGGCTGCCCGAGAAGATTCCATAATGGCCGCAGCCTTGGACCAACAGGTGCTTGCGTCGCGCATTGGGGATATTCAAGCAAAGCCCGTGCGCCGCATCGGTCTGCCCGGGACAGGAAATATCATCCAGCTCACCTTCGACCGTCATTAGCCCAATATCGCGAATAGCCTTCGGATCAACGCGTTCGCCCGAAATCTCCATCACGCCTCGAGGAAGCTGAAATTCCTGAAACACCCGCTGCACAGTCTCTAGGTAGTACGCCGCGTCGAGATCAAGGACCGCGTTGTATTCGTCATAGAACTTGCGATGTGTTTCTGCGTCAGCGCCATCACCTTTAATCAGATCGCGAAAAAAGTCCCAGTGCGACTTGGCATGATGATTCGGATTCATCGCGACAAAACCGTAATGCTGCAGAAAGCCCGGATAGACACGACGGCCAAAGCCTGGGTACTTTGCTGGCACGCGAGAGATGACGTGTTGCTCAAACCACTCAATGCCGTGTTTGGTCGCGTAGTCATTGACCTTTGAAGGGTTGACGCGCGTATCAATCGGCCCGCCCATCATCACCATCGATTTCGGGCGCATCGGATCGTTGTGCGCAGCCATCAGGCTCACCGCGCACATCACCGGCACCGTCGGCTGGCACACCGATATCACGTGGACGTCCGGTCCGAGTGATTGCAAAAACTCGATCACGTAGCGCACGTAGTCGTCGAGGTGGAAAAGCCCCTCTGCCAGTGGCACGATGCGCGCATCTCGCCAATCAGTGACAAAAACTTCATGATGCTGAACCAGTGAGCGAACCGTGTCGCGCAACAAAGTGGAGTGATGCCCAGACAGCGGGGCAACCAGCAAGATACGTGACTCACCCTTCGCGCCGACTTTCGAGAAGCGCCGTAACTGGCAAAACGCCTTTTCTTCGACGACCTTCTCCTCGACGGCGTGCGTGCGCTCATCTACGACGACACTGTGGATACCAAAGGGAAGCTTCGGATACTCCTGCGACAGTCGCATCGTCAATTCGCTCGACGCCGCCAGCCAATCGCTCGCGGGCATATCTTTCCACGGATTGCCGGACGACTGCGCCCAATTCATGCCCATTTGTGCGGCAAACCGCATCGGCGCGCCGAGGGACTTTTGCATTTCGTGAAAGGCGTACAGCATTAATTCTCTTCTCTGGTGATCTGTTATTTTTGTGGCGGTTTAAATCGAACTCAAGCCGCGATTCAAATCTTCGCGTAAATCGCTTTGCGACTCCAGCCCAACGGCCACACGAATCAGGGTATCAGTAATGCCCGACGCATCCCTTGCCGCCTGACTCATGCGCGCATGGGTGGTGCTCGCCGGATGCGTGATCGTGGTTTTCACGTCGCCCAAATTGCCGGTGATTGACATGATCTTGACCGCGTCAATCACTTTCCATGCTTCGGCTTTGCCGCCTTTCACGGAGAACGAAAGCACCGCCCCGCCGCCCGACTGCTGACGCTTGGCCAGCGCAGCGTTCGGGTGTGAATCCAGAAACGGGTAGTTAACTTTCGCGACCTTGGGATGTTCGGCAAGCCACTCAGCGAGCGCCAATCCGTTCTCGCTATGCGCACGCATGCGAATCGGCAGCGTCTCCAGCCCCTTCAAAATTACCCATGCATTGAAAGGTGCCATCGACGGCCCCGTCGTGCGCAAAAAGTTGTAAACGCGTTCGCGGCACAATTCCTTCGTGCCCACCAGCGCGCCGCCCATCACGCGACCCTGACCATCGAGATGCTTCGATGCGGAATGCACGACGACATCCGCACCCAGCGACAGCGGTCGTTGCAGAATCGGTGTGCAGAAACAATTGTCAACTGCAAACACCGCGCCGACTTTGCGTGACATCTCGGCAATCGCTGCGATATCGAACACCTCTGTCGTCGGGTTTGATGGCGTTTCAAGAAACACGAGCTTGGTGCCCGGCTTAATCGCTGCTGCCCAGGCGTCGAGCGAGGTGGTGTTCACCACTTCGCAGGTCACGCCAAACTTTCCCATCACCGGCGGACCGAACACGTTGAGCGTTGAGCCGAACACACTCCCGCTGGTAACGATATGATCGCCCATCGAGCACAAGGTCATCGCCAGCGTTGAAATAGCGGCCATCCCTGTGCTGGATGCGATGCAGGCCTCTGCACCTTCGAGCGCGGCGAGACGCTGCTCAAACATATCGACTGTCGGGTTGGTGAAACGCGAATAGATGTAACCAGGCACTTCGCCCGCGAAACGCTTGGCGGCCATCTCGGCGCTCTCGTGCACAAAACTCACCGTCGGAAACAACGCCTCCGAATGTTCGTTGAAGGGCGTGCGCATGCCACCCGCGCGGATGGCAAGGGTATCGAGATCTAGAGAATGTTTGGGGTCGGTCATTGGTCAGCCAGCAGCGCTTCTCCGCGCGATTCATCCCGCGATTCGGCGAGGCCTTGCAAAAATTGTGGGGTGATGTCGCCTGTGACGTAGCAACCATCAAAACACGACGCGTCGAAATCTTCAATCGCCGGATTGCCCGCGCGAATGGCCCGCTTCATGCCGTCAATGGTTTGATAGATCACACGCTCCGCGCCAATCTCGGTCGCGACTTGTTCGTGAGTTTTACCGACGGCGATCAGCTCGCTCGGTGTCGGCATATCGATGCCGTACACATTCGGGTAAATCACCGGGGGCGCAGCGCTGGCAAAGAACACTTTCACCGCGCCGGCTTCACGCGCCATCTGAACTATCTCGCGGCTCGTGGTGCCGCGCACAATGGAATCGTCGACGAGTAGCACTGTTTTGCCCGCGAACTCGCTGGCAATGGGATTTAATTTCTGGCGCACGCTCTTTTTGCGCATCGCCTGGCCGGGCATGATGAAAGTGCGCCCAACGTAGCGGTTTTTCACGAAGCCTTCGCGATACGGACGACCGATTTTCGAGGCGAGTTCCAGCGCGCTGGGGCGAGACGAATCGGGGATCGGCACGACGACGTCAATCGTCTCCCAATCAGGCAATTTCATTACTTCATTGGCGAGCTCATTACCGAGACGAATCCGCGCTTCGTACACGCTAATCCCGTCGATCACTGAGTCTGGCCGCGCGAGGTAGACGTACTCAAAAATGCACGGATGCAGCTTCGGATTGTCAGCGCATTGCTTCGTATGAATGTCGCCTGCGAAATCGATGAACAGGGCCTCACCGGGCGCAACATCGCGCTCGAATTTGAAGCCCAAGACATCAAGCGCCACGGTCTCGCTGGCCACCGCATATTCCGGCCCTGCCATCGTATCGTTGCGGCCATAAACCATAGGGCGAATGCCGTGTGGATCGCGGAACGCAACTAGGCCGTAGCCCGCAATCATGGCGAGCACTGCATACGCGCCGCGACAGCGCTGATGGACACCACGCACGGCGGTGAAAATCTTTTCTGGTGTGAGCTTCACGCCCTGCGCGGCGCGCTCAAGCTCCAGCGCGAATACGTTCAGCAACACTTCCGAATCGCTATTGGTATTGATGTGTCGCGCGTCGACGTTGAACAATTCGCGCTTGAGCGATTCGCCGTTGGTCAAGTTGCCGTTGTGCGCGAGCGTAATGCCGAATGGCGAATTCACGTAAAACGGTTGGGCTTCGTGCACGCTCACGGCCGAGCCCGCGGTCGGGTAGCGCGTGTGGCCGATGCCAGCGCTGCCAAGCAGGTCGCGCATATTGCGCGTGCGGAAAATATCGAGCACCATGCCTTTGGCTTTGTGCATGTGAAACACAGCGCCGTCGGCCGTCATGATGCCCGCCGCGTCCTGCCCTCGATGTTGCAAGCACATAAGCCCGTCGTAAATTAGCTGATTCACGGGGCCATGTGACACGATACCGATCACACCACACATAAGTTAGTCCTCAACAGAGTTGTTTGCGTTGCGGAAAATTTGAATCGCTTGGCCAGATCATCGGGCAATTTGCTGCGCAAAATGGCGGCAAACGTCGCCAGCGGTTTGGCCGACACACTGTCGCGCCACCAATTCATTCCAGGCAAGTTGGTGGCACCCGCGAGAAACACCAGCAACACTGCGATCAATGCGCCACGCAGCACGCCAAACACCATGCCCAGCGTGCGGTCGACGAACGACAGTCCGATTACGCTAACGAGCTTGCTGAACAAGAAACCAACAACGCTGAGCGTCACAAACACGCCCAAAAATACGATCGCGTAGCCCGCCAACATACGCAGCCAAGGCGTGTCGCGAGCGAACGGCAGCACTTGCGCCAGTTGCTCGCCGAACACAAACATGCAGATGATCGCCGCGACCCACGCAGCAAGCGCAAACACTTCTCGGATCACGCCGCGCCACACACCAATCAAGGCGGAGAGCGTAATCACCACTGCCACGGCGATATCGAAGCCGGTCACGCGCGATACCTCCGGTGCGACTCAGGCATGGCTCATTGCAGAACGAGCACTTTCGCCTCAAAGCCCGCCTGCGCGAGCTTGGCGCGGGCCGATTCGGCTTGCTGTTTGGTCGCGTACGGCCCGACGCGCACGCGGATGACGACACCATTGGTCACGTCAATTTTTTCGGTGTAGACCGGAAATTTGAGGCTCTTGGCTTTGTCGTACATCTGCTTCGCGGTCGCCGGATCACGCACGGCGATGACTTGAACAACATGTTGACCGGGTTTGCGATCAGCAGGTGTGGGCTCTTTCGCGACTACTTTGTCAGCGGACTTTTCGGGCGCTTTGGCGACGGGTTTTTCTACTTCTTTCCGCGCGGCAATAGGTGGCTTCACTTCGGCCGCCGCTGCTTTGGGAGCGACAGCGGTAACCGCTGACGAAGGAGCTGGCGGTGTCGCAATTACGCCACTGACCGCCGCCTGTGCGCCACTGGGCTCAGTGATCGCCGGGATTTCAGCGGGTTTTTCGGCTGTTTTACTTCCCGATTTTTTCGCTTCGGAGCCGACAGGAAATTTCGGCTCAAACCTGGTGCCCTCGACCGGCGGAATACGCACGTCAACGTTGTCCGGTAGCGGCGGCGGCTCGCGCTCCAGAAACATCGGCACCGCGATAATCGCAATCAATAGCAGGATGGAGGCGCCAAGCAAACGCCGGTTAGCGCGTCTGCGCAGTTGTTCAGCGTTATCGGGCGTAGGCGTCGCAGCAGCGGCCATTAGTAAATCGCGGTGCTCAAAGGGCTTGCGCCACAGTGAGAAAAGAACCAAAGACCACGATTCTATCGGCTTCAGCCGCGAGTTTCCGCGCCGCAGCATAAGCCTCGGTAACGCTGGCGTGGCGGTGGATCGCGCGATCAATGACGCCCGCCGTCGCCAAAGCAGTCACCAATGTCTCAATATCCACACCGCGCAGGCCAGGCAGCGGCGCGACGTGCCACTCGTCAATCCGGCCTTTCACGGCGTCGACCACGGCACGGATGTCCTTGTCTTTCAGCATCGCAAACACGGCGTGCGTGGTCGGGAAATATGCCATGTCAGCGAGTGCTCGCTCAAGCGCTATCGCTGCGTGCACATTGTGCCCGACATCAAGCACGGTCGTCGGTCGTCCCGGAAGCACCTGGAAGCGACCAGGCCAATGGACGTCCAGTAGGCCCTGCTTCACCGCACCTTGGGAAACGGGTAGGCGATCATTCAGAGCGTGCAGCGCGGCCAGGGCGGCGGCGGCGTTGCCCAATTGATAGCCGCCTCGCAGGGCGGGCAGCGGGAGTCCGTGGCGGCGCATCGTGTGATCGCTCTCCTTCGCCCAGAATCCCCATTGATTGGGCGTTTCGGGGGATTTCTGCCAGCCAAAATCGCGTCCGATGTAGCTCGTCAATGCCCCGCGCGCTTCAGCGGTCGCGATCAGCGATTGCGTCGGATCTGGCTCGGCAATGATCGCCGGCCGTCCTTTGCGCAAAATTCCCGCCTTCTCCACCGCAATCAGCTCGCGCGTCGGGCCCAGAAATTCGGTGTGATCCACAGCGATGCTCGTGATCACGGCGCAATCAGCGTCGAGAATGTTGGTCGCATCGAGTCGTCCGCCTAGACCCACCTCAACCACCCACGCGTCCAGCCGGGTGGCAGCGAAAAGATGAAACGCAGCAAGCGTTGTGTACTCGAAGAATGTGAGCGGCAAATTGCCTTCCGCCAAACGCGCAGCCTCGACCGCCTCGAACGCGGCAACCAGTTCGGCATCGCTCGCCTCAACGCCGTTAACAACGATGCGTTCGTTGAAACGATAGATGTGCGGCGAGGTGTATCTCGCAATGCGAAATCCCGCTGCACGAAGGATTGCCGATAGGTAAGCGCACACCGACCCTTTGCCGTTGGTCCCCGCGACCAGAATCGCTGGACAATTCGGCGCGACCGCCATTCGATCAAAAATCGGCCGGATTCGCTCCAGACCCATCTCGATTTCCGGACCGGAACGGATGGTGTAGATGCGAGCTAGCCAGTCGGCGAGAGCGGTCATCGTCGCGAACAGCCAGTGTTTTTTGGGAGCGACTTTAGCCGCGAATAACCGCTTTTTCGGCTAAAACCACTCCCATAAGAAACAACAGCTTCTTTACCAACTCGCCTGCGCGCAGGGGCTAGGGCCAAAAAACCCCAAAAGTCGACTATAAGCGATATGCATTGATCGCCCCAATGCAGTGGCGCTTTCATCAAAAAGCTGTTGCGCAATTTAATGCAGTGCGCTCAGCAATTTAGCCAACGTCGCCTTCATTTCGCGGCGATCCACGATGAGATCAATCGCGCCGTGGTCGAGCAAAAATTCGGCACGCTGAAAGCCTTCTGGCAATTTCTCGCGCACCGTCTGCGCAATCACCCGTTGTCCGGCGAAACCCACCAGTGCGCCCGGTTCGGCAATCACAATGTCGCCGACGAAAGCAAAACTCGCCGACACACCGCCCATCGTTGGGTCGGTCAGCACGCTGATGTAGGGCAACTTTTTCTCCGCCAGTTCAGCCAGTCGCGCTGTGGTCTTCGCCATTTGCAGCAGCGACGCCATGCCCTCCTGCATGCGCGCGCCGCCTGAGGCCGCGACCGACACAAAGCCACATTTCGCCTTGATCGCTGCGTCCACGCCACGCGCAAAACGCTCGCCCACCACCGAGCCCATCGACCCGCCCATGAACTCAAACTCGAAGCAGGCGACGACAGCGGGCACCTTGTCAATCGCGCCCTGCATCACGACCAGCGCATCGGTTTCGCCGGTGGATTCCGTAGCAAGACGCAGCCGATCCGGGTACTTTTTGCTGTCCTTGAATTTGAGCGAATCAATCGGCAATACGTCCGCGCCAATTTCCTTGCGCCCCGCCTCGTCGAGCAGCCCGTTGAGCCGCGTGCGCGCGTTGATCCGCATGTGATAGCTGCATTTCATGCAAACGTGCTGGTTTTTCTCGACATCGGTGGTGTAGAGCACCGAATCGCACGAGGGACATTTGAGCCACAGGCCTTCCGGCACACCGCGCTTTGAACCGCCATCGTTCTTGTTGGCGCCGGGAATAATTTTGTCTAACCAGGACATAGGCTTGCGGACGGGTTGCCCGCTCCGTTTTTTCTCGTGGACGCTGATTTTCGCGGAAAACGCGCGAACCGCCTAACGGCACCGACTGGCTCCTAAAACCCGCCATCTTCGCGTCGATTGAATCTCGGTATGTGCCAGGGGCGCTATGCCGCGGCCTCGTACGCGACGTGCCCCGCCGTCACCGTCGCCCTCACCACACCCGGCAACTCGTATCCGAGAAACGGCGAATTCTTGCCCGCGCTCCTGAATCCGGCCTTGTTGATCAGGCGATACGCGCCCGGATCGAACACACAAATATCCGCAACCGCGTCGACCGCCAAACGCCCGGCATGGAGGCCCGCCGCCTGAGCCGCGTGATAGGTGATGCGTCCGAGCGCGTCGTTGAGCGGCAACCGCGCCGATTCGGCGAAGCGCAATGTGAGCGACAGCAGGGTTTCCAGTCCCGTTGCACCGGGCGCAGCTTCGCCGAACGGCACCTGTTTGGCGTCGTCCTGACGCGGCGTGTGGTCGGAGACGATGGCGTCAATCGTGCCGTCGATCACGCCTGCGCGCAGGGCATCACGGTCACGCGATGAGCGCAGCGGCGGCGACAGGCGAAAGTTCGAATCGAAATTTCCAATGTCGAGATCGATGAGATGCAGGTGATTGATCGCCACGTCGGCGGTGATTTTAAGGCCACTGGATTTGGCGGCGCGCACCAGCGCCACGCCTTCTGCGGTGGACAGGCGGCATATGTGCAGATGAACGCCAGTGACGCGCGCGAGCTCAATGTGAGTGGCCAACGCGATGATTTCGGCGCTGGACGGAATGCCTTCAAGCCCCAATCGGGACGCGACCTCGCCTTCGTGAGCGACACCGTTTTTAGCCAGATGCAAATCTTCGGGTTGTAACCAGACGGAATAATCAAAGGTTGCCGCGTACTGCATCGCACGCAGCAAAACCTGGGTGTCGAGCACGGCGCGATCTGCCTGCGAGAACCCCACGCAGCCCGCCTGCGCGAGCTTGGAAATTTCTGCCAGTTGAACGCCCGCCAGCGATTTGGTGAGCGCGCCGAGCGGATACAAATGGGTGCCGTGGAACGATTGTGCGCGCAACCGCAGCATGTCCACGAGGCCCGGCTCATCGAGCACGGGATCCGTATCTGGCGAGCAGACCATGCTGGTGACACCACCCGCCGCCGCTGCCGCCAGCTCGGTCGCTAGCGTGCCGCGTTTGACGTGAACCGCGAGATCAACCAGACCGGGCGCAACGATGCAGCCGTCGGCATTGATGTCGCGATTGCTGTGCCAATCGTCGGGTTGTTCGCCAATCGCGACAATCTTGCTGGCTGCAATAAAGACATCGACCTGTGCATCGAAATTCGATGCCGCATCAATCACGCGGCCCTTGCGGATAGCGATCTTCATCGTGTGCTCCCCGACAAAATCGCCATCACGGCCATGCGCACTGCGATGCCGTAGGTCACTTGCGGCAAGATGACCGATTGCTTTCCGTCGGCGACTGCGGAATCAATTTCAACGCCACGATTCATCGGGCCGGGATGCAGCACGATGCAGTCCGGTTTGGCCAGCGCCAGCTTTTGCGGCGTCAGCCCGTAGCGCGAGAAATATTCACTTGCGGATGGCAACAAGGCACCGGTCATGCGCTCGTTCTGCAAACGCAACATCGTCACCACGTCGACGCCTTTGAGGCCTTCTTCAAGCGACGTGAACACGCGCACGCCAAGTCGTTCGAGATCAGCAGGCAACAGCGTTCGCGGCCCAATCACGCGTACCTCCGGTACGCCTAACGTCGTCAGCGCATGGATTTGCGAGCGGGCGACGCGCGAATGCAGCACATCACCGACGATGGCAACGGTCAAGCGCGTGAAGTCTTTTTTGTACTTGCGAATGGTGAACACGTCGAGCAGACCCTGCGTCGGGTGCTCATGACGTCCGTCGCCCGCATTAACTACATGAACGTGGGGCGCTGCGTGCTGGGCGATGAGGTAAGGCGCACCACTTTCGGCGTGACGAACGACGAACATGTCGGCGTGCATTGCGGTCAGGTTGGCGATGGTGTCGAGAATCGTTTCGCCCTTGTTGGTGCTGGAGCGCGCTACGTCGAGACTCACGACGTCAGCTGACAAGCGCTTGGCAGCAATCTCGAACGTTGTGCGTGTGCGCGTGGAATTTTCGAAAAAAATATTGAAGATTGATTTTCCGCGCAACAGCGGCACGACTTTGACTTCACGTTCGTTGATGCCGACGAAGCTTTCCGCCGTGTCGAGAATGCGCTCGATGATGCGTTTGGGCAAACCTTCAATGGCAAGCAGATGATGCAGATCGCCGTTTTCGTTGAGTTGGAGATTCTTCTTCGAGAGCATCAACGTTGCATCCACGGTTCAGTCGTTAGCGCAAATTTTCCGGCGTCATCTTTGCTGAGTGCAAGCATCAAATCACGCGAAACAATGAGCGGCGCGCCGACATAATTGGCGGCAATTGGAAGTTCACGTCCGCCTCTATCTACCAAAACCGCGAGCTGCACCGAGGCTGGACGTCCGTAGTCGAATAGCGTGTTCACCGCCGCACGAATCGAGCGACCTGTGAACAGCACATCGTCCACAATCACGATGTGCGCGCCCTGCACTGAGAACGGAATCTGCGTGCTGCGAACGTTGCTCTTGAGCCCGCTCGTCGACAGATCATCGCGATAAAACGACACGTCGATGTAGCCGACCTCGTGTTCCCCATCAAGCTCGGCGGCGAGTCGATCCGCGAGCCACGCGCCACCGGAATACACACCGATGAGCTTCGCGTCGTAGGCGATGGCCGGTGCCATTTGCGCCTTCAGGTCGTTGAACAGCGCCTCGGCATCGGGCAGATGAAGGTTGTCCGTAGTCATGAGGTTTTGCTGGTTTCTATGTCGGTGACTGGCATCGCGCCCTCCTCAAAAAAACGGCGCAGAATCTGCGCCGCTGCCTCGGCGTCGATCGCCTTTTTTCTCTCTTGTCCGGATAGTCGGCTGCCGGTTACGGTAAGCGCCTGCGCCGCGTCGACGCTGGTGTAGCGCTCATCAACCAGATACGACGGTCGATCAAAACGGCCCGTTAACTGTCGTGCGAATTTTTCGCAGCGGGCGGTCATCGCATGCGGTTTGCCATCAGGGTGCGACGGGTGGCCCACCACAAACGCGCTCGGTCCCCACTCTTTCACCAGCGCAGCAATCGCCGCGAATCGCGCGTCGTCGTTGATCGCTTCAATCGCGGTGAGCGGATTCGCCGTCGCGGTCAAATCATTGCCGAGCGCCACGCCAATCCGTCGCTCGCCAAAATCAAAGGCGAGAAACGTGAGATTGCTCACGCATGCCCCGCGACGCTGGACAGCGCGAACCTGGAGATCCCTAAGCGTTCAATGGCGACGTTTAACAACTCTTCCGGTGGCGTCACGAACAAAATGTCAGCATCCGCCTGCACCGTGAGCCAAGCATTCGCCGCAATTTCTTCTTCCAGCTGACCTGCGCCCCAACCGGCGTAGCCGAGCGTGAGCAACCATTCTTCGGGGCCAGTGCCGCCTGCCACGGCTTCGAGAATGTCTTTTGAAGTGGTGAGCGAAAGCTCGTCGCTCACGACGATGGATGAGTTCCACGATCCATGCGAACGGTGCAGCACAAAGCCGTGCTCCACGCTGACCGGGCCACCGAAATGCACCTTGCGTTGCGACAAACGGATGTCGGACACCTCAACGGCGATTTGCTGAAAAAGTGAATCCATCGTGAGCGCGGTCGGGCGATTAACCACGACGCCCAGTGCGCCGCGCTCGTTGTGCTCACACAAATAGGTGACCGTTCCCTTGAAATTGGGATCAGCCATGGCGGGCATGGCGATCAGAAAGTGGCCAGCGAGGCAGCTTGACTCCATAAACATGATTCTAGGGCACCTCTAGAAATTCAATTTATCGCGATGCAGTGTTAGGCACAGGGCGCAAAGCAGCCGGAATGTACGTTTTTTGTTTATGAGCGCATTTGGCAAAAGCGCGAGCACCCCACAACGACGCAATGCGCCCGAGAAATGAATTTATAGAGGTGCCTTCTACGTGGCTGGCAAAATGCATCAGCAGGCTATAAAAATATTAGGCACGAACGGGAGCCGCCTGCGTTGTTTCAGGAAGTAACGTATGCGCCACCGCGCCGCCCTCATGTGGTTCCGCCGCGATTTGCGGTCGTTTGACAACGCTGCGCTGCACACGGCGCTAACGCAATCAGAACGCGTGCATTGCGTGTTTGTGTTTGATCGCGAAATTCTCGATGCGCTTGCTGACAAGGCAGATCGGCGGGTCGAATTTATCTGGGAGAGCGTGGTTGAGCTACGCGCCGCGCTTGGCGCGATGGGGGGTGGCTTGCATGTGCTGCACGATGCGGCGCGCGATGCGATCCCGAAGCTGGCGCAACAGCTTGATGTCGACGCCGTGTTTACCAATCACGATTATGAGCCATCTGCGCTTGATCGCGACACCGCAGTCGCGACGAAACTCAAGTCGCACGGCATCGTCTTTGAGACGCGCAAGGATCATGTCATTTTCGAAAAGGACGAAGTGCTGACAGGCGCGGGCAAATTTTTCTCGGTGTTCACACCATACAAAAACGCGTGGATCAAGCGGATGGAAGCGTTCTACGTAAAGCCGTATCCGGTTGAATCGCACAAAAGATTCTACGCGTCCGAAGAAACAGCGCCCATACCATCGCTTGGATCGCTGGGCTTTTCACGCACCAACCTGCGTGAGCTGAAATTCCCCGCTGGGATGGCGGGCGGCGAACAACTCTTCGCCGACTTTCTGGAGCGCATTGACCGTTACAGCGACACCCGAAATTTTCCTTCGATCAAGGGGCCGTCTTATCTCTCGACGCATTTACGCTTCGGCACGGTGTCTATTCGCGGGCTGACGGCTGCCGCGTGGCAGCGCTGGCAGGAAGGCTCGCGCGGGGCGGAAGTGTGGCTGTCGGAGCTGATCTGGCGCGATTTTTATGTGCATATCCTGCATCACAATCCGCGCGTGGTGGAGGGCGCATTTAAGCCCGAATACAACGCCATCCGCTGGAGCAATGATCCAGAGCGCTTTGCTGCTTGGTGCGACGGGCGCACTGGTTATCCCATCGTTGATGCCGCGATGCGTCAGCTCAATCAGACGGGCTACATGCACAACCGCCTGCGTATGGTGGCAGCCAGTTTTTTGACCAAAGATTTATTGATTGATTGGCGCTGGGGTGAGCGTTATTTCGCAGAAAAATTGAACGATTTCGATTTGTCGGCCAACAACGGCGGCTGGCAATGGGCGGCATCCACCGGATGCGATGCGCAGCCGTATTTCCGCATTTTTAATCCGATCACACAGAGCCAAAATTTTGACGAAAAGGGTACGTTTATTCGAAAGTATGTGCCTGAAGTTGGCAAGCTCTCGAACAAAGACATTCATGCTCCGTGGTTGACCTCACCGATCGAACAACAGGCGCGCGATTTTGTGCCAGGCCGCGACTATCCGCTGCCCATCGTCGATCACGCCGAGGCGCGGCTGGCAACGCTTGCCGAGTTCAAGCGGGCGTTGCCAAAACGCCCTGTCGAGTTATGATGCGACGCAACAAAACTCGTGAGAAATGTCATGAAATTGCTTGAAAATCGTGTCGTCCTCGTTACTGGCTCAACCAGCGGCATCGGCCTTGCGATGGCCCGTCGCTTCGCCGAAGCAGGCGCGGAAATCGTGATGAATGGTTTCGGCGACCCGGCTGAAATTGACCGCCTGCGCGAAGAGATTGCGGAGACGTCAAAAGTGCGTGTGCATTACGTTCCAGCCGATCTGTCGAAGGGCTCGGAGGCGCAGATGCTGGTCAAGCAAACTATCGCGATTTGCGGGTGTATCGATGTCTTGGTGAACAACGCGGGCATTCAGCACGTGTCGCCGATTCAGGACTTCCCGGATGACAAATGGGATGCCGTGATTGCCATCAATTTGTCGAGCGCATTTCACACCAGCAAGATCGCGATTGCGGACATGCAAACGCGCGGCTGGGGCCGAATCATCAACGTCGCGTCCGCACACGGCCTCGTCGGCTCGCCGAACAAGAGCGCGTACGTTGCCGCCAAGCACGGCATCATCGGCCTGACCAAAGTGACCGCGCTGGAAAACGCGAAAACGCTGATCACCTGCAACGCCATCTGCCCCGGCTGGGTCGACACACCGCTGGTACGCAAACAGATCGAAGCGCGCGCTGCCGCAGAAAAAATTTCCGTCGACGCCGCAACCGTCGTGCTGGTAGGCGAAAAGCAGCCAAGCGAACGTTTCGTGACGCCGGAACATCTGGCCGAACTGGCGTTGTTTTTGACTACAGAAGCAGGCGGTTCAATCACCGGCAGCGCGTACACAATGGATGGCGGGTGGACGGCGCAGTGATTTGTCCCCACGTCCGAAGTAAGCAGCAAGGCCTATTCGGATCCCCTCTCCCGCACGCGGGAGAGGGTTAGGGTGAGGGTGGTCGTTGCATTACCAAGGCAATCAACATGACGCGCCTCGTCATCGACACTAACGTCCTGGTTTCCGCACTGATCTTCAAGGACTCGCGTCACCTGCCGCTGCGCGAAGCGTGGCAGGACGGGCGCGTGACGCCGCTCCTCTCGGTGCGCACCTATCGCGAGCTAAAGCATGTGCTCGGCTACCCCATGTTCAAGCTGGAAGACGACCAGATTGCCGAGGGGCTCGCCCTGCTCGGGCCGTTTATCGAATGGGTGCGGCTCGATCCCGCGCAAACCGCAACCCTGCCGAAATGCTCAGACCGCGACGATCAAAAGTTTGTCGAAACCGCCCACTGTGGCCGCGCCGACGCCCTACTCACCTATGACCGCGCGCTTCTGAAAATGAGAAAACGTGTGTCGTTTGAGGTGCTTAAGCCGGATGTGTGGGCAAAAGCAGCTTTCTCCTGAAATCTCCACTGAGTCGGGGATAAAGGCTCAAAACGCTGTTTTTCGACTATCGTAATTTATTTGTTCTAACCCCAATGCGACGGCGCTTTCAGCACAAAGCTGATACTGCACTTTCCTCTCCACCTGCTCGTCGTCATTCTCGCGAAGGCGGGAATCCAGCGTGTAGTCCACGCGGAGCGCAAATCAGACATCTCCGTTTGCCACGATCCCGCTCATGCCGCGGGGCAGTCACTTTCTTTTGCTTCGCTAAAAGCAAGTAACCAAAGATAAGGCGACCCCGACGATTGACCTGATCCTGCGATGCTCAGAAAAGAGCGGAACGGCCCGAAACTCGCCGGGCTCAAACAGCGGGCCGTTCTGATCGCTTTTTTCCTCCGCTTCTCGGGGCCAATCAACGGGGCCATCGAGGCGACCCTTGATCGCTTCGGGATCAAGACAACGACGTGCTGACGCAAGAGTTCAGTCCGCGAAGCGCCAGTTGCTATTTCGGCACGATCACGCTGCAACGATAATATCTGTGCTAAATCAACTGCCTCAAAGGTAAATCAGCTCATCATGATTTGCGCTGTTGAAGATTTCACCTGCGAAGCACTTAAAAACGCGTTAGATCGTTTCTACTCTCGCTTATGTACCGACAAGGCAAACCGCTCCGCGAGATTCTCGCAAGCGAAACCATCAAGACCGAAGAGTCTGTCGCTGCGGCGTTCAGCATTCCACTAGAGTTGCTGGCTGATCTGCTTGATGCTCAATTTGAAATCGTTGATCACACCGCCTGGCTGCTCGGACAGCAACACCTCAACGGCAGAAACGACACTGAAACGGCGGTTTTCTCAGCTGTTCATAAAAACGTCTTTCTCTTTCACTCAGCTATCACTTTGACAAAGTCGGGAATGTACGGGGCCGCTGGAACTCTGCTTCGCCCGATATTTGAATCTCTCCACATCGCGAAGTACTGTGTCCTTTCGAAAAATGATCGCGCATTCAACCGCTGGATTGCGGGCGACTACGTTCACTTGACGAACGATGTATTCAACCACGTCAAGAATTCCACTCTTCCCGAAACGAGGACCTTTTGGAAGGCGCTGAATCAACTCTCTCACGCAACCGTTTATGCACAACAGATTTTTGCCTCTTACGAAGAAATCAAGACAGAAATCGGTAGTTGTCTCTCCCTGATTCAAGTCTTGTCTGTGCTCAATCACCATTTACTTACACGGCACTACTTGACGTCACAGGTTATCCGCTACACACGAATCTATGGAGATCACGCGTCATTTCAATCGGCGCGTGATCGGGCGAGTAAAAACGTCGCCACAATTCGATCTAGCCTCACTAAAGACGCAAAACGCCTTGTGCGCGAATATGTGTCTGCGTGGGAAATCAGATCTTGACTGTCGCGTGCGACTACCCGGGATCTAACGCCGATCTCATGGTGACGCGCCGACAATGAACTTCATACTCATCATCACATACGTCAGCTGCACAGCCTAGGTGTTTGAGGCGGCGGAGACAAATTTCTACCGCAAAGCGATCAAATATCGGTTCGACGGCCCCGTTGATTGGCCCCGAGAAGCGCCAGAAAAAAGCGATCAGAACGGCCCGTTGTTTGAGCGCAGCGAGTTTCGGGCCGTTCCGCTTTTTTCTGAGCATCGCAGGATCAGGATAATCGTCGGGGTAGCCTTTCTTTGTTTACTTTTTCTGGCGAATCAAACAAAGTGACTGCCCAGCGGCATGAGCGGAATGGTGGCAGACGAAACACGTCATTCCATCAGCCCCTTCGCTGCGCTCGGGGCAAACGGCGTGTTTTGCGCTTCGCGTGGACTACGAGCTGGATTCCCGCTCCGCGAGAATGACGGACTGTCTGGTAACCCCCAATTTGCTGGCTTCGCGATCAAGGGCGTCAATCATTCAGACCAAGCCTAAAAAAGCTGCTACGGTTACGACTGCACTACCAGCCTGATTGAGATGTTGCCATGACCACTCCGTCCCCGTCTCCAAGCCACGCCGAAAGTGGCATACGGTCGCATTCGATTTCGAGCCTCGTTTCCAAGCACCGTATTGAGGCGTTGACCGACGGACTGTTCGCCATCGCCATGACACTGCTGGTGATTGAACTTAAGCTCGGCGGCGAGCATGGCGCGATCACCACAGCGCTTCAGCTCAATCACGCACTAGCCGCGCTCCTCCCCAAGCTGCTCGCCTGGATCATCAGCTTCTTCGTGCTGGCGTTTTTCTGGCTCGGTCATCATCGCCTGTTTCAGCATGTGCGCGCAGTGAACAGCCACATGCTGTGGGCAAATATCGCGTTGCTCTGCGCGGCGAGCTTGATGCCGTTCAGCTCGGCGCTGGTGGGCGAGTATGCGGGCGCCTTTACGTCGCAGTGCTTCTACGCGATCAACCTGGCAGTGCTCGCCTTAACCGCGCTATGGATGCTCTATATCGCTCGCAAGACGCCGACGCTCATGATCGCGCCGCTTGAGGATTCGATATTTATTCCGAGCCGCTTCCGCATCGTTTCGCTAATCGTGCTTTGCGCCGCCGCGATCATCGTTGGCTGGTTCGCTGCACCGTTCGCGACCAGTGTGTTCGCGGCAATGCCTATCGTGGGCTACGTCTCCCGGAAGCTGGCAGTGAAAGCTGTGGCGAAGGAAAAGGCGGCGGCATAGCGGCTGCCGCCATTTAGCCGAGCCCTTCGCCGAGCTCAGTGCGAGCGGACGACCTTACGCGTCTAGCGCGGCCCGAACCTTTCCCAACCACGCTCCGGCACGTGCCGCGACCTCGTCTGCGGGCGCGTCAAACATCGTCTGCACGAGCGCGGACCCAATCACCACCGCATCTGCGACGGCTGCAACCTTCCGCGCCGTCGCGCCATCGCGAATACCGAAGCCGACGCCGACGGGTACGGGCACGGCGGCCTTGATCGCGGCGACGTTGTTGGCGACCTCAGAAACGTCGAGGTTGCCCGCGCCCGTGACGCCGCGCAGGCTGACGTAGTACACATAGCCGCGTGCGAGCTTGGCCACATGCGCGATGCGCTCTGGCGTGGACGTGGGGGCGAGCAGGAAAATCGGTGCCAGCCCGCGTCTGCCGAGCAGGGCCGCGAAGTCATCGGCTTCCTCGGGGGGGTAGTCGACGACTAGTACGCCGTCAATGCCCGCGTCAGCGGCAGCGTCCACAAACTTCGCCTGCCCCATCGCCTCGATCGGATTGGCGTAGCCCATCAGAACGACCGGGGTAGCGCTGTTCGTCTTGCGAAATTCGGCGACGGTGGCGAGCACTTTGCGCATCGACATGCCCTTTGCCAGCGCACGTTCGGACGAGCGCTGAATCACCGGGCCGTCGGCCATCGGGTCGGAGAACGGCACGCCGAGCTCGATCACATCTGCGCCCGCTTTTGCGAGGGCGTGCATGGTTGGCAGCGTCGATTCAAGCGATGGATCACCCGCCGTGATGAAGGGGATCAGCGCAGTTTTTTTGTTCGCCTTCAGCGCGGCGAAGACGCTATCGATGCGGCTCATTGGCGCACCAGTGGTTTGGTTGTGCCCTGGGCGGCCTGTGCCGACATGCGGCCCTGCTCACACTCGGGATGGCAATAGAACGACAGGCCGGATCGTTGTGACACGGTGTGCATATCTTTGTCGCCGCGTCCGGAGAGGTTGATCAGCAAAATTTTGTCCTTGTCCATCGTCGGCGCGAGCTTGGTGGCATACGCAATCGCGTGGCTCGATTCGAGCGCGGGGATGATGCCTTCAATGCGACAACATTCGTGAAACGCCTTCAGCGCTTCGTCGTCGGTGATGCTGACGTACTCGGCGCGGCCGATGTCTTTCAGGTACGCATGCTCCGGCCCAACGCCCGGGTAATCGAGGCCCGCGCTGACCGAATGCGTCTCGGCAATCTGGCCGTCTTCGTCCTGCAAGAGGTAAGTGCGATTGCCGTGCAACACGCCGGGCACGCCCTGCGTGAGCGACGCGGAATGCTTGCCGGTTTCGATGCCTTCGCCTGCGGCTTCAACACCGATGAGGCGCGTGTTTTCATACGGAATATACGGATAAAAAATGCCCATTGCGTTGGAGCCGCCACCGACGCAGGCGATCACGGCATCGGGCTGGCGGCCCGCGATTTCCGGCATTTGCGTGAGGCATTCGGTGCCGATCACGGACTGAAAATCGCGCACCATCATCGGGTACGGATGCGGGCCGGCGACGGTGCCGATGATGTAGAAGGTGTTGTCGACGTTGGTGACCCAGTCGCGTAGCGCTTCGTTCAGCGCGTCTTTCAGGGTTTTCGATCCGCTCTCGACGGGCACGACCGTCGCGCCGAGTAGCTTCATGCGATAGACGTTTTGCGCTTGCCGCTTGATGTCCTCGCTGCCCATGTAGACGACGCATTCGAGGCCATACCGGGCGGCGATGGTGGCTGTCGCGACGCCGTGTTGACCTGCGCCAGTTTCAGCGATCACGCGCGGTTTGCCGAGACGTTTGGCGAGCATCGCCTGACCGATGCAATTGTTGATTTTGTGTGCGCCGGTGTGGTTCAAGTCTTCGCGCTTCAAATAAATCTGCGCGCCGCCAAGCATCTCGCTCCAGCGTTTGGCGTGATACACGGGGCTGGGCCGACCGACGAAATATTTGAGTTCGCTGGCGAATTCAGCGAGGAATTCCGGGTCGTGTTGATAGCGGGCGTATTGGGCTTTGAGCTGGTCGAGCGCCTGGATCAGTGTCTCGGCAACGAAGGTGCCGCCGTACTGGCCGAAGTGGCCCTGAGCATCGGGAAGATCGTAGAGTTTCATGACATGCTTTCTGCGCTGGATTGCCCTGCGCTCGGATCACATCGACGAATCCGCAAGGCGCACAGCGCGACAAAAATTTTGGATTAATTCGGAGTTTTTCACGCCGCGAGAGATCTCGACGCCGCTACTCACATCCACCGCAAAAGGACGAAGTGCCCTAATCGCGTCGGCCGCATTTGCAGCAGTCAAGCCACCAGACAAAACGAGGGCTGGAGCGCGCTCGTTTCGTGTGTTTGGTGTGTTGATGAGCTGCCAATTAAATGTCTTTCCGCTACCGCCATGCCCAGCGCTCGGCGTATCCAGAAGGAGCGCAGCGGCGGAGGCGTATTGCTGCTGCGATTGTAATAAATTGAACGACTCATCGACAGCCAATGCTTTCACATACGGTCGCCCGAAGCTCGCGCAAAAGGCTTCTGGCTCACCGCCGTGAAATTGCAGCAGGTCGATTCGAGCGGCAGAAAGAACGGTCTCTACCTCCCATTGCGTTGGATTTACGAATAGGGCGACAGTGGATACGAAGGCTGGAACTTGACGCGTGAGTTCAGCGCAAAGCTCTAACGAGACGGCGCGAACGCTGGGCGGGTACAGCACAAATCCCAGCGCATCGGCACCCGCGTCGATCGCGGCATCAACGTGTTGTTGTTCGCGCAATCCGCAAATCTTGGTGCGGGTTCGAGCGAGCGGAGTGGCGGAATCTAGAGACACGGATCAACAAACGCTTCGGGCAGTTCAAAGCGGTGATCGTACTCAATTCCTGCGAGATATAGGCCGTCCGGCGAAAAAGTGGGCGCAGCAAGCGTGCGATCTTTCTGCACGATCAAGGTTTTTAGCCAGTCGCTGGGCTGTCGGGCGTTGCCAATGTATACCAGCGCCCCGACGATATTGCGGATCATGTGATGCAGAAAGGCATCCGCGTGAAAATCAAAGCGCAAAACGTTGCCGCGCTGCGTGACTTTCGCCGAATAGATGGTTTTGACAGGCGATTTCGCCTGACATTCAGAGGCCTGAAAGCTCGTGAAATCGTGCTTGCCCCAGAGCGCAGGCAGCGCCGCCTCAATGCGGGAAATATCTAGCGGCCAGTGCGTCCAGCCGACCAATCCGCGATTCAAGCCGGGGCGGTGCGGTTGCGACGCCAGCAGATACACGTAGCGCCGCGAGGTCGCAGCAAAACGCGCGTGAAATTCGTCATCAACCGGTACCGTCCAGCGAATGGAGATGTCGTCCGGCAAATACTGATTGCCGCCGCGCACCCAGGCGATGGCATCGCGCACGACATCAGTTTCAAAATGAACGACTTGCAGGGCGGCGTGTACGCCCGTGTCCGTGCGACCCGCAGCGATCACGCTGATCGGCGTCATCGCGATTTTCGAGAGCGCTTCTTCCAGCTTTTGCTGAACGGACGGTTGGGCCACTTGCCGTTGCCAACCGCAGTAGGCGACGCCGCGATACTCTAGCCCAAGCGCCCAGCGCTGCGGAGGTTTGTCCGCTGGCTGGGGTGTTTCTACTGGACTATCGATACGCGTTGGCTTTGATTAGCCACCAAGCTTGGCGAGCATCGCCTTGGCTTCGGCCTGCTGCGCTTCATCACCGTCATGAATCACTTCACGCAGGATTTCACGAGCGCCTTCACGGTCGCCCATTTCTTCGTAAGCGCGAGCCAGATCAAGCTTGGTCGAAGCGTCATGCCACTGACCATCAAGGATCGACGGTGTCGGGTCAACGAAGCCCTGACGACCGGCATCGAAACTCAGATCCAGCATCTCAGGCCGCATCGACGGCCCGACCGTTCCGAGGTTAGTCGGCGTGGCAGTTGAGAAGTCGGTGAAGTCCATGCCGCCTTCGGGCATTTGTCCTGTCGACGTCGCTTTTTTGAGCGACGCTTCCAACTCGGCCAAATCCTGCTCGAGCGACTTCCGGTTCGGGGAATTCGACATCGACGAAACCACCGGTTCAACCATCGGCACCATAATCGGAGCAGTTGGTGGTGGCGGACTGCTAGGCTTCGCGATGGTCATTCCATCTAGCACGAAATCGAGCGAGCTTGACGCCGGAACACTGGCCAGAGCATCCGCAGAAGCGGCGCTTGCGCCGGTAGCTGTGGGCGTTTCCAGTGCTGTGAAGCCGGTCGTCGAAACAACAGCCGCTGCGGCGGTGCCAATAGCAGCCACTGGGGCAACGACTTTAACAACACTGTTTGCGCCGCGAGCGGACGGCGGATTAGCGCCTTCGGCTAGAGGATGTCCAGGAAAATGCGTTGCCGCAATGACAGCCAGTTTTTGCTTGTATTCATTGTTACGATCAAGCGCAGCAACGTCGCCCGCAAGCTTGTCGAATACATCGCGCTTGCCTTGTGTAGCGCTGATTTCGGCTAGCTTGGTCGCTACATCAAGACGTTGCGGGTCGCGCAACAGTGCTTCGCGCAGGATTTCTTCGGCTTGAGCTTCCCGTCCATAGGCAATGTAAACCTCGGCCTCAGCGACCGGATCAACTTCGCCCGAATCGATTGTGCCCATGCCGGAGCGGCTAAATTGGCTCTGCACTGGCATGTCGTTGGTTTTGACCACGCCCAAACCAGAAGTCCCAAACACGGTGTCCGGATTCATCGTGTTGACGACCGGATCAGCCATTTTGGAATTGGCAGACGACGAAGGTGTTTTCTTGCGTCCGCGGCTCCAAAGGAACGCGCCCAGTAACGCGAGAATGCCCAAACCGCCAGCTGCCAACGGCAACGGATTGTCGCCAAGCGCGTCGAACATGCTCGCTTCAGCCACGGGGGCTGGAGTTGGGGCTTTCGCAACCGCAGGTGGAGATGCCGGAGACGGTGGTGGAGCCGGTGGTGGCGACACCACTGCCGGCGGTGGTGGCGGCGGTGACACGACTGGCTCAGGTGTTGGTGTTGGCGCAGGCGGCGGCGCAACCGGTGGTGGCGGAGGCGGAGGCGGCGATGCCACAACCGGTGGAGGTGGTGGTGGAACGGGCGTCGGCGCTGGCGGAGCCACTACCTTGGGTGGGTCAACTTTGGCAATTGCGACAGGTGGAATAGGCGCTGGCGGCGGAGGTGAAGCCTTCGCCTTGGCTTGCGCCTCGGCAAGCGCCTCATTCTTGAGCGTAATTACCCGTTCTTGATCCCGCTTGATTTTTTCGAGCTGCGCGGTGCGCGACTGCTCTTCCTTCAACGCTTTCGCCGCAGCAACTTTGCTTTCTGTTGACGACGACGGTTTGTTACGTTCGCCCTGCGACAATTTCAGTTTGTCGGTGGCACTGATACCGCCGCCGGTGTCTGCCACGGCGCCAGAAACTTTTCCGCTCGCGCGAGCGGCGGGTTGATCCATCGCCACACTCGGCACAGAATCAGCAACTCGCGCCACGTAACCACGCCAACTGGCCGTTTGCGCGCGCACTTCGCTGACCGCGTTGTTCTGGGTGACGGTCTGTGCATCACTGGCAGACGGCACATTCAGCGTTGCTCCAGCGCGCAATCGATTGATATTGCCGCCGATAAACGCGTTTGGATTTGCCCGCTGGATGGCGATCATCAATTGCTCGATGGTCGCGCCCGAAGCCAAATTGCGGCCCGCGATGCGGGACAACGTATCGCCCGATTTCACGGTGTAGTTCGTGCCATCCCCGGACGAAGTCGATGCCGGCGCGCTGCTGGGGGCGCTCGGTCGGGCAACGGGCGCGGAAGGCGCAACGGGTGTCGGTGCCGAGGCGCGGACAGGCATTGACGGCAATGCGGGTTGTGTCGGCTCCACCGATTGCGCTGCGGCCACACCCGGAGGATCCAGCAGAAATACGTATTCGCGCACCAGCCGACCGGTACTGGAATTCACTTCCAGCAACAAATCCAGATACGGGTCGTTCAGTGACTGGCTGCTCACCAGACGCAGATACGGCTGACCATTGGCCCGTCGTTGCACCTGCGCGCGGATGGTCTGAACCACGCCCTGATATTCGACATTAGCCGCCCTGTACACAGCAGGGGAGGCGATATTTGCACGGATGGAATCGACATCTTCACCCGGCGCGACGGTCAGATCGACCTCGGCAACAAGTGGCTGCCCAAGCGGAGACGTCACGTTAAGACGGCCCAAGCCCAGCGCCCCAGCATCCGTGGTGGCAATCAATCCCGCCAGTACAAGCGAAACAACGAGTGGTTTTTGGCGCAGCATGCCGCCCTCTTAATTCTGAAACTATAAGAAAAATAACATCATGGAGTTGCCGCTGCAAGCTCAGAATTAACTTTAAGTCCGGCGGCGCATGAGCGAGCACTCACTCCACGTTGTTACTGCGTATAACAATACGCAATATATTGTGTTGCGGGACGGTTTGGGGCACCACATGTTGTGCATCGGCGACGTCCACATGCAATGTCAACGTCATACAACAGTTTTGTAGATTTTTCGCTACAACGCCGCGATCAGCGCGTCGCCCATTGCTCTGGTGCCCACAACGTTGTCGCCAGACGTAGCGATGTCACCCGTTCGCAGGCCTGCCGCGAGCACTTTACGGACAGCAGTTTCCAGCCGCTGCGCCAGATCGGCGCGACCAAAGGTGTAGCGCATCATCATTCCGAGCGACAGGATGGTCGCGATCGGATTGGCTTTGTCCTGTCCCGCGATGTCCGGCGCGGAACCGTGAATAGGCTCAAAAAGACCCTTGTTGTTGGCATCAAGCGAAGCTGACGGCAACATACCAATGGAACCGGCCAACATCGACGCCTCATCCGACAGGATATCTCCAAAAATGTTGCCGGTCACGATCACGTCGAATTGTTTGGGCGCACGTACAAGTTGCATCGCGGCGTTGTCGACGTACATATGCGAAAGCTGCACCTCAGGATAGGTCTTACCCAGTTCGGTGACGACTTCGCGCCACAGGATTGAAGTATCAAGTACGTTTGCCTTGTCGACGCTACACAGCTTCTTGTTGCGCTTCATTGCAGTCTCGAATCCAACCCGCGCAATCCGCTCGACCTCGGAGCGGGCATAGTGCATCGTGTCGTAGCCTTCGTCCTCACCGGCGGCATTGGTGCGACGGCCACGCGGCTGGCCAAAGTAGATGTCGCCCGTCAGCTCGCGGACAATCATGATGTCGAGTCCAGCGACGATTTCGGGCTTCAGCGATGACGCTGCAGCGAGCTCCGGATAAAGCATCGCGGGACGCAAATTGGCGAACAGCTTCAGATCTTTGCGAATCGCAAGCAGACCCTGCTCGGGGCGCACGGCTCGAGGCAACGTGTCGTATTGTGGACCGCCGACGCAGCCCAGCAAAATAGCATCGGCACTCCGCGCCAAGGCCTGCGTAGCGTCGGGATAGGGATGGCCGTGCGCGTCATACGCCGCGCCACCCAACGTGCCATGCGAAAGCGTGATGTCTTCACCTTCGGATTTGATCTTGTCAAGTACGCGCGCGGCCTGAACCATGATTTCAGGGCCGATGCCGTCGCCGGGGAGGATAAGAATGTTCATGTGTGGTGAGCGGTGAGAAGTGAGCGGTGAGAAGTGAGTGGTGAGCAGTCGTAATAACGCCGAGAAACGCGCTAACTACTGCTCACGGGTCACTGCTCACTCAAACTAGCCAGGGCTGCGCAGAAAGATGTTTAGCCTCAAAAGCACGGATCGCATCCGAGCGACCGAGGGTCAGGCTGATGTCGTCCCAACCGTTGATCAGTCGCTCTTTGCGCGACGGCGCGACGTCGAAACTAAAGGCAAAACTGCCGTCAACCGCGCGTACTAGCTGCGCTTCAAGGTCAACGGTTAGCTGAAAGCCGGGAAACACAGCGCAATCTGCGAATAGACGATCAACCTCAATGTCCTGCAAGCGGATTACGAGTAGGCCGTTATTAAGCGAATTGTTATAGAAAATATCTCCAAATGAGGGCGCGATGACCACGCGGAAACCATTCTGCTGCAGCGCCCACGGTGCATGCTCACGCGAAGAGCCGCAGCCAAAGTTTTGCCGCGCAATCAATATCGTTGCGCCCTGGAAGCGCTGTTCATTGAGCACGAAATTTCGATTTAACGGTCGCTGGCTGTTATCCATGCCCGGTTGACCGACATCGAGATAACGCCACTCATCAAAGCAATTCGGGCCGTAGCCGGTGCGTTTGATGGACTTCAGGAACTGTTTGGGAATAATCGCATCGGTATCGACGTTGGCGCGATCCAGCGGCGCGACCAACCCGGTGTGGGTGACGAACTTTTCCATGCGCTATTTTTTCTTCGCGACGTCTTCGATTTTTTCACCTGCCTTTTGCACGTCTTTGCCGACACCCTGAACAGTGTTACATCCAGCGGCGGCGGCAGTGAACAGCACGAGAAAGATTGCAGTTGATACACGTTTCATCAGGACTTCCTTCACCTTACAAATTAACCAAGTCGACGAACGTCGACGAAGCGACCCTCAAGGCCAGCCGCAGCGGCCATTGCAGGGCTCACCAAATGAGTACGGCCACCGGCCCCCTGGCGGCCTTCAAAATTGCGATTAGAAGTGGAGGCGCAGCGCTCGCCCGGCTCAAGCCGATCATCATTCATGGCGAGACACATCGAGCAGCCAGGCTCACGCCACTCAAAGCCAGCAGCAACGAATATCTTGTCCAACCCTTCTTGCTCAGCTTGTGCTTTCACCAGCCCGGAACCCGGAACCACCATCGCCAGCTTAACGCTGTCGGCGCGTCGACGCCCTCTTACGACGGCGGCGGCCGCACGTAAATCTTCAATGCGCGAATTGGTGCACGAGCCAATGAACACCTTGTCAATTTTGATCTCAGAAATCAGCGTGTTCGGCGTCAAGCCCATGTAGGCAAGCGCCCGCTCGATGCCTTCGCGCTTGGTCGCGTCTTTTTCTTTATCCGGATCGGGCACCCGACCTTCAATCGATACCACCATTTCCGGTGACGTGCCCCACGTCACCTGTGGAATCAGTGCGCTGGCGTCAATCACTACGGTACGGTCAAACACGGCGTCAACATCGCTAATGAGCGTGCGCCAATAATTCGTGGCCGCCTCCCACAATTCGGGGGTGTTCGGCGAGAAAGGGCGGCCTTTCACATAGTTTTCCGTAACCGAATCGTAGGCCACCATGCCGGCGCGTGCGCCCGCCTCAATGGCCATATTACACATGCTCATGCGGCCTTCCATCGACAGCGAACGCACCGCCTCACCACCAAATTCGAGCGCGTAACCGGTGCCACCCGCCGTACCGATGACGCCAATAATCGCGAGCACCAGGTCTTTCGCCGTAACACCGGTGGCAAGCCGACCATCACAGCGCACCAGCATCGACTTCGATTTCTTCTGCGGCAAGCACTGCGTCGCCATGACGTGCTCAACTTCGCTGGTGCCGATGCCGAACGCGAGCGCGGCGAACGCACCGTGCGTCGAAGTGTGCGAATCACCGCACACCACTGTCATGCCGGGCAGTGTTGCGCCCTGTTCGGGTCCAACAACGTGAACGATGCCCCGGCGCACGTCACCGATACGATAGTAGGTCAGACCCAGCTCCTTCGCGTTGGCGTCCAGCGTCTCTACCTGAGCACGCGATACTGGGTCAAGAATGGCTGTAAATCCCGGCGTCGTCGGCGTGTTGTGATCAGGCATCGCGACGATTGACTGCTTCCGCCAGGGCTTGCGCCCCGCCAGCTTCAGGCCCTCAAAGGCCTGCGGGCTCGTCACTTCGTGCACCAGATGCCGATCAATGTAGAGAAGCGCAGTGCCGTCACTCTCGGTATGAACCACATGAGAGTCGAAAAGTTTGTCGTAGAGCGTCCGGCCAGCCATATCAACATCCGCTGCTGTGCAGCATTAAATGAGCGAACTATCGATTTTAAGCGCTTGCGGCCAACGGCTGAGCGCGCAGCTGTGCCGCACGCAGCACTGCGGCACGCGTGTCCGCTGGCAGCAGAAAGGCGGCCTCGCCCGCCTGCGAGGCGAGCGACGGGTCAAAATGGACAAAACCGGCCGAATCGAGCCGCACACGCTGCGCCTGTAATAACGCTTCAAACGCCGAACGAAATTGGGTGCGATCTGAAAACTCGGGTGCGTTGAACACATGCGTCATCGCCAGATGCTGCGCTGCCTGCTGGCACAAGGTTTCCACCGATTCGCGGCTGACGCTGCCGCTCTGGCCGCGTACCACCAGCGCCAGCATCAGCGCATGACGCGTCAGCGTGGGCCGAATGACGGACGCAAGCAGCTCAAGATGCGCCGCACTGTCGGTGCCTTGCGCTGCGGCGCTCACAACGCGGGCTTCCGCTTCTTCGACGATCCAGCCGTCGGCAGCGAGCGTGGTCATTGTTTGGTCGAAGGCCACAAACGCTGGCACAGCTCCTGTACTCGCGACCTCTCCTTCAAGCGCTGGATCAGCGGAATTCAACCATTGCGGCAAATACAACTCCGACGCCAGCAAAGCGTAAAGTTCGCGCGTCTGACGAGCAAGCTTGGTTCGTCCGATGACACCGTGCTGAACAATGAGGCAGGCAATCAGTCCCGGCAACGCAAAGCAGTGCAGCACGTTGTTGCGAAAATAGGTCAATGCGACGGCAGATTTTTCGTTCGCGGTGACAACATCGCCCAGCGGATGACTCTGCCGCGCGAGATAACCAAGCTGCGCCGTGTGGGCAATCGACTCTTGACCCGACAGTGCGGTTGCAAACAATTCTGATGCCGTATGAGTGCTCCGCGCCAGCCGCAACAGCCGTTCTACAAGGTTCGCCAGCTGCGCTGCGTCGGCTGCGTGCTTGGGCGTTGCAAGCAGCGTCGTCGCCACCGCAGTAACCGGATTCAAATGCGCCGCCCCGTTGATGCGCTCTGCAATCAGGCGCGACAGCTCGGTCAAAGTACGTTTGCGCAAGCCCTTGTCGGCAAGCCAAGTATCCATGTCTGTCGCGCCTTCGTTCTCAAGCAACTCGCCCAGGGTAATCGGCTTCGCGAACGTCACGCCAACTGCACCATAACGCTCGTTGCGCAGGCTTTTGATAGTTGACAGCAGGCCAAATATGGATTCCTTGCGCTTGCCGGAGCCTGAGAGCTCCTCCGTATAGCTGCCGCCTTCGATAAGTTTTTCGTAACCGATGTAGACAGGCACGAACAGCAGCGGACGCGAATGCTCACGCAGGTAGCTCTGCACCGTCATTGAGATCAAGCCTGCTTTGGGTGGCAGCATGCGTCCGGTTCGGGAGCGCCCACCTTCCACGAAATATTCCATCGGAAAGCCACGCTTTAACACTTCGTGCACGTAGGCCGCAAACACCTCGCCGTAGAGCTCATCGTCCTTAAACGACCGTCGCAGAAAGAATGCACCACCTCTACGCAACAATCCACCGACAAACGGAAAATTCAGATTCGCGCCCGCCGCCACGTGCGGCACTGTCAGCCCTGCGCGGTGAATCACGAATGAAAGCAACAGGTAATCGATGTGGCTGCGATGGCAAGGCACATATACCAATGTATTGTCGCGAGCGAGTGCCTGTAGTCGTTCCGTGCCGCGAACCGAAACGCCCTCATAAATTCGATTCCACAGGCGACCCAGCAGTCGTTCACCGATGCGTACAACGAGATACGAGTAGTCAGCCGCAATCTCGCGGGCCACGGACTCGGCTCGCCGCTCCACTTTTTCCAGGGTCGTTTTCTTCGCGTCAACTTCGGTGAGCATTGAAGCGCGTACGCGCGGTTCGCGCAGCACGCTATCTATCAGCGTTCTTCGGTGCGAAAGATCGGGGCCAATGGCCGCCTCTCGCTCAGTGCGAAATTCGGTGCGCAACATCCTTGCGACGCGACGCAGTATGCGCTCCTGATCCAGGCCTTCGACCTTCGCGAGATTAACGATGTCGCGTAACGAAATCGCATCATCAAATTTGGCAACCACCGCGCGCCGGTAAAAAATGATCGAGAACAATTTGCGCAACCGTGATCGACCGCCCCAGCCTTCAGCCGCCCAGATTCGCAGCCAGCGCATGCCTCGCAGCTGCGAACCCTCGCGCTCTTCCCGTTCCGGCGCACGCCCCCAGAAAATACTCACCGGAATCAAGTGCACGTCACTCGTCTGCCCGTCAATGACCGCGTTTACTAGTCTCGTTAGCCGATTCGCTGATACACCGCTACGATCCTCATGCAGCGCAAAGAAAGAGCGCCGTTCCTGCACTCCGGGGACGACCAACGGGGCATGCGACATCGGCGCATCTTCAGTGCGGGTCAGTCGATCAAGCATCGCGCTGCTAGTAAACGAGGGCCGCGGCAGCACGTAGCACACGGGTATGTTTCGCGAAATGTGCAACGGTTGCGGAAACACCTGTACCTCAACCCACAGCTCAATCAAGCGCCTGACCGACGCGCGAAACCAGCGCTGCGGGGAGTACCAGGTGTCCTGCGTGATCATGCGGCTTCGCAGGCCTTGTCGATCAACTCCGAGGCGCGCTCGGTGGCCGATTCAGAGTCGCAGGCGACCACCGCACCTTCAAAGCTACGCAGCCAGGTGATCTGGCGTTTGGCGAGCTGACGCGTCGCGAACAATGCCCGCTCCAACATTTCTGCTTTCGGTGCTCGCCCTTCCAGCACATCGAGCACCTGACGATAGCCCACGCAGCGCATCGAAGGCAGGTTCGCTGTAAGTTTGTAGTGTTCGCACAGCGATTTCACCTCCGCGACAAAGCCTTGTTCAAACATCGTCACCAATCGTTCCTCGCAGCGAGTGTGAAGCCACGCACGATCCTGCGGCATCCAGCGCAACACCAGCGATTCAATGCCAGCCAGCGCGGGCTTGCGCTGCCCTTGCAACGACGACAGCGGCACCCCCGTCAGCCGCCAGACTTCAAGCGCGCGCGCGATACGTTGCGTATCCGTCGCAGGCAATCGTGCCGCTGTTGCCGGGTCAACGGCTCGCAATTTTTCATGCAAAACTTCGATGCCATCGCGCTCACGTTCAGCGGAAATTTCCGCCCGAATCGCTACGTTCGAGGGCGGCACATCGCTCAACCCGCGCACCAGAATATTCGCGTACATCATCGTGCCGCCGACCAAAAGCGGAAGTCGTCCCCGCGAATGAATGGCATCAATCGCGGCCTGACAGTCGACGAGAAAGCGCGCAACCGAATAGGTCTCCGTAGGTGAAATCAAATCGATCAGATGATGTGGAACGCGCGCCTGCTCTTCGGCGCTCGGCTTCGCTGTGCCCACATTCATGTCGCGATAGACCAGCGCTGAATCGATACTGACGATTTCCGCGTTGAACCGCTTCGCGAGGTCAAGTGCAGCCGCACTCTTGCCCGACGCAGTCGGGCCAACCAGCAGAACAACGGGTCGCGTCATCAGCGCCCGCGCATGAATAGCGCGTCCAGCTCCTTGAGCGTGAGCTGATACCAGGTCGGGCGACCATGATTGCAGGAGCCTGCCCGCTCGGTCGCTTCCATGTCGCGCAGCAATGCATTCATTTCAGCAACGGTGAGGGCACGATTGGCGCGCACGGCGGCATGACAGGCCATCGTGGAGAGCAGTTCGTCGCGGCGCGATTCGATCATGGCGCTGACGCCCAGTTCATCCAACTCGGCGAGCACACTGTGCAGCAAACCTTCGGGGGCGGCGTCCGCCAACAGGCTCGGAACGCTGCGTAGCGTCAGTGCACGTTGTCCGACTACGCCGACATCGAAACCGAGTGCGGTCAGTGTTTCGCGATGCGTTTCGGCGGCGGCGACTTCTTTTTCGCTGGCGCTGATGACGCTGGGAATGAGCAGGCGTTGCGTCGCGACCGTCTCCGATGCTTGCGATTTCAGGCCTTCATAGACGATGCGTTCGTGCGCGGCATGCATGTCGATCAGCACGAGGCCGCTCACGTTTTGCGCGAGGATGTAAATACCGTGAAGCTGCGCGACCGCGAAACCGAGCGGGAAATCAGTGGCGGGCAGAGAGTGTGCGGAACCCGCCGACGTGGCTGGGGCTCGCGCAGCATTCGCCGACGCCGAACTGATTTCAGACGCGACCGGCATCGCCGAAAAAAAGTGAGGCGTGATTCGCTCCGCGACGCCCAAATCAAGCGAAGCCGAGCGCATCGGATACGTTCCGGTCCAGGCTGGGTTAGTAGCCGATGATGGCGCTTGCGTCGTGTCACCAAACAATTTGCTGGCGGCCGAGACGGCGGATTGCTCCGCCGCGCTGCCGCTCATCGCGCGCTCAACGGCGCGACGGACAAACTGGTGCACTGCCTGCGAGTCGCGAAATCTCACTTCGGTTTTTGCGGGATGTACGTTGACGTCCACGGCGCGGGGATCGAGCGTGAGTTTGAGTACAAAGCCAGGCGCTGCGCCACCGTGCATCTGATCACGCATGGCATCGCGAATGGCGTGCAGAACGACTTTGTCACGCACCCAGCGGCCGTTAACGAACAAATGTTGCGCGTCGCGATTGGCGACCGTGCTGTTGGGCTTGAGCACGAATCCTTCAATGGCGAGCAAACCCGCATCCACTGCAATCGCCACGCTGGCGGCGAGCCATTCGGCTCCAAGCACGGCAGCGATGCGCGCCGACCACGTTTGCACGGGCCAGCGCTGCACCGCTCGCCCGTTGTGTGTCAGTTGCAACGCGATCTCCGGTCGCACCAGACCGACGCGGCGAACGGCGTCGAGACAATGCGCGTATTCAGTGCCTTCCGACTTCAGGAAGCGCCGACGGGCGGGGGTGTTGAAGAACAATTCCGCCACGGTGACCGTCGTGCCAATGCGCGCGCTGGCGGGTTCGGGCGAGCCAATCTCGCCGCCTTCGACCTTCAAGCGAAACGCGTTCGGTGCGCCAGTCGTGCGGCTGGTCAACGAAAGGCGCGCAACTGAGGCGATTGAAGCCAATGCCTCACCGCGAAAACCAAAACTGGCAACTGCCTCGAGGTCATCCAGGGAACTGATTTTTGACGTCGCATGGCGCGCAATCGCCAGCGGCAATTCATTCACCGAAATGCCGCACCCATCGTCGGTCACCTGCATCAGCACCGTGCCGCCGCCGACAAGTTCGATATCGATGGCACGCGCGCCCCCGTCAACAGCGTTCTCCAGCAGCTCTTTCAGCGCGGCGGCGGGACGCTCAATGACCTCTCCCGCAGCGATCTGGTTAACCAGATGATCGGGCAGGCTGCGGATTTGTCTCAAAGCGGCGACAGCCCCATTTTGCGCGGCTTTCAGCGCGGGCTGTGCTGCATTATCTGGCACAATCCCGGGCGATAAGACAGCGACGCCCGATGCGGGCGGCGTATCGCCCGAAGAGGCGGATTCAAAAGGAGCGCGTGAGTTCACGCAAATGATTGTATGCGGCTGATTTTTTCGAGACTTCCGATTTCACGGTCCTCAACGCGAGCGTTGACGTCGGCGGCGCTGGTGTTGACGTTCGTGACCGTATCGCCCGCGCAGGCGCAGCGCGACATCCCAGCGTCCAGCAACGGGCAGGGCATGGTTGCGCCCGCCGCCATGAAGACGGAAGGCGTGCCGACCATTAGCCAGGCACTGGCCACAGAAATCGCGCCCTATGGTGAATTTACGCCGACCCGATTCGTAGGTTGGCATCCGGTTGAGCAGACCATGCTCGTCGTGCGCCGCGCGGGCAATACGAATCAGCTTTTTCTGGTGACAGACCCGATGGGCAAGCCGCAACAATTGACGAAGGGGCGCGAGCCCGTGCGTGCAGCTGCCTTTGAACCCAATCGCGGCGAATACATTTTGTTTGCACGCGACACCGGTGGCGACGAAGCGACACAGATTTATCGGCTCGACCCCAAGACTTTGCACGAAACACAGATAACCCCGGCGGGTGAATTGCATTCGTTGGGGCCGTGGAACTTTGCGCAAGACAAGGTGATTGTCATGGCGCGCGCACTCGACCGCTCGGGCAAGCGCGAGCAGGCAAATGTCGACGTGTATGCCATAGATCCGCAGCAACCCGAGGCGCGGTTCAAGCTGGCCAGTTTGCCAGGTGCAGGCTGGCGTATCGTGCGCTGGCTAGATCGCGAAAATAGGCTGATCGCGAGCGAATATTTATCGTCGACCAGCAGCAAACTTTGGTCACTTGATCTCGCCACAGGCAAACGGACCGACATCGGGCTGGGCGAGACCGACGTCGAAAATAATATCGGTGATCGCTGGCTTTATCGTAAAAAGTTCGATGGTGATTTCGGAAAACTCTCGCGGGTGGATCTCAAAAGCGGTGATCGCCAATGGGTGACCAAAGATGTCGAAAATGATGTCGATAGTTGGTCCATCGCGCGCACCGGCAAGCGCATCGCCGTGCTCGCGAACGCGTCAGGCCGCGCTCAACTCAAGCTTTATGACGCTGAGCTGAAAGCGTTGCCGGTACCGCCGCTGCCGCCCGGTTTGATCTCATCGGCGAACTGGCATCGAAACGGTCGCGATCTGGCCCTGACGATTGAGTCAGCGGACTCGCCGGGCGAAGTGTTTTCTCTGGATGTTGAAACGGGAAACGTCGCGCGCTGGACACAGCATGCGACCATTAACGGCGTGAAGCGCCCCTTCTCGGAAGCAGAGCCGATTGCGTGGAAAAGCTTTGACGGGCTGGCGATCTCGGGCTTTATTCATCGCCCGTCAAGCAAAGAGTTTCCAGGCAGGCGGCCAGTCATTATTTCGATTCACGGCGGGCCGGAGAGTCAGGCCCGACCTGGCTTTCGGGGCCGCAGCAATTACTGGATCAACGAGCGCGGCTACGCGATGATTTATCCGAACGTGCGCGGCTCAGCCGGGTTTGGCAGGCGCTTTCTTGAAGCCGATAACGCCAGGAAGCGTGAAGACTCCGTCAAGGACATTGGTGCGCTGCTCGATTGGGTGCAGGCGCAGCCCGACCTCGACGCCAGCAGGGTGGCCGTGATGGGCGGAAGCTATGGCGGCTACATGGTATTGGCCACTTCGATGATGTACAGCAACCGGTTGGCCGCCGCGTCAAACTCAGTGGGAATTTCTCATTTTGTGAGTTTTCTCGAGAACACCGAAACCTATCGCCGCGACCTGCGGCGAAGCGAGTATGGCGACGAGCGCGACCCCGACATGCGAAAGTTTCTGGAGAACATTTCACCGCTCACACATGCCGACAAAATCAGATTACCGCTGATGGTGAGTCACGGCAAAAACGATCCGCGTGTGCCCTATACCGAAGCCGAGCAGATCGTGAAAAAAGTGCGCGCGAATGGCTCACCGGTCTGGTACTTACTGGCCGAGGACGAAGGGCATGGATTCGCAAAAAAAGCGAATGCGGATTTTCAGTTTGCTGCAATGACGACGTTTTACGACAAGTACCTGCTCAAGAAATTGCCCTGATCCGTACAAGATTGAAATTTTCAATTTCGTTAGCTGAGGCTCTTAACTACAGACACGCCCAAATCGTCAGCGCACGACGGTTTCGATGCGGCTTAATTGCCACCAAAAGCACAGCGCGCAGTCAAACATCAGCTTTTCGCTGAAAAGACGTTTGTAAGTGGGCTAAAGCGCCATTTCTCATATAGTCGATATTTGACATATTGTGCTTTCAGCTCCCAACCAGTCGTGTTTTTATCTAAAAGCTGTGGCCACAAGGTGCGAGCGTCGTGCCCCGGTAAAATAAGGAAATGAACAAGCTTTTAGACGTTACTGAATACATGCATCTGGTCGGGCGCTCGGCGCGCGTTGCTTCCAAGATCGTCGCTCGTGCCTCGACCGCCAGCAAAAACGAAGCCTTACTGGCCATCGCCGACACACTCATCAAGCGCGAAGCGCACATCCTCGACGAAAACGTTGAAGACGTACGCGACGCCAAAAAAGCCGACCTCGCCTCACCACTGATTGATCGGCTCACCCTCACGTCGAAATCGGTCGTCGCGATGGCGGAGGGGCTGCGCCAGGTCGCACAACTGCCCGACCCCGTCGGCGAACTCAGCCACTTGCGCACGCGCCCGTCCGGTATTCAGGTCGGGAAAATGCGTGTGCCGCTCGGTGTCATCGGAATCATTTACGAATCGCGCCCAAACGTGACGGCGGACGCCGCAGGCCTCTGCATCAAGAGCGGGAACGCGGTGATTTTGCGTGGTGGATCGGAGGCTGCGCGCTCGAATCAGGCCATTGCCGGATGCATCGCTGCGGGCCTAAAAGCCGCGAAATTGCCCGAGCACATCGTACAGGTTGTTGAGACAACCGATCGCGCCGCCGTCGGCCAGATGATCACGCTGCCTGAATATATCGACGTCATCATTCCTCGCGGCGGCAAGAGTCTCATCGCGCGCATCGCAGCTGACTCAAAAGTACCCGTCATCAAGCATCTCGACGGTAACTGCCACGTCTATGTCGACGAATTCGCCGATATGGAAAAGGCCGTGCGCATCTGCGACAACGCGAAGACGCGGCGCTACGGCGTTTGTGGCGCGATGGAGTCGCTGCTGGTTCACGAAGCGCACATGCACGACGTGCTGCCGCGCATCGCCAAAATCTTCGCTGACAAAGGAGTGGAGATGCGCGGCTGCGAACGAACGCGCGCCGTGCTCGCCGCATTTGAAGTGTTGCCCGCGACGGAGGAGGATTGGTCCACCGAATATCTCGCCGCCATCGTTTCCATCAAAATTGTCGCCAATCTCGACGAAGCCATCGAGCACATCGAACTACACGGCTCACACCATACCGACAGCATCGTGACCGAACACTGGAGCCATGCGCAGCGCTTTTTGCGCGAAGTGGATTCGGCCAGCGTCATGGTCAACGCCAGCACACAATTTGCTGACGGTTTTGAGTACGGACTCGGCGCAGAAATCGGCATTTCCACCGACAAGCTGCATGCGCGCGGCCCGGTTGGGTTAGAAGGTTTGACGTCGCAGAAATATGTCGTGCTAGGGGATGGAAGCGTGCGGGGTTAAATACGGTGGACGCCGATGCCACTACGCTGATGGGCGGGCTATGAATCCGCCGCAGTCCCGCAACGATCCCTGCCCCTGCGGTAGCGGTAAGCGCTATAAAAACTGTCATGGCTTGGTCGAAAAGATGGCCGTTACGACACGTCCGGAAACGGCCATGGAGATTGCGCTGAAGGGGCTGGCGGCTCAAAAGGCGGGCGATCTTGCGGGTTGCATAGCGATATATCAGCAATCACTAGCACTCGATCCCAAGAATCCGGATGTGCTGCACATGCTCGGAGTTGCACACACCCAGCAATTCGCTCCCCAAGAATCGCTCGCGTTCATTGAGCAAGCGGCCGATTTGACGGACTGGCAAATTCCAGCCATGCGCCATAACTTTGGCTGGGCGTTGAGCGTGCTGATGTCTGCGCGAACAGCGGAAAACATGGCTATACGAACAGCTCGGGTGGCGAAGGCCCGCCAGGCGCGTGCGACCTTGCCAGATTCTCCCCGAAAAGAAGTGGCGGTGCTCGCGTTGTGCCGCAGTCGTGTGCAGGCGGATGCGCTTTTGTCGCAACTTCCACTGCAATCGCGACAACCTGTTGCCACCATCGTTCTGCTGCCCGCCAGCGAATGCTCAGAGCAATCGCTTGGCAGCTCGATAGTCATGCTTCCATCTGAGCCTCCGCACTCTGCTTTGATCATCGCCGAAGCGCTACGGGCGATCGGTAGCGACTACATCCAGCTAGTTGACGACGCGGTTGTGTACGCACCGTCGCGACTGGAGCACATGGCCGACGCGCTGCAAAACACTGGCGCGCAATGGGGTTTTTCAAAAGTTGCGCTTGACGTAAGCGAGCCACCTTACGGGCACGAGGGCGCTCCACCCATGCTGGCAGAACTTAACGGTCTGGACCGACTCGAGCACCGACAGCGCATGGGCGACCTGTTGGTCGAGCGGCCCGGCCTGCCAATCACACTCTCCAATCTAATGTTCGAACGTGAGCTTTTGATTGAGGTGCTCTGTGACCCGCTATCGTCGCCGCCGACCCCACTCGGTCTGTCACTGGCAGCGGTATGGTTGTCCGAGCCGTACTTTGTCAGCATCAACACGCTCGAGCTTCAGCGACGCACGCTAGACGAGCGTCACAGTGAATGCCTGACCGATATTTGCAAAGCGATGATGCGCGCCTTCGTGGAGCGCGTGCTCAATTCATCGTCTGCACCCAATCCGCTGGCTCCGCACCTCGGCGGTGACGGTGTTGACGTATTGAAACGTGCGCTGCGCGGCGGGCTGGGCAGCAAGCTTGACAAACCACAACTGCGGCGCATTGCGCAGCTGACCCGAAATCGGGCGAACAGCGAGCCGCTCATTGCCGAAGGTATTGAATTTATCGGATTTGCCCGCGCGGAGTCGGGTCTGGGTGAAAACTTGCGTTCGCTGGTACGCGCGGCGGCGACGACGACGCTCGGCACGTCTGTTTCCGTAGCAGATGTCGACATTGATTCCGGCATCCGCAACTCGGACAGTAGCGTAGCGAGTTACATGGATGGCCGCATGTTTCGAACGCGTGTCATCTGCGTGAATCCAGACATGCTCGGCGAGGCTTTTCACCACGACGGGTTTGGCCGCTATCAAGACGCGTATCGCGTTGGATTCTGGTTCTGGGAGCTGGAGCGCCTTCCGCAAATGTGGATTGACCACGCAAAGCTGGTCGATGAAATCTGGGTGGCAACCGACTTTGTCGCTGAGGCCGTGCGTCGCGATGTGAGTGACCGGCCGGTGATCAAGATCCGCACGCCCGTGATCACGCCGACGCTTGACCGAAAGTACTCGCGCAGCGAGTTTGGGTTGCGCGAAGACTGTTGTTTATTCATGTTTAGTTTCGCCTATGGATCGTTTGCAACGCGCAAGAATCCGGAGGCGGTGATCCGCGCATTTCAACGTGCGTTTCCAATGGGGACAGAGCAAGCGCAATTGGTCATCAAAACTTCGCAAAGCGAACTATTCACGATTGCAAGAAGCACTTTGACTGCGCTGGCTGCGGGAGACACGCGCATCGTATTCATCAACAGCTATTTGTCGCGCAAGCAGTTGATCGGCCTGCAATCGATTATCGATTGCTACCTGTCGCTACATCGTAGCGAGGGCCTTGGTCTGGGGCTGGCCGAATGCATGGCGCTGGGCAAACCTGCCATTGCCACTGCGTACTCCGGTAACCTTGAGTTCATGAATGCGGAAAACAGTTTACTCGTTGACTTCAAATTGATTCCGGTACGCGAGGGCGAATATCCCGACTTCGAGGGACAAGTGTGGGCAGACGCATCGGTTGAACATGCCGCGACACACATGCAAACCGTGTACGCCGATCGTGTTCGGGCAGCTAACGTCGGTCTTGCAGGAAAGAATTATGTGGCGCAACACTTCAACTATGAGGCAGCGGGACAGGCGATCCTTTCACGCTACGATGCTATCCAGCGGCTTCTATGACACCAGTTCTTGACCCGAAGCGAGTGGCGGCTAGGCAACTTTCGCCACTTATGATCAGCTACGCACAGAATTTTGAGGACGTGCTGTTGCGGCGCGCATTGCAAGATGTTGTCAAGGGCACCTATGTGGACGTCGGCGCACAGGACGCAAAAATTGATTCAGTCACCAAATGGTTCTACGATTGTGGCTGGTCTGGCATCAATATTGAGCCTCATCCCGACTATTTTGGGCAATTGACGCGTGAGCGTCCGCGCGACATCAATCTGAAAATTGCCGTAGCCGACGTGGCTGACGAGGCGCAATTTTGCTTTGTCAGCGATTCCGGCCTGTCTTCGTTGGACATCGGCGCGGCAAGCATTGCGGCGAAATATGGACTTCAGAGTCACTTGGGCACAGTCGTAGTCAAGACTCTTGATTCCGTCCTGGCTGAACACCCGTTGCACGAGATTCACTTTTTGAAAATCGATGTTGAGGGTAGTGAAGCGAAAGTAATCGCGAGCATTGATCTATCTGTCCACCGCCCCTGGATAATTCTGGTCGAGGCAACTGAACCCACCTCCACCGTAACTACCTGGCATTGTTTTGAGTCATTGATTGTTGAACGCGGCTATCAACGAGTGCACTTCGATGGGCTGAACACATGGTATTTGCGCGATGAGTCGGCTGCGCTTGCAGAGCACTTTCGATTGCCACCGAACGTCTTCGATGCGTTCGTACGCTGGAGGGAGCACGCATGGAATCTGAGTCAGACGAAGCACGCTGTTGCCTCGATCCCTGTTCCGATTCCGACGAATGGTTTCAAGACACTCTTCGGGCGATAGTGACCAGCGCGCGCGAGAAAATGAAGCGCCGAAAAGTCGACTCATGCTTATGGATGTAAGCGGTTTCGAATGTGAATTGAACTCGACTTGTGAAGCCACCAAGAGAAGCACAAATGCCGAAGGTAGTGCTGCTTGCGATTTGAGTGGATGGATAGCACATCGACGGATGCAATTTTCCAGTTAGCACGCAATCGGCAATGATTATCTGGTGATTGACTCGACGCACTGGCCTGACGAATTCGTCGTGCGTAAAGTCGTCCGCATCTGTCATCGCAACTTTGGCATCGGCTCAGACGACATTTTGTGGGGGCCTTTGCCTGTGAAATCTGGCGCTTTCTTTTCGTTGCGCATCATCCATCCTAACGGCTGTGAAGCACATAAGAGTGGCAATGGGCTCCGTATTTTTTGTCGGCACTTGTACGATCAGGGCAAGATGGGCCACATGCCTGTCAGGGTGCATACGCGCGGAGGTGTGGCGCAAGCTACTGTTCACGGGCGAGGCCAGAGCGTGACGGTTGAGATGGGGCAGGTGAGCTTTGACTCCACGCGAATTCCAGTGGTCGGGGCGCAGCGTGAGGTCGTGCGTGAAACGCACTCCGTGGCTGGACAAACCTTAACGTTCACCAGCGCAACGATTGGCAAGCCGCATTGCATCGTCTCGGCCCGTTGATTGGAACTCAAGCGCTCCTTCCTGAGCGCACCGATGTTCAGTTTTTGACCGTCCGTGATCGCAACAATATGGCGATCAAATCTGGGAGCACGGCGCTGGGTACACGTTGGCGTCGGTCTCCAACTCAAATGCGGCGACCGCCGCGGTGCATCGACCGGGGTTGGTCGAGGCTACCAAGCCTGTCTCTGCAGCAACCACTTGGCATTGTTCTCAGTCGCCCATTGACGGACGCGGCGATCAATGAGCGCACTTCAATGAGGTGAACGCGTGGTACTTACGCGATGAGTCGAATACGCGCGAAGAGCACTTTCGATTGTCGCCCAACGTCTTTGATGCGTTTGCTCGCTGGAGGGAGCATGCGTTAAATCTCCCTGCGTGAGGAAAAAGCTCGGGCGAGGCAAATTTCGCTTGCGTCGTCAACGGATGGATTCAAAGCACTTTACGGACGTTTGTTGTGAGGGAGAGAGAACTCCGGCGCAGAAAATGTTGTCTGGCGATCTATCTGTCCGTCATCCTGAGGGAAGAAGTTTTTTATACTTCTACCGTGATTTACCAAGATCGCTCCATTCAATGGACTGAAAGATTTTCGATGAGTAGACCCTTGCTGATCGCCGATGGTGACATCCCGACTACGCATCTCATCGCGAGGGTGATTCGCGAAGCGTTTGGCGACGTCGAAATCGTATATCCACCAGCATTGTCCGGTGCGCATCTTGACAAGCGTATCGTCATAATTTCGCGCCTGTGCCTGCCGGAACTTAGCTGGCTTCCCGATTACCTGAACGAAAAGGGCATCTCGTACAGCTACTTTCTGGACGATAATTTTTTCGAGCTGGATATGGCTTACGACCGACACAATGGTGCCTTTTATTCGCATCCGGCCACCCGCGATTCATTGGCCCGATTCATCAACCGTTCGAACCGCGTGATCGTTATGTCGGAATTGCTTGCGGCTGATTTGCGCGCACGGTTCCCTGCAATCGAAGTGTGCGCGATCACCGCCCCGATTGATCTCGTTTTGATTGACAGTCAACGTTGCGAACCAGAGACGCCATCAAACCAAAAATTCCGCGTCGGCTATCCTTCGACGCGTCGGCTAAACGTCAGTGAATTGCTCACAGCAGTCGTGACGCAAGCTCTGGTTGGATACGGCGATCAGATCGAGTTTGAGTTCATGGGATGGATGCCCGAAGGCCTGTACAACGTGCGAGGGGTGCACTTTCTGCCCGCAGTCTCTGGCTATGACAAATACGTATCAACCGTCATGTCAAGGCAGTGGGACGCAGCATTGGCACCCCTGACGGATACAAATTTCGAGAACTGCAAAACCAACCTCAAGTATCTTGAATACGCCGCCTTTGGCATTCCAGGTGTTTACAGCAACGTCCCGTTGTTCGCTTCGAGCGTTAAGCACGGTCGCACCGGACTGCTTGCAGACAATCGGGTTGATGACTGGCTGCAAGCGCTTGATCAGTTGCTAAGCGATGTTGCGCTGCGCCACTCAATCGCTCACGCCGCTCGCGCCGACGTGGAGAAATGCCACGCGCAGTCGCTTGCCGCAGCGCAGTTGCGCGAGCATTTGGGCAGCTTCACAGGTTTGGTTGAATGAGCGAGTTGAAACAACTGGGTACTCCACCTTCAGATGAGACAGAGACAAGCACCCATGATCTGTTCCTGCAAGGGCGCGCAGCTCATCAACGCAAGGATTTTCCGTTAGCGCAGCGGTTATATGATCAGGTGATTCTTTCTGATCCTGATCACTCGGGGGCGGCGCATCTGCTCGGCATGGTGCACTACGAAACTGGCGATCCTTACAAGGCCATGCCGCTTATTTTGCGAGCACTGGAACTAACCCAATGGCAAATGCCGTTGCTTCGACAACATCTGGGGCTAGTGCTGTACAGACTCGTCGCCCAACGCGACGGACTTGAAGCCTCAAACGCATTGTCTAAGAAAGGGCAGCGCTATCGCGCATTGCTTGCGGACAAAGAAGCGCTGCTGTCAAAAAAGCGTTCCAACGAGGATTCGCCACTAGTTAGTGTCGTAGTGCTGAACCGCAATGGCGCTCACTATTTGCGGTCCGCGCTCCAATCGATTTATACGCAGTCATACCGTCGAATAGAGGTGATTGTTATGGACGACGGCTCGACCGACGATAGTTGCGACGTCGCGCGAGCCTGTCTTCAAGAATGTCCTTTTGCGCATCGGCTGGTTTGCAGCGGAAACCGCGAACCGCAAGTCAGCCTGAATGAGGGGATTCGTCTTAGTAAAGGGCAATACATTAACCCGCTAGATTCAAGTGATCAATTTGCACCGCGCCGAATCGAATGCCTTGTTAGTGCGGCAAATGCATTTTCTGGGCAACTGGCATTTGGTGGCGTGCGTTACATGGATATCCATCAATCTCAAGTAGATCCGTTTGCTGACAAACGCGTGTATTCATTTCTATCCAGGCAGGCAAATATTGCCTACTGTGAGACCGTGGGCCACGCCTTTTTGATCGAAAACGTAGCCATAGCCGCAGGCAATTTGTTTTTCAGTCGCACATTGTTCGACGCACTTGATGGCTTCAGAGACTTCCGCCACAGACATATCTGGGACTTTTGCCTGCGAGCGCTGTCGCTAACCGAACCGCTGTTTGTCGACAACCCGCTCTACTACCATCGCCTGTTCGCTACTGCCGAATCACCTGAAACTGATGGCGAAATCGTTGCAGAGTCAATCAAGATCTATACCGATTATTTTTCGCACGCATTTGATTCTGACCAGCACGGGCAAGAATTTACGCCCAACTTCAACCAGTGGGGAAATCGTTTTGCTGTTGAAGTTTTGCGCAGCGGATTCGCGCCAATTCTGCCGCCTACGTTCCTGAAAAAATATGCAGATCAACAGCTATCTGCTGCCGTTACGGCTACTTAACAAGATGCAATCTAGCGCTTCGAGAACAACCCGGAAAAGGATGCTGTTGTCGAGATCGGCGCTTGTCGATTCGCTTCGTGCAGCCCAAGCAGACTTGATACGCCAGTGTCCTGCGCGCGCAACACGGCGTCGTCCACCATAGCCTTGGTCCCCACCACAACGCGTCGGCCCAGTGTGACGTGAGATGGTGTTTGCGCCTTGCGGATCACCGCGACAGAATTGTGAAAACTGATGGACGCGATTGAATCCGCTAGCTGTGCTTGCTCTACGAGTTCGCCGGCCGCATATTCACGTAGTAAAGCGGGAATCGACTGCACGCCTTCCCAATGCTCCAGATTAATGATGTGCACCAATTCGGCAAAGAATCGATTAGCCAGCTTGCGTCGAGCGATGCCGCCCTCGTGCCCAGGAAAGTAATCGCAGTGCAAATCCTCTGCGATGAAAATGCCGCCGGGCTTGACCATCGGCCAGTAACGCAGGAAAGCGCTAATTACCTCTCTGGGAATGTGCGAACCATCCTCGATCACCACATCAAAGGTCGCGGAAACTCGCGCCACCCTGTCACGTGTTGCGGATAAAGTTGCGTCGTCAACCACAACATGAATGCGAGTGTCCTCAAATTTCAAGTTGGCGCATTTGGCGTCAATGTCACAGCCAACAATGTGTTGAGCATCAGCAAAGTACTGAGCCCACAATTCAAGACTTCCGCCGTTTTGTACGCCAATTTCGAGCAGGCTTCTAACGCTTTGACGCACGGGGCTCAGGACCGAGTCATATAGCGTCAGATACGATGACCACTTGTCGCTGACTTTGCCTTGGTGTTGTGCGTAGAGCGTTTGAAGAGACTGCACCTGAACGTCCATATGGAATATGTAAATCTCCGCTTAGTTTTTGGCAATTTGGATAGGCTGTACCTCGTAGCCACCACGTGACAAGTGTAGTGCGCATCAACGCTTGCTCAACCGTGGGAAAATCCACGCATGCACTTTTTTAAATATCATGCGTTGGGTAACGACTACATCGTTCTTGACCCGAAGCAATGGCTCAGCCAGCTCTCGCGATCAGAAATAGTCCGCATTTGTCACCGCAACTTTGGAATTGGCTCGGACGGGATTTTGTGGGGCCCTTTACCTGCTCAAGACGACGCTCCATTTTCCGTACGCATCTTTAATCCAGACGGCAGTGAAGCGCAAAAGAGTGGTAACGGTCTGCGTATTTTTTGTCGCTATTTGTTTGATCACGACCTGGTGAAAAATGCACCTTTCAAGGTGCATACGTGCGGAGGCGTGGTGCAGGCTACCGTGCAAGGGCAAGGCCAGAGCGTGACGGTTGAGATGGGGCGAGTGAGCTTTGACTCCACGCGAATTCCGGTGGTCGGGGCGTCGCGTGAGGTCTTGCGTGAGACGCTCTCCGTTGCTGGAGAAACCTTAACATTCACCAGTGCGACGATCGGCAATCCGCATTGCATCATCGAGCGACCGAACACGACGACGGCGGACGTTCATCGTCTCGGCCCGTTGATTGAGACGCATGCGCTCTTTCCTGAGCGCACCAATGTTCAGTTTTTGACCGTCCGTGATCGCAACAATATAGCGATCGAAATCTGGGAGCGTGGCGCGGGATATACGCTGGCGTCCGGTTCCAGCTCAAGCGCCGCCGCCGCCGTGGCGCACCGGCTGGGACTGGTAGATCGCAGCGTCACGGTGCATATGCTGGGCGGTACGATTGCGATTGAAATTGGAGACCATTACGCGATTACGATGACCGGGCCGGTGACCCACGTGGCCGACGGCACGCTCGACAAAGAAATGCTGGAGAATTTGTGATGACAGATGCTAATGACGCCAATGGCGTTGATGACGTAAAGGCGGATGACGTCGCCGCGTGGCTGAAAGCCAATCCGGATTTTTTTATGGCGCATTCGGATGTGTTCTCCGCCATGCGTGTCCCGCACCCGGAAGGCGCTCACGCAATCTCGATGGTGGAGCGGCAGTTGATTTCGCTACGCGAGCGCAATGCCAAGCTTGAGAAGCAACTCTCGGAGCTGATCGGCTATGGCCAGCACAACGACAGTTTGATCGAGAAGCTACATCGACTGACCCTCGCACTGCTGCGGGCGGGCGATGCCGAAATGACGTTGGCGGTGGTGCATGAGAGCCTGCGCTCCGATTTCGCGATCCCGTTTTCGACGACGCGCTGGTGGGGCGAGACGATCAGCGCCCATCCGCTTGAAGCGGCGAACCTGTGTTCTTCGGAACTCAAAAGTTATGTCGCAGGGCTTGACCGGCCCTATGTCGGCCCTAACGCTGCACATGAATCGCGAGGCTGGCTCGGCGCAGGGAGCGCGGAAGCGCAGTCGTTTGCGTATGTGCCATTGCTTGACGGTGGCGTCAGCGGTGTGTTGATGCTCGCCAGCGACGACCCGGAGCGCTTCACGCCCGACATGGCCACCGATGTGCTGACGCGGTTGGCTCATCTGACGAGCGCTGCGCTTGGCCGCTTCGCGATGCCTCCTGCGGGCGGGTAGGCGCACCGAAAAACTGCGATGGAAACGAACCGCGAAGCACTGGATCGTTTCGCGCAAAGCCTGAAAGCGCGAGGCTCGCCGCAGACTGAGGCGCGCTACGTTCGCGCCTGTGAATCGCTCATCGCAGCGGCGGACACCGCACCACTCAGTCAACTCAAGCGTCATGACATTCAACGCGCACTCGCCAAACTTCACGCCGGAGGATTAGCGCCGCGTACGCTGGCCGTGACACTCTCCGCCTGGCGAAGCTGGTTTCGCTATCTGGCGAAAACTGATGCGTCAATCAATCTGACTGTCTTCACCGGACTAAAAGCGCCTAAAGCCCCGAAGCGATTGCCCAACACGTTGACCGAGACCGAGGCGGTTCGGCTGGTAGCGCCGCCGGACACTGAGAAAACATCCCCAACGTCGGCCCGAGATCAGGCGATGTTTGAGGTGCTCTATGGCTGCGGCATTCGTATCGGTGAATTGATCGGTCTGGACATTGGCGACGTTGATTTGGTGAGCGGTGAAATTCGTGTGTTCGGCAAGGGCCGTAAGGAGCGCGTCGCCCCTCTTGGTGCGCCCGCGTGCAATGCGATTGCGGCGTGGCTGCTTGAGCGCGCACACAACGGAGGTGACGCGCCGGAGGTTGCGCTATTTCTCGGGGCGCGCGGCGAACGCATCAGTGCACCTGTCGTGCGACGGGCATTGAAATCGCGTGCGCGGGAACGAGGAATTTCCTCCCATGTTTATCCGCATCGTCTGCGCCACTCCTTCGCGTCGCACGTGCTGCAAAGTTCAGGCGATCTGCGGGCGGTGCAAGAGCTGATGGGCCACGCCAGCATTGCCTCGACGCAGGTTTACACGCATCTGGATTTTCAGCATCTGGCGAAGGTCTACGATCAGGCGCACCCGCGTGCCCGCAAAAAGCGAACTACTTCGTAGTATTCGCGCGCGACGCGCGCAGCGCCTTCATCCGCTTTGCTCGTGCCACCACCGGCCGCAACCACGCATAGCTGATCAACCAATAGCCGTTGATCGCGAACCAGGCACCCATAACGGGTAGCCCGAGCACTAGCGGCCAGCCGAGCGCTCGCACCCATTCGGAGAGCGCGCTCACCCAGCCAGGGCTGCCGAATCCGATGCCTGCGAAGGCTGGCATGACGCGAATACCGGGAATGAGTGTGTCGCCAATGTGAAAAGCGGCGACGTAGAGCGGAACAATCGTTAACGGGTTGGTGTACAGCGTCGCCACCACGCCCGCCACGATATTGCCACGAAAGAAAGAGCAGACGAGCACGGTTGCCGCCACCTGTAGTGGCCCGGGAATCAAGCCACAGAGCAAACCGATCGCGACGCCCGCCGCGAGTGGACGGCGGGTGAACGAGAGCAGGTCGTGACGATCCAGCCACGGCTTCGCCCAGGCGAGCATCGGCCGGTCAAATTCGGCCAATACTCGCGGCTCGAGCGAACGAAACCATCGCTTGATGCGCATTCGCTACGTTACGTTACGTCCGCTACGTTCGCTACGTTGGTAGCGCTCAGGCGCGCCGCTGCGAGTGCTGCCTTTTTCTGGCGCTGTCGCAGGATAAAAGCGCCCAGAATTGCAACGGTCAGAATAGCGCCGCTCAATTCGTCAAACCACGTATGTGTCGGCAGGTAATTCGCGAGCAATTTTTCGTCAAGAATCATTTGTGTCGCCGTCCAGATCAACACGCCAGCACCGATGGTAATGATCTGCGGGTAGCGATCGACCCATTTCAACACCAGCGTCGAACCCCAAACCATGATTGGCACGCTGATCAGCAGGCCGAGCACAACCAGCAGAAAGCTGCCCTGCGCCGCGCCAGCCACGCCCAGTACGTTGTCAACGCCCATTAGCGCGTCGGCCACGATGATGGTCTTGATGGCCCCCCAGAAATTGTTGTTGCGACCGGTTCCGTGCTCATCGCCGTCATCCGCTGCGGGATTCATGAGTTTGTAGGCAACCGGCAAGAGGAGCAGGCCGCCCACGAGCATCAGGCCCGGTATTTTGAGCAGCCACACGATGCCAAGCGTGAAAGCGATGCGAATGACAATGGCACCCGCTGTGCCCCATAGAATCACGCGCTTCTGCATCTCCTGCGGGACATTGCGCGCAGTCAGGCCAATGACGAGCGCGTTGTCGCCCGCCAGCACAAGATCGATCACGATGATGGTGAGTAGCGCCATCAAAAAGGTTGTTGAGAGAATTTCCATGGTCCGTTCCGTAGTGATAGTTACGATGCGCAGCGCGCGGGACACAACCAACTACGGGGATTCCAATGAAAACGCCTTCGCCAGAGTGTCCGCGCTCGCAGCGCGCTCAATAGCGAAGGTCTTGCCTGACACATGCCCGCCTTTCGCGGTTCATCTGCCCACCGGTACCGGAACGTATGACGGTCAACCGTTTGGTTCAACGCATGCGCTCGTATTGACGACACGGGTGTGGGAGCTACTCCCCTTCAACACCTGAATTGTTTCACGAAAACGCACGTTGTTCGAAATTATTTTTCACGCGGCTTTTCGCTGAATCAACCGCTGCATAAGGGTTACAGAGACATCCATAAAATTTGCGACTTTATGCAAAATCAGCCTTCACCCCTTATGTAGCGACCCTTTGACAGAAAAGCTGTATTTATTGGATTTTTTGCCGCCAGCAGCGCTAAATTTACCCGCTTGCGGCAGCACCGAGGTCATCTCGTCCGGCGACGACACCTGTGCACCCATCGATTGGAACTCCGACGTTCCGGAAACCGGTCATCGACGCTCGACCAGTTAGATCGCGAACTGATAATCGCCGCAGGAGAATTTTTTCATGCGAATTACATCTGCCGTTGTTGCGACGGTCACTACCATTTCGATGGCCGCAACCACGGGTGCGCAAACACCGCAGTGGCCGATTCCCGGCAAAACGATCCGTATCGTGTTGCCCTTTCCCGCTGGTGGTGCGGGCACTGACATGATGGCGCGCGTGATCGGCAAGAAGCTCTCCGACGAAGTTGGCGTGCCGGTCGTGGTGGACAACAAGCCCGGTGCATCAACCATTATCGGTGCGCAGGACGTCGCCAAATCAGCGCCCGACGGGCACACGCTGTTGTACACGATCGTCATCACTCACACGCAAAATCCGCACCTGTTCGCGAAGCTGCCGTATGACCCGTTCAAGGATTTCACGCCGCTGTCACAGGTGGCGCGCTCAGCGACGGTGCTGATCGCCAACAAGGATGCGCCATTCAATGATTTCAAGGGAATGATCGCCTACGGCAAGGCTAATCCCGGCAAACTGAACGTTGCGTCGTACAGCCCCGGATCAACGGCGCACATCAACGCAGAAATGCTGCGCGTTGCCTCGGGTGTTGACATGGTGCATGTGCCCTACAAAGGCGTGGCGGACGCACAGAAGGGCCTGATGTCAAACGAAGTGCAGCTTTATTTCGACGGCACAGCGAGCGCGGTGACGGCCATCAAGAACGGCACTGCAAAAGGCATGGCCGCAGCGACCGACAAACGCGTGCCTGTACTGCCGGATTTGCCGACCATCGCTGAGCAGGGCGTGCAGGGCATTGACATCGTCGGCTGGCAGGGATTCTTTGGTCCCGGCGGGATGAACCCAGAGGTCGCGAAGAAAATTTCTGCAACGCTGGCAAAGATTGTCAAGAGCGACGAAATCACCACACTCATCAAGAGCCAGGGCAACGAGCCCACGGGCACGACAGGAGAAGAGTTTGCGAAGATCGTACGCGATGACTATGACCGCTGGGGCGCTGTGATCAAGCGCACTGGCATCAAGCTGGAATAGCTCCCATGCATGATCTGGTAATTCGTGACGCAAAAATCGTCGATGGTTCGGGCGCTCTGGCAATCTATGGTGACGTTGCTGTCGACAACGGCAAGATTGTTCAGGTCAACGGTGAAAAGGCCGCTTCGGGCAAACGCGAAATCAACGCCAACGGCGCGCTGCTGACCCCCGGCTGGGTTGACGTGCACACACACTACGATGGTCAGGCGACGTGGGATCCGTATCTTTCGCCGTCGTCGTGGCACGGCGTGACGACCGCCGTCATGGGCAACTGCGGCGTCGGCTTCGCGCCTGTGAAGCGGCACATGCGCGAGTGGCTGATCCAGCTCATGGAGGGCGTGGAAGATATTCCGAATGCGGCCTTATCCGAAGGCATCGACTGGCAGTGGGAAACCTTCCCCGAGTACATGAACGCGCTCGAAAAAATGCCCCGCGTCATGGATATTGGCTGTCAAGTGCCGCATGGTGCGCTACGCCCCTATGTGATGGGTGAGAACGGCGTCGAGAGTAACGACGCGACAGCGGCTGAGATTGATGCGATGCGCCGCATCACGCGCGAAGCATTGCAGGCGGGGGCGCTTGGCTTCTCCACATCGCGGACGCTGATTCACAAAGGCGCGGATGGCAAGCATGTGCCCGGTACGTTTGCGCGGCTGGAAGAAGTGTTCGGCATCGGCCGCGCACTGGGTGACGCCCAGCGCGGCGTCTTTCAGATGACCAGCAATCACGTCGGCATGGATCAGGAAACGGTCTGGATGCGAAAGCTCGCCGAGGAAACTGGGCAACCAGTCGCCTTTAACGTGCAGCAGATCGATACGCACCCGGAACTCTGGAAAACGCTCATCGCCCAGATCGAGGACGCGGGGCGTGCGGGCGTGCCGCTGTACGGCGCGTTCTGCGGGCGTCCGGTGGGGTTGCTGTTTTCTTGGGGCGGCACCTTCCATCCGTTCATCGCGCATCCGTCGTATCAGCCGTTGCGAACGCTTTCCGCCGCAGATCGTTACAAGGCGCTGCAAGACCCTGCCGTTCGCGCAAAACTGCTCTCGGAGCAGCCGCACGGTCTCGACGATTACACCAAGATGAAGGCCGTCGCCTTTCACAAAATGTTCCGCCTCGGCACCGGCAACAGCACACCGGATTACGAGCCTGATCCGTCAAGCAGTGCCGCTGCCATCGCGGCGCGCACGGGACGACAACCCAACGATATTGCGTACGACTGGATGCTTGAGGACGAAGGTCGCGCGATCATCTACTTTCCGGTGTTCAACTACTCGTACGAGAAGCTCTCGCACACCTACGAGCTGCTGCAACATCCGCGCACCATGCTTTCGCTCGGTGACGGCGGCGCGCATTGCGGCTACATCTGCGACGCGTCGCTACCCACTTTCATGCTCACACACTGGACACGTGACCGTACTCGTGGCGAGAAATTGCCGCTGGAATTAATCGTCCAACGGCAAACCAGTTCGACGGCAGGAATTTACGGGCTGCATGATCGCGGGCTCATCAAGCCAGGCTACATTGCGGACTTCAACCTGATCGATTACGACAAGCTGACCCTGCACTCGCCGCATTTCGTCGCGGACTTGCCGGCCGGTGGTCGCCGTATCGTCCAGGAGGCGAGCGGCTATCTCGCCACAATCAAGGCAGGCAGGACGATTTTTGAAAAGGGGCAGGCGACCGGCGAGATGCCCGGCAAGCTGGTTCGCGGGCCGCAGGCGCTTTAGCACGCAGGAGCGCAACGCCGCGGCGATGGATTACCCGAACCCAGTCGAAAGGGCTTGAGTCGTGCAATTCTTTGCATAGAATCTAAGCAAATACCCACTCACCCCGCATTCCCCGCCCCTATGTCCCTTACCGCCGCTACCGCGTCTGATCGCGCGCAGATTCTTGCTGACTCACTGCCCTACATCCGGCAATTTCACGACAAGACCATCGTCATCAAATACGGCGGAAACGCCATGACCGATCCTTTGTTGAAGAAGAGTTTTGCCTTCGACGTGGTGATGCTCAAGCTGGTCGGTATGAATCCGGTTGTCGTACATGGTGGTGGTCCGCAGATCAACGACATGCTCGGGAAAACCGGCAAAAAAGGCACCTTCATTCAGGGCATGCGCGTGACCGACGAGGAGACCCTGTACGTCGTCGAGGCGGTGCTCGGTGAATTGAATCAGGAGATCTGCGGCCTCATCAACCAGGCCGGCGGTCTGGCGGTCGGACTCAACGGTCAGGACGCAGGTTTTATCCGCGCCAAAAAGCTCATGGTCGAGAGCGAAACCGAGAAGGGCAAGATGCTCGACATCGGTTTTGTCGGCGACATTTACGACATCGATCCCACGCTGATCCATCATCTCGACAAAGCCGATTTCATTCCGGTCGTGGCACCGATTGGCGTCGGTGCAGACGGCCAGGCGTACAACATCAATGCCGATCTCGTCGCGAGTGAATTGGCGCAGACGCTAAGAGCCGAGAAGCTGGTACTGATGACCAATACGCCCGGCGTGCTCGACAAAAGCGGCAAGCTGTTGACCGGTTTGACCTTCACCGAAATCAACGCGCTGTTCGACGATGGCACGATAAGCGGCGGCATGAAACCCAAAATTCAAGGCGCACTCGATGCCGTACAGCACGGCGTCAAGACCTCGCACATCATTGATGGTCGTGTCGAGCATGCGCTGTTGCTGGAAATCCTCACTTCAGAAGGCGTTGGCACGATGATTCGCGCCGAATAGGGAATTTGCTGGTTAGCGGAAAAGATCACGACGCGAACAGCCTGAAGTGCTGTAGAGTTGGAAAAAAGGGGAACGGCTGATGGCACTGAAACCGGGCGAACGTAAGACCCAGATCCTGCAAACGCTGGCAACCATGCTTGAGCAGCCGCAGGGCGAAAAGATCACCACGGCTGCCCTGGCCGCAAAGGTGGGGGTATCCGAGGCCGCGCTCTACCGGCACTTTGCCAGCAAAGCGCAAATGTTCGAAGCGCTCATCGAATTCATTGAAGAGTCGGTGTTCACTCTGGTTAATCAAATCGCACAGACTGAGCGTGACGGTCGCGCGCAGGTTCAGCAAATCGTCTCGATGCTACTCAACTTCGCCGAGAAAAATCCCGGTATGGTGCGGGTGTTAATTGGCGACGCACTGGTGAACGAAGACGCACGCCTGCAAGTGCGCATCAATCAACTGGTTGATCGCGTTGAATCCTCGCTCAAGCAGGCCTTGCAACTCGTGAGCGTCGGTACTGCGGACACTGCATCTGCAGCAGCCCACGCCAATGCGCTCACCGCGTATGTTGTAGGTCGCTGGCAGCTTTACGCCAAGTCAGGGTTCAAGCGCACACCGAGTGAATACGCGATAGAGCAATACGGCCTGTTCCGCATTTAAGGGCAGTCTAAAAATTCAACTGTGGGGCGTCCTTTAGCCCACTTTTTTGAAGCGACGCACAGTCATAATTCGTTGCCCGTAGCTGCGCCAATCCTTGCCTTGCTGCACAAGCGCGCCTTTGCCGACACAGACTTCGTAGCGACCCTTGTGGGCATCGCCAAATTCGGCAACCGCGACCACCGGCGTCAGCCCCTCTAGCGGACGCGTCGACTGCACGAGCGGCCCGATGGCTATCGCCACGCCTGCTTTCACAAACACCGGAATGCGCTCCAGATCGTAATTAAGTGTGATGACCTCACCGCCGTCCACATGCAGACCGCTCCAAAGCTCATACCAGCCGCCGTCGTGCTCTGGTAAATAGCCTTCGACATCGCCCTCGCGGTTGAGTACGGGCATCACGATGAGATGCGGTCCGCAATAGAACTGCTGCTCAAAGCTGCGCGCCACGCGATCATCGGGATGCATTAACGCCATCGAACGCATGACCGGCAGACCGGTCTTCACCGCGAGATCACACGCACCGCGCAGATAAGGCAACAACCGGTAGCGGAATTGGAAAAACTCACGCGCGATGCGCTCAACCTCAGCGCCGAAACACCACGGCTCGCGCGCACCGATGCCGTGAATACGAATGTGTGACGCGAAGACCGCCGCCTGCACCCAGCGCAAATAAAGCGCGGGCTCAGGCTGCGTCGCCCCATAAAAGCCACCGGCATCCGTCGCGTGAAACGGTGAGCCGGAGTGTCCATGATTGAGCCCGGCGCGAACGCTTGCGGCCAGTCCTTCCCAGTCGCTTTGCGGATCGCCGCCCCATTGCAGCGGGTGACGATGTGTGCCGATCCATCCTGATCGCGCCCAGACGCAAGCATCGTCACCGTACGCGTTGCGCGAAGCCTCATAAACACAGCGGTTGTACAGATGCGCGTTGACGTTGTGAACGCGTTCGCCGCTGTCGCCGTTGTGCGCAAGCGAGTCAGTGGGAACCTGTTCGCCAAAATCAACTTTGATGGTGTCGACACCCAGTGCCCAGAGCTTTTTGTGTTCATCGCGCCACCACGCGTACGCAACGGGGTTGGTGAAATCAACCAGACCCGAAGGCGGCAGCGGCGTCAATGTCGGGCCAAAGGGTGTCGTTTTTTTGCCAGTGTCCCACTCATAGATCAACTCGCTACCTTCCGCGCTTTTCAGGAAATAGCCGCTTTGCTCGTATGTTCGATAGTCCGGGTGATGAATCGAAACCAGCGGATATTCCCAGCAGCAAATCTTGTAGTCGAGCGCTTTCAATTCACCAATAACGCGCGCCGGATCAGCATAGCGCGACGGATCGAAATTGAAGTGAAAGCGCGTAGGTGTGTCCTGCCAGGCGCGACCATCGAAGGTAATGACATCGACCGGAAACTGACGATCACGAAATTCGCGGGCCGTTTTTAGCGTGTCCGCTTCGTCACGATAGTAAGCGCGACTGATCCACACGCCAAGCGACCACAGCGGGACATTTTCTGGCTTGCCAGTGATCTGGTGATACAGCGACAGAACTTGCGCGGGCGTATCGGCAACGAAAAAAAACAGGTCAAGCTGCGGCTCTTCGGCGACGACAACATAGCTGCGATTACTCCACTGTGCGTAGCCCACGCCGTGCGCCACGTCAACAGTGGTGTGGGTCAGTATTCCCCAGCAGCCATTGGGCGTGATGGCCCACGCAAACGGCGTATTTTTGTAGCTCAAATCAGTGTTGACGCCGAGTGCATCCTCAACGCGCGAGCTGACGAGTTGCCCACGTTTATTGAGCGCGCCACCCTTTTCGCCAAGACCATAAACCGGAGTATCGGACGACAACGCGAACGCGGCAATCGCCTGTTTTTCGGTCACGGCGAAGGATGCAATACGCGTCGCTTCCAGCGGCTTCGCCATGCCGCGAAATTGCTCGTCAGTGATGCTCGTCAGCAGCAGCTTGCCTTTGTATTGCAGACTCAAGGTGACCGCGTGAGTCGCATCGCTTGAGAGCGTCAACGTCGCGCCGCTGGTACTGATCGAGAGCGAATATTCGCCCTGTTTCACCGTCGCGGTATCGTCGTTTTTCACCGACACCAAACCGTAATCCGGCTTCGCGATCGGGTTCATGCGCAGACGAAAAATTCCTTTGCCGCAGCTTGCCAGCGAGAAGGTAACTTGCGAGCCCTCGAGTGAAACAGCCGTAGCCTCGTGCGGCGCAGCGGTGCTCGGTTTGAGCGAAATCAGGCGATCAAGTTGTGTGAAATCCATGATGCAGCAAAAAACTAGTAGGCGGAAGTAGGTGCGGTTTGCGTGGGTGGGTCGCTCATCAGCGTATCCGACGAGAGCTGGCGAATGCGGGCAATACCCGTTTTGGCGCTGGTCATCAACAGGCCGATGTCACTGGCGTGCGACACAAAGTTGTAGCCGACCGAATAAGCCCAGCTAACCATTTCCGGTGTTGGCAACACTGTACCGAGAGGCACGCCCGCGCGTCGGCAAAAGCCGCCGACTTCGGCCATCATTTCTTTGACTTGCGGATGCGTCACATCGCCGCCATGACCGAGTGCGATCGCGAGATCGCCCGGGCCAACAAACAATCCATCAATACCGGGTACACCGGCAATTTGCATTGCGTTGACCATCGCCTGCGGCGTCTCAAGCTGCGCGATCACGCAGACTTCCTGATTGATGCGCTCGAAATAGTCTGGAATCGTGTTGTAGCGACTGGCGCGGTGCATCCGTGCAAAACCGCGATCACCGAACGGCGGATAACGGCAGGCACGCGCCAACGCGACCGCTTCGTCAACAGTATTTACCATCGGAAAATAAAGCGACAGCGCGCCGAGATCCAGCGCAAACTTGACCTGTACTTTGTCATGCGATGACATGCGCACGACCACGGCGGTGTTGCTCTCGGCGGTCGCTTGCAGCAGGGCGTGCAGGTCGTGCGTGTTGGCGGTCGAGTGCTCGATGTCGATGACCATAAAGTCGTAACCCGCGTTGGCGATAACTTCCGCCATCACGGTTGAGGCCGACATGAACCATGCGCCGACCAGACGTTCGCGCCGGAGCAGCGCGTGTTTAAAAGTGTTGTTCAATGCCATATCAGCGTTCAAAAATGTGGGTTCTGCGCGGCGCTTGCCTGAAAGGCCCTCAAAATCTGCCTCTGTCGGCCGCGAACATCAAAAAAGCGCGATGGACGCGCATTGCATACCTCTGGTTGTAGCGCAGTACGGTCGATTTGGCGAGACGAGCCCGCCTACCGCACGGTGTCGTTCGCGCTTTGCCGCCCCATACAACGACAAATTGCGAGAATAGCATAAGATTGATGCAAACATATATATCATCTAGATCACCTATATGACTGAGTTTTTGAAGGCTGAGTTGGCGCTGGACGCGCGCGCCACACTGGGCGAGTGCATTCGCTGGGACGCGCGCGAGAAACTGATTTACTGGATCGACATTCCGGGTCGCCAGATGCATCGCTACGATCCGTCGAGCGGTCGCAACGACACTGCGGTGCTCGATCAGGAAATGGGCTGTTTCGCGCAGGATGAGCGTGGCGGATTCATCGCGGGCATGCGCTCAGGTTATGCGCGCATCGACCGCTTCGGTGGTGATGTGACGCTGCTCAGCAGCCCGGACTACGACCCAGCCAAAGTTCGCTTCAACGACGGCCGATGCGACGCGGCGGGGCGCTTCTGGGCAGGCACGATGTGGGATCCGCGCGACAAGGCGGGTGCGTACGTCTATTGCCTTGAAACCGATGGCCGCTTCAGTGCAAAAGCCAATCCCATCATCCTCTCCAACGGCATTACGTTTTCGCCGGACAACCAGACATTCACGCTGGCCGACACGCCCAATCATGTGCTCTGGGCGTTTGACTATGACATCGACGACGCAGTGACCAGCAATCGTCGCGTGCTGCGCAGCTTCGATCCGCCAAGAGGCCGTCCGGATGGGGCGTGCGTCGATGCCGAGGGCAACGTTTATCTGGCAATTTTTGCAGGCGCACGCGTCGAGAAAATATCGCCCAACGGCGAATTGCTGGCGGTGATCGAACTGCCCGTTCCGAACATTACGTGCTGTACGTTTGCCGGTGAGGATTTGCAAACGCTCTACATGACGACCGCGCGAACCCGCATGACAGACGTTGAGCTCACCGCGAGGCCCGAAGCGGGTGGCCTCTTCGCCATCAGAATGCCCCGCCATCACGCGCCGGGCATTCTCGAACCGCGCTACCTTGGATAGTGGCGTAGCCCGATAAGCAGGATCACCATGAATCGTCTGAGCAATCTTTATCCGTCGCTACGCGGCAAACACGTTTTCATTACGGGCGGTGCCACCGGGATTGGTGCGGCGCTCGTTGAAAATTTTGTCGCGCAGAAGGCAAACGTCAGCTTTCTGGACATCGATGATGCCAGCGCGAACGCGCTGCTGTCGCGCCTCAATGCGAATGAGCCGCCGCGCTACTGGCACTGCGACATTCGTGATGTGGCGGCGTTGCAGACCGTGATCGCCGAAGCCGCGAGCGCACGCGGCGACCAGCTTGACGTGTACATCGGCAACGCGGCTAATGACGTGCGCCACGCCTTCGATGAATTGACGCCCGAGTTCTGGGACAACAATCAGTCGATCAATTTGCGCCCGCAGGTGTTCGGCGCGCAGGCCGCGGCGCGAGCCATGCAAAACGGTGGATCAATCATCACCACGGGCTCGGTCAGCTGGATGCGCCGTCGGCCGGGAATGGTCAGCTACACCACGAGCAAGGCGGCGATCCACGGCCTCACACGCACGCTGGCGCAGGAGCTCGGGCCGCGCGGCATCCGGGTCAACTGCATCGTTCCTGGCGCCATTGTGACGCCAAAGCAACTGGCGATGGTCATCACTCCGGAGCTCGAAAAGCAGTTTCTCGACAATCAGGCGCTGAAATTCCGTCTTGACGCAGACGACGTGGTGGCGATGGCGCTGTGGCTGGCGAGCGATGATGCACGAGGCTGTGCCGGGCAGGCGTTTATCGTGGACGGTGGGATTGTTTAAGCGCCGCCATAGATTCACCTGGAGCACGTCTCTACCCAACAGCTTTGCTACGTAATGACGGCTTATTATGGGCTAGGCCGGCGCAACAGCATAAGTCGACTATTTTCATTTCACGCCTTCAGCCCCAATATAATGGCGCTTACACCATAAAGCTGATACTTATGACGAACACCATTCCCGGCCTGCGCTTCGGCGAATTCCAGGGCTTTCCGGCACTGCTGATCAACACGCCGTTTTCCAAAGCCGCCATCAGCTTGTTCGGCGGCCACGTGCTGTCGTTTGTGCCAACTGGGTTTGAGGATTTGCTGTGGATTTCGCCGAACAGTAAGCGTCCGCCGGATCCGATTCGCGGTGGCATTCCGGTCTGCTGGCCATATTTCTCCAAGCAAGGGCAGCCGCCGGACGCGCCGCAGCATGGGCTGGTGCGCACGCTGCAATGGCAGGTGACGCACGCCGAGCGTACCGACGATGGCGAGATCGTGCTCGCGCTCGCCGCACCGGAAGTGCCCGAAGTACCGATGAATGTGATTCTCACCATGCGCATTGGCCGCGCGCTGGAACAGGCGCTAACGACGGTGAATTTGAGCAAGGAAACCGTGCGCTTTACGCAGGCGTTGCACACGTACTTCCGAGTCGCCGATGCCAATCGCGTGCAGGTCACGGGGCTGGACGGATTGACTTACGCCGACAAATTCGACAATTTCAACGAGCACACGCAGCGCGGTGACTGGAATTTGCAGGACGCGCGCGATCCGGGCCGCAGTGATCGCATTTACGCGGATACGGGCAACCATTTCGAGTTGATCGACCCGGCTGGCCATAGAAAAATCACGCTCGCCACGTCAGGCAGCAAAACCTTAGTCGTGTGGAACCCGGGTGCCGAATTCATCAAGACCTTCGCTGATTTGCCGCCTGAAGGCTGGCGCAATTATGTGTGTCTTGAGGCCGCGAATTGCGGAGCGGAGGTGATCGAGCTGGGCACCGATGACTCGCATGTGTTGCAACAGACGATTAGCGTGGCTGCGTTAACGGCGCATTGAGCGCAGGGAAATCGGAAAAGGCGAGCGCTGCCCGCCTTTTCCACCGGCGGATATAGCCGGAATTAGCGATAGCGCCAGCCAGCCACTTCGTCGCGCGTCAGGTAACCGTCGTGATTGCGATCCATATTCCCGAAATTGCGCTGCCAGTGTGGGTACACGGCGGCCTCCTCGTAGCTGATGTAGCCGTCGCCATTCGCGTCGGCGTAGCTGAAGCCATCCTGCACTGGGGCTGCGTAATTCACGCCGTAGCTCACAGCCGCGGGCGTGTAATACGAAGGCGCGGCGTAGGCGGGAGCGACGTAGGTCGGCTGGTTGTAGTAATACGAACCACCGGCAATAGCGAGGCCACCGATCGCAGCAGCAATTGCGACCGGCGCGATCCAGCGACCACCGTTCCAGTAACCAGACCGATAGCCGGGAGCGTAGTAACTGCCGCGAACCGGGGCATAGTAGCCACGCGCTGGTGCAACGTAACCGCCGCCATGACCGTAGTACCCGCCACCGTAGTGCTTGGGCGTTTCAGCCGCGCCCGCAGTTGCCGCCGTTAATGCGGAGAGAATGGCTGCGCTGAGAATGAGGATTTTTTTCATGGTACGTCTCCTTGAAGCTTGTTGCCTAATAGACCCAACATGGATTTATTAAGTTCGTCAGGCACGAGTGCCGTGAGTCAGTAACGATATAGACGCCGCCACCGCCGACAAAGTGTCGCTGCATTACAAATAATTACATGTCTCAAATCGACGACGGATGGTCGTTCAATGTTGCGCTGCAAACCGCTGAACTCCTTTAAAATCAAGGGTTTTCCGGCCTTAACTCCCCAATACCGTGTCCGCCAGCCCGCATACCGCCGAAGTCGCGCGCCGCCGCACTTTCGCCATCATTTCCCACCCCGACGCGGGCAAAACCACGCTCACCGAGAAGCTTTTGCTGTTTTCGGGCGCGATTCACGTCGCCGGCAGCGTTAAAGCGCGCAAAGCGAGCCGCCACGCCACGTCCGACTGGATGGAGATCGAAAAGCAGCGCGGCATTTCGGTCGCCTCCTCGGTGATGCAGATGCTTTACCGCGATCACGTGGTCAACCTGCTCGACACGCCGGGTCACCGCGATTTTTCGGAAGATACGTACCGCGTGCTAACCGCTGTGGACAGCGCGCTGATGGTGATTGACGCGGCGAACGGTGTTGAAGCGCAAACCAAGCGCCTGATCGAAGTCTGTCGCCAGCGCGACACGCCGATCATCACGTTTGTGAACAAAATGGATCGCGAAGGCCGCGATCCGATTGAGCTGCTCGACGAGGTCGAGGCCGAACTCGGCATGCCCTGCGTGCCGATGACCTGGCCGGTCGGGCAAGGCCGCGCTTTCGTCGGCATCATCAATTTACGCACGCAGATGATGCGCGTGTTCAAGCCCGGTGAAGACACCGTCAGCGACAAGATGGCGCTGGAAGAGATTCCGCTGTCGGAAACTGCTGCGCTCAAAGCCCGTTTCGGTGTGGACTTCGAGCACGCGTTGGCGAACATTGAACTCGTGACCGGTGCCGCACCCGCGTTTGATCGCGAAGCGTTTTTGGCCGCAAAGCAAACGCCCGTATTTTTCGGCTCGGCCGTAAACAATTTCGGCGTGCAGGAAATCCTCGACGCGCTAGTCGACCTCGCGCCCGCGCCGCATCCGCGAGCCTCGACGAATCCCGATGGCTCGACAACCGAAATCGCGCCCGACGCTGAAGGTTTCTCCGGCGTGGTGTTCAAAGTGCAGGCCAATATGGACCCGATGCATCGCGACCGCATCGCGTTTGTGCGCGTCTGCTCCGGCAAATATTCGTCCGGCATGAAGCTCAAGGTGCAGCGCACGGCGAAAGAAATGCGCCCCACCAGCGTGGTCACCTTCATGTCGCAGCGACGCGAAGCGGTGGACGAGGCCTACGCGGGTGACATCATCGGTTTCACCATTCACGGCGGCGTGCAACTCGGCGACACCATCACCGAGGGTGCTGCCCTGCAATACACCGGTCTGCCGTTTTTCGCGCCAGAATTGTTCCAGACGGTGGAGCTCAAAAATCCGCTGCGCAGCAAGCAGTTGCAACAAGGCTTAGCTCAGCTCGGGGAAGAAGGCGCGATTCAGGTGTTCAAGCCGCAACTCGGCTCGCTCATGCTGCTCGGTGCGATTGGCCAACTGCAATTCGAAGTCGTGCAGCATCGCCTGCAAACCGAATACAAAGCCGACATCAAACTCTCCGGTAGCCAGTTCGTCGGCGCGCGCTGGGTCACCTCCGACGACCCCGCCGAGATGAAGAAATTCATGGACTACAACGCGTCCAAACTCGCCTACGACGCAGCGAACACGCTCGCCTATCTGCTCACGTCGACTTACGACCTGCGCCTCACGCAAGAGCGGCATCCGAAGATTCAGTTTCATCCGCTGCGCGAGCATGCAGGGTTGAGTCTGGAGCGGGCGGCGTAGTGGTTTTGTCCCCTCTCCCCTTGCGGGAGAGGGTTAGGGTGACGGTGGAATGAACAGTCTCGGTAGACACTAGCCGGTAGGGCGGGCACTGCCCGCCTCGTAAACTGACTCGGCGCAGCCGCAATGATTAGCGCTTCGCGAACGACGAGACTACGACTTAAAAGACGCCTAAAACTCCGTGGAAAAGACCGTGAAAATGGGATTCAACGATGCTGATTATCGCTAAACATACTCTCCCCACCGAACTAAAAAGCGAAGCCGTTCACACTAAATTCGGTGTTGCGATTTCGCGAACCAAATCGTTACAAGTGGTGCAATATGATGGCGACGCCGGTTACTACTTGATTCGATATAGCGAGTCTGGCACAGAATTAACGGACACTTACCATGGCACCCTTGAGTCCGCTTTTGACCAAGCGAAGTTTGAATATTGCATAGATTCAACCGAGTGGTCTGGCATTCGTAGCTAAACCAAGTATTCATAGCGAAATAGCGAAGTAGGGTGCGCATCAGAATGCGCGCCCTCGTCGCGCTAATCGGACGATTGCGTTTCTTAACCAATGGTGCACACCCTACAGCGCCATGAGCTCGCGGCAGTGGCAGCCCTTGCGTGACGCCACTGCAATTCCGGACTTCACGACAAGCGCGCCCCGGTTGCTCTAACCACCTCGTCTGAATCAACACGGAGCCACAGTTCGCGCAACATTGATCTGGGCCGCGTAGCATTGCCCCGTTCAGTATCAGAATATGCACTCACTTACACCGCACTCAGGAGATCAAAAATGTCTAGCGTTGGATATCACGAACCCATCGAAGAGCTCAACGACGAAGTGCGCGATATGCATCGGGCCATCGTGTCGCTCATGGAAGAGCTCGAAGCTGTGGACTGGTACAACCAGCGCGCAGCGGCTTGCAAGGATCCTGAACTCAAAGGCATCCTTGAACACAACCGCGACGAAGAGAAAGAGCACGCGTCGATGGTGCTGGAATGGATACGCCGACATGACGCGCGCTTCTCGCATGAGTTGAAGGACTACTTGTTTACCACCAAGAGCCTCAAGCACGACTGACACGTTAACGATCCTTTCATGCGCTATGCCGTCACTTGAACTGAAGATTCCGCCCCCGATCGTTGCATCGTTGATCGCAGCGTTGATGTGGGGCATGTCGCAGATAGGGCCGTCGCTCGCGATCGATTCGCAAATTCGACTTGTCGCTGCCCTGGCACTGGTCGCGCTTGGGATTACCTGCGACTTACTCGGTTTGATGGCCTTTCGTCGATCCAAGACCACCATGAACCCGATGAAGCCCGAAAAGTCATCCGCTCTGGTAACGACCGGCATCTACAAAGTAACGCGAAACCCCATGTAATCTGGGCATGGCCGTGCTACTAACCGCCTGGGCGGTCCATCTCGGCGCAGTGTGGCCGTTTGTTGGCCCGGTGCTGTTCATCTTCTACATGAATCTCTTCCAGATCGGCCCCGAGGAAAAAATCATGCAAAGCAAGTTTGGAAAAGAATTCGCTGACTATGTCGCGCGCGTGCGCCGGTGGGTTTGATGACTCTCAAAGTGCCGGGTTGAACGTGAATCAAAATGCGCATTGTCTTTGCTTAATTTCAACGACTAATATGGCGAGCTAGTGGTGCGCAGTCAGTTGTCCAGCCTACGAATACCGAACCCAACGATTGAGAAATAACAACACCATGAACGCCACCATCCACCAGCCGCACCGCCCCCTTCGTCTGGCCATCATCGGCGGCGGCCCGAGCTCCTGGATTGGCGGCATGCACCGCCGCGCCGCGCAGTTTGACGGCATGTGGCAAGTGGTTGCTGGCGTTTTTTCATCGACGGCGGATCGCTCGCGTGATGCGGCGGCCGGCCTCGGGCTCGACCCCGCGCGCGGTTACGCCGATGTCGCGGCCATGCTCGCGGCCGAGCGGGGGCGGGACGATGGTATTGAGGCCGTCGCGATCATGACGCCGAACGACACGCACTACCCGTATTGCGTCGCGGCGCTGGATGCGGGCCTCGATGTGATCTGCGACAAACCGGTCAGCACGACGGCCAGCGAAGCGCGTGATCTGGCGGCTCGCGCAAAAAAACAGGATCGCGTGCTCTGCGTCACACACGGGTACTCGGCGTATCCGATGACGCGGTATGCCAAGCAGCTCGTCGCCGATGGCGCGATTGGGGCGGTGCGCTTTGTGCAGGTCGAGTACATCCAGAGCGGCCTCGCCAAACCCATTGAGCAGGGCAACATGACCGACAGCCAGCGCTGGAAGTTTGACGCGGATCGCAGCGGCCTGGCGCTGGTGTTCTCTGCGATTGGCTGCCACGCGCAGCATCTTGCCTGCAATGTCAGCGGACAGAAAATCGCAGCGGTCAGCGCCGATGTGGGCGCGCTGATGCCGGGCCGCACGGTGGTGGACACGATTCTTGCGAACCTGCGCTTTGACGGCGGCGCACGCGGTCAGTACACGATCACGCAGGCGGCGGCGGGTGGCGAAAATGACGTGCGAATTCGCATCTACGGCGAGCGCGGCCTGATCGACTGGTCGCAGCGCAATGCGGCCTATCTGCATCTGAATCTTGAAGGCGAAACGGCGCGCACGTTTGGCCGGGGTGACGTGAATCTGCCGCCGGAGATTGCAAAACTCAGCCGCACGCCGCGCGGTCATCCCGAAGGCCTGCTCGAAGCATTCGCCAACATTTACCGCGAAGCGGCCGAGGCCGTCATCGCGCGCCGAAACGATCAGGTCGTGGCGGCGGTGCAATATCCGACGATTGCCGACGCCGTGCACACGATGGATTTCATTGAGGCGTGCATCGCGTCCAACGCGGCCAACGGCGTGTGGACGAACCTGCAAGCAATAGTGCGGTCGAGCTGATCACACGATTCGTAATTTCAGCTTTTGCCTGTAACGTCCGCTGCATATGGGCTATCGCTCATTTTTTACTAAAGTCGATACTTTATAAAATGACTATCTAGCCCCTGTAAAATAAGGGCTAGAGTAAAAAGCTGATACGTGCCACTGTCGTGCACACGCTCATGCCACGCCAACATCGGTGCGCCGGGGATAATTGCGGCTATGCAAAAAGAACAATTAATCGAATGGCTAACCGTCGGCGTTCGCAGTGCAGGTCTGAGTGACACCGCCGTGCCAGCGCTGGAGCGGCCAAAACAAGCGGAACACGGCGACTGGGCGACGAATATTGCACTGCAACTGGCGAAGCCACTCGGCAGGAATCCGCGCGACGTGGCCGCGGCGTTCAAGGCTGCGCTGGACGCTTCGCCACATCCGCTGGTGTCTGAAATCAGCATTGCCGGTCCCGGCTTTATCAATATTCGCCTGAAGCCAGCCGCGAAATTTTCGGTCGTTGCTGACGTATTGAAGGCGGGCGAAAAGTTTGGTTACGGCGATGCGCGAAAAGGCGAGAAGGTGCTCGTCGAATTCGTTTCAGCCAATCCGACCGGCCCGCTGCACACGGGTCATGCGCGACAAGCCGCGCTCGGCGACACGCTGTGCAATCTGCTGGAAACGCAGGGCTGCATGGTGCACCGCGAGTTTTATTACAACGACGCTGGCAACCAGATCGACAATCTGACGCGCTCGGTACAACTGCGCGCAAAAGGCGTTGAGCCGGACAGCGAAGGCTGGCCGGACGATGGTTATCGCGGAGAGTACATCGTCGAAATTGGCAAGCAGTTCGTAGCTGCGGGCGGCGACGTGAATGATGGCGCTGCCGTTCGCGAGTTTGCCGTCAACGTATTGCGCAAAGAGCAGGACAAGGATTTAACCGCGTTTGGTGTCAAGAAATTCGACTGCTACTACCTTGAAAGCTCGCTCTACACAGACGGTCGTGTCGACAAAACTGTGACCGCGTTGCAGGTCTCTGGCCATACGTACGAGCTCGACAACGCACTGTGGCTAAAAACCACCGACTACGGCGACGATAAAGACCGTGTGATGCGCAAAGCCACCGGTGGCTATACGTACTTCGTGCCTGACGTTGCGTATCACGTCAGCAAATGGGAACGCGGATTTCACACCGTCGTCAATATTCAGGGCACCGATCACCACGGCACCATTGCACGCGTTCGCGCGGGCCTGCAGGCGCTCGACATGGGCATTCCGAAGGGCTACCCCGATTACCTGCTGCACAGCATGGTGCGTGTGATGCAGGGCGGCGAAGAGGTCAAAATCTCCAAGCGCGCGGGCAGCTACATCACGCTGGGCGAATTGATCGAATGGGTCGGCAAAGACGCGGTGCGTTTCTTCCTCGTCTCGCGCAAAGCAGACAGCGAATTCACCTTTGACATTGACCTCGCACGCTCGCAATCCGAAGAAAACCCGGTGTACTACGTGCAGTACGCGCATGCCCGCATCTGCTCCGTGTTGCGCGAAGCCGCAGTCAGTGACGAGGCTCTGGCGGCGGCGGATCGCGGCCTGCTGACCCACGAAAAGGCGGAAGCGCTCGCCACCATTCTGGCCGACTATCCGGCGCTACTGGCGACGGCGGCGCGCGATCTGGCACCGCATGTTTTGCCCTACTATTTACGCGAAGTGTCTGCGGCGTTCCACAGCTATTACGGTGCGGAGCGGATCCGGGTCGACGATCTGGCGCTGCGGGCTGCGCGAGCATCGCTGGCCGCTGCGACTGCACAAGTGTTAAAGAATGGGCTGCAATTGCTCGGTGTCTCAGCACCGACCAAAATGTGACAATTCGCTAAAGTGAAGGTAAATGTGGACACCGCTCAGCTAAAAACCGGTACATTTTTCTTCGGAGGCCTGATCGGTTTTGTCGCCGGTCTCGTGGTCGCCGGGGTGATCGCCATCTGGGTCTATCAGGCCACACCATTCCGTCCGGAAACGACGCCTCATTCGAAGCTTGAACCGGTCAAGCCAAAACTGGAGCCCAAAGCGACCGGTAGCACTGGCGAGCTGGCCAAAGACGAAGCCAAGCCCGATTCCGAGCGCATCGTGCAGCCGGGCCTGCCGTCGAGCACGCCGAGTGCCGTTACCGCGCCGTCAGCAACAGCTGGCAAAGCTGCGCCAAAAGCCGAAGCGGCGAAAGCTGACCCTGAGCCGGCACCGAGCGCCGAGCCACGTGGTCGCCTCTGGCTGCAGGTGGGCGCATACGCCAACAGGCAGGACGCGGAAAATCAGCGCGCGCGTTTCGCCATTCTTGGCTATGAAGCGCAGATTCAAAGCGCTGATGTTCCCGAGAAAGGCACGGTTCACCGCGTGCGCGTTGGGCCCTATCGCGACCCGGACGAGGCTGGCAAAGTGCGCGGCGACCTGGCGCGGCAGGGCATTGAAGTGAGCGTTATCAAGCCCTGATGATCGGCCGCTTGTCGGTTAACGACGTGGCGGCGGAGGATGTCGGCGAACTAATTGATTGATACGTTAGTCGTATTGATCGCGAATTAAACAAACAATCAGACAAACAGACGGAGACTTTATGTTGCGTTGGATGAAATCCTCTAAATGGTCGGCTTTATTGGCGTGTGGCGTGATTGCAGCGTCGGCGGCATCGTTCACGGCTACAGCACAAGAGCAGTTAACCGAAGGCAAAGATTATCAGCGCCTGAAAAACGTGCAGACCGTTGAGTCGGGCGCGAAAATTGAAGTGATCGAGTTCTACAGCTACGGCTGCCCGCACTGCCGCGACCTTGAGGAATATCTCGGTCCGTGGATCAAAAAAGTGCCAGCCGACGTCAGCTTCAAGCGTGTGCCGGTCGCGTTCCAGCCTGCGTGGGTCAATCTAGGCAAAATTTATTACACGCTGGAGGCGTTGAGCCGTGAAGATCTGTCCGCCAAAGTGTTTCAGTCCATCCACGGCGCCAACGTGAAATTGTGGGAGGAAAATGTGTTCTTTGAATGGGCGGGTACCAACGGTCTGGACGTCGCCAAAGTCAAAGAAATGTGGGGCTCGTTCGCTGTCAACAGCAAAATGAATCGCGCCAAAACCCTCGCCAGCAACTATCAGGTCGACAGCGTGCCGATGATTTTTGTCGATGGCAAATTCAAGATTCAGCCGCACCTGCTCAAAGGCAGCCACAAGGACGTCCCGGCCGCGCTCGATTTCGTGATCGCCAAGGCGCGTTCGGAGCGGAAGAAGTAAGCTTCCATTGGATGACTAAAAGGGCCGCTCTACGCGGCCTTTTTATTGCGCGAAACATCCCCACGTCCTGACTGATGAGCACGTTCCCAGAAGTTATTCCCGACGCCATAGGTCGTCCCCACGTCCGTTTCGCCAACCCGGCAAGACTGCGCATCGCCTGCCTTGTGCCCTCGATCACCGAGACGCTGTTTGCACTCGGTCTGGGCGACCAGGTCGTCGCGCGCACTGGGTTTTGCATTCATCCTGAGCCTGCGGTGCGCGACGTGCCAAAAGTCGGTGGCACCAAGGATGTGAACATCGCGCGGCTGATCGACACCGAGCCGACGCACGTCATCGTCAATATCGATGAAAACCGCAAGGCCGACGTCGATCATCTGCGCAAAGTGATTCCGAATATCGTGGTCACGCATCCGATGGTGCCGGACGACAACGTGGGGCTGTTCCGTCTGCTGGGACATATTTTTTCAGCGGATGAAGCCGCGCACCGTCTGGCCATCGAACTGGCCATTGCGCTCGCGGGCGCACGTGCAGTCGGCGCGCCATTGCCGCCGCAAACTGTCCTCTACGCCATCTGGAAAAACCCGTGGATGACGATTTCACGCGACACCTACGTCAGCGCGATGCTCGAAACCGTGGGCTGGAAAACGTTGCCGGTGCAGGCCGAAAAGCGTTATCCGGAAATGGCGGCGGACGACAGCGTTTGGCGCAGCGCTGAGCGAATCTTTTTGTCGTCGGAGCCGTACTCGTTTGGCGATGAACACATCGAAGAATTGCGAAGCACGATGCACCTGACGCAGCCGATCGAACTTATCGACGGCGAATATGTGAGCTGGTACGGCACGCGAGCGATTGCGGGACTGAATTATCTGGCCGATTTGCGTCGTTTGCGGGTTCAGCTTTCAGCCGAAACGGCGGGCCAGCGCATTGCGAGATTAGCGCAGTAGGGCCCTGCAAACGAATGCGGCACAGCGCCGCTACTGACGTTTATTCGCGCAATTTTCCCGGACGAGCGACGCCGTTCCGGGGTTACAGCTTTTTCTTTAAACAACGTTTTCACGAAGGCTACAAGGTGTTTTATGCGCTAGTCGACTTTCCGGATTTTGTGCCATCAGCCCGTACACAATATGGCATTTGTCTAAAAGCTGTATCTAAAAAATCGACCGCTTCGTTAGCGAAGTAAACATCTCCAGCGCCAGCGATCCGGCACGACTGTTGCCGCTTTCCTCAAGCGCCGGCGACCACACGCAAATCCCGCATTCGCCCGGCAGAATCGCCACAATCCCGCCGCCGACGCCGCTCTTTGCAGGCAGGCCGACGCGAAAGGCGAAATCACCCGCAGCGTCGTAGGTGCCGCAGGTCAGCATCAGCGCGGACAACCGCTTCGCCGAACTTGGGTCAACCACCGCTTCCCCGCTCCACGGATTCACGCCCTTGTTGGCGATGAAACACGCCGCGCGCGCGAGCTCAATGCAGTTCATTTCAATGGCGCAGTGATGACAATACGCATTGATCACCTCGCCTACTTTGCCGTGCAAATTGCCAAAACTCTTCATGAAATGCGCCATCGCGGCATTACGCGATGAGGTACGAATTTCCGATTCGCCGACGCGGCCGTTGATCTGGATACCTGTCCCGCCCGTACCCGCGAGCGACCGCACAAACGCGAGCAACGCATCCTGCGCGCCCTCGCCACCGCCGTGATGAGCGACCAGCATGTCGGTCACCACCAGCGCACCGGCATTGATGAAGGGGTTGCGCGGAATGCCCTGCTCGGCTTCTAGCTGCACCAGAGAATTGAACGGCGTACCCGAAGGCTCACGCCCCACACGCGTCCACAGCGAATCACCCTCGCGCTGAAAGGCGAGCGTCAGCGCGAAAAGCTTGGAAATTGACTGAATCGAAAAACGCTTGGTCGCATCGCCGACCGAAAACACCGTGCCATCAATATTCAATACCGCCATGCCAAATTGATCCGGCGCAACGTTCGCCAGTTCGGGAATATAGGAGGCCACCTTGCCTTCGCCGATGAGGGGTTTCAGCGCGGTGTGGATGCGTTCTAGGGTGTCTTGGTAGTCCATGCGGGAATTATCTTCCCGTCTTGGCGCAGGCGACGTCATGTCCCCTCTCCCGTTGCGGGAGAGGATTAGGGTGAGGGCTGGTGGAGTGAGGTTTGATATGTGCCACCAGCGCGCTCTGTCACCGCGCGGGGCGACCTACTTTCTGGCATTGCCCAGAAAGTAGGCAAAGAGGCTAGCCCCTGCACCCCGCTTCTCCCTCCGGTGCTCGCAACGGGCGGGACGTGTCAACGTCACACGAAAGCTTCGCTGACGCTACGCACAGTGTGTGCCGACGACACGTCTACGACCGCCCGTTGCTCCGCTCCTCGGCGCGGACTGAAGGGGCGGGCTAATCGTAAATTGTGCATGTCGATGCTCCGCACTTTGATGCACACCTTACGACACCAATTTTGACATGCGGTAGAGCGCCTCTCTTTTGATGACGGAATCTTTCGATGATGCGAATTCCTCAATGATCGCAATTGCGTCGTCAGTTCCGATTGCATTCAACGCCCAAAAGCACTTTTTGTAGTACGCGCCGTAGTCATCGTAGTCGAGGTAACTGAGACGGGGCTTCATGAGCACTGCCTCTCGAAGAAATGGAACGGCATAGGCATCAGCAAAGTCTTGCAAGCGACCGATGATGTCCTCGTGTTCGAAATGATCAGCTTGGCGCAAGCGCTCACAGAGTTCAACGACAATTCGGTTGGCGTTTTGATTCACTGAGAAAAAGCTAGTTTGATATCCGGAGCTGCGCGAGCGCACCGCTACTACTTCACACAATCCACAAAGTACCGCTCTTCCCCCTTGTGATGCTCCATCACGAGCCCATGCACATCGGTATCAAACCCCGGCAATAGCGTGTTGAACTCGCGTGCAAATTTCAGATACTGCACGATAGTTTTATTGAAGCGTTCACCGGGAATCAACAGTGGAATGCCCGGCGGATAGGGCGTCACGAGCATCGCGGTGATGCGGCCTTCCAGCTCGTCAATCGGTACGCGATCTACCGTGCGGTGCGCGAGATGCTCGAACGCATCGCTCGGTTTCATTGCGGCTTCCATCGGCGACAAATACATCTCGGTGGTCACGCGGGCGATGTCGTATTTGCGGTAGACGCCGTGAATGCGTTGCGCGAGATCGCGCAAGCCGACGCGCTCGTATTCGGGATGCTTGGCGACAAATTCCGGCATCACTTTCCAGCACGGCTGGTTCTGGTCGTAGTCGGTTTTGAACTGTTGCAGCTCAGTCACCAGCGTGTTCCAGCGACCCTTGGTGATGCCGATCGTGAACATGACGAAGAAGCTGTACAGCCCCGTTTTCTCGACCACCACACCGTGCTCGGCAAGGTATTTGGTGACCAGCGAAGCGGGAATACCTTGATCCGAAAATTTGCCGTTGATGTCGAGCCCCGGCGTGACAATCGTCGCCTTGATCGGGTCGAGCATGTTGAAGCCCGCTTCGATGTGACCAAAGCCATGCCATTCGTCGTCCGGCTTTAAAAACCATTCATCGCGCTGACCGACACCGACGTGATCGAACGCATCCGGGCCCCAGGTCTTGAACCACCAGTCCTGACCGAATTCGTCGTCCACCTTGGCCATCGCACGGCGGAAATCGAGCGCTTCCGAAATGCTCTCCTCCACGAGCGCGCCGCCGCCGGGCTGTTCCATCATCGCAGCGGCCACATCGCAACTGGCGATGATGGCGTACTGCGGCGACGTACTGGTGTGCATCAGATACGCTTCGTTGAAACGCGTGAAATCAAGCTTTAGATTCTCAGCATCCTGCACCAGAATCTGCGACGCCTGTGACAAGCCAGCGAGTAGCTTGTGCGTACTTTGCGTGGCGAACACGGTGGAGTCCTTGCACGGCTTGCGGCCCGGCCCGATGGCGTGCATGTCCTGATAGAACGGATGAAATGCGGCATGCGGCAGCCACGCTTCGTCGAAGTGCAAGTTCTCGACGTAGCCCTGCAATTCCTGTTTGATCGTCTCGACGTTGTAGAGCACGCCGTCATAGGTGCTCTGCGTGATGGTCATCACACGCGGCTTGGCGGTTTTGTCTTTGACCAATGGATGTGCGTCGATCTTTTTCTGGATTGACTCAATCGAAAACTGATCGCGCGTGATCGGCCCGATGATGCCGAAATGATTGCGCGTAGGCTGCAAAAAGATCGGGATAGTGCCGGTCATCATGATCGCATGCAGGATGCTTTTGTGGCAGTTGCGATCCACCAGCACAATGTCGTCGCGCGCGACATTCGCGTGCCACACGATCTTGTTCGACGTGCTGGTGCCGTTGGTCACGAAGAACAAATGATCGGCACCAAAGATGCGTGCAGCGTTGCGCTCGGAGGCTGCCACCGGCCCGGTGTGATCGAGCAATTGCCCCAGCTCCTCAACCGCGTTGCACACGTCCGCGCGCAACATGTTTTCACCAAAGAACTGGTGGAACATCTGACCCACGGGACTCTTCAAAAATGCCACGCCACCCGAGTGGCCAGGGCAATGCCATGAGTACGAACCATCGTTGGCGTAGTCCAGCAATTCCTTGAAAAACGGTGGTGCCAATGAGCCGAGATATTTGTTCGCTTCACGCAGGATGTTGCGGGCGACGAAATCTGGCGTGTCCTCAAACATGTGAATGAAGCCGTGCAGTTCGCGCAGGATGTCGTTGGGCAAATGCTGCGAAGTGCGCGTTTCTCCGAACAGAAATATCGGGACGTCGGCATTGCGTTTGCGTGTTGCTTCAATGAATTTGCGCAGATCGTGAACGGCCTGACTCTCCACGCCATCTTCATTGACCTCTTCGTCGTCAATCGACACTACAAAGGCCGAGGCGCGCGCCGCCTGATTGGCCACCATGCCGACGTCAACATAAGTGAAGCCGCCGACGACCTCCATGCCCTGTTCCTCCAGCGCCTTGGCCAGCGCCCGAATGCCCAGACCCGAGGACGACTCAGCGCGCCAATCTTCGTCGATGATGATGACGGGGAAGCGAAATTTCATGGTGCGCTGACCTTTGAGCGGGCAAAATTTGAGGAGATGCGAATGCTACAGAAAACCGTCTTGGAAACAGGGCCAAACCGCGCGGGGTCGTGGCTTCAGGGGTTTGCTGCACCGCGATATACTGCGTTCCTATTCACTCGGGGTGTGCGTAAGCACATCAAAGCGGCTGCCCATGAAGGCTCCCTTGATGTCGATGGCACGCTCGGTTGAGCGGCTAGCCAGACTGTTTCGACTGGACGCAATGCCGGCCACTGCTGCGGCTTCCGGTGCGATGTCAGCGAAACCGCGCACGATTGCGCAAAAAGCTTCGCATGCTCAGTTGACATCAGGCGAAATCGGCGGTGAGGGATCCCGCATCCGTGAAATTCCGTACAACTACACGAGTTTTTCCGACCGCGAAATCATCATCCGATTGCTTGGTGACGACGCTTGGGACATTCTGCATTCGCTGCGTGGCGAGCGAAGAACCGGGCGCAGTGCCCGCATGTTGTTCGAGGTGCTGGGTGATATTTGGGTCGTTGAGCGCAATCCGTATTTGCAGGACGATCTGATCGACAATCCGCGTCGGCGTGCGATGTTGATTAACGCATTGCGCCATCGTTTGCGTGAGGTGGAGAAGCGGCGCAACGTCGACGTTGCAGATGCCGACGGCGCAGCACGAAAAGAGAAGGTGGGCGAACTGGTTACGCGTGCTGCCAAAGCGGTTGATCGTTTCGAAGCGCAGTTCCGCGAAACCTGGGATTTGCGCAAACGCGTGCTCAAAGTGCTGGGCAAAGTCACCCACAAAGACAACATCACGTTCGATGGTCTGGCGCGCGTATCGCACGTGACCGATGCGACCGATTGGCGCGTGGAGTATCCGTTCGTTGTTCTGCACCCGGATTCGGAAGAAGAGGTCGTCGGTCTCGTCAACGGCTGCATCGAACTCGGTCTCACGATCATTCCGCGCGGTGGCGGAACGGGTTACACCGGGGGTGCGATTCCGCTCACGAAAACATCTGCGGTGATCAACACTGAGAAGCTGGAGACCCTGTCATCGGTCAAGTTTGAAATATTGCCCGGCCACACCGAAGCCTACGGCGTTATCGAGTGTGAAGCGGGCGTCGTGACGCGTCGCGCGATGGAAGCCGCAGAGCACGCGGGGCTCGTCTGGGCGTGCGATCCGACCAGCGCTGATGCCAGCTGCATCGGTGGCAACGTGGCGATGAATGCAGGCGGCAAGAAAGCCGTGTTGTGGGGCACTGCGCTCGACAATCTGGCGGCATGGCGCATGGTGACGCCACAAGGCGAGTGGCTAGAAGTGACGCGCATGGATCACAACCTCGGCAAGATTCATGATGCGAATCATGCGACGTTTCGTTTGCAATACTTTGACGCGAAATTGGATCGCAGCAAGGTGTTGCGGGAAGAAACACTCATTATTCCCGGCCCCAGCTTCCGCAAAATCGGACTCGGCAAGGACGTCACCGACAAGTTTCTTAGCGGCCTGCCTGGTGTGCAGAAAGAAGGCTGTGATGGCCTGATCACCTGGTCGAAATGGGTGCTGCACAAGATGCCGCCGCACACGCGCACGGTGTGTATGGAGTTCTTCGGACAGGTGCGTGATTCGGTGCCAGCGATTGTGGAGGTGAAGGATTTTCTCGACGCGCTGCCGAAGAGCGGCAACGCCCGCGTGATGCTGTCGGGCCTCGAGCATCTCGACGAGCGCTATGTACGCGCCGTGGGCTATGCGACCAAAGCCAAGCGTCACGGTCGTCCGAAGATGATCCTCATCGGCGACATCGTCGGTGACGACGAAAACGAAGTCGCCAAAGCAGCATCAGAGGTCGTGCGCATCTGCAACATGCGTGGCGCTGAGGGCTTCGTGGCGGTGAGCGCCGAATCGCGCAAAAAATTCTGGCTGGATCGCGCGCGCACAGCCGCGATCGCCAAGCACACCAACGCGTTCAAGTTGAACGAAGATGTGGTGATTCCATTGCCGCGCATGGGTGACTATTGCGATGGCATTGAGCGCATCAACATCGAGCTTTCGATCAAAAACAAACTCAAACTCTGCGTCGAGCTTGAGAAGTTTTTCGTAGGTGCGATGCCCCAGAATCGTTACGAAGAGTATGGCGTTTCGACAGAGTTGCTTGCCGAAAAAGTAAGCGAAGCACGTGCGCTCGTTGTTTCCGTCCGGCAAAACTGGCAAAGCCTGCTCGACAACATCGAGACGAACTTCCGCCAACAGCAATCACACGAAATTCGCGTATCGTGGAAGGCAGAAATCAAGGCTCCACTCGAAGACATTTTCGCGGGCGAAGCACTGAAACCCATCGTGGATCGTATCCAGGCAATTCACAAAGAAGTTCTGCGCAGCCGCGTATGGGTTGCGCTGCATATGCATGCGGGCGACGGCAATGTGCACACCAATTTGCCGGTCAACAGCGACAACTACCAGATGTTGCAAGAGGCGAACGCCGCCGTTGCCCGCATCATGGCGCTGGCCCGGTCGCTCGACGGCGTCATCTCCGGCGAGCACGGCATTGGTCTGACCAAGCTCGAATTTCTCACCGACGACGAGATTGGTCCGTTCCAGCGCTACAAGCAAAAGGTTGACCCGGAAGGTCGTTTCAACAAAGGCAAACTGATGCCCGGCGGCGATCTGCGTTATGCGTACACGCCGTCGTTTGGCCTGCTCGGCAGCGAGTCGCTGATTCTTGAAGCGAGCGACATCGGCGCGATTGCGGATTCAGTAAAAGACTGTTTGCGTTGCGGCAAATGCAAACCTGTTTGCGCTACGCACGTGCCGCGCGCGAACCTGCTTTATTCGCCACGCAACAAAATCCTCGCAACGGGGTTGCTGGTCGAAGCTTTTCTTTACGAGGAGCAAACGCGGCGCGGCATTTCATTGCGACACTGGGATGAATTGGCCGACGTTGCGGATCACTGCACAGTCTGTCACAAGTGCGTCAATCCTTGTCCCGTCGACATTGATTTCGGCAACGTGTCGATGGCGATGAGGAATCTCTTACGCAAGGAAGGCAAGAAAAAATTCAACCCCGGTACGGCAATTGCGATGGTGCTGCTCAATGCGCGCGATCCGGCCACCGTGAACATTCTGAAGCGCACGGTCGTCAACGGCGGCTACCGAATGCAGCGCTTTGCGCATGGTCTTGCCAAGCGCTTTGGCTTGATTGGTTCGCAGACAAAGCGGCCACCGTCCACGACTGGGGGCAAGCCCGCCATCAAGGCGCAGGTGATTCACTTCATCAACAAACCCATGCCTGGTGGATTGCCAAAGCAGACCGCGCGCAAACTGCTCGATATCGAAGACGACAAAGTCGTGCCGATCATCCGCAATCCGCAGATGAATGCGGATGAGCAGGAAGCAGTTTTCTACTTCCCCGGCTGCGGGTCGGAGCGACTGTTCTCGCAGGTTGGATTGGCGACGCAGGCGATGCTGTGGCACGTCGGCGCGCAAACGGTGTTGCCTCCTGGGTATCTGTGCTGCGGCTATCCGCAAACGGCCAGCGGCAATCACGACAAAGGCCAGGAAATCATTACCGACAACCGCGTGCTGTTTCATCGGGTTGCCAATACGCTCAACTATCTCGATATCAAGACCGTGATCGTGAGCTGCGGCACCTGCATGGATCAATTGCAGAAGTACGAGTTCGAGAAAATTTTCCCCGGTTGCCGTCTGCTCGATATTCATGAGTACCTGATGGAAAAGGGCATCAGGCTGGAGAACATCACGGGCACGCGATACATGTATCACGACCCCTGCCATACGCCGATGAAAACCTATCAACCCATGGCTGTCGTGAACGAACTCATGGGTCAAAAGATCGATCTCAATGATCGTTGCTGCGGCGAGTCCGGCACGTTGGCCGTTACGCGTCCCGACATCTCAACGCAAGTGCGTTTCCGCAAGGAAGAAGAGATGCGTCAAGGTGCAGACAAGCTGCGCGCAATTCCTGTCAAGACGGATGCAGGCGCGGATCAAAAGTTTCAGGGTGAGGTGAAGATTCTCACGAGCTGCCCGTCGTGCCTGCAAGGTTTGTCGCGCTACGATAATGACAGCGACACCACAGCGGATTACATCGTCGTCGAAATCGCCAAACATTTGCTAGGCGAGAAGTGGATGCCGGAGTATGTGGCGAAAGCGAATTCGGGCGGGATTGAGCGCGTGCTGGTTTAGCCAACTCTCTGCTGTCGCTCAAAAAATTTCCAGATCAGCTCCGACGCATCGGGCCCTTTGGCATCGTTGAACGGAAGCGCTGAGTCACCGCCGCTCCACTGATGTGCGAGTCCGTGAATACGCAGCCCACTGACGACGGTTTTTCCTTCGCGTTGCTGCTCGATTTGCGAGTAGGCGCGTGTGTTTTCGTCGGATGCAATTTCTGTCGCCACACGAACTAATTGGCCCGCCTGCGGGGCGCTTTCGTAAAGCTTTTCCCATAGCTTGACCATCGACGTTGCGTTTTTCTCGGTGACAGTTTCATCTTTGTCACCGTGGAATACGATGAGCGGCGGTGGCAGCATGTCGTGCGTGTTCCAATAGCCGTCGGCCAGCAAGTCGCCGTTGACGCGTACTCCCTTTTTCATTGCAGAAATCGCGGCGGCGGCTGATGGCGGCATCATCGGTGGCAGGCCGGAATGCACGGCAACTGCGGCGAACGTGGCGGGGTGATGATAGGCGAGCAGGCCCGCGATCGCACCGCCCGACGACATGCCTGCGACACAGACTCGAGTGCCGTCAAGTTTCGTGTGTTTGCTCGCTGCGCGAATCATTTCGAGGATGATGGCGCATTCGCCGTTACCCGCCGCCGTGTTCGGCTCGAACCAGTTCCAGCATCGGCGAATATTGGCAAACGTCGCCTGATCCGGATAGAGCACGGCGAAGCCCTCGCGATCCGCAATCGCATTCATTCGGGTACCGCGCTCAAACTCTTCGGCAGTTTCGCGGCAACCGTGAATCATGACCACCAGTGGCAACGTGTCACCTCCATTTTTCTGCGAGACGTGCGGTGGCACATATAAGCGGTAGTTGCGCTCGGCGGGCAGCAAGAGCCACGGCGACGTTGCGCCGTCAACGCTGCGCGCGCTGCCTTCGACTGTTTTGGCATGGGTAAGGCGTGCCTCGAGTTTGGCAGAAGCCGCGTCGGGTGGTTCCGAGGCGGCCGCCGCATCGGCTAATTCGAGCTCCTCGGCAACTTCAGCGACGTCGCTGACCGTGGAGGCAGGAGATTCTACGAGCGGCTTCAGCGCCACCTCGGCATGCGATATCAGCGATTTGGCTTCTTCGAGAGGTGCGGCCGCGACAGGACCGCGCGGAGCCTGAGACGACTGTCGAAGTGAAAACATCGCGCGCAGGCGATCTCTGAATCGTTGCAGTCGGAGAATATTTTTCTGTTTGATGGCGTAGCTCTCATCGAAGGCCGGTATTGCAAACACCCGGCGGGGGATGCAGATCGGTGCAACAAGCGTACCCGTAACGAGCTTTTACCCCGACCTACCGACACATTTGGGATTCATCGAACCGATCAAGCCACAAATAACCATTCGTAGGCGTAATTTCAGCCATCGTGCGCGCAAATGCTGACAGCCTGCTTTCACGAATATCATCGCAGTATGAATGTGACTGCTATTCGCTCTTCTCTGCTGCATTGCCTGCGCGATCCAGGCCTTTCGGGCGATGCGTCCGCCGTCGAATATTTGCCCGACGCAATCACGCTGGTGCGCGATGGATACATCGAAAACGTCGGGCCAGCCGAAGCGCTGTTGCCAACGCTCGGACAGGGGGTGAGCATCGACGATCAACGCGGCAAGATTATGGTGCCGGGGTTTATTGATACCCATGTGCATTATCCACAGGTGGACGTGATTGGTGCGTACGGCACGCAACTGCTGGACTGGTTAAGTCGTTACACGTTTCCGGCAGAAACAAAGTTTGCGGATCGCGCCTTTGCTGACACGGCGGCAGCGTTTTTTCTTGATCGATTGCTGGAAAACGGCACGACGACGGCGAGCGTTTTTTGCACCGTGCACCCACAGTCGGTCGACGCTTTTTTCACTGCGTCAGAAGCGCGTGGTTTGCGAATGATTGCAGGCAAGTGCCTGATGGATCGACATGCGCCAGAAGCCTTGATGGATACCGCCGAAACAGGTTATCGAGATACCAAACTATTGATTGAGCGCTGGCATGAACATGCGCGTTCGCTGTATGCCATCACGCCGCGTTTTGCGCCAACGTCCACCATCGCGCAAATGGAGAAGATGAAGGCGTTATCGCACGAACACCCGACGACCTACATCCAGTCACATGTCGCTGAGAACAAGGCCGAGATCGCGTGGGCGGCCGAGCTGTTCCCCGGTCACCGCAGCTATCTGGACATTTACGATCACTACTGTCTGCTGCGCGACAAGGCAATTTACGGGCACTGCATTTACCTTGACGACGCGGATCGTGCGCGCATGACGGCAGCGGGCGCGAGGCCGTCGTTCTGCCCGACATCGAACTTGTTTATCGGCAGCGGGCTTTACGATTTGAAGCAGGCGATTGCTGCGGGTAACGTTGTTGGCGTCGGCACCGATGTGGGTGGCGGCACAAGCTATTCGATGCTGCGCACGCTGGGTGAAGCGTACAAAGTGCAGCAGTTGCAGGGCACTTCATTGTCGCCAGCCTACGCACTCTATCTTGCGACATTGGGCGGCGCGAAAGCGTTATCGCTCGATGACAAATTGGGCTCGATTGCGCCGGGCAAAGAGGCGGACTTTGCATTGCTCGACCCGAAGGCGACGCCGCTGTTAGCGCGGCGCACGGCCGTGCTTGACGACCCACTCGATACGTTCTTTGCGCTCATGACGCTGGGCGATGACCGGGCCGTGGCAGCGACTTATGCGAACGGGGTTTGCGTGCATTCCCGCCCGGGTTGAAACGCTATGCATTGGGCTGACATCATCGCCGAACGCCGTGCGGCAGAAGCTGCGGCTCGCGGTGATTTGAGCAATCTGCAAGGCGAAGGGGCGCCACTTGATTTGAGCGACGACTTGCTGGTTCCAGCGGAAATTCGAACGATCATGCGCGTGCTCAAAAACGCGGGGTATACGCCGCCTGAGATTGCGTTACTCAAGTCGATTGCGAGTGTTGAGAAAGAATTGGCTGCGTTGCCCTTAAGCGAACGAACCGAGAAGGCGAAGGCGCTGATTACAAAGATTGCCATGCTGCGCGAGGCGCAGCATGCAGCGAAGCTGGATTAGCCGAGCTTCGTTTTAACTTTGCCGGAAACGGAGGTCATATCTGCCTTGCCCGCAAGCTTCGGCTTAACAATCGCCATGATCTTTCCCATTGCGGCGTTGCCCGTGACGCCCGTTGCGGCGACCGCTGCGACGGCAGCCGTGAGGATCGCGTCGACCTCGCCCTCGCTCATCTGCGCAGGCATATAAGCCGCGAGCACAACGGCTTCGGCCTCTTCTTTCGCGACCAGATCGGGGCGGTTGCCGGTGGTGAACTGGGCGATGGATTCTTTGCGCTGTTTGATCGCCTTTTCGACGATGGCGACGACGTCGGCGTCAGTCAGCACGATGCGCTCATCCACTTCGCGCTGCTTCACAGCCGCAAGCAACATGCGAATGGTCAGGAGCTTCGCGCTGTCGCCCGCCTTCATCGCGGTTTTCATGTCGTTGGTAATAGTTTCTTTGAGGCTCATGGTGGACTCCCTAACAATTCGGAATGCGAAAACAAAAACGGCTCCCAAAGGAGCCGCGTTTTTCTACTCAGCAGAAAAATCTAGTACATCTTCGGCGGCAATTGCATTGCGCGCAGACGTTTGTAGTTGCGTTTGCAGGCAGCGGCGTGCTTGCGCTTGCGCTCGGTCGTTGGCTTTTCATAGGACTCACGGGCGCGCAGCTCGGTGAGGAGGCCCGTTTTTTCAATGGCGCGCTTGAAGCGGCGCAGTGCTACTTCGAAAGGTTCGTTTTCGCGGAGTTTGACGATCATGTGTGTTTTTGCGGTTTAGTGCGCCGTGCGTGCTTTCGCTTCGTTTAGCGCGTTTCTTCTGAGTAGCCGGGTAATATAACTCGAAATGACTGAACATTCAAGAAAAACCGCTGCTTCCCGCGCTTCGGGGCGTAAATCCGGTTTGGTGCTAGGCATCGAATCGTCTTGTGACGAGACCGGAGTCGCGCTATTCGACGCGTCGACTGGCAAAGTGGTGGCCGAGGCGCTGCATTCGCAGATCGCTTTGCATGCGCCGTACGGCGGCGTAGTTCCGGAGCTGGCGAGTCGCGACCACATCAAATATGGGTTGCGCTTGATCGACCAAGTTCTGGTTATTTCAGGCATTACGGGCAACGACGTGAGAGCGGTCGCTTACACACAAGGGCCGGGACTGGCTGGCGCGCTACTCGTCGGAGCGCAACTGGCCGCGAGTCTGGCATTCGCCTGGGGCAAACCGCTGATTCCGGTTCACCACATGGAAGGGCATTTGTTGTCACCGCTTTTGGCTGATCCAGAACCGAACTTTCCGTTTGTCGCGCTTTTGGTGTCGGGTGGGCATACGCAGTTGATGCGAGTTGACGGCGTAGGTGAGTACACGCTCCTCGGTGACACCATCGACGACGCGGCCGGCGAAGCATTCGATAAGTCGGCGAAGCTACTCGGTCTCGCATATCCCGGTGGTCCGTTGCTGGCGAAATTGGCGGAAGGCGGCAATCCGAAAGCGTTCGCGATTCCGCGACCGCTTTTGCATTCGGGTGATCTGAATTTCAGCTTTGCCGGATTGAAAACGGCCGTCGCCAACGAAGTTCGGCGATTAACGGGCACAGCGCTGCCTGCTCGTGGCGCGGCTTCTACCTCGCAACCGACGTTACCTGCCGATCATCCGAGTCGTTCAGATCTGGCAGCTTCGGTTCAAGCGGCGATTGTTGACTCGCTGGTGAGCAAGTCGCTCGCAGCGCTGAAACAAACGGGGCTCAAGCACATTGTTGTCGCGGGCGGTGTCGGCGCGAACACGCGGTTGCGTGACGCGTTGACGGCAGGCGCGGCACGCATCGGCGCGAACGTGTTTTATCCGCCAGTCGCGCTATGCACGGATAACGGCGCGATGATTGCGCATGTCGGGGCGTTGCGGTTGGCAGAGGCGAAGAACGATTACGCGATCAATGTGCGGCCACGATGGGCGTTGTCGGAGTTGCACGCTCCTGCCTCTTTGTAGGAGCGGCTTGAAGCGACCAACCGTTGCAAGACCGCCACCTTGGGTCGCGGCAAGCCGCTCCTACAAAATCAGGGTTTCTTGAAGCTTCCCTCTTTGCCAGAAACCAGCCGCTCAATATTTTCTTTATGCCGCCAGATGAGCAAAACTGCCATCGCCAGCACGGCATAAAACGCTGGCCCAACACCGAGGAAATGCCACGCCAAAACTGGCGCCATCGCGCTACCAATCAGCGCCGCTAACGACGACACCCGGCTCAGCGCAAAGATCAACGCCCAAATGAGCGTGAGCCCCAGGCCTATGCGCCAGTCGAGCGCCCACAGCACACCTGCTGCCGTAGCAACGCCTTTGCCGCCTTTGAAACCGAAGAAAACCGGGAACAAGTGCCCGAGGAACACGGCGATTGCGACGACTGCAATGCCGATCTCGGTGACGCCGAAATGTGGTGCGAAATATTTCGCCAGCAGCACCGCTGCGACGCCTTTGAGCGTATCGCCCAACAACGTGAGGATCGCCGCCGTTTTGCTGCCGCTCCGCAGCACATTGGTTGCGCCGGGATTGCCACTGCCATAGCTATGCGGATCGGGCAATTTGAGCGCGCGACTGACGATAACGGCGAATGACAATGAACCGATCAGATATGCGACCACCAACGCGATGATGTCAGGCATGTTCATGGTGCTCCCCTCGCCAGTCAACGGCGCTCTCTAGAATGGTAGGCAGTGTATGCGAGCAAGCTTCTCGCGGTCATCAGGAGTCTCTTGGCGTGGATGTCATATTTATTCGCGGTCTCAAATGCGAAACCATTTTGGGTGTTTACGACTGGGAGCGCGTGTCGCCGCGCCCGGTGCTGATTGACCTTGAAATCGCGGCGGCATCGAACGAATCGTTTGAGCACGACAGCGCGAAGGGGTTGATGAATTACGACAGCATTTCGGCGCGATTGGTTGAGCTTCTGAAAACGCTTCACTACAAAACCGTGGAGCGACTAGCCGAGCATGTCGCGCAAACGGTACTCGGGGAATTTCACGCGCCGTGGGTGAAAGTCACCATCGGCAAACCCGGCGCGATCAAGAACGCCGCGATGGTGGGCGTAATGATTGAGCGCGGCGTCCGTAGCGCGTCAATGTAGGAGCGGCGAAAGCCGCGATGGCTAGCCGAGGCGGACGCTTTCGCGGTTTTCACCGCCCCTACAAGAACGAAACTAAGCGACAGCCTTGTGCCTACGCGCCAACCACGTCCCAATCACCACCACAATCACAGCGCCAAGCACCGGTGCCCACGTATGTGAGCCTTCAAGCTTGGCAAAGAAGGCGGCGGTTGAAGGATCGGTGACAAACATCTCGCCCGCTAAAAAGCCAAGCAGCGCTGCACCGAGCGTGATGATGATCGGGAAACGATCCATGACTTTCATGAGCAACGTTGAGCCAAAGATGATCAGTGGAATACTGACTGCGAGGCCAATGATGAGCAGCGTGGTGTTGCCCTTGGCGGCCGCAGCGACGGCGATTACGTTATCGAGGCTCATTACCAAATCCGCAATCAGGATGGTGCGCACTGCCGCCATCATGCCGTCTTTCACCGGCTTGCTGTCGTCTTCGCCGTCATCATCGCCCTCAGCAAGCAACTGCACGCCGATGTAGAGCAGCAGCAGCGCACCGATGATTTTGAGGTACGGCAGCGCGAGCAACTGCACGGCAACCAGCGTGAGGACGATCCGCAACACAATCGCTGCGGCCGATCCCCAGAAAATGGCTTTGGAGCGCTGATTGTCCGGCAGCTTGCGTGCGGCCATCGCAATCACCACTGCGTTGTCGCCGGAGAGCACGATATTGGCGAGAACGATTGAGCCCAATGCGGCCCACCAAACGCCCGAGAAAAGTGCGAGTTCCAAAGTGTCATCCCTCTGTTTTTGATTAGAAGTAATTCTAGGGGGCGAGGCTGTCAATTCACCGCTTAAACATTAAGCAACTTCGGGCTGAAATGACCACTACATTGGGGGAATTGTCGAATTCATTCAATTATCGACAAATGCTCATTTAAGGCCCTATCCCCTATGCGATAAGACTATCAACGAAAAGCTGTAGATCAACGCAACCGGGGCAACACTCAATGACGATCAATGGAAGCCGCTAAAGACGGGCGCATAATAGGGCTGTCAGCCGCATTGCATCAGACAGCCAAGGAGGGTGTCGCAATGCCGTCACAAGATATAAGCACAATTCGTGATTTTGAAAAGAGGAGCACTCGTGAAGATTAAGTTGCTGGTAGCCGCATGCGCCGCCTTGGGGTTTTCGACCGCGTCGTTGGCGCAAACCGAGATTCAGTGGTGGCACGCCATGACCGGCGCGCTCAATGACCGCGTCAACGATTTCGCCAAAGATTTCAATGCCTCGCAGACGACGTACAAAGTCGTTCCCGTGTTCAAAGGAACGTACCCAGAAACGCTCGCCGCCGCCATCGCCGCTTCGCGCGCAGGCAACGCGCCACACATCGTGCAGGTGCAGGAAGTCGCCACCGCGACCATGATCGCCGCGAAAAAAGCCGTGATGCCGGTGCATGAACTGATGAAGGCTTCCGGTGAGCCGTTTGACCAGAAGGCCTACATCTCGGCGGTGACCGGCTACTTCGCAGATGCCAAGGGCAATCTCGTGTCGTTCCCGTTTAACAGCTCGACGACCGTTTTCTATTACAACAAGGACGCGTTCAAAAAGGCTGGTATTGATCCCAATGCTGTGCCCGCTACATGGCCGGAAGTCATGGCCGCCGCAGCCAAACTCAAGGCAAACGGTGAGAAGTGCGCATTCTCCAGCGGTTGGCAAAGCTGGACTCAACTCGAGAGCTTCTCGGCGTGGCACAACGTGCCGTTTGCCTCGAAGAACAACGGTTTTGGTGGCACTGATACGCGATTGTTGTTCAACAGTCCGCTGCACGTCAGGCACATCAGCAACATGGCCGACTGGATGAAAAAGGGCTACTTCACCTACGGCGGTCGCACCAACGAAGCGGAGTCAAAGTTCTTCAGCGGCGAATGCATGATGCTGACGTCGTCATCGGCCGCGTATGCCAATATCAAGCGCAACGCCAAGTTCGAATGGGGCGTTGGCCCGCTGCCGTATTACCGCGATGTCGCCGGCGCACCGCAGAACACCATCATTGGCGGTGCCAGTCTGTTTGTCATGACCGGCCGTCCGGCTCCGGACTATAAAGGCGTGGCCAAGTTCTTCACCTTCCTGTCTGCGCCGGAGCGTGTCGCGGGATGGCATCAGGCGACGGGCTATCTGCCGATCACCACAGCTGCTTATGAAGTGACCAAAAAATCGGGCTTCTACGAAAAAAATCCGGGCACTGACGTGTCGGTCAAACAAATGATCGAGAAAAACGCGACGCCAACATCACGCGGCCTGCGCCTCGGCAATTTCGTGCAGATTCGCGCGATTATTGATGAGGAACTCGAAGGCGTGTGGGGTGGCAAACAGGATGCCAAAACAGCGCTCGATAAAGCCGTGAAGCGCGGCAACGAGCAACTCGAAAAATTCCAGGCGGCAAACAAGTAGGTTTAACGACCGCTTGAACAAGGAAAGCCCGGCCCCGCGCCGGGCTTTCTCATTTAGACTGATCGAAGTTAACTCTTAAGCGCAGAAAAGTCCCGTGGAAAAACGCGTCCGGTTCGATTCGAAACTGCTGCCGTATCTGCTGATCGCGCCGCAAATCGCCATTACGCTGGTGTTCTTTTTCTGGCCGGCGGGACAGGCACTATGGCAGTCGATGCAGGTGCAGGATGCGTTTGGTGAGCGCACCACATTTGTGTGGTTCGACAATTTCATCACGCTGTTCAACGACGATGCCTACCTCGAATCGTTCAAGGTCACGGCGATATTTTCGACAGCTGTCAGCGTACTCGGACTCAGTCTGTCATTGTTCCTCGCGGTCAAGGCCGACAAGGTGATCAAGGGTACTTCGATTTACCGAACCATTTTGATCGCGCCGTATGCCGTTGCGCCAGCCATCGTGGGCGTGCTCTGGACCTTCCTCATGAGCCCATCGCTCGGGCTCGTCACGCATTGGCTGAGCCTCGTCGGCGTGCACTGGGATCACATTCTCGATTCAAAACAGGCGCTCGGATTGATCATCGTCGCCGCCGTATGGAAGCAGATAAGTTACAACTTTATTTTCTTCCTCGCCGGGCTGCAATCGATTCCGAAATCACTGATCGAAGCGTCGTCGATTGACGGCGCGAGCCCGATGCGGCGCTTCTGGGACATCATCTTTCCGCTGTTGTCGCCAACCACGTTTTTCCTGTTTGTAGTGAACATGGTCTACGCGTTTTTCGATACGTTTGCGATTGTCGATGCGTCAACCAAGGGCGGACCCGGACGTGCAACCGAAATCCTCGTCTACAAGGTCTATAACGAAGGGTTCAAGGGGCTTGACCTTGGCGGCAGCGCAGCGCAAAGCGTGGTGCTGATGCTGATCGTGATCGGCCTCACCGTGGTGCAATTCCGCTATGTCGAGCGCAAAGTGCAGTATTGATGAACATCGTAAATCGCTCGTCGAAATCCGTAAACACAGGTCGTTACCATGATTGAAAACCGACCGTTTTCAACGTTTCTCGCCCACCTTGTTTTGTGCATCGGCGTCGTCATTGTTGCCTTGCCTTTATACGTGACTTTTGTCGCCTCCACGCTGTCTGCCGAGCAGGTGTTGCAGTCGCCGATTTCGCTGATTCCCGGCGATCAGCTGCTTAACAACTACAAGACTGTGCTGTTCAGCGGCGCAGGCAATCAGTCGGCTCAGGTCGGCCGCATGATGGTCAACAGCCTCATCATGGCGCTGGTGATCGCGGTGGGCAAAATCGTCATCTCGATGCTGTCTGCATTCGCGATTGTTTACTTCCGTTTTCCGGGTCGCACGCTAGCGTTCTGGCTGATTTTCATCACGCTGATGCTGCCGGTGGAGGTGCGTATCCTTCCGACGTATCAGGTAATTTCTGATCTGAAATTGCTGGACAGTTATTTCGGGTTAACCGTGCCGCTGATCGCGTCGGCGACTGCCACATTCCTGTTCCGGCAGTTCTTTTTGACCATGCCCGATGAACTGGTTGAAGCCGCAAAAATCGATGGCGCAGGCCCGCTGCGTTTCTTCAAAGACGTGCTGTTTCCCCTTTCAAAAACGAACATCGCAGCGCTCTTCGTGATCCTGTTTATCTATGGCTGGAATCAGTATCTCTGGCCACTGCTGATTACTACGCAGGAAAGTTTGTACACCGTCGTGATCGGCATCAAACGCATGATCTCGGGCGGCGACGCGGCGACCGAATGGAATCTGGTGATGGCCACTGCAATGCTGGCGCTATTGCCGCCAGTGCTCGTGGTGATCTTCATGCAGAAGTGGTTCGTCAAAGGTTTAGTGGATAGCGAGAAATAAGATGGCGCAAGTCGAGTTCAAAGGAGTCAAAAAGTCCTACGGCAACGTGGATGTCATTCACGGCGTCGATCTTACGATTGGTGATGGCGAGTTCGTGGTGATTGTCGGCCCATCGGGTTGCGGCAAATCCACGCTGCTGCGAATGGTTGCAGGGCTGGAGCCCATCACCGGTGGCGAAATCTGGATCGATGGCAAGGTCGTCAACAAGTTGGAGCCAAAGGACCGCGACATCGCGATGGTGTTCCAGAACTACGCGCTGTATCCGCACATGACGGTGCGTCAGAACATGTCGTACGGCCTGAAAATTCGCAAGATGAGCGAGGCCGATATTTCGGCGCGCGTTGCCAAAGCCGCAGAAATTCTGGAGCTTGCCCATCTACTGGATCGCACGCCGCGCCAACTCTCGGGCGGACAACGCCAGCGCGTCGCAATGGGCCGCGCGATTGTGCGCGAACCGAAGGTATTTTTGTTTGATGAGCCGTTATCAAATCTCGATGCCAAGCTGCGTGTCGACATGCGTCTTGAAATGCAAAAGCTGCATCAGGAACTGAAAGTCACGAGCCTCTACGTGACGCATGACCAGATCGAAGCGATGACGCTCTCGGATCGCATGCTGGTGATGAACTCGGGCATCATCGAACAAGTCGGCACACCGAAAGAAGTCTACGAACGCCCCGCGTCATTGTTCGTCGCCAATTTCATCGGCACGCCCGCCATGAACCAGATCTGGGGCGTGCGCGCCGGGCAATCGCTCAAAACCGATCAGGGCGACATGTTCCACGTCGGCGAATTCCCGTCCACCATCGACAACGGTGGGCGCGTTGCGCTCGGTGTTCGCCCGGAGCATTTGCAGTTGGTTCCCGAAGCGCAAGCGCGCTTCTCCATCGCGATCCAGATGATCGAATGGGTGGGCGCTGACGCGTATGCCTACGGTCAGTTTGCAAATTATCGCGTCATTTGCCGCCTCGACAACGCCACCGGTGCGCGCGTTGGTGACCGACTACCGTTGTCATTCGACCCGATGCGCGTGCACTGGTTTGATGCTGATACGGGTAAGCGGATTTAGCTCGTACAGGTGGCGTCATTCTCGGTTCGCCGGGAATCCAGGGCAGTCGGCGGTAGGAGGACATACCCGCCTCCCGGCGAGCCTGACGCCGCGAGATAAATTAACCCCGGTTTATTCGCTCCGCCAACACTACCGACGTTGTCGTCTTGCTCACACCTTCCGTCTCGCCGATTTCATCGAGCAGACGATCCAGCGCATTAGGCGAATCGGCGCGAATCCACGCCACGTAATCAAACTCGCCGCTCACACTGCACACCAGTTTGATCTCCGGCATTTTTGCCAGGCGCTTCAGCACCTCGCGCCCTGCGCGCGACTCCACTGCCAGCCCGACATAGGCCTGCAGGCTCTTTTCAAGCGTCGCCTGATTGAGTCGCACGCTGTAACCCGTAATCACGCCACTCGTTTGCAGGCGCTCCATGCGAGCGATCACCGTCGTTCGCGCGACGCCGAGTTTCTTGCTGAGCGTGGTCACGCTTTCGCGCGCATTGGCCTGCAATAGCGCGAGCAATTCACGATCCGTTGCATCGAGAACAGGGCTTGCATTGACGACCACTTGCGCGGATGCTTTTCGGGCTAAGGTGACCAAATTTTCCTCCGCTACTTCAAAACGCATTTTTGACAATACAAATTGTCGCATTTAGTGAAGCGTATCGCCGCTTTTGCTCCTATTAATCGTCGGCGCTCCTTCCTAAAATTTCCCTATTCAAGTAACGAGCCACACGCAGCACATCATGAAAATCGCACTTCTCGGCGCCGGGCACATCGGCCACACCATCGCTCACTTGCTCGTCAATACGGGCGACTACTCGCTCACCGTGATCGACCAATCACAGACGTCGCTCGACAAGCTGGCGCACTTAAACGTCGAAACCAGCGTCGTCGATACCACCCACGCAGCGGCCCTCGAAAGCGCGCTCAAGGGTCACGACGCCGTGATCAACGCGCTGCCGTATCACCTCGCCGTGAAAATCGCGACCGCAGCAAAGAGCGCAGGTTGTCATTACTTCGATCTCACCGAGGACGTCGCCGCGACCAAAGCCATCATGGGTTTAGCGCAGGGTGCGAAAACTGCCTTCATGCCGCAGTGCGGTCTCGCGCCAGGGTTCATCGGCATCGTGGCCAACCACCTCGCACGAGGCTTTGACAGCCTCGACGAAATCAAGATGCGTGTTGGCGCGCTGCCCGCTTTCCCCACCAACGCGCTCAAGTACAACCTGACCTGGAGCGTGGACGGTCTGATCAACGAATACTGCCATCCGTGCGAGGCGATTCACGAAGGTGCGATCACCGCGATGCTGCCGCTCGAAGGGCTGGAGCACTTTTCGCTCGACGGCGTGGAGTACGAAGCATTCAACACGTCCGGCGGCCTCGGCACCTTGTGCGAAACGCTCGACGGCAAAGTGCGCAACCTTGATTACAAAAGCGTGCGTTATCCCGGTCACCGCGCGCTGATGCAATTTTTGTTGTCCGAGCTGCGCTTGTCGAACGATCAGGAAGCGCTCAAGGACATCATGCGCAAATCGGTGCCAACGACCATGCAGGATGTGGTGCTCGTGTTCGTCACCGTCAGCGGCATGCGCAAAGGCGCTTACGTGCAGGAAGTGTTTGCCCGCAAGATCTTCGCGCAACGCGCCACCGGCAGCGACGAAGCGGTGTCCGCCATCCAGATCACGACAGCGGCGGGCATTTGTGCGGCGGTCGATCTCTTCCGTTCTGGCAAATTGCCGACCAGCGGATTCATTCGTCAGGAGCAGGTGGCGCTGCCAGATTTTCTGACTAACCGCTTTGGAATCGCGTACGAGCAGTCACGCCGTATTGAGTCGATTTCGTAGTTGTAGTAGCGGCTTGCCGCGACCACAGTTGCGAGAACGAAGAAGGGCCGCGACAAGTCGCTCCTACAAAAGCAACGTGCGCCCCATACACTTCGTCACACAGAACACGCTTTGATATCCATTGGATTCGCCATGAAACAAACTGCACTTGATCTTTGCAAACAACTGGGTCTCACGCTGCCCGGCGATGTCGCCGGAAACGCCATCGTGGCACGCACGCCGATCACGGGCGACGTGATCGCAACGCTGCAATGCGCTTCATCAGGCGACGTCGAACGCGCGGTTGCGCAAAGTCGCGACGCGTTTCTGGCGTGGCGCTTGGTGCCTGCGCCCGCTCGCGGCGAACTGGTTCGCCTGCTCGGTGAGGAGCTACGCATTCACAAGCAGGCGCTCGGCAAACTGGTGTCGATTGAGTCGGGGAAAATTCTGCAGGAAGGACTCGGTGAAGTGCAGGAGATGATCGACATCTGCGACTTCGCTGTCGGTCTGTCGCGCCAACTTTACGGCCTCACGATTGCCTCTGAACGCCCCGAACATCGCATGATGGAAACGTGGCATCCACTGGGGCCAACGCTCATCATCAGCGCGTTCAATTTTCCAGTCGCGGTATGGGCGTGGAACGCCACGCTCGCGCTCGTCTGCGGCAACAGCACGATCTGGAAACCATCCGACAAAGCGCCGCTCACCGCGCTGGCGACGCAAGCGATTTTTGATCGCGCCGTGAAGCGCTATCACGAGGCTGGTCACACCGCGCCAGACAATTTGTCAGCGGTGTTGCTCGGGCGAGCGGATGTCGGCGCGGCGCTCACGGCGGATGCGCGCATCCCGCTCGTTTCCGCGACGGGCTCTACGCGCATGGGCCGCATGGTCGGCGAAGCGACCGCCAAACGATTCGCGCGCAGCATTCTCGAACTCGGTGGCAACAACGCCGCCATCATCGCGCCGAGCGCGACGCTCGAAATGGTTGAACGCGCCGTCACATTTTCAGCGGTCGGCACTGCGGGTCAACGCTGCACCACGATGCGTCGCCTGATTGTGCATGCGTCGATTTACGATGCGCTGGTATCGCGTCTCAAAACAATTTACGGCAAGCTGCGGATCGGCAGTCCGCTTGAGGATGGCACGCTGGTCGGGCCGCTGATCGACAAAGCCGCGTTTGACATGATGCAAACAGCTCTCGTGGCCGCGCGCCATGCGGGCGGAAGAATCGTCGGCGGCGAGCGCACGCTTGAGGCGCTGGGCGCCGATGCGTTTTATGTGAATCCTGCCCTCGTTGAAATGCCCTCGCAAGCGGATGTGATGTGTCACGAAACATTCGCGCCGATCCTCTACATCGTCAAGTACGACGGCGACGTTAAGCAGGCCATCGCACTCAACAACGCCGTCGCGCACGGGCTGTCGTCGTGCATCTTCACCAACGATCTGCGCGAAATGGAGCGCTTCCTCTCTGCCGCAGGCAGTGACTGCGGTATCGCGAACGTAAACATCGGCACCAGCGGCGCCGAGATCGGCGGCGCGTTTGGCGGCGAAAAGGAAACCGGCGGCGGCCGCGAATCGGGTTCGGATAGCTGGCGGGCGTACATGCGCCGCGCCACCAACACGATTAACTACGGCTCGAAATTGCCGTTGGCGCAGGGAATTCGCTTCGACTTGTAGCTGCGTCTGTGGGAGCGGTTCCGCCGCGATTGATGCGTCGCCCTGGAGAATCGCTGCAGAACCGCTCCCACACATGATTAAACTCGCGCCATGAATATCCCCGCCTGGCCTTACGCCAAAACCATCGCCCATCGCGGCGCTGGCAAGCTCGCCCCCGAAAACACGTTAGCCGCGATTCGCCTCGGCGTCGCGCATGGCTATCGCGCAGCCGAAATCGACGTCAAGCTCTCGGGCGACGGCACGCTCTTGCTCATGCACGACGACACCACCAATCGCTGTTCTGACGGACGCGGACGCGTCGCCGCAAAAACATGGCATCAACTCGCGCTGCTGGACGCCGGTTCATGGCATTCAAAGGACTACGCAGGCGAGCCCATCCCAACTTACTGGCGCGTCGCAAAATTCTGCATCGCGAGCGGCGTCACACTCAACACCGAAATCAAACCCTGCATCGGCCGCGAACGCGAAACCGGCGCAGCGGTCGCGCTCGAAACGCAAGCCCTGTTTACTGACCCAGCGCACGCCGCGCTGAAGCCGCTGCTCTCATCGTTCTCCACCGAAGCGCTGATCGCCGCCCGCGACGCCGCGCCCGAATTCGACCGCGCGCATTTGTTCGACAGTCCGCTCCCGGCAGATTGGCTAGCCCGCTGCAAAACCGTCGGCGCGATAGCGATGGACGCCAACTGGCGAACGTTGACGCAAGACATCGTCAACGTTGCTCACGCGAACGGACTGCGCGTCGCCTGCTACACCTGCAACGATCCCGATTCGGCGGAGAAATTGTGGGGTTGGGGCGTAGATACGATCATCACCGATGCGGTGAGTTTGATTCCGTTTCGGGCGTGAACTACGTCGTTCGGTGATGCGTCCCGGCGGGCTTTAGTATGGCCCCAGAAAGCGCGTACCGTTGAAATGAATCAGATGCGTGGGCGCATCGGCAATCCACACTTCCGACTCCCACGCAATCGCGCTGAGGTGCTTGAGGAATGTTCGGCGATTCGGAAACGCGGAAACGAAGATCAAGCCCGCGCTGCATTTGCCGAACAGTCGTGTCAGTTCAATTTGTCGCTTCGAATCAACGGGGCCGTGACTTGTGACCGACTCGATCAAGACCAGCCAATTCTTCGAGCGCATGTAGATCACGACATCCGGCATCTTGCCATGCGCGTCCAGCTCAACGTCGAGGCTACGAAACAAGTCGTCGTCGATATATCCATGCTTGTCACCGGTATCGCCAACGTAGGCCAACTCGCCGTCCGGCGTGTAGCGAGCGCCGAATTGCTCAACGATATCGCGAATGAGTTCCGAATGATCGCCGGGCGACAACGCAACTGTTTTGCCGCCCTTCATCGCGAGCGGAATCGTGACCATCTCGCGCGCTTTCGCGTATCGCTCGGTCAAGCTTTGTCGGGTGCTCAGAAACGTTTTGAACAAGGCGTCGTATTGCGGTTTGCCGAAGGCTTGAAGCACGTTCAGCAGTGTCGGCTCAATCTGATAAACCGCCTTTGGGCTGTTCACTGGTCGGTCAGGCTTGTCCGGGTTGTATCGACAAATACCTGCCTCAATAAACTGATGAATCGACTGTCGGCGAAATGTTTCCCGCGTGTTTGGTGCGTAGTCGACGCCGTAATGAGCCTTCGCCCAATCCATGATCGGCGTGATACCGATGAGCGGGTCTTTGCACGCGGTCCACGACGTAGTTGGTTTGACATCGACCAACGCTAGCAAACAAAGCGCCGATCGCTCGTTAAGCTGCGCCCTCGGCATGCCCAGGCTTTCCAGAATGTGCAGCGCATCTTGCAGCTTTTTCTTCTTGCTCACGCTAATCGCACCAGTTCGTCAGTCGCTTCTTGGCTGAGGTGGCGGCTATAAGCTCGTCCCACGCGTTCAAGCTTTTCAATGCTCGGAAATTTCATGTTGCGCAAATCCGTAGCGTTCACCTGAGTGTGGCCAGAGAACACGCGAAAATAATCGTCGAGCGGCGTGCTGTTCAAAAAACAGGTCAGGCCGTTCGCGATCTCCATTGGCAAACCGCGCTTGCCGATGTGCAAAACGTTCCAGTGATTTTCGAAGCCGACCCATTCACTTCGCGTGTCTTGCGGTGTCACAAGATGCGCGACAACGCGACGGCGCTCTTCCTTCGCGGAGAATCGTTTGACGAGCACGTAAATTCCTTCTCGCATTAGCCACTTATCGACCTCCGGTGAGCGAAATAGTGCATTTGGTTTCTTGTGTTCCTTCGGCCAGTGAAAACCATCTGCCGTAAAGTGATGCGGATAGAGGCACGGAACAGTGCCTGGCTGCGGGCTCTGACTCCACCAATTCTTCAGACGAAAATCAACGACCGGCCCAGTACACACTTCAACGCCAAGTTCGCGCAGTGAATGTACAAACAGACCACCGTGATCGAGCGCTTCGTCTTCCAGCGGTATGCAGATGAATTTTTCGCGATCACCCGGTTGTACGACGCGATCGAATTCGAGTTCGCGTTGCTGCAAATCAGCAAAACTGGCGTCGCGCGAAACGGACAATTTGACCGATCTCTGCACGCCGCCGCGCGTGAGTTTGAGAATCACGTTCTCCTGAAGCACATCGTCGTCCTTGAACGCTTTGTCGCGCGATTCAAACACGTGTATAGCGTCAATCGAGCACTCCGCTAGCATCAGTTCGCGAAACGGTTTGTAGTATGGGCCGTTGCAAAATGAGCGCGGAATGATGATGACAATTTCGCCTAGTTCGCGCATTTGCAGGATGGCCAAAGCGAGAAAGGCCGTGTAAAGATTGACGGTCTCCAGACCGACCTGTCGACAGGCGAAACGATGGACCGACTGTGCGCTGATTTTTCTGTACGGCGGATTCAGAATCGCGTGCGTGAATCGCGTGCCGCTCATGAACTGAATCCGGTCTACCGAATCAAGAACGAAGTCCGTTTCGTGAATTTCATAGGAAACGCCCAAGCCGTCGAGATTCGACTCCAGATAGGCGATCATCACCGGATCCAACTCCCACGCCTCCGCTCGTACGATATCCAGCACTTCGCTCGCAGCCAGCGTTAACGATCCAATGCCCGCCCCAGCGTCGAGCAACACGACATCGCTGCGCTGTGTAAACAAATTCGCCATGAATTCGGCGACTTTGTAGGGCGTCATGAACTGCCCCAACGCGCTCTTGCGCTTCGGATCTAACTTCGCGTTGGCTTCGTGCCGCAAAGAATCAACGACGCTTGAATTCATGTATTCTGGAGAACCTGACTATGCGATCAACGCGGCTAAAGACAATTATCGCCAAGATGATAGCTGTCGATTCGTCCAGTTGCGACTTTTTGAGCGTCAATCCCGCGTGCGCTACAGGATGTACTGATTGCAAGCTTTGCCAGTCCCATTGCTCTTCGGCCTGGCAACTCTCCTGCATTTGACTTGTTTAGCGTCGCTTGGGACATCGAGAGTGGGCGTGCGCGTTTCGCTTGCTGCGCTGGCGACCGAGACCGCCGCAAAGCTTGCGGATGGACATAATGCGGTTTCATCCCTGATCCGCGAGCAGCATGAGGCCCATAACAGCCATTTTCAGTCAACGAAATCAACGCGACAGTAGCAAGTCGAGCCTGATTGCGATGGCGTACGCGAGGAGCACGCTTCGCCCCAGAACACGCGGCAGAGCATGCGTGTGCGCATATAAATCTAACTGATGTTTCACGGTCTGACTCCCGCTTACTGGCTGACGCTGCACGGGCTGGTGTCGGCGTTGGCGGTGCTGACTTACGTTATTGCGTCGCATGTGATGCATCAACGGCGACATCCGACGGCGGCTATTGCGTGGGTGTTGTTCATTTTGCTGATGCCGTATGTGGCGCTACCGGCTTTTCTTTTGTTTGGTTCGCGCAAACGGGCGCGGCCGGATGCGCTTCCCATTGCGACGCTGAGCAGTATTTACGCGACGGCTTCGTGGCCCGTGCAGACGATCCTGACGCTACAGCAGCCGGAGCCTGCGGCGTACCGCGAATTCACGTTACATGCCGATGGCAAGCAGGCGTTGAATGCGTTGTGGGACACGCTGGATGGCGCACAGCACACGGTTGATCTTTGTACCTTCATTCTCGGTCGCGACGAGATTGGCGAGGCGGTGATCGAACGGCTTTGCGCGAAAGCGCGCGCTGGCGTGAAGGTGCGGCTGTTGCTCGATGGGCTTGGCAGTCTGATGGCGGGTCGGCCGCGACTGCGCTCGTTGACCGATTGCGGTGGCGAATTTTTGCTGTTCGTGCCGCCGCTGCATTCGCCGTTTAAAAAAGGGCGAAGCAATCTGCGTGATCATCGCAAGCTCCTGGTGGTGGACGCGGCGCAGGACGGCCAGCGTGTGTGGTGCGGCGGGCGCAATCTGGCCGTTGAATATTTTGAAGGTAATGCTGAAACGGCGGCGTGGCACGACCTGACGTTTGATTTGCGCGGGCCGCTCGTGGTGCAGGCGCATGCGCTGTTTGAGCACGATTGGGCGTTCGCGCGCGGTCGTCCATATCTGGCGCTTCCGCCGCCTGCGACGTGGTTGCCCGCGCCTGAGTCGGCGGGCGCGCAGCTCATCGCGTCGGGCCCGGATCAGGTAGACGATACGGTTTACTCGCTATTGGTGACCGCCGCCTATCGCGCGCAAACGCGCATGGCGCTGGTCACTCCGTACTTTGTGCCGGACTCGGCGCTGTTGCTGGCGCTGTGTCTGGCAGCACGGCGCGGTGTGACAGTGGATTTGCTGATTCCGGCGAGGTCGAACCACCGCATGTCGGATGTGGCGCGCAATCGAGCGCTGCGCACGCTGGCGGGCGCCGGCGCGCGTGTGTGGCTGGCCCCGCAAATGCTGCACGCCAAGCTGGCGGTGATTGACGATGTACTGGCGCTGGCGGGATCGGCCAATCTGGATAGCCGCAGCCTGTTTCTGAATTACGAATTAATGTTCGCGTTTCACAGCGCGACGGAAATCCAGCAATTTGGCGAGTGGTTTGAACGTGAGCGCACATCAGCGGTAGCGTACGTTGCGGATCGTCCGGGATTGCTGCGCGATGTGGCCGAAGGTGCGGTGCTCTGGGCGGGATTTCAGTTGTAATAGCTTTTTGCTGTAACCCATTCTGGATTGGGGCTACGTGGCATTTATGGCTGTAGTCAACAAATGCCATTTACGGGCTCTACCCCCTTTTTACAGGTTAATTTGGGCAAAAGCTAATCGTGATCGCGCCTTCCTCGTGACGTCTGAAGGAGCCATAAAACCGCCTTAATCCGGGGCAATTCCCAGCAACGAAAACGCCTAAATCGTCAGTTCAATCAAAAACGGCCCGCTCTGCTTGAAACTTTGCCGCATGAGATCGGCGCACGCTTCCAGCGTCGTCGCGCGCGCGGCTTCGACGCCCATGCCTTTGGCGAGCGCGACCCAGTCGAGATTCGGGTTGCCAAGATCGAGCATGCTCATCGCGGTCGGGCCCGGCGTCGCGCCAACGGCTTTGTATTCGCCGATCAGGATGCTGTATTTGCGATTGTTGAGCAGGATGGTGGTCACCGGCAGCCGCTCGCGCGCTTGCGTCCACAACGATTGCAGCGAGTACATCGCCGAGCCGTCCGCCTGCAAATTGATCACGCGGCGCTGACCGCCGCTGCCGATTGCCGCGCCAGTCGCCATCGGCATGCCCGCACCAATGGCGCCACCGACAAGATGCAGCCAGTCGTGCGCGGGTGCGGCATGGGTGTTTTTGTAAAAGCCGCGACCGTACGACACGCTCTCATCCGCGATGATGGCGTGCTCCGGCATCACCGCCGCCAGCGTTTGCGCGAGGCCTTCGGGCGTCGGTGCGCCGGTCACGATATCCGGTCGCGGGCCGGGATCGGGGATAGCGACTTCGGGTGCGCCAAGCTCATCGACCAGCGCCCGCAGCGCAGCCTCGGCGTCCTGATCCTCGCGCGCGAGCACATGCAGTTGCGCGGTGTCGGGATATTGCTTCGACGGCTTGCCGGGATAAGCGAAAAAGCCGACGGGCGGCTTCGCGCTCACCAGAATGATGTGTTCAAACCGGCTCAGCACTTTGACGGCCTGATCCGTGTTGTACGGCACGCGATCCAGCTGCAAACGTCCGCGCCCGCGTGCAACGTGGCCAGTGATGTAATCCGCCATCAGCGCCGCGCCAGTGGCCTGCGCGATGCGCCACGCGAGCGATTGCGACAGCGCGTTCGTTCCGTTCCCGGCAATCAGAATCAATACGTTTTTGCTTGAACGAAGCACGCGAGCCGCGTTCTGCACGGCGAACGGATTGATCGCGGGCGATACAAGCACCGGCAGCGCATCGGCCACCACGCCGCCCTCATCCCACGACGTATCAGACGGCAAAATCAGCGTTGCGATGCGGCCCGTTGCCGCTGACGCTGCTTGCACAGCAACGGCCGTATCGCGCCCAACATCAGCAGCATGCGCGCTGGTGTGCACCCATGCGGACACGGCGCGCGCAAGGCTCTCGGTATCGGCGGTGAGCGGCGCATCGAGCGGACGGTGATACGTCGCCTGATCGCCGACAATATTCACGATGCCGCTGCGAGCGCGGCGCGCGTTGTGCAAGTTAGCGAGACCATTCGCGAGGCCGGGCCCGCAGTGCAACAGCGTGCAAGCCGGCTTGCCTTTGATGCGGTAATAACCATCCGCCATCCCGGTCACCACGTTCTCCTGCAAGCCCAGCACGCAGTGCATGCCGACGCTCTGATCGAGCGCCGCAACGAAGTGCATTTCGCTGGTGCCGGGATTGGCGAAACAGGTGTCCACGCCGGATTTCAACAACGTCTCGACGAGACTCTTTGCACCGTTCATTTACCCACCATCAGTTAAAGCTGGTTCCGCATTGAGTGTTGACGTAATCGCGAATCGCGGGCCAGTTAGCGCGCGTTGCGCCGACGCCTACCGCGTTATTGGTTACCGCATCTCCGCTGAGCTTGAACATCATGCGCAGCAGCATCAAACCATCGGTCTTACTATCGACAGCGCTATTCCCGTCAATGTCGAGAAACGCCGGGTTGATATAGGGGCTGATCGCGTTCCACGTCGAGCGGCTGGGGCTGCTGCCGATGCCTCCAGCAATTGCGTTCGGTCCAGACAGTCCGGCCATGGCGCGGATGAGTATCAGGCCATCAGTCAGCGGGTCAATGACGCCGTCGCCATCAAGATCAAGCACGCATTGCGCGGTCAGCACAGTTAGCGTCGCTGATCCTGCGGCCGTGTTGAGCGCGATTGGCGTCGTGAGGCTGCCGCTCGCGTCGCTGTAAATGCCCGGCGTGCTGCTGGTGACTTTCACGGTGATGATGCAATTGGTGGACGCTGGTACCGTGCCCGCACTCAGCGTTATTGACCCACCGGAAGCGGCCGCTGTCAACGTGCCAGTACAGCCCGCACCAGCGATCGTGGCGGTCGGCGTCGCCGCGTTAACCACCTGAGCCGGATAAGTGTCGGCCAATGCGATACCGCTCAAAGCGACGGTGTTCGAATTGCTGAGCGTGATCGTGAGCGTGGACGTCGTCCCGGCGGTGATGGACGCGGCCGAGAAGGATTTGGTGACGCCCAGCGGATTGAGCATCGCACGAACGCTGGCCGGTGCCATGACGATGCCTGCGCCGCCCGCCACGTCATAACCTGCGGCCTCGTTGTCGAGCACCGAGCTGAGCAACGCGGCCTTTGTCGTCGACGAAGACGCCGACGGCTTGGCTGACCATGCGAGCGCGGCGATTGCACCAGCGTGCGGCGCAGCGGCCGAGGTGCCGAAAAAGGTGGTGAATCCCGGCGATGTCGTGGTCACACCGTCGGCGGCCGTGATGTCGACCTTGTTTAGCAAAGTGCCGCCGTTGCTACCGAACAGAACATTGCCTGGGGTGATTGCCGCGCCCGCAGGTGTGTAGAAGAGTCGGCGCGGACCGTCTGAGCTGAAGCTCTCGACCGGATTGGCAGCGCCCCCGACGAACACACCGCCGCCCGCCGTTGCGACATTGACTGCTGCCGTCGTAATCGTATTGACGCCACCGTTGTGTCCGAATGTGTTGCCGTTGGTGCCGACAGCGAGGCGACCGCGCTCGGTGTCAATGCGCAGCGCGCGCGTTGCAGCAGCTCCGGAACGGTTGACGACGACGATACGCGCGTTGGCCAAATTGGTGCAGGTGTTGACGAATTCCTGCGGGTTTTGTGTGCCGTTCTGCGTGGTCGTTGACTGGAACAACACCGTAGTGCCCGTCGAATTCAGGATGAACAAGTCATAGTCGTTGGTCGACGCGCCCATCGGGTCACTCCACGTCAGCACATACCAGCAGAAAGAGCTGCTCGTCGTGATCGTGTTGAATGAATTAGCGCCGAAGCTGTGAAGCGTCCCGCTTTCAACAATAGGAGCACCGACCGCTCCACCGTTGACGAAGTCGCCCTCCCACGTGCCCGACTGGTTGTGGGCAAGATTGCCGGAGTTGGCTGCGTCGGAAAAGTACAACGCGCCGCCCGTCACAACCGTGGTGACGGCTTGCGCGATGGTCCCTTCCTGAAAGGCTGGCTCAAGGAAATAAGTCCAGTCATCTACGATGATGTTGCAGTTGTGCGGCGAGTTGCGCAGCGTCTGGATATTCGCGGCCATCTGGGCCGTCCCACCGGTCGCGGTCGCGAAGCCGAGCGTGGCACCGGGAGCCATGTCATAGATGATTTCGAGCATCGCGGTGCCTTCGTCACCATTGCCAGCTTGTCCGGTGACAACGTCAACCGAAGCCGGCAGATCACCGCTGGCCTGACGCGCCGCTAGCGAATTGACGCCATCCGACAGCACGCATATCTTGATGCCGGTGCCGGTGATGCCGGTGCTGTGGGATTTGTCAGCGGCATGCGCGACCACGCCCTGCGAGGTGACCGAGCCGATCTTCGCAATCTCACGAGGCAAATCGGCGAGGCGCGCGCGCAGCTCATCGGCGGTCGGGATGTAGCGGCCGCTGCCGCCTGGGTCGAAACGTCCGATAAAGCGCACGTCGTTGCGCGACGCAATATCGAGCAGATTGGTTAGTGGCATACGTGCGGTGATCTCACCCTAGGCAGCTAGTGCATTCACATCGCGCGCTCCCGCAGCAGCGAGACTGGCCAGCAGACCATCGCTGACCTTAGCCTGAATCGATACTTGCACGGTTTCGTCGGCTGCGACGTGTTCCTGCATAAAGCTCTCCACATACGCGGGCTCGATCCGTAGCTGACCGAAACGCCGTTGCTGCAGCGCCCGCATGCCGTAAAGAAGGTTGGAGTCCAGTTTGTTTTCCACTGGACTGCGCGCCGCTTTCTCTGACAAGATCGTCTGGATCTGAGCTAACGCGTCCGGGTGTACGGCTTGCTCTGACTCGGACTCTCGCGCAGCGAGCGCCGATGTGGTGATGCACAGCCAGAACGCAACTATTAAAGCACCGACCGATGGAGTTAAACGTCGACCATTCATCATTTGCACCTCTACTAATTTCAGCCAGAAATTGACTCCAGGTTTTGCTGAAATCCAACCCGCTTTTTGGTCGCGACAGTATAGCTACGCTATTGGGTCGTTCCTGGCCATTGCCGCTGATCGCTGCGCCCGCACGAAATCAGCCAGTCGCTTGCCCGACTCTTCTTTGAATTTCTCATCAGTGACCTGCAAACGAATCACACGATCAATGCGAAAGCTACGAAAGTCGTCGCGCGATTCGCACCACGCAGCGAGGGTCCAGTGTTCGCCCCAGAAGTAAAGCGAGAGCGGCCGCACGCGCCGTTCGCTGAGCCTCTTCGCGACATCGGCGTAGACGAAATGCACGATTAGCTGATCACGAATCGCGCCGCGCAAAAGCTCGAATCGTTCACCAAGTTGCTTCGGGATGTGGAACTGCGGCACGTAGGTGCGGCTGGCCTCTAACCACTGTCTGCGCTCGGGCGGCAGCGCGGTGGCGATCTTGGCAATGGCGGATAGTGCGGCTGCGCCAAGTTGCGGCGAACTCCACGCTTCGACCATGCGCGCGCCAAGCGTTAGGGCTTCGATTTCTTCGAGTTCAAACATGAGCGGTGGCAACTCGAATCCGCCGCGCAGGCGATAGCCCACGCCCGCCTCGCCATCGATGGGTGTGCCGGTGAGCGACAGATCGCGGATGTCGCGATAGATGGTGCGTTCGCTGACTTGCAGCCATTTGGCTAACTGTTGCGCCGTGGTGAGTCGACGGCCGCGCAGAAACTGGACGATACGAAACAGTCGGTCTGCGCGGCGCATCCGTGCAGTCCGTCAGGCCGCGAGCGCGAACTGCACCGGCACTCGCGATGCAACGTCGGGCACGTCGCCCAGCATTCGGCTCGCAATCAGTTCGAAGTCGTCTCTCGACATCTCGAAATGACCGAAGCGAAAAACGTAACCCCAACGCTTCGGATCGCGAATAAACGAGAGCTTTTCAACCAGTGGGCGAATCGGTGTTGCCTGTGCCTTGGCAAACCGGATGTCACGGCGAAACGGCGCGAAACGGGGTGCCATTACGAAGACGTAGACGTCGTTGCCGATGACCTCGCCAATAGCGGTGAACTGCTGACACAGCTCTACACCATCGAGTCGCTCTTTCGGCGAGTAGTGGACGATCCAGTCACCCGGCGACATGCGTTTGAGTGGCGCAGCTTTGCCGTGACAAAGCTGGCAAAACCCGCCTGCCACGCCGCGTGCGACGTGGTCCTGCGAAGCAACGCCAACCCAGTATCGCGTCGGCTGCGTGGCGGCGCTCATGATCAGTTTTGCGAAAACAAACCGACACGATTGCCTTCGGTGTCGCCGAAGTGCGCGAAGTGGCCCATGCCTGGCGGCAACGCGGTTTTTGGCGTGATGACGATGCCGCCATTGGCGACGACGCGCTCGATGTAGGGGGCCATGTCGTCACCGGTGTTCAGGTAAACGACCGCGCCATTGGTGGCTGGCACGTAGCCCGCCTGACTGACGACAGCGCCGTTCACCGAGGTCTCGCTGCCGGGGAACACGCCAAGATCGCCGCCGATCTTTTCGCGGCGTAGCGTGACCTGAAAGACTGCTTCGTAAAACTTGACTGCGCGCTCGAAATCGTTTGCGGGGATTTCAAACCAGACTGCGTTGCCGATCATGATGGTTTCCTTCGTGGTGGGTGATGACAGGAAGGATTGTTTGCGCCTGCTACTGACAGCATTGTGTCAGTAGGGATCGGAAAATGTCAAAGCGGCGTCATGCTGGCCAAGGGCGGGCATCCAGAAACGTGCATGGAACATTCCCGTGTGGAGACTTAGCCAACATTCTGGATTCCCGGCTACGCCGAGAATGACGGCGGAGATGGAGCGCGACCTTGGACGAGCCGCTATTTGCGGAGTAACGAAATACCGAAAATCCGCTCGCCATTGCGATACGCAATTTTTGTCCCTACGTCCCGCGGCAACTGCGCGAGCCAGCGCTGGTAGTAGTCCATGATTTCGCCGTACTGCGCCCAGCGCTCCACGACCCAGCAATCGGAACCGAGCAGAAACCGATCGGGGTACGCGGTGAACAGCGTGCGCCAAGCCTTCGAGAGTTTGCCGCCTTCGGTGATGTCGTTGCGATACGAGAGTTCGCCCATCAAATTCGTGTGCATTTTCATGAGGGATGCCACGCGTTCGGTGGAAGTGTTGAAGCCGGTGTGCGCCCAGATAACTTTTGCTTTTGAATTGAGCGTGAAGATGGTTTCAATGGCGGCTTCGTCGCTGTGCGCATGCAGCCACAAATCATTCTTCTGCGCGAAGGCGACGATTTGCGCGAACTCTTTTGATTTCGCTTCGTCGCCATACAGATGAAATTCACCAATGCCGCGCACTTTCCCTTTCATCGCGCCGTCGGCAAATTCACGCTCGATCATGGCGACGATTTCGGGATTTTTGTGCCACGTTCCGTAATCCGCGCGATCACGATAGACGCGGATAAACGGCACGATGGTGAACGATTCGGGCGCCGCTTTCATCAGCAGCTCAGAGCCCTCATTGGGCCGCGACGTCGCGAGGATGCCGCGCACGTTGCTCCGACGGAAAATCTCTAACACTTTGGCGGGCGGATAGCCCTCTCTCGCCTCGATGTTGTAGTGCAGGTGGGCGTCGAACACGGGGAGCGGCTCGACAGCGCGCGCGGTTGTCGCGAGCAAGGCAGCCGTGCAGAACGCCAGCAACGTTTTCAGGTTCGGTGAAGTACGCATCAATCAACCTCTCAACCCATTCGCGACCCTACGGAGCGTACTACCCCTCCAGCGCCTCAATCATCGCCACCCGCGTTGCATGGCGACCGCCTTCGAACTGGGCGGTCAGGAACGCATCGACAATATCGAGCGCCAGCCCTTCGCCCACCACGCGCGCGCCAAGCGCCAGCATGTTGGCGTCGTTGTGCTGGCGAATCATGCGCGCAGAAAATGTGTCGAGACAGACGCCACAACGGATGCCCTTGACTTTGTTCGCCGCGATCATGATGCCCTGGCCGGTGCCGCACAGAATGATGCCAAAACGGCAATCGCCAGAAGCGACGAGTTGCGCCGCCTCCGCGCCGTGCTTGGGATAGGGGGTGCTCTCCGGTGTCGTGGGCCCGATGTCGACCGCCACCCAGCCACGCGCCGCGACATGGGCAGCAATGGCCTGTCGGAGAACAATAGCGGCGTGGTCGCTGGAGAGGACGATGCGGTTGTTGGTGGTCATTGAAAAGTCGCTCCGTTTTGCGCCATGTGTGGCGCTATTTTTATGTCAAATTGTTGTTGCCGCCATGCATGTGGCCAAACAATTAGATGCCAGAACGGCTCAAGAGGCACTTCGTGACGTAGCATCTTTTTGCCAGAAGCCTTTCTGGTCAGGCGCTGGGGTGAGTTATCGATATAAGTCGACATGCTTGTCTTTACGCATTGAGCCCATGTGCAATGGCGATTGCAGCGTAAAGCTGTTTCCCGCTTCACACTTTGATGTTCAGTGAAAATCGCGGTGGAACCGCTCCAACAAGCGATATGCGAAAGCCCTCAATTCACCCAACGCTTGCTTCGCTCCACCGCTTTTGCCCAGCCGGCCATCATCTCGCCCGCACGATCTCGCGACAACGTGGGTTCGAAGATGCGATCCACCTGCCAGTTGCGGTGGATGTCCCCAGCGTCCTTCCAGAAACCAACCGCGAGGCCTGCGAGATACGCCGCGCCCAGCGCCGTGGTTTCCAGCACTTTCGGTCGCACCACAGGCACACCGAGCAAATCGGCCTGAATCTGCATGAGCAAGTTATTTGCGGTTGCACCGCCGTCAACGCGCAATTCGGTCAACTTGAGACCCGCATCTTTCTCCATCGCGGTCAATACATCGGCGGACTGAAAGGCGATGGATTCGAGCGCGGCGCGGGCGATGTGCGTGATGCCGCTACCGCGCGTGAGGCCGAACATGGCACCGCGCGCGTACGGATCCCAGTGCGGCGCGCCGAGGCCCGCGAATGCAGGCACGAGATAGACGCCGCCGGAGTCGGGAACTTCTGCGGCGAGTGCCTCGACGTCCGCCGCAGTTTTGATGGCGCGCAGCCCGTCGCGCAACCATTGCACGACCGCGCCGCCGATGAAAACGGAGCCTTCGAGCGCGTATTGTGGCGCGCTGTTGGCGAGTTGCCACGCGGTGGTCGTGAGCAAATTATTGTTTGACGAAACCGCTTTCGAACCGGTATTGAGCAGCAAAAAACATCCCGTGCCATAGGTATTTTTTGCCATGCCGGGCGAGTGGCACGCCTGACCAAACAAAGCGGCCTGCTGATCGCCCGCATCGCCTGCAATCGGCACGGCGACGCCGTCAATCTGCGCTTCACCGAAGGAACCGGAAGAAGGTCGAACTTCCGGCAACACAGCGCGCGGAATGTCGAGCAGCGCGAGCAGTTCGTCATCCCAAGAATTGGTGTGAATATTGAACAGCAACGTGCGGCTGGCGTTGGACGGATCGGTCGCGTGGGTCGATTTTGCGTGGTTCGCGCCGGTAAGGTTCCAGATCAGCCACGCGTCAATCGTGCCGAACGCAAGCTCTCCGTTCTCGGCTCGTTTGCGAGCGCCGGGAACGGTGTCGAGCAGCCACTTGAGCTTGGTGCCCGAAAAATAGGCGTCCAGCACCAGCCCGGTCTTCTGCTGGATCAGCGCGGCTTTACCCTGCGCTTTCAATTCATCGCAGAGCCCTGCCGTGCGCCGATCCTGCCAGACGATGGCGTTGGCGATGGGCTTGCCGGTCGCGCGATCCCAAACCACCGTGGTTTCGCGCTGATTGGTGATGCCAATGGCGGCGATTTCTGCTGGCTGCGCGCCCGCTTTGGCGATAGCGCCCAGCATCACTTCATGCTGCGACGCCCAAATCTCATTGGCGTCGTGCTCAACCCAGCCCGGCTGCGGAAAATGCTGGCGAAACTCCTTCTGCGCCGAGGCGACCGGCGCGCCGTCGTGGCCATACAGGATCGCCCGTGAGCTGGTGGTGCCTTGATCCAGCGCCAAAACGTACTTTTTCTCACTCACTACGCGTCCTCCACGGGGTTTCAGACCCATTCTGGTGCTCCGCTGCACCGCACAACATTTTGCCGTGCAGCGCGCTAGAATCATTCTCCCGACACAGTCTATCGCGTCGCCGAACAAGGCTCATGCTGGTTTCAGCCTACTCCAGCTTGTGATTGATCGGTGGTTGCGCTTCACCAAAACCTCACATGCCGTTGTCCCCTCCTGCCGCCCGCGAGCGCCTGCATTTACGCCGCGTGAGTTACGAAGGCTTCCGTCGCGATGATGGGCTGTTCGATATTGAGGCGCACATTACCGACACCAAAGATCGCGATTACAAACTCGCGATGGGCGCGCGCAGCAAAGACATTCCGGTGCATCAGATGTGGGCGCGGGTGACGATTGATCGCACCTTTGCAGTGATCAACATCGAAGCTGCGACCGACGACATGCCCTACCCCGGTCAATGCAATCGCATTACGCCGGAATACAAAAAATTGATCGGTGCCAACCTGCTGAAAGGCTTCCGCAAATCGATTGCCGAGCACATGGGCGGCATCAAGGGCTGTACGCATTTGTCGGAATTGCTGGGTTATCTGCCGACCGCTGCGGTGCAGACGTTTGCCGGTATTCGTAACGAGACCGAGTCGCACGACGGCAAGCGCCCATTTCAACTGGATTCCTGTCATGCGCTGGCCATCACCGGCGAAACTGTTCGCGTGTACTACCCGACGTGGTACGTTGGCGAAACCGCTGAAGCTACGTCTTAGAAATTGCTTGTAGGAGCGGCGAAAGCCGCGAAGTTCGCAGCTTTCGCCGCTCCTACAAATCTGAAAATCAGTCACTTAAATAAAAGAAGGGGTTAGCGTGAAAATTCACGAGTACCAAGGCAAACAGATTCTTCGCGAATTCGGCGTTCCGGTGCCACGCGGCATCCCGGCTTTTTCGGTGGAAGAGGCGGTCAAAGCCGCGCAGGAACTCGGCGGCCCGGTGTGGGTGGTCAAGGCGCAGATTCATGCGGGCGGTCGCGGCAAGGGCGGCGGCGTCAAAGTGGCGAAGTCGCTGGAGCAGGTGCGCGAATACGCCACCGCGATTCTCGGCATGCAGCTCATCACGCATCAAACCAGCCCGGCGGGCCAGAAGGTGCGTCGCCTCTTCATCGAAGACGGCGCCGACATCAAAAAGGAGCTCTACGTTTCGATGGTGCTCGACCGTGGTACGCAGCGCGTAGCGCTCCTGGCGTCATCCGAAGGCGGCATGGATATCGAGGAAGTCGCGCACAAAAATCCTGACGCGATCAAGAAAGTGTTCATTGATCCGGGCCTCGGTCTGACCAATGCGCAGTGCGACGAAATCTCCGGCGCGATTGGCATTCCGTCGGAATCGTTTGTCGAAGCGCGCAAGTGCCTGCAAGGTCTCTATCACGCGTTCATCGACAAGGACGCATCACTCGCCGAGATCAACCCGCTCGTCGTTACCGGCAACGGCAGCGTCGTCGCGCTTGACGCGAAATTCAATTTTGACAGCAACGCGCTGTATCGCCATCCCGACATCGTCGCGATGCGCGATCTCGACGAAGAAGATCCTGCTGAAATCGAAGCCAGCAAGTTTGATCTGGCGTACATCTCGCTCGACGGCGATATCGGCTGTCTGGTCAACGGCGCAGGCCTCGCGATGGCGACGATGGACACCATCAAGCTGTACGGCGGCGAGCCCGCGAACTTCCTCGACGTCGGCGGCGGTGCCACGACCGAGAAGGTGACCGAAGCGTTCAAGATCATGCTGAAAAACCCGAATCTGAAAGCGATTCTGGTCAACATTTTCGGCGGCATCATGAAGTGCGACACCATTGCTGAAGGCGTGGTCGCGGCGTCGAAAGCAGTCGGTCTGAAAGTGCCGCTCGTAGTGCGCATGAAGGGCACCAACGAAGACTTGGGCAAAGAAATTTTGGCCAAATCGGGCTTGCCGATCATCGTCGCCAACAACATGGGTGAAGCGGCTGAGAAAGTCGTGGCTGCGGCTAAAGGTTTCAAGCCGGGTGCAGCCGTTGCGGCTAAGGTTGGTGCGGCGGCTCTCGGTACTGCCGCAATTGCAGCCACTGCGAAACCGGCTGCTGCGACGGTTGCAACTGCCGCTACCGCATCAAAGCCATTAACGCCGTCCGCGCCCGCATCGGGCTGGATGAAGTGGCTGGCCGTCATCGTTTGTGCGATTCTGGCTGCGCTGTTGTTGAAGCAATGCACGCAAACGAAAGAGGCGCCGCCTGCGCCGCCAACGCCTCCTGTTGCGCCGAAAGTAGTTGAAGCGGCGAAGCCCGCGTTGCCGTCATTCGGCAAGTGGACGGCGAACGTTGCCGACGGCAAAGTCACGCTCGAAGGTGCCGTGAAAGATCAGGCCGCGAAAGACGCGATTCTGGCGGCTGCCAAAGCGGCTTACGGCGACGCTAACGTCGTTGACAAATTGACGCTCGACGCAGCGCTTCCCGCGTTCTCGTTCGCTGGCAAATGGGCTGACATTTTCGGCTGGCTCAAATCGTTTGGCGGCAAGACAACGGGCCTCGCATTCGACGGCGCTGGCGTCAAAGCTACGGGCGAAATGGGTGACGCGGTCATGAAAGACGCCGAAGCCGAAATCAAGGCGATGCTGGGGGATGGCGTGACTTGGTCAAGCGAGCTCAAAGGCGTGGCAATGGCTGCCGCCGATGCGTTCAAAGCGGGTGCCAAAACGTTCAAGCTGGAGGTCGAATTCGATACCGGCAGCGCCAAGATTGGTGGCGGCGAAGCCAAGGAATTGAACGATCTGGCGGAGCTGATTAAAGACGGCAAAACCAAAGGCGAAATCGGTGGCCACACCGACAACGTGGGTCTGCCCGAAAGCAATCTGGCGCTTTCACAGCGCCGCGCCGACAGCGTTGTGGCCTATCTGGTCGCCAAAGGTGTGCCGAAAGAAGCGCTCACCGGCAAAGGCTACGGCGACACCAAGCCAGTCGCTGCCAACGACACGCCTGAAAACAAGCAGAAAAATCGCCGCGTCGAATTCGTAGCGCAATAAAAGTAATAACGAAGGAAAAAACCATGTCGATCCTGATCAACAAAGACACCAAAGTTATTACCCAGGGCATCACCGGCAAAACCGGCCAGTTCCACACCCACGGCTGCGCGGCCTACGCCAATGGCAAAGCGGCATTCGTGGCTGGTGTGAACCCTAAAAAAGCGGGCGAGAATTTCGAAGGCATTCCGATTTACGCCAGCGTCAAGGAAGCCAAAGCGCAAACTGGCGCAACGGTCAGCGTGATCTACGTGCCGCCTTCGGGCGCGGCTGCGGCGATTGACGAGGCGGTTGATGCCGAACTCGATCTGGTCGTGTGCATCACCGAGGGCATTCCGGTGCTCGACATGCTGAGAACACGCTACAAAATGCTCGGCAAAAAGACGTTGTTGCTCGGGCCCAACTGCCCCGGCCTCATCACGCCGGAAGAAATCAAGATCGGCATCATGCCCGGCCACATTCACAAGAAGGGCCGCATCGGCGTTGTGTCGCGCTCGGGCACGCTGACCTATGAAGCGGTCGGTCAACTCACCGAACTCGGCCTCGGCCAATCCACCGCCGTCGGCATCGGCGGCGACCCGATCAACGGGTTAAAGCACATCGACATCATGCGTCTGTTCAATGAAGATCCCGAGACCGACGCTGTCATCATGATCGGCGAAATCGGCGGCCCGGATGAGGCGGAGGCCGCAATGTGGGTCAAAGCCAATATGAAGAAACCGGTCGTCGGCTTCATTGCTGGTGTCACGGCACCACCAGGCAAACGTATGGGCCACGCCGGCGCGCTGATCAGCGGCGGCGCGGACACAGCGGACGCCAAACTCGCCATCATGGAAGAGTGCGGCTTTCACATCACGCGCAATCCGGCTGAGATGGGCAAGCTTTTGAAGAGTTTGCTGAAGTAGGTATTAGGTTCAAAGTAACCAGATCCTTTACAGCCCCTGCACAGGCAGGGGCAAGCGACTTCTGTTCGACCTAGCCTTTACTCTTGCGCAAGAAAAACCACGTTGCTCCTGCCCGCACGGAAGCGACTATGGGACATTCAGCATTTCTCAAAAACATGTCATTTAGCGTGTGTTGAACCCAACCTGCACAAAAGTCGACCGGAAGTTTTTTCATGCACCTAGCCCATATACGTGGGTATTCCAAACAGGAGCTGGGGTCTTGTCGGCAGGAGCCGCTAGACTTTCACTGGTGTTCACAGCGCCGAGCATCGCCATGATTGCTGCATTTCTCTGCTCACACCTGCCCACGTTTTGCCGCAAGTGGCTGTTTGCTTTGATAGGCACCACGTTTGGATGTGCGCTGTGCGGTAGTTCGGCCGCTACTCCCGGTCAATTGGACACGTCGTTCGGCGGTGGAGGCATTGTGATCCTCACCGCCGCCGGAGACAATGGCTACAGCGCTTCGATCGCCGCACATGGCGACGATGCCTATATTGTCGGCGGCACAGTTGGGTCGTTTCCCCGTTTTTCAAAGGCCCGCGTACTTGGTAACGGGAATGTAGATTTAACTTTCTCGAGTGCGGGGCAACCGCCGGGGCCACTCAAGTTTGCCGAAGCAGTTGCTGTCACTCGTGACCGCCACATCATACTTGCGGGTACTTGTGTAGCAGCAAACGGGCCGTATGCGTTTGGGCCAACTGGCCTTTGCGTCGCGCGGTTCAGCAGCGAAGGCATTCTGGATTCATCGTTCGGTGATGGATCAGGCAGCGTTGTGACCACGATAGGAACGAGTGACGCGAATGGCCACGCGGTTGCAGTCGATTCCCAAAACAGAATAGTGCTTGTTGGGGAGTGCGATGCGCAGCAGGCGATTGACTTCTGCATGGCGAGGTATAACGAGGACGGGTCGCTCGACGCAAGTTTTAACGGCAATGGAATGGTTACGACCGATCTGACCGGAAATAACGATAGCGCCTTTGACTTGGTAATTCAGGCTGATGGAAAATTGCTAGTGAGCGGACATTGCTTTAACGGGGTGGGTTTTGACTTCTGCATTGCCCGTTATCACGCAAACGGCTTGTTGGATTTGAGTTTTGGAACTTCGGGGAAGGTTGTTGCAGCGCTGCCTGGTACGGTTCAGTCGGCAGCCGGCATCGCGCTTCAAGACGACAGCCAAATCCTCGTAGCCGGAGGCTGCCAAGTAACCGGTGAACTCCAGTCATTTTGCTTGGTGCGCTTGGCTCCAAACGGTTCGCTCGACGTATCGTTCGGCGACGCTGGTCACGTGTTTACGTCCTTTAACTCAGGTTCTGCGAATGCGAGAGATTTGGCGTTGCAGGCGGATGGAAAAATTGTGCTGGCGGGCGCCTGTTACTCCGGCTCGCGGTCGTACTTCTGTGCTGCGCGCTATAACGCTAACGGCGTTTTGGACGCCACGTTTGGTGTGGGTGGAAAAGCACTTTTCCCTGCTGCATCGGGTGATTCATACGGCACACGCGTAATCGTCGATGCAGGCGGGAAAATCGTCATCGCTGGGTCGTGTACGACGGGCGGTATGACTTATCTTTGCGTGGCAAGACTTGAAGGAGGGGCTTATCCGTCCGCTGCCTGCGCGTTGAACGTTGATGGCAACCTTGCCACACGTGCATATTCGGATGTCGTCATAATCATCCGCTACCTCCTCGGCTACCGAGGGGACGCACTAAGCGCGGGCGCATTCGGTCAAAACGCGACCCGCACTGGTCACGTGCTTGAAACCTACCTCGCATCGTTGAATCTCGACGCCGACGGCGATGGTCAAGTCAACGCATTGACCGACGGCCTCTTAATCCTTCGTGCGCTGCTTGGACTCTCGGGTGATGCTCTGACCGTGGGTGCTGTGAATACGTCGTCTCCAACCGCTCGCAACGCGCAACAAATCCTGACCTGGATTGAATCGACGCACGGTGTGGCCTGCTTGCCGTAGCCGTTCACCAACTCGCAAAACTACGCGGGTTAAACAAAAAAGAGCGGCACTAGCCGCTCTTTTTTTTGTACGCGCTGTGTAAGCGCGTCGGTGTGGTTTGCCTATCCGCGCATCATTCCGTGACCATGTCCGCGCATACCTTTGCGGGCTTCTTTCATTTTGGCCATTTCGTCCGGAGTCAGTACCTGGGCGAGTTTGCCTTGGGTGCCTTCGCCAATGGCTTTCATTTGCGCGTGAGCGGCTTCACGAGCAGCAGGGTCGTCGCGTTTGCCTTTCATCGATTCCATGACGGTGCGACGCTGCGTTTTAGCGTCGGTCATGATGGTCGTGACCTGGGCGGCGCGCGTAGCGTCGAGGTTTAGAAATTTGACGATGCGCTCGCCGGGCTGATGGTGCATGCCGGCAGCGGGTTGCGCCAACGCTGCCCCGGACGCGATGAGCGCGACGGAGATCAGGGTTGCGGAGAGGGTGGATTTGAACAGTTTCATTGCGGTCTCGCTTTCTGGTTTTGATGAAACATGGCGTTCGCGTTGTTCTGCATTTCGCCCTGTCACCATTTGAACGCGGGAGAGCGGAAAAGGTCAGCCGGAGGTCAGAGTACTTCGTAACAAAGTGTTAGTTTTGCTTTTTCAGGAGCTATCGGCTTTTCGCTGTAATCACCATTGCATTGGGGGTAGGTTCGCAAATAACAATAAGTCGACTATTACGGAAAGGCCGCTTTAGCCCCTAATCAGCCGTGCTTTCATGCAAGAGCTGTTGTAATTGTGGGCCGCTCAATCGAACCCGAAATCGCGGGTCTGACGCTCGGCCACGTTCGCGCACGACGATGCGCATGGGCCAGTCGCCGTCGATGACTTCGAGCAAAACCGTGCCGTCTTTGGCAAGCGTGGGCTCGAATTCGACGCCGAGTTCGATCAAGGCGTATTCGACCTCTTTCGGATTCTCGGGCTTGAGTTCGATGCGAATTTCGCTGCCTGCGTGCGCCCAACCTTCGGCGACGGGGCCGACCAACAAGGGGTTGAAGCGACTGAGCTCTCCCATTGCTTCCAGCGCAAATTCGCGTTGCGCACGCACCTGCTGCGTCCATTCGTCGCCGCTGAAAAGCGCGTGATAGGTTTTGATTTCAGCGATGATTTCGTCGTCGGACGGCAGCGGCGCACCGTGCCCGGACAAGCCCAACTCAGCCACAGCTTTGCGCCGCGCCAGCGCCCAGTCGGTCAGCTCTGATTCGACGATGATGCGGGCTGCGACGGCAGCCAGCGACTCACGCTCGTGGCCCATCAGAAGAGCTGCTGCCGCACTTCCTCATCCTGCTTGCTGCGGCTGCCTTCATTACCGGTAAGCGGATCGATAAAGCGCTTGGGCGGGAACTCCGAGTAATACCAGTCGGTGACACCTGCCGATTGCACCAAACCATCACCTTCGCCGCCGGGACCGGTCGTCGCACTGACCACACCGGGCGGTGGTTTGAGCGGCGTTTCCGGCATCCCCTTCATGGCAGATTTCATGTAGTTGATCCAGATCGGCAGCGCGACGCCGCCGCCGGTTTCGCGTTCGCCGAGCGATTTCGGCTGATCGAACCCGACCCACGCGATGCCGACCAGGGACGAATTGAATCCGGCGAACCACGCGTCGTAGCTGTCGTTGGTGGTGCCCGTTTTGCCCGCGAGATCATTGCGGCCGAGTGACATCGCCTTGGTCGCGGTGCCCGCGCGCACGACGTCGCGCAGCAGCGTGGTCATGATGAAGGCGTTGCGCGGATCGATGGCCTGTTGCGCATCCTTGCCCGCGATAACTGGCGTCTCTTCGAAAACAACTTGCCCTTTGCTGTCGACGATCTTTTTGATGAAGTACGGCTTGATGCGGAAACCGCCGTTCGCGAATACCGAATACGCGGCGGCCATTTGCATCGGGTTGGTCTGCCCCGCGCCGAGCGCGAGCGTCAGATAAGCCGGATGTTGCTTCGGATCGAAGCCGAATTTGGTGATGTAGTCCTGCGCATAGCCCGGCCCGATCGAGCGAAGGACGCGGATAGAGACCATGTTTTTTGACTTGGCGAGCGCCGTCCTGACCCGCATCGGGCCGTCATATTTTCCGTCGTAGTTTTTCGGCTCCCACTCTTCGCCACCGGTCTGTCCGGCCGAGAAAAACAGCGGCGCATCGTTAATGACGGTGCTTGCGGTGATGCCTTTTTCCAGCGCTGCGGAGTAGATGAACGGTTTGAATGACGAGCCGGGCTGGCGGCTTGCCTGTGTGACATGATTGAACTGGTTGCGATAGAAATCAAAGCCACCCACGAGACTCTTCACCGCGCCATCCTTCGGATCCATCGCTACCAGCGCGGCTTCAACCTGCGGCAATTGTGTGATGCGCATCACGTTTTTTTCGTCCTGCGTCACGCGCAGCACCGCACCGCGTCGCAGTCGCTCACCCGACGGCGCGTTTTCGGCGAGCGCGTTCTTGACAAAACGAATGCCTTCGCCTTCCAGTGTGTAGTTTTCACCCTCACCCCGCGTGATGACGATCCGCTTGGCGTTGGCTTCGAGCACCACCGCCGTCAGCAAGTCATCGCTATCAGGGAATTGCTGCTGGGCGCTGTCGATCGCCTCCGCCAAGGCGTCCTTCGACTCTTTGCTGTCCTTACCGGCAGCAGGTAGTTCGACATAGGCCTCGGGGCCACGGAACGCGTGACGGCGCTCGTATTCCAGCACGCCACGGCGCAGCGACTGGTAGGCTGCCTCCTGATCACGCGACTTGATGGTGGTGGTGACCGTCAGGCCACGTGTGTATGCCGATTCGCCGACCAGATCGAACACGAACTGGCGCACCATTTCGTTCAAAAACTCGGAGTGCACGGTGTTGATGCCGTCGCGCGAGAGCGTCGACGGCGCGGCTAAGGCTGACTTGTATTGCGCATCATTCAGATACTCCAGCTCGCGCATGCGTCGCAGCACGTACTGTTGACGCAACGTTGCGCGACTCGGGTTGGCAAACGGGTTGTAAGCGGAGGGCGCCTTCGGCAGCCCGGCAAGCATGGCGGCTTCGGCGACGGTAATGCTGGCCAGCGGTTTTCCATAGTAGACCTGTGCAGCAGCCGCAAATCCAAAAGCGCGCTGTCCCAGAAATATCTGATTAATATACAGCTCAAGAATCTGATCTTTAGTCAGCTCCTGCTCAATTTTGTAAGTGAGCACTACCTCATTGGCTTTACGCAAATAACCAGCCAAACCCATGCGCTCGCGCGTCAGGAAAAAATTGCGCGCCACTTGCATGGTAATAGTGCTGGCACCAATTCGCGATCCCGTGGTGACGTTGGTATAGGCCACGCGAAGGGCGGCCAGCCAGTCCACGCCAGAATGCTCATAAAACTTGCCGTCCTCGGCGGCAAGAATTGCCTGTCGGACATGCAGCGGAACGTCGGCGAGCTTAACCACGCGACGGCGCTCTTCGCCATATTCGGCAAGGGTTGCGCCATCCTCCGACAACACACGCAGCGGCAATTTCGGCTGATAGTCGGTCAGCACATCAAGCGAAGGCAGACGCGCGCTGATCAGCACCCAGACCAGCACGCCCACGACGCCGCCAACCAGCACGACGCCAGCGAACACAGAACCCAGATAAATCAGCCAGCGCTTGAACATGAAAAGACCTTTTCCCCCGGATCCGGCCATCACTCACGGGGGCTTTCTCCACAGCGCGCCATTGTCGCAAATGCCGCCGTGGCTAGGCCCGTTATGCCAATGTTGTATTTTTTCTGATTATAGAGGGCCTAATTTTTGGTCACGTCTTGCCAGCGGACGAACCTTATGCAACACTCCTCTCCCAACTTAAAGTTTCAGGCGACATAAAGTCGCCTAAGCTCTGAATGCAAAAAGATTTTTTGGGTTCACTCCGGGGAGTATTCGGTGCAAAAAGCACCCCGCTCATCGGTGTTGACATCAGCAGCACCGCCGTAAAAATGGTGGAGCTGTCCGGCACCCGGCAGCGACCGGAGCTAAGCCGTTATGCCATTGAGCCGTTGCCGCGTGACGCGGTGACGGATGGCAATATCGCCAATCTTGAGGCGGTGGGCGCAACCATTGAGCGGGCGCTGCGGAAATTGGGCTCCCGCTCAAAAACTGCGGCAGTTGCCCTGCCGACCAGCATGGTTATCTCAAAGCGCATCACGTTGCCAGCCACCAATCGCGACGAAGACCTTGAGTTCGCGGTGGAAGCCGAAGCCAACCAGTACATCCCGTTTGCGCTCGACGAAGTCAATCTCGACTTCGCCGTGATCGGACCTGTGGCCAACGACGCAACACAGGTCGAGGTCATGATTGCCGCCGCGCGCCGTGAAAAAGTGGAAGATCGTATCGCCGCACTGGAATCCGCCGGACTGACGCCCGCTGTTATGGACATCGAAGCGATGGCCGTCATGGGTGCATACGAGCTGATGGCGGAAGCACTACCCGGCAAAGGTATCGATCAAAACATTGGTGTGCTGGACGTCGGCGCAACGTCAACGCGGTTTTACGTATTCCGAAATGACGAGCAGATTTTCATGCGCGAAAGCCCGTTTGGTGGCAACCAGCTCACGCAGGAAATTCAGCGCGCGTACAACATGACGGGCGAGGAAGCTGAGGCGGCGAAGCGCTCAGGAAATCTGCCAGCGAACTACGACAACGATGTTTTGCGTCCGTATATTGATACGCTCGCCATCGAGGCGGCGCGGGCGTTGCAGTTCTTCCTGACTTCCAGCGCACAGGGCCAGCTCGACTACATGCTGCTGGCCGGTGGCTGCGCCGCGCTGCCCGGCTTGTCCGATGCGGTGTCCCGTCGTACCAATGTGATTGCTTCGGTCGCCAATCCTTTTTCCGAGATGGGCTTGAGCCCCGGCGTGAAATCTCGACAACTTGCGGCTGACGCGCCGGCATTGCTGGTCGCGTGTGGCCTCGCCCTGCGGAGGTTTGACGCATGATTCGCATTAACCTGCTGCCTCACCGCGAGATGAAACGCGCGGTGCGACGCCGCGAATTCAACTTCATATTAATCGGCGTTCTGGTTGGCGTTGCCGCCGTTTGGTACGTTGGCAAACTGTATCTGGACGAGCGAATCGCATCGCAGCAACGGCGCAATGATTTTCTGGTGGCGGAAAACAAGAAACTAACCGAGCAGATCGACGAGATCAAAAAGCTTAGAGAGCAAACTGCTGCGTTGCTGGCGCGGAAGTCAGTCGTGGAAACGCTGCAAGTTAATCGCAGCGCGTCCGTCAAGTTGGTCGATCAACTGGTGCGTCAACTCCCCGACGGGGTCTACCTGAAATCGGTCAAGCAAACCGGCCAAAAGGTCAATATGGTCGGGCTCGCACAGTCGAACGCCCGTGTGTCCACGTTGATGAGAAACCTTGAGTCATCGCCGTATCTGGAGAAGCCGGAGTTGGTAGAGATTAAAGCCGTGACTGACCGCAACCAGCGCGCCAATGAATTCAGCCTCAATATCAGCCTGAAGGGACTAGAAAAAGTGCCCGAAAAATCCGTGTCGACTGGCACTGCCCCCCCGGCTGGGGCTCCTAGCTCGCGTGACAAAGTCATGCAGGCCATTACGAAATAGGGCGTAGATATGACTTGGGACGAAATAAAACGCCTTAATCCCCGCGATATCGGGATTTGGCCGCTACCCGCCAAATTTGGCGCGATTGCACTGTTGATTCTTGTGCTGATGGGTCTTGCCGCGTATTTAGGCTGGATGCCGCAGTACGATGAGCTCGATGCCAAACAGAAGCAGGAAGTGACGCTACGCCAGGAATACAGTTCGAAGAAGGCGCAGGCCATCAATCTGGATTTGTACGTTCAGCAGCTCAAAGAGGTTGAGCAACAGTTCGGTGCGCTTCTGCGGCAATTGCCTAGCAAAAGCGAAATGGACGCGTTACTGTCCGATATCAATCAGGCCGGATTGGGGCGGGGGCTTCAATTTGAGTTGTTCAAGCCGAGTGTAGAGCGGCAGCAGGACTTTTACGCGGAACTGCCCGTAGATTTGCGTGTGACCGGCAATTATCACGACATCGGAGCCTTTACCAGTGATGTATCGCAGCTGTCGCGCATCGTGACATTGAACGACATCGCCATCACTAACAAGGACCCCAAAGACGGCGTGTTGACAATGGAGGCTGTAGCCAAGACCTTCCGCTACCTTGACGACGAAGAAGTGTCAAAGCAGCGTAAGGCGAAGGAAGCTGCTAAGGCGCCTAAATGATGAAGATGCTCATTACACGCCCAGTAGACTGTTTGTTGATTGCGGCAAGCGCGTTGCTACTGTCCAGTTGCGGCGGCGGCGATGATCAGGATCTGAAAGCATGGATGGCCGAACAGGGCTTGGCGTCTAAAGGCAGGATCGACCCCATACCGGCGATGCGACCCTACGAAGCGTTCACCTACAACGCCTTCGACCAGCCCGATCCGTTCAAGCCGCGGAAGATTGAAACAGGCAAGGGATCCCGTGGGCCTGACATGGCGCGGCGCAAGGAGGCGCTGGAGGCGTATCCGCTTGAGACCCTCAAGATGGTTGGTACGCTGCAAAAGGGTCGCGCCATTGTGGGCTTGGTGAAAGCTAACGATAACCGCGTTTTTCAGGTTCGACAGGGTAATTACATGGGGCAGAACTTTGGCGTGATTACCGCCATCTCTGACGGTGAAGTGACGATGAAAGAACTATTTCAAGACGGTGCGGGCGATTGGGCCGAGCGTCAAACCAAGATCATGCTGCAAGAGCGGGAGCAAAAGAAATGAAGACCACGCAACGATTGCGCGCGCTGTGCGGGAAGGGGCGAACACTCGCCGCGTTATTGGCTATGACGGCACCGCTGGCGCTGGTTGGCTTTGCGCCGACTGCCGCAGCGCAAAACGTCATTGAGGACGTCGCGGTCGCCAAGGGGGCCGCGGGTCGCACGACGCTCACCTTTTCGCTGAAAGACCCGCTGCCCGGTGCGCCGTCTGTGTTTGCCATTGCATCCCCTCCACGATTGGTACTTGACTTCGCTAACACCACCAGTCTTGGCAAGGCGACCAACGAAGTAACCGATTCGGTGCTACGCAGCTATAACGTCGTACAGGCGCAAGGCCGTACCCGTGTGGTTTTGAACTTGATCAAGTCACAGGCGTACGACGTCAAGAGCGACGGCAAAAAGCTATCGATTGCCTTATTTGACGCTCCGGGTACCGCAATTGCGGACGCCGCACCGGCGACCGGTCGATTCACTGCAACTGCCGCCACTGACGGCGCAACATTTGGCTTGCGCGACGTCGACTTCCGTCGCGGTCAAGCGGGTGAAGGTCGCATCATCGTGGATCTCACCGATGCTAATTCCGGAATCGATATCAAGCCACAAGGCAAGCTACTCGTTGTCGATTTTCTGCGGACTAATGTGCCGCGCAATCTTGAACGCAAACTTGATGTATCCGACTTCGGGACACCGGTGCAAGTGATTGACACCTTCACTCAAGGTGCCAACACACGGATGGTGATTGAACCGAAGGGTCTTTGGGAGCACTCGGCTTACCAGACTGATAACCGTTTGATCATCGAAATCAAGCCAATCGTTGAGGATCCGAACAAACTCACCCAAGGGTCACGACCTGGCTACAAAGGCGAGAAACTTTCGCTCAATTTTCAGGACATCGCAGTGCGCTCAGTGTTGCAGGTCATTGGTGATTTTACGGGCCTCAATATCATCGTTTCCGACACGGTGGCTGGCAACGTCACGCTGCGCCTGAAGGATGTGCCATGGGATCAGGCGCTTGATCTGGTGATGCAGGCGCGTTCACTTGATATGCGCAAAAACGGCAACGTTGTCTGGATCGCCCCCAAGGAAGAATTGGCGCTGAAAGAGAAGCAGGAGCTCGAAGCCAAAGCGCAAGTCGCCGACATCGAGCCGCTGCGTACGGAGTTGTTCCAGCTGAACTACCAAAAAGCTGAAGAGTTGCGCAAAATTCTCGTCCCCACCACCAGCGGTTCGGGTGCCAGCGCGTCAACCACCGGTGTACTGTCGAAGCGCGGCAGTGCAACCGTTGACGCGCGAACCAACGTTTTGATCGTTCAAGACACGCCTTCCAAGCTGGCAGAGGTTCGAGCGCTGATTCAGCGTATCGACATTTCAGTCAAACAAGTGCTCATTGAAGCCCGCGTCGTGATCGCGGACGACAAATTCAGCCGCCAATTGGGAGCCAGATTTGGCGTGGGCGTGGGGATGAATAGCAACGGTCGTAATATCGGCATCACCGGTACGCCGATTGGCGACCCAAATCAGGCCAACGTTCCAGGCACTGGTATCGTTACCGGCTTTTCACCGTCCAGCTACTATTGGCAACAAAAGCCTGACGCAACAACGGGGCAGGTGACCGGAACGTACATTAACTCGGTGCCATATAACGTCAATCTGCCTGTCAGCAACCCTGCTGGCACGCTTGCCATGACTTTTTTGAACCTGGGCAACGGTAATCTCGTCAATCTCGAATTGTCCGCAGCTGAAGCAGCAAATCGCGGCAAGGTAATCTCAAGCCCTCGGGTGGTCACAGCGAATAACCAGAAAGCTTCGATCTCGCAGGGTCAGGAATTCAAATTGCGAGTGTCGGGTGGCGTCGGCGGGCAATCGTCGGTCGTGACTATACGTGCAGTATTGGGTCTCGAAGTGACGCCACAAGTCACACCGGATGGACGCGTAATTCTTGACGTGGACGTAACCAAAGACTCGATCGCAGGCTTTCAGGATGGCAGCCCGATTGTGAATACTCGCCGCGTCACTACAAAAGTAATTGCTAATAACGGCGACACCGTAGTCCTTGGCGGCATTTACGAAGAGACGCTCACTGACTCAACTGACAAGGTGCCAGTTCTCGGCGATGCGCCATTCATCGGCAACCTGTTCAAACGCACCAACCGGGGAACTGACAAGCAGGAACTTCTTATCTTCCTGACGCCGCGTATCCTTACGGACACTTCGGGAACGGTTAACTAGCGGCGGAGCACTCACCCTCGTGAGGAACAAAGGCGCGGTCAAAATCGCGCCTTTTTTACGTGCGGACGAGACGATACGGTCAAATGTTGGCTGCGAACATCGAATGCCATGAGGCAGCAAATCTACACTCGGTCAAATTGACTCAAAACTTTCAGCGCTGTGCACACGCAAAACATCTTTCTGATCGGTTTGATGGGATCGGGCAAGACCACCATCGGACAATTGCTGGCGAAGCGGCTCAGTCGGCCCTTCTTCGATTCCGACCACGAACTCGAAGCACGCACCGGTGTCAGCGTGGCAACTATTTTTGAGATTGAGGGCGAGTCCGCATTCCGCGCTCGCGAAGCACAAATCATTGATGAGATCACGCATCACCAGCCCATTATTCTGGGCACCGGCGGCGGCGCAATACTTAATGCAAGCACCCGCGATGTGTTGCACGCGCGCGGAACGGTCTTCTACCTGCACTCGACTCCTGAGACCTCCTACGAACGCGTCAGACGCAACCGTGATCGTCCACTATTGATGGTCACCGATCCACTAGCGCGCCTACGCCACCTCTACGAAGTACGGCACCCGTTGTACCGCGAGACGGCCCACTTTGTCGTTGAGTCCTACCGGGACAGGCCGAGCGCCGTAGTTGCAGAGATTGTCCAGCTCGCTGAGGCACAATCAGCGGCGGCTACATAAGTTTCGGTATCGGTATTTAGTTGTATGCGGCAATCGAGAACTGGACAAGACGGTGGGGATCGTGCCAGAAATTAAAACGCCCCTCACGGGGCGTTTTGGTTGATTACATCACCAAAAGTTTACGGCACGCATGTGATGGTTGCCGCCTTCGTCTTGCTCTTGGCATCGGCCACGGCAACGTTGATTACGGTTCCCGGCGCGAATGATTGGTTCAGTCTGACGTTCGCGCCAGAAACGGTCGTCCCGTTAGACGGGGTGGTTTCGGCGACCGCTGGCGGCACGTACGGACGATCCGTCGCCACCGTATACGGCGATGTACCGCCAGATATCGTGAACACCACAACTGATCCGACCGTGCACACAATGCGCGCATCCGGCGGCGTCACGATCAGATCGTTTGGATCCGGTGCTACTGGCAATGCCACTGTACCGGCGATAAGATCAAATGAAGCCGTGATTACGCGCCCCGTCGCATCGGTAATTGTCAGCAGCGTGGTGCTGGTGCCCGCGCAGGCGCTTCCCAAAGAGAATGCGCTGAATGACGCACCCGAACGGGGCACAATGACCGTTTGACCGCGCGTATTGCCGGATTCAAGGCTAATGCTGCTTAAACTGCTGGCGAATACCGTGTAAGGTGCCGTTCCACCGTAGATGACGTAGCTGACAGAGCCAGCGCCACAGGTATTGACGTAGTACCCAGTAATGCTCGCCTTGGCCGGGCTCACGCTATAAGCAGGCGTACCGCTCGTCGCCTGGAGGATAGTGAACGATGCATCGACACGGTTGCCGCTGCTGACGTCGGTTCCGCGAATCAGCGAAACCTGTGTCGGCACACCGGCGTCAGAGCGAATGGTGACAATCGCTTGACCGTTCTGATCGGTCGTCACGGTAATAGTTTTGGCAAATACAGTCGCTTCGCGATCCAGCGCAAAACTGTAGGGTCCGAGAATCACATCGAAGCGAACCTGCCGATTGGAGATCGGCAACGCATTCGCGCTTTTGAGCGTGAGCGAAGCTGAAGCTGTTTCTCCGGAGCAGATCGCTACTGTTCCGATCGGTACGCCCAACGCCCCACAAAGCGAGGCATTTGCGGGCGTAACCGTCATCGCACCGATCAACGGCGTGGCCTTGACCGTGACCGCAACCGTGGTTGATTGCCCGGCAGCATCACGCACGGTGAGCAATACTTGGCGATCCGCGTCGACGTTGGTCGGGACGAGCGTAATGGCCGCGCCGGGAACGACTTGCGTGACCGGGAGCACCGTCGCGTCCGAGGTGAACACCTGGAATGGCCCAACGCCACTGATGATCGTTACAACTACCGGGACGCCCGCATAAGCATTGAGTGTTCCAGGACTGACCACAAGCGGTGGGATCACGACGGGAGGCACCACGACCGGGCAACTGTTAGTGTCCGCACAGCTCGGCGTAACGGCGCCGCCGCCGCCACAACCTGAGAGCAGCGAAAGGGCTGCGAGAGCCGCCACAGAGAGCAGCGACCTAATTGACGTTCTGGATGTAACCACGGTGGGGCCTTTCAAACTCTGGAATACACGCGTCCGACAGACAAAACCGGCGCGCAATCAATACGTTATACGCAATTTCTAGATTTAACCGCAAGACAATGGCATAGCGCAAGGGGTATGCCGTGCAACGTTCGAGGTGCGGAGCGGCAAAACAACATTTATCGCGTTGCAGCAAAACGCTTTATTCGATAAACTATGCGGCCCGTGAATAAAACTATACCGTTTCTGCATTGATTGGCTTTGGTTAGCCTTAGCGAGATGCCAGTGTGGCACAGTCAATGCGATGCTTTCCGAGATTGCCCCACCGTGGATACCGACATGCAGCAAGCCGACCTGACTGACTTTACCTACAAGCCCGCCGCTCAAGGCCTATACGACCCGAAGCATGAACACGACGCCTGCGGTATGGGTTTCGTGGCGAATATTAAAGGCCGCAAGAGCCACGATATCGTCGAAAAGGGCTTGAAGGTTCTTGAGAATCTGACCCATCGCGGCGCGGTAGGCGCGGACAAATTACAAGGTGACGGCGCGGGCATCCTGATCCAGGTGCCGGATACATTTTTTCGCCGCGAATGCGGCAAACTGAAAATTACCTTACCAGCCGTTGGCCAATACGGCGTTGGGATGGTGTTTCTCCCGCAGGAACCGGCATCCCGCATGGCTTGCGAGCAGGAAATTGAGCGCGCAATCGCGTCCGAAGGCCAAGTCCTTTTAGGTTGGCGCAATGTTCCAGTCAACGACTCCGGCTTCAGCGACGGTGTGCGCGCGATAGAGCCGATCATTCGGCAGGTATTCATCGGGCGCGGCTCGAAGAATATGGATCAGGATGACCTGGAAAGGAAGCTCTACATCATCCGCAAAAGCTCCGGCCATGCCATTCAAGCGCTAAAACTGCGCCACGGCAAAGAGTTCTACGTGCCGTCGATGTCGACGCGCACCATCGTTTACAAAGGCATGTTGCTAGCCGATCAGGTTGGCGCGTTCTACCTTGATCTGAAAGACCCGATGCTGGTCACAGCGCTGGCAATGGTGCATCAGCGCTTTTCGACCAACACCTTCCCGACATGGGATCTGGCGCATCCGTTCCGTATGGTCTGCCACAACGGTGAGATCAATACGCTGCGCGGTAACGCCAACTGGATTCGCGCGCGCGAAGGCGCGATTGCGTCGTCCGTTCTCGGCGATGATTTGCCGAAATTGTGGCCGCTAATTTACGACGGTCAGTCGGACACAGCCTCCTTTGACAATTGCCTTGAGCTGCTCGTCATGAGCGGCTACTCGTTGGCACATGCTGCGATGATGATGATCCCCGAAGCGTGGGCGGGCAATACCGCGATGGACGAGGATCGTCGTGCGTTTTACGAATACAACGCCGCGCTCATGGAACCGTGGGACGGTCCGGCAGCGATGGCTTTCACCGATGGTCGCCAGATCGGCGCGACGCTCGACCGCAATGGTTTGCGGCCCGCTCGCTATGTGGTCACCGATGACGACATGATCGTCATGGCGTCTGAAGTCGGCGTACTCGAAATTCCTGAAGAAAAAATCGTCAAAAAATGGCGTTTGCAGCCGGGCAAGATGCTGCTGCTCGATCTTGAGCAGGGTCGCATCATTGATGACGAAACGCTCAAGAGCGATCTCGCGGGTGCCAAGCCATATCGGGAATGGATTGAGCAATCACGCGTGTCGCTGGAAGACCTGCCGGAGCCCGCGCCTGCGGAGAAATCAGCCGTGTCGTTGCTGGATCGCCAGCAGGCGTTTGGCTACACGCAGGAAGATATCAAAGTCATCCTGACACCAATGGTCGCCACCAGCGAAGAAGCCACAGGCTCGATGGGCAATGACGCCGCGCTAACCGTGCTGTCGAACAAAGCGAAACCGCTGTTCAACTATTTCCGCCAACTGTTCGCGCAGGTGACCAACCCGCCAATCGACCCTATTCGTGAAGAACTGGTGATGTCGCTGGTCACCTTCGTCGGTCCGCGCCCGAATTTGCTGGGCCATGACGCAACGGAGCCGCAAGCGCGTCTCGAAGCGCAACAGCCGATTCTGAGCAGCCAGAACATGGAGCGTATTCGTCATATCGAGCTGTTCTCCAGCGGCGCGTTCCGTGCAAAGGAGCTGGACATTACTTACCCCGCAACGTGGGGCAAGGAAGGCATTGAAGCCGCTGTGGCGAGCCTGTGCGCAGCAGCCGTTGACAACATCAAGCTTGGCGTGAATGTACTGATTCTTTCGGATCGGGCGGTGGCGGCGGATCGCGTGCCGATCCCCGCGCTGCTCGCAACTTCGGCCGTGCATCAGCATCTGGTGAAGACCGGCATGCGCACCTCCGCCGGTCTGGTCGTTGAGACGGGCTCAGCACGCGAAGTGCATCATTTCGCACTGCTCGGCGGCTATGGCGCAGAGGCAATTCACCCTTATCTCGCGCTGGAAACGCTCACGCAGCTCTCCGACATCGTGCCGCAGATTTCTGCGTACGAAAGCGAAAAGCGCTTTGTCAAAGCCATCTGCAAAGGCTTGAACAAAGTGATGTCGAAGATGGGCATTTCCACCTATCAAAGTTACTGCGGCGCGCAGATTTTCGAAGCAGTTGGTTTGAATGCCAAGTTCCTTGATCAGTATTTCACCGGAACCAGCTCTAGCGTGCAGGGCATTGGTATTTTCGAAGTTGCCGAAGAGCAAATGCGACTGCATCAGCTCGCATTCGGCAATGATCCCGTGCTCGCTGAAATGCTCGATGCGGGTGGTGAATACGCTGTGCGTACGCGTGGCGAAGAGCACATGTGGACGCCCGAGGTCATCACCAAGTTGCAGCACGCGACGCGCTCGAACAATGCGGCGACCTACAAAGAATACGCCGCACTCATCAATGACCAGTCCGGCAAACTGAAAACGTTGCGCGGATTGTTCAACTTCAAGTTCGAGCAGCGCACACCCGTGCCTTTGGAAGAAGTTGAACCCGCGAAAGAAATCGTCAAACGCTTCGCTACCGGCGCGATGTCGCTCGGCTCGATTTCGACTGAGGCGCATGCCACACTAGCGATTGCGATGAACCGCATCGGCGGCAAATCGAACACCGGCGAAGGTGGCGAAGACGCCAAGCGCTACATCCCGTTGGCTAAAGGCGAGACGATGCAATCGCGTTTGGGCGCGCATCGCGTCGGGGACACTGTTCGGGCGAAAGAAGGCGATTCACTACGCTCCAAAATCAAGCAGGTCGCGTCAGGCCGCTTCGGTGTAACAGCGGAATATCTCGCCAGTGCCGATCAAATTCAGATCAAGATGGCGCAAGGCGCGAAGCCGGGTGAAGGCGGTCAGCTGCCTGGTCACAAGGTGTCCGAGTACATCGCGCAACTTCGCTTCTCGGTGCCGGGCGTCGGTCTCATTTCACCACCGCCGCACCACGATATTTATTCGATTGAAGATCTGGCGCAGCTCATTCACGACCTGAAAAACTCCAACCCAAGAGCGAGCATCAGCGTCAAGCTGGTGAGCGAAGTTGGCATCGGGACGGTCGCTGCGGGCGTGACCAAATGTAAAGCGGATCATGTCGTAGTTGCGGGCCATGATGGCGGCACCGGCGCTTCTCCGATTTCGTCGATCAAGCATTGCGGTACGCCGTGGGAGTTAGGACTCGCGGAGGTACAGCAGACGCTCGTACTCAATCAACTGCGTGGTCGTATTCGCGTGCAAGCCGACGGTCAGATGAAGACCGGGCGCGATGTCGTTATCGGCGCGCTGCTTGGGGCTGATGAATTCGGTTTCGCCACCGCGCCGTTGGTGGTCGAAGGCTGCATCATGATGCGCAAGTGTCACCTGAACACCTGCCCCGTCGGCGTCGCGACGCAAGATGCTGAGCTGCGCAAAAAATTCAACGGTCAGCCAGAGCACGTCGTTAACTATTTCTTCTTCGTCGCCGAAGAAGCACGCGAGTTGATGGCGAAACTCGGCGTGCGCTCGTTCGACGAATTGATCGGCCACAGCGACTGGCTCGATATGCAATCCGGCATCGATCACTGGAAGGCGCGCGGGCTTGATTTCTCAAAAGTTTTCTACACACCGCGTATGCCCGCATCCGTTGCTCGTTACCACGTCGAGGAGCAGGATCATGGCCTCACCGGCGCGCTTGATCACGAGCTGATCGCTGCCGCAAAACCTGCGCTTGACGACAAGAAAAAGGTCGAAGGCACGTTCATCATTGGCAATCGCAACCGTTCGGTCGGCGCGATGCTGTCGCACGCAGTAGTGTCGAAATACGCACACGCCGGTTTGCCGGACGACACGATTCACATGCGCTTCAAAGGCATCGCGGGTCAGAGCTTCGGCGCATTTCTCGCGCGCGGCATCACGTTCGAGATCGAAGGCGCGACCAACGATTACACCGGCAAGGGCCTCTCGGGCGGTCGCATCATCGTCTATCCGGATGCGAAATGCCTGGCCAGGGCCGAAGACAACATCGTGATCGGCAATACCGTGTTGTATGGCGCAACCGAGGGCGAGGCATTCTTCCGTGGCGTGGCGGGCGAGCGCTTCGCCGTTCGTAACTCCGGTGCAACGGCAGTGGTTGAAGGCACGGGCGATCACGGCTGTGAGTACATGACGGGCGGGACGGTCGTCGTGCTGGGTGAAACAGCACGCAACTTTGCGGCGGGCATGTCGGGCGGTCTGGCGTTCGTGTACGACCCGAACGGAGTATTTGCGAAACGCTGCAATCTGTCGATGGTGTCGGTTGAAGCGGTCGTCTCCGAGATCGAGCAAACGGGCGCTGAGCAAGAGCTGATCGCTCAGGGCAAAGGCCGCAAACGTCATCGCGACATGAGCGACGAGGCGATGATCAAATCGCTGATCGACAAGCACCTGCGCTACACCGGATCGGCCGTTGCATTAGCCATCATGGACGACTGGACGAATCAACGCAAACATTTCGTGAAGGTGTTCCCGCATGAGTACAAGCGGGCACTGACGGATATGTATGCAGAGTCGATTAAAGCGAAGTCGGCGACGAAAGAAGCGGTCGCGAAATAACGATCTGTCCCCTCTCCCGCAAGGGGAGAGGGGGTAAAACCAGATACCGCCAGATAACGAAGACACGAAGAAGATCATGGGAAAAATCACCGGATTCATGGAGTTTCAACGCTTGAGCGAGGCTGCTGAAGCGCCGAAATCGCGGCTCCATCACTATCGCGAATTTGTCGTCACACTGAAGGACGACGAGGCGAAGCAACAGGGCGCGCGCTGCATGGATTGCGGCATTCCGTTCTGTCAAACCGGCTGCCCAGTCAACAACATCATTCCCGACTGGAACGACCTCGTCTATCGCGGCCACTGGAAGCAGGCGCTGGACACGCTGCATAGCACCAACAATTTTCCCGAGTTCACCGGTCGCGTGTGCCCCGCGCCGTGCGAAGCGGCGTGTACTTTAAACATCAATAACGACGCGGTGGGCATCAAGTCGATTGAACATTTCATCATCGACAAGGGCTGGGAATCAGGTTGGGTTACGCCGCAAATTGCTGCGCAGAAAACGGGCAAGACGGTCGCTGTTGTTGGCTCCGGCCCCGCAGGCATGGCCGCTGCGCAGCAGCTCGCGCGCGCGGGCCACTCTGTCACCGTGTTTGAAAAATCAGACCGCATCGGCGGCTTGCTGCGCTACGGCATTCCTGATTTCAAAATGGAGAAATCGCACATCGACCGCCGAGTCGCGCAGATGGAAGCGGAGGGCGTGACCTTCAAAACCAGCGTGAGGGTGGGCGACGGAACACTCGTCGCGGGCGTCGGCAATGACGCGAAAGAAATCGTCTCGCCTGAAACGCTCACATCACTGTTCGACGCTGTCGTTTTGTCCGGCGGTGCCGAGCATCCGCGCGATCTGCCGGTGCCGGGGCGTGAGTTGAAGGGCGTTTACTACGCGATGGAATTTCTGCCGCTGCAGAACAAACGTGTGGCGGGTGATGACGTCGAGGTCATCTCGGCCAAAGGCAAACACGTCGTGGTGATCGGCGGCGGTGATACGGGCTCCGATTGCGTCGGCACGTCGAACCGTCACGGCGCGGCGAGTGTCACGCAATTCGAACTGATGCCGCAGCCGCCCGAGAACGAAAACAAGCCGATGGTGTGGCCAAACTGGCCACTGAAATTACGCACGTCGTCATCGCACGAAGAAGGTGTCGCGCGCGACTGGTCGGTGACGACGCAATCGTTGGTCGGCAAAGACGGTCAGGTCACGGGTCTCAAGGCGGCGCGGGTCGAATGGAAAGACGGCAAGATGCAGGAAGTGCCGGGCAGCGAATGGGAAATGAAGGCTGATCTCGTGCTGCTGGCAATGGGTTTTGTGCATCCGGTTGCGCCGGTGCTGGCGGCGTTTGGTGTCGAGCGTGATGCGCGTGGCAACGCCAGGGCGCATACCGACGAAGGCCATGCTCAGGGCCCGACGGCGGCGTACGCCACCAACGTGCCCAAAGTTTTCGCGGCGGGTGACATGCGTCGTGGTCAATCCCTCGTGGTTTGGGCGATTCGTGAAGGCCGTCAATGTGCACGCTCGGTGGATGCCTTTTTGATGGGCTCGTCGACGCTGCCACGGTAGATCAGCTTTTCGCTGAATGCCCCATTTTAACGGGGCTTAACGGCCATTTGCCACAAACTCGATTTATGCCCGTTCTTGCCTATAGCCCCTGTGCAATGGCAGTTTCTCGAAAAAGCTGATAGCAGCGAACTGTATCCGCGTCGGGTCGCGCGATCAGGTCAATCGGCCCGTCGTACTAACATGCGGATCATGAAATTTCTGATGTTTGCCTCCCCGGTTTTGCGTGTGTTGCTTGCGCTGAGCGTGTTGTCGTCAAGCTCCGCACTTCTGGCCACGACGCTGCAACTCTCCTCGGTGAGCGCCCGCTCCAGCGCTCAATTCATGATTGACGGCGTGCGGCGCGAAGCACGCGTCGGCGTCTTCACCGACGAAGGTTTGTTGCTCGAAAAGATCAACGACGACACCGCGACTTTTCTGTACAACGGCCTGCCGCAGCGCATGCGCGTCGGCGACATGGCGGTGATTGATTCGCAAACGCAAGGTTTCATCAGCCATCAAATTCGCGCCGACCAAAAGAACAAGTACCTGACGCCCGCGCTGTTAAATGGAGGCAACGTGCAGGCGGAAATTGATCGGATGGCGGACGTCATCGTGATCCCGGTCGCCGATGCGGATCGTCTG
>JANXNI010000048.1 GCA_025354165.1 Burkholderiales bacterium | reverse complement strand
TAGGAGCGGCTTGCCGCGACCCAACCTGGCGTGACGTACGGTCGCGGCAAGCCGCGCCTACAGGTCGCGATGAAAATACAGCTTTTTACTGTAACCACCGCTGCACGGGGGATAATCACCGTAATCATCAATTATTGACTTACACCGAAATCGCCCACTAGCCCCAACATAGCGGGAATTTCACGAAAAAGCTGATAGTCAAAATTCATTCTCAAAAAACCATGAAAAAAGGCCGGAACACCGGCCTTTTCTGTGTCGCAACTAATTTGACTAGCTGGCGAAGTTTGCGTTCGCAAAATCCCAGTTGAGGAGCTTGTCGATCAGCGTTTCAACGTATTTTGCGCGCAAGTTTTGATAATCGAGGTAGTAGGCGTGTTCCCACACGTCGATCGTCAGCAAAGGCTTTTGGCCCTTGGTGAGCGGCACTTCGGCATTGCCGGTTTTGACAATCTTCAACGTGCCAGCATCGGAAACGAGCCAGGCCCAGCCGGAACCAAATTGCGTCATCGCCGCCGCCGACAGGTCGGCCTTGAATTTGTCGTAACCGCCGAGGTCCTTGTCAATCGCCGCTGCCAGCGCGCCGGTGGGCTTACCGCCGCCGTTGGGCTTCATGCTGTTCCAGTAGAACGTGTGGTTCCAGACTTGAGCCGCGTTGTTGAACACACCGGCCATATCGGCCTTGCCGGCGGACGCGTGGATGATCTGCTCCAGCGTCATCGCTGCCAGATCTTTACCTTCAACCAGTTTGTTTAAATTGTCGACGTAGGCCTTGTGATGCTTGCCGTAGTGAAACGACAGCGTATTGGCGGAAATCAGCGGCTCCAGCGCAGTGTCGGGATACGGCAGGGGCGGGAGGGAGAAGGGTGCACTCATGGGGAAATCCTTTTTTTAGCCTTCGGAAGGCTTTCGTTTGCAGGAATTACTAATTATGACGGCGCGCCGCAAATCCGCGACCAGCGCGGGGTCATTGCTCCGATCAAGTGTGGCGGATCAATCGCCGTAGAGCTTCTGCATCCGTTCACGGCGCTCTTGCGCCTCAATCGACAGCGTCGCGGTCGGACGTGCAATCAAACGCGCCAGGCCAATCGGCTCGCCGGTTTCTTCGCACCATCCAAAGCTGCCGTCATCGATCATGCGAATGACTTTGTCGACCTTTTTCAGGAGCTTCCTTTCGCGGTCACGAGTGCGCAGTTCGAGGGTGTATTCCTCTTCCTGCGTGGCGCGATCTGACGGATCGGTGGCCACCTCGGATTCACGCAAATGCTCACCGGTGTCGGTCGCGTTGTGCAGAATCTGCCCGCGCAGCTCAACCAGCTTTTCGTGGAAGAACGCGAGCTGCTCCTTGCTCATGTACTCCGATTCCGGCTGCTTCAAAATTTCCGCTTCGGTCAGACCAGCGTACTTTTTGTGGCTGTTCATGGTCAGCACCATCGCGGCCTTGGGCCTGGAGGCGAGCGGTTTCGCGGCGACAGCGGCGGGACTCGGCTCGGGAGCTGCGACCACGGGCGGCGCTGAGGGCAACGTGTTGGACTTCGACTTGGTGGAAGGTGCTGCTTTGGCAGCGGGCGCTACCTTCGCCTTACTTGTGGATGCCGTACTTGCCATGTGAGGAGACTCTATCAATTCAATACCGGAAGATTAAGTGCCGTCAGGTTACCCGCGACGGCGCTCGCTTGTCTGTGCGCAAAGTAACAAAGTACAAAGGCAGACAGGGCGGGGCCGGATTATAGCTACTATGCCACTACAATTTCACAGCAGTCTTATTTTGTTCGGCGCAACGCGCACAGAAGCCATACGCCGCCAGCTCAATTCCCTGCAACTGAATACCGTCTGGCACCGACAGCGAGGGCACGTCCACCCCGTCCAGACACATCGTGGTGCCGCATTGAACGCACTGAAAATGGGCATGCGCCTGACCGCGCTCCGGACGGCTGAACGCGAAGCGCATGGCGCGATCAAATCCCGAGAGGCCACCCACACGGTGCGCCAGCGATTGCTCCACCAGCCATTCCAGCACGCGGTAAAGCGTGACCCGGTCAAGATCAGAATCGGCCAATTGCGCTTCGATTTCGCTATGCGACAGCGCGCGCTCGGCGGCGATCAGGCAAGCCAGCACGTTGCGCCGCGCGCCGGTATTGCGACCGCCGCTTTCCTTGACCAGACGACGCGCCAGTGCCGAAGCACTCGCGGGTGACCCCGCCGCACTCGCGGGCGACCCCGACGCGCTAGCGGGCGTGGGCAGAAGCGCTATTGGTTCGCCGTGCGCGTGCGCGTGTCCCGCGTGGTCGTGAGCAGATTGAGAAGCCATAATTCAATCCTAGCAGTTTGCCGAAAAAGATATTCGCGTCATGCAAGATACCACCCTACCCAAAACACTGACATTGGGGCGACCCGACGATTTTCACCTGCATTTGCGTGATAACGCGGCGCTTTCGGCTGTGGTGGGATTCACAGCGCGGCAGTTTGGCCGAGCGCTGGTGATGCCAAATTTGAAACCGCCCGTCACCACCGTTGCAATGGCTGCGGCGTACCGCGAACGAATTTTGCTGGCTTGCGGAGCAAATGCAACGTTCGATCCGCTCATGACGCTCTACCTGACCGACAACACGGCAGCCGACGAAGTCGCGCGCGTCGCCGAGAGCGAATTCATTTACGCGTTCAAGTATTACCCGGCGGGTGCTACGACTAATTCCGATTCTGGTGTATCGGCGCTGAAGAACGTTTACGCCGTGCTCGAAGCCATGCAAAGGCACGGGGTGATCCTTTGCGTGCACGGCGAAGTGACCGATCCGAGCACCGACGTGTTCGACCGCGAAGCCATCTTTGTCGACGGCGCACTGCAACATATCGTGCGCGACTTTCCGGCACTGAAAATTGTGGTCGAACACATCACCACAAAGGAAGCGGCGGATTTCGTAACCGCGGCCGGGCCGAATATCGCAGCGACCATCACGCCGCAACACCTCCTCTACAACCGCACGTCGATTTTCACGGGCGGCATTCGCCCGCATTTGTATTGTCTCCCGATTTTGAAGCGCGAAACGCATCGTCAGGCTTTGCTGAAGGCGGCGTCCTCAGGCTCATCAAAATTCTTCCTCGGAACCGACAGCGCGCCGCACGCGAAGAACGCCAAGGAAGCGTGCTGCGGTGCGGCGGGTTGCTTTACCTCGCACGCCGCGCTGGAGCTATATGCCGAAGCGTTCGATGCCAGCAACTCGATCGACAAACTGGACGATTTCGCCAGCCGTTTCGGCGCGGCGTTTTATGGTTTGCCGCGCAACGCGGGTACGGTCACACTACAACGCGAAACTTGGACGCCGCCCGATGATTTTGCGTTTGGTAGCGAGAAAATTGTTCCGCTGACGGTCGGGCGTTCGCTGGGTTGGCGGATGACTGACCTGTAGGAGCGGTTTGCCGCGACGCAACGCGAACAGGCAGCAACCTTTGGTCGCGGCAAGCCGCTCCTACAAGGACGAGCGAACCGACAACGCCCGCACGCCAACAATCACGCCGAGCACCAACAGCACGATTCCTGCAATCTCGGTCAAGCTCGGCGCGCGGTGATAGACCAGATACGCGTAGCTGAGCGCCGCCAAAGTCTCAAACACAATTAACTGCCCAGTCAGCCCGTCGGCGTGTTCTTGCTGGCGATGTTCCACAACAGCGTTCCCAGCCACGACGCGCAGAAGCCGATCACCAGCATCAGCAGCCAGAACTTCATCGGTTGCGGCCCCCACAGCGATTCGCTAAATCGCGCGTCGCCGGTTGCTTTTAAATAGCCAACCGATGCGATCAGACCCACCAGCGCTATCGGCAACGTCGCCATGCCCTGGGCCGACGCCCATGTTGTGGAGGTATGCGCCGGATGCGCACGAAGCCACCGCGCGTTGTGGATCGGATACCACGTCCACGCAGCGTTAGCGACGATTGCAAGCGCGGCACCGGACGCGTACGCAGTGACAGCGTCGTCCGCATTCAGACGCGCAAGCTGATCTGCGTTCACACACAGCAACCCGGCACCGATCAACAGCAGTGACGGCAGCAATCGCGCCCATGAAAACTGGCGATCTCCGAGGTTTGAACACACTGCAATCACCACCGGCAAGGTGCCAATAATCAGCGTTGGCAGCGGCGCGCCCGCAAGTTGAATCGCGGCCGATAGCGTAAGGTAATAAATAATGTTGCCCACCAGCGAGAGCTTCACCGCCGTCCACCAGTCCGCACGCGTCAATCGTCGCAAAGCTGCCCGCTGCCACCACGCAATCGGCAACGTGACCAGCCCGAACGCCAGATAACGGCCAAAGGTCAAAAGCGGTGCCGGATAGTCGGGTAGCAATAGCGGTGCAACGAAGACCAGTCCCCACATCAAACCGGCGGCGAGCGCGGCGGCGACGCCGATCGTTAATTGTTGTTGTGTCATCGTCGTCATTTTGCAGCAGAGCTGTGAGCCGCATGCGGCACGCGTCGCCTCGTAAAATCAGGCGAACACCAACGGAAATCAACATCATGACCATCAAACTCGTAGGCATCGTCGGCGCAGGCACCATGGGCAACGGCATTGCGCAGGCGTGCGCCGTGGCAGGCATCGACACATTGATACTGGACGTCAACGCAGCCGCGCTCGAAAAAGGCGTGTCGACGATCAGCAGCAGCCTCGACCGTCTGCTGAAAAAAGAAAAAATTACCGCCGATCAAAAGGCCGCCGCGATGGCGCATGTGAAGACGACGCAAACGCTGGCCGACCTCGCCGCCTGCGACTACGTGATCGAAGCCGCGACAGAAAACGAAGGCTTGAAGATCAAGATACTGAAAGACCTTGATGCAACGCTGAAGCCCGGCACCATCATCGCGACCAACACCTCCTCCATCTCGATCACGCAACTCGCCGCCGCGACCAGCCGACCTGATCGCTTTATCGGCATGCACTTTTTCAATCCAGTGCCTATGATGGCGCTGGTCGAATTGATTCGCGGCCTGGCCACCAGCAACGAAACTTTGGCTACCGCGCAGTCGCTCGCAGTCGCGCTCGGAAAATCGCCGATCACGGTCAAAAACTCACCGGGTTTTGTGGTCAACCGCATTCTCTGTCCGATGATCAATGAAGCAATCTTTTGCCTGCAGGAAGGTCTCGCCACCGCCGAGGACATCGACGCCGGCATGAAGCTCGGCACCAATCAGCCGATTGGCCCGCTCGCGCTCGCCGACATGATTGGCCTCGACATCATGATCGCCGTGATGAACGTGTTTTACGAAGGCTTCAACGATCCGAAATATCGGCCCGCTCCGCTGCTCAAAGAGATGGTTGCTGCGGGTTATCTGGGTCGCAAGACCGGTCGCGGTTTTTACACTTACGCATGATGAATACCACCGTGAGCAAACCCCTGCGCATCGGCGTACTTGGCGCTGCAAACATCGCGCGATCGTTCATCTCGGCTTTGCATGGTTCGACGAAAGTGGACGTATGCGCGGTGGCCAGCCGTGACGCCGCAAAGTCGGATGCGTTCGCCAAAGAGACCGGTCTCACGCAATCGTTCGAAAGCTACGAAGCCATGCTCGCCGACGCGTCGATTGAGGCGATTTACAACCCGCTGCCGAACAATCTGCACGCAGAATGGACGATCAAAGCCGCAGACGCGGGCAAGCATGTGCTCTGCGAAAAGCCGTTTTCGGCGAACGCGGCCGAGGCGAAAGCGATGTTTGACGCGGCGCGCGCGAATGGCGTTTACGTCGTCGAAGCCTACCCGTACCGCGCGCAACCGCAGACGATCAAACTCGCCGAATTGCTACGCGAAAACGCCATCGGCAAAGTGCAGTTGATTCAGGCATCTTTCGGCTTTCCGCTCGTGATGTCGAACAACATCCGCTGGAACCCGTCGCTCGCGGGCGGCGCGCTGATGGACGCCGGCAGCTATCCGGTGAGCCTCGTGCGCATGGTCGCGGGGGCGAGGCCGGTGCGTGCGCAGGCGATGGCGCAATTCGCTGAAAGTGGCGTCGACCGCGCGCTGATGGGCACCGTTGAATTTGCCAATGGCGTGCTCGCGCAAATCTCGTGCAGCTTTGGCACGGCGAGACACCGGCATGCGCTGATCGTCGGCGACGGCGGCACCATTGAGACGACGTTCTACAACGACACCTCGGCCACGTTGCCGCCGCAGCTCTTGGTCAAACGCGGCGTCGCGTTCGACGCGCCGCGCGAAGTGGTGGAGACAGCCGCAGCGCCGGGCTTTCGCGCGCAGGGCGAAGCGTTTTGCGATCTCGTTCGCCACGGCTGGTCAGCCTGGCCCGGCACGACGCCGGACGAAACGATGGACATCATGCGCATCATCGACGCCCTGGCGGCGAGTGCGCGCGATGGCAAGGTCGTGGCGATTACGCAGTAGCAAACGCTTTGTGGGAGCGGCCTTGGGCGCGATTGTCGCGATGGTAGCCACGGCCAGGGCCGCTCTCTCAAGCACATAACTTTTGCGTTAAAGCGCCATTGAGTATGGGCTATCGCCATAAAAAGCCAATTATCGACTTTTCAACAAAATAGCACCTATCCCCAATGCAGCAAAGATTTCAGCAAAAAGCTGCTAGGCTTTTTCACGATGCGAATAAGTCGCGTCAAGCCGTGATTTGAGATACGCCGCGCCCGTGGTCGTCGGATATTTGGCGGGCCGTTCCGCCGTGATGCAACTCGGCAAACAGTCCACCACGGCGTCCGGATTCGGGTCGAGAAAAAACGCTACCGAATAGCGCTCTCGGCCCACCGGATTGACCACGCGATGCGGCGTCGACACGTACACGTCGTTCGTCCAGCGCATCAGGCAGTCGCCGATATTGCAGATCAGCGCGCCGGGAATGTTGGGCGGTGACATCCACTGACCGTCACGCGTGCGCACTTCGAGCCCGCCCGCGTCGTCGGTTGCGAGCAAGGTGATGTTGCCGTAATCCGTGTGTTCGCCTGCGCCGATCTGGCCCGGCTCGAAGCGATCCGGGCGCGGCGGATAGTGCAGCAAACGCAGCGTCGCAAGCGGCTGATCGAGCTTGTCGTCGAAGAAGTTTTCGGGAACGCCGAGGTCGTGTGCGAGCGCGCGGTGCAACTGCATGCCGAGTTGATGACAGGCATCGAAATAAGCCAGCATCGTCGGGCGAAAATTGGGGGCAGTTGCGGCGTCGGGCCAGACATTCACACCGCGATACGGTTTGCCCGAAACGACCTCGGGATGATCCGGCGGCAAGTCCCAACCGATGTTGAACGCCTCTTTCACGTCGCCCGGTTTCGCTGCGTCCAACCGCTCTTCGCCGAGCGCAACATAGCCGCGATTGTTGCCGGTGTGCTTGATTGAAAGTGCTGATTTCCGTTCCGCGCGTTCAGCAAAAAAATCCGCCGATTGCGCGAACACATTCGCGTTCAATTGCGCATCGATTCGATGAGTAGTGACACAGAAAAAACCGGTGTCGCGCGCCGCAAGCCCGAGTGCGACACCCAGCCGCGCATGATCTTCACCGAACGAAGCCAGATCGAAAACGGGAATCTCGCCCTGCTTTACGGGGTCCATTGCATCTCTTCGTTCTTCTGCATCCACTCGTCTTCGAGCGCAGCAATTTTGGCGGCGATTTCGCCGCGCTGGCGCGTCTTGTCACCGAGCATCGTCGCGGAATCCGCGCTGTAGGCCGCTTCCGACGCCAGCCATGCGTCCAGCGTGTCACGCGTGCCGCTCATTCTGGCGATTTCTTTTTCAATCGCGTCGACGCGTTTTTGCATGGGTTTTCGCGCATTGGCGACCCGTTGTCGCTCTTCAGCTTCGGCGCGCTTATCGACCTTGCGTGACGGCGCTTCGGTCGCGGTCTTCGCGCCAGCAGGTTTGGCGCGCTGCTCGCGCAACCACACGCGATAGTCGTCCAGATCGCCCTCAAACGTGCGCACCGTTTTGTCCGCCACCAACCACAATTCATCGCAACACGCGCGCAAAATGTGCCGGTCATGGGCGACCACGACGAGCGCGCCTTCGTAGTCCTGCAGCGCGAGCGTCAACGCCTGACGCATCTCGATGTCCAGATGGTTAGTCGGCTCGTCAAGCAGCAATAAATTCGGTCGTTCATACACCAGCATTGCCAGCACCAACCGCGCTTTTTCGCCGCCCGAAAACAGCCCCACTTTTTGACTCACGCGATCACCACGAAAATCAAATCCTCCGAGGAAATTACGCAGCTCCTGCTCGCGCGCACGCGGATAGCCGCGCTTCTCCATCAACTGCTGATCTAGCTGATCGAGATGCCACAAACACGATTCCTCGGTGCGCAGTTGCTCCAGCTGATGCTGCGCAAAATACGCGACCTTCAAGTGCTGGCCTTCGATGCGCTCGCCCGCCATCGCCTTCAGTTCACCGGCAATCGCTTTCACTAGCGTTGACTTACCCGCACCGTTTTTTCCCAGCAAACCAATGCGTGAATTTGGCAATAGCGAGAAATTCACATTATCAAGAATCGTCGTCTCGTTTTCGCCTTCGCCGTAACCCAGTTTCGTATCGGCAAACTTGAGCAGTTGACGCGGTTCGCCCTCTGGTTTTTTGAACGCAAACGTGAACGGCGAATCGACGTGCGCGGCCGAAATCCGCTCCAGCTTTTCCAGTGCCTTCACGCGGCTTTGCGCCTGTGCGGCCTTGGTTGCCTTCGCCTTAAAGCGCGTGATGAACGATTCAAGATGTTTGATCGTGCGCTGCTGCTTTTCGAACGCGCCTTGCTGCACGGAAAGCTCGACGGTCCGCTGGTCTTCAAACGACGCGTAGTTACCCGTGTAGAGCTTCAATTTCGCCGGTCCCGGCGCAGTCGTGTCGAAAAACAAAATCTGGTCGGACACGCTGTCGATGAAGTCGCGATCATGGGTGATCACCAGCACCGTACCCGCATAGCGCGCGAGCCAGTCCTCCAGCCACATCACGGCTTCGAGATCCAGGTGGTTCGTCGGCTCATCAAGCAGCAGCAAATCGCTGCGGCACATCAGCGCCTGCGCGAGGTTCAAACGCATGCGCCAGCCGCCCGAGAAGGTCGCAACCGCGCGGCCCTGCATCTCCTGCTCGAAGCCAAGGCCAGCGAGCAATTCCGCCGCGCGCGACGAGGCAGCGTAACCGCCGATGTGCTCAAGATGCGCGTAGTGATGCGAGAGGATTTCGCCGTGTTTTACGACGTCCTCATTCGGATTGTCCGTTTCGGCAGCGAGCGCCGCTTCGGTTTCGCGCAGTTCAACGTCGCCGTCCAGCGCGTATTCCAGCGCCGTGCGATCCGAAGGCGGCGTCTCCTGCGCCACATGCGCGATGATCCAGCCGTTGGGCATGGAAATATCGCCGCGTTCGGCATGCAGCAGGCCTCTCAGCGCGGCGAACAGGGTCGATTTGCCAGCGCCGTTAGCGCCAACGATGCCGACCTTGCGGCCAGGGTTGATGGTGATGTTGGCGCGGTCGATGAGCGGCAGCGAGCCGCGAGCGAGAGTGAGGTCAATTAAACGAAGCATGGCTGTATTTTGCCGTGGCGAGGGCAAGTCGCCTGGGGCTTGGCCCCAGAGCCCCGAAATCGCACCTCCCTCGACCGCCGTCATCCTCGCGAAGCGGGGATCCAGCTCGTAGTCCCCCGCGAAGCGCACTTCAGTCCCCTCACCCCTTGCGGGAGAGGGTTAGGGTGAGGGGGCGGTGGAATGAAGAGCGTCGTATGCCACCAGCGCGCTCATGCCGCGCGGGGCAGTAACTTTCTTTTGCTTCGCCAAAAGCAAGTCACCAAAGAAAAGGCGACCCCGACATTCGCCCTGATCCGAGATTTGAAGCGAAAACGTCGCGCGGTCCGGAACTCGCTACGCTCAAACAACGGACCGCTTCATCGACGTTTTCACTCCAAATCTCGGGGTCGAATACACGGGGACCCCGTCGAACTGATGTTTGATCGCTACGCGATGAGGATTAAGTCAACCCGGATGTGAGCATTAGGACAACGCTTGCTACCTGACTAAAACGTCACTTCATCAGAAGCGCCGTCGTCAGCTGTACTCAGCCGTTCCCAATGCCCACAAAGCGAACAAGCGCCGGTACTTAAGTCTTGAGTCATTCCGTTGCAAAAACTGCATTCCTGTACCAACTTCCCTACCGCCTTCATCCCGCTCGCGGTACGCCAGCCATGATTGCGTGCGAAGTCAGCATGCTGTTCGAGCAGGTGGTTCCAAGTATCGTCGCTACGAAACTTGTACGCAATGTTCGTGTCAAGCTGCTTCTCAGCGAAATCTATGGCGAAACTCAGTGCGTTCCCGACAATTGCGTTGGCTTCTTCACGCGTGGTTTTCCAAGCAAAGTGTTCGATGGCATTTCTCGTGTTGCGCAGCGACGTAACTATTTTTAGGTCATCGGCATCAAAAACAATACCGCCGATTTGCTTCAATCGACTAACTGCACGCTCTACCCCGACCGTTCTAGCGTCGAGGCGCGGGTATTTGTCGACGTCCTCCCAAATCAGTGAAGGGTGGACGCGACGAAGGCGCTCCTTCAGAAGCAGTTCGCACGCTTGTGCTGTGAGCAAGATCGCTTGTTTCAAACGTGAGTCGTCGTTTGCAATATCTTTCCATGCAAGCAGTTCGACCGCTTGGCTTATTGAATCCAACGCATTCTGCAAAAGCGTGAATTCGATGATTCGTCTACTCATGACAAATCACTCATTGGCCTAAGCATAGTCATTGCGAGGCTCGTGGGCGTTACTTTATTGTCGCAGTGGGGTTTCCGCAGTCCTTATCACGGACCGATCAAAAATCAGTTCGAGGGGTCCCCGCGTATTCGACCCCGAGATTTGGAGTGAAAACGTCGATGAAGCGGTCCGTTGTTTGAGCGTAGCGAGTTCCGGACCGCGCG
>JANXNI010000095.1 GCA_025354165.1 Burkholderiales bacterium | reverse complement strand
GCTGAAAGCGACAAACCGGGCTGAAACTGGATGCGGTTCATGGGCATGGATGACTCCGGAGTGGCTTGAAAAGCGTAACTGTACATAGATACAGCCTACGTTTCAACCCTTCCTGAGACAGCTTGCTAATCAGGAGTCGACTTATTGCGATTTCGTCATCTATCCCCAGTGCATACGTCGTCTTTACATAAAGCTGATAGCGTCAATTCTGCGGAAACCGCCGCCCAGCTACCGTAAGGAGATTAATGTCTTACAAGTGTCGCCTCATGATTTGTGCGGGTCACGCACGAGCGGAGCCCGCCTGGACAGGGGCTTGGGCGATGAAGCGTCGAATACTATTTCAACGTTATCGGGACGAAGCGCCCATCCGTTTACAACGATTGACAATACTTGTAAAACAAGTAACATTCAAACTTCAAACTTGTAAACCCTCTCAAATTTCCCCACCGCAATGAAAACCACGCCAGTCACCAAAGCCGACCTCGAACGCTCCGTCATCGCAGTGCCGCCGCTCGCGCGCAACGCCGATTTTTCTTTGAACAAGGCGGCCAACGTCGCGCTGATCAAGCATCTTGAGTCGGGAGGCGTGAAAAACATCATGTACGGCGGCAACGCCAACTTCTACCACGCACCATTGGCCGAATATGCGGGCCTGCTGGACTTCCTGGCGGAATCGGTCGGCGCGGACACGTGGGTGTTGCCCTCGGTCGGCCCCGATTACGGCAAGATGATGGAACAGGCCAAAGTCATCAAGGCAAGCTCGTACCCGACCGCAATGTTGCTGCCAATGACGTTTCCGTATACCGACGCTGGCATCGCGACGGGCCTGCGCCACTTCACGGATGCGATGGGCAAGAAAGCCGTCGTTTACATCAAATCCACGAATTACCTGAAGCCCGAAACGGTCGCCAAGCTTTGTGAAGAAGGCCGTGTGGCATCGATCAAGTACGCCGCCGTCGTCGAGAACCCGAACGTTGATCCATATCTGAGCGAACTGGTGAAAGTAGTGAGCCGTGACCTGCTGGTCAGCGGTATCGGCGAGCGTCCGGCCATCGTGCATCTGCGCGACTTCGGATTGACCGGTTTCACCTCCGGTTCGGTCTGCGTCGGTCCGCGCGGTTCGATGGAGCTGCTCGCGTTGATCAAAGCGGGCAAATATGACGAAGCCGAGGCCGTTCGCGCACGCTACATGCCGCTTGAAGACTGTCGCGACGGAATCAGCCCGATCCGCGTATTGCATGACGCTGTCACGCTCGCAGGCATCGCCGATATGGGTCCGATGCTACCAATGCTCACAGGGCTTGAGCCCGCTGAACGTGCGCGCGTTGAACCGGTCGCGAAAGCCCTGCTCGCTATCGACGGTGGTATTGCCAACGCCCTGAAACATGCCGCATAAAACAGACCACTTTTAACAAGGAATTTCCATGAAACGCACTACCCTTCTCACCGCAGTTGCCGTCGCAATGGCTAGTTTGGTCAGCCCAAGCTTCGCTCAAGACAAATGGCCGTCAAAGCCCATCACCTACGTCGTGCCCTTCCCTGCTGGCGGCACCACGGACATTCTCGCGCGCATCATCTCGCAAAAGCTCGGCCCGGCGCTCAGCACTACCGTGATCGTGGACAACCGTCCTGGCGCGGGTGGCAACATCGGCTCCGATTTCGTGTCGAAAGCGGCACCCGATGGCTATACGATTTTGGGTGGCACCATCAGCTCGCACGCCATCAACGTGAGCCTGTATCCAAAATTGCCGTATGACCCCGTAAAATCGTTCTCGCCAGTCGCCCTGATCGGCACTAACGCCAACGTGCTTGTGGTCAGCGCTGCCAGCCCGTACAAAACCGTGCAGGAATTGACCGCCGCGGCAAAAGCCAAGCCAGGTTCAATCTCCTTCGCTTCGGCCGGCAACGGTACGTCGCAGCACCTCAGTGGTGAGCTGTACAAATCGCTCGCCGGTCTGGACATGGTTCACATTCCGTACAGAGGCAGCGCGCCTGCGATGCAGGACGTGATTGGCGGACAGGTACCGATGATGTTTGACACCAGCGTTGTCGCGGGGCCGTTCATCGAGAGTGGCAAGGTGCGGGCATTGGCGGTCACCTCGTCAAAGCGCACGCCGCAATTGCCAAACGTGCCGACGATGGCAGAGAGCGGGATTGCCGGTTATGACCTGCAATCATGGCAGGCGATTTTTGCTCCGGCAGGTACGCCTGCGCCGATCCTGCATCGGCTGCAAGCCGAAGTTGCAAAGATCATCAAGAGCCCGGAAATTCAGGAACGCCTTGGCAAACTGGGTATGGAACCATCGGCGATGACCCCTGAGCAATTCGCTGCATTTCAAGCGAGCGAAATCGTCAAGTGGGCGAAGGTCATCAAAGCTGGCAACATCAAGATTGACTAGGCCTTTGATCCTCATCGCATCGAGGTAGCGCCGCAAAATGGCCGGACGAAAACGCGCAGGCGTCGCGCTTGACCTGCGCAAGGCAGATGTCAACGCGACGAGCGAGCGGGAGCCTTCGGGCTCCGGCAAACGCATGCGGCTGTCCGACCAGCTCTACGGCCAAATCTTCGAGCAAATCGTTTCCGGCAAGTTAAACGTTGGCGATCAACTGCCGTCCGAGAATGACCTTTCCGAGAGCTGCGGTGTGTCCCGCCCTGTCGTGCGTGAAGCCTTGCTGCGCTTGCGCGCAGACGGTCTGGTGACCGCGCAACAGGGTCTCGGTTCGTTCGTCAGTGCACAGCCCGCTTCGCGCTTGAAGACGCTTTCTTCAGCCGAAAACATTGCCTCCTACATGCGCTGTCAAGAGGTTCGAATTTCCCTTGAAGGCGATGCGGCGCGCTTCGCGGCGTTGCGACGATCCAATGAGCAGATGGCAGTCATTGACGCTGCACACCAGCGTTTCGCACTATCGGCCACGCAGGGCAAGATGAACGCCGAAGAGGATTTGGCGTTCCACAAAAGCATCACCGACGCGACGGGCAATGAATTTTTCCGCGACGTGCTCGAGAGCACGCATGAGGCACTCTCAGGTTTCATGCGGCTAACAATCAGCCTGACGCGCACCGGCTCAGCCCGGCGCGCGCAAAAAGTCCTGGAAGAACACGCCGCCATTGTCGAAGCGATTCGTGCAAAAGACGGTGATCGAGCGCGTGTGGCCATGCAGTTCCATCTGGATCAGGCAAGACAACGACTGATTAATCGCGACCGCGACGCTTGATGCGGATTCTCGCGTGGGGCGTGCCTGAAGGGTATTGGCTTTTCGCTGAAATCGCCTCTGCTTAGGGGCTGACAGCGTAAATAGACTAAAGTCGACTATACGTATTATGCCACGCTAGCCCCCATAAAATAGCCATTTCAAGAAAAAGCTGTTCGGGTCGAAAGTATCAAACTTCCAGCCATTCCTTGCGAATATTGGCATCAGCTTTAAGTTCCGCTGGCGTCCCTTCGAACACAATCCGGCGGTCGCCCATCACGTAAACGCGATCAGAGATTTGCAGCGCAATCGCGAGCTTTTGTTCGACGAGCACGACGCTGATACCACGTCGTTTTAGCTCCATCAAATACTCAGCGACGAGCTGCACAATCGCCGGGGCCAGCCCTTCGGTCGGCTCGTCAATCATGATCAGATCCGGATCGCCCATCAGCGTGCGGCAGAGCGTAAGCATTTGTTGCTCGCCGCCCGAGAGCACGCCCGCTTCCGTGTGCTGGCGCTCGCGCAGTCGCGGGAACATTTTGTACATGTCCTCGAACGACCAGCGGTTCGGTTTTTTGCCACCTTTTTCGCCGAGCATCAGATTTTGATGCACCGTAAGTTTCGGGAAAATATCGCGACTTTCCGGCACGTAGCCAAGCCCCAGATGGGCAATCTCGTAGGCCTTCATGCCGAGAATATTCTTGCCGCGCCAGATCACTTCGCCTGTGTTGTCGACCATCCCCATGATCGCCTTGACCGTGGTCGAGCGCCCTGCTCCGTTGCGACCCAGGAGCGCGACAATTTCGCCTTCGTTGACCTTGAGATTCACGCCTTGAAGGATGTGGCTCTTGCCGTAAAAAGCGTGCAGCTCTTTGACTTCAAGCGCAATTTTGGATGTATCAGCGGCACTCATACGTGCGCTCCCGCTAAGCCTGGCACGTGTTCTGCGTCAAGCACGGCACCCAGATAAGCCTCTTGCACCTTGGGGTCGGCACGCACTTTGTCCGGCGTGTCAAACGCAATCACTTCGCCATAAACCAGCACGGCGATGCGATCCGCCAAACCAAATACGACGCCCATATCGTGCTCGACGGTCAGCAGTGTTTTGCCCATCGTGACCGTGCGAATCAGGTGCACGAAACGGTCTGTCTCCGAATGACTCATACCGGCCGTTGGTTCGTCCAGCAGAATGACATCACCACCGCCCGCGATGGTGATGCCCACTTCCAGCGCGCGTTGCTCGGAATACGTCAGCAACGATGCCGGGACGTCGCGACGGCGCTTCAGCTCAATCGAAGCCATCAACGCTTCAGTACGATCATTGAGCTCATTGAGCTTCGATAACGGCTTCCAGAAACTGTATTTCTGGCCGCTCGCGTAGAGCGCCGCGCAGCGAAGATTTTCGAACACGCTGAGGCGCGAGAAAATATTGGTGATCTGAAAACTGCGCGCCAGGCCACGGCGGCTGATCTCGTACGGACGTTTGCCGATAATCTCGTCGCCATGTAGTTTGATGCTGCCGCTGGTGGGCTCAAAGCGCCCGCTGATGAGGTTAAACAACGTGCTCTTGCCGGCACCATTCGGGCCGATGACAGCCACGCGTTCACCCTTGCTCACAGCCAGGTTGACGCCGCGAATAATCGCGGTTTTGCCGAAACTCTTTGTGACATTGGACAGCTCTAAAGCGTAGGTGCTCATACGATGGCTGCCTCCGCTTTTTTGATGGCTTCGGCAATGCGCTCTTCGCCGTCGCTCCAGACTTTGGCGAACTTGCGACGCCAGTACTCAAAGGCTGCACCGCCCACAATCATCACCGCGATGGCCACGGCCCACGAAGAACTGCTCGACGCATCCAGCGGGATGCCCGCAATCGTCAGGGCGCTGCCGGAGCCCGCCGCCACCTGAATCTGATAGGCCATCTCAACAATGGCAGCGATACCCCAAAGCGCGATCAGCCCGAAGAACACCATGCCAGCGTAGGGCCAGCGCATTTTTCGCCATTCGCCATACTTTATGCGGCGCAGATTCAGCATCAGTAGCGCTGAAAATCCGCCCGGCGCGTAAACCACCATGATGAGAAATACGATCCCCACATAGAGCTGCCAGGCTTTGGTGTATTCGGAGAGCACTACCAGCGAAAAAATCAGCAATACCGAACCGATAATTGGACCGAAAAAGAAGCCGACTCCGCCAAGGAAGGTAAACAGCAAATACCCTCCCGAGCGCACGCCGTGCAGCAGGTCCGCCGTTGCCGCCTCGACGTTGAGCGCCGTGAGCCCTCCGGCGATACCGGCAAAAAAACTGGACGCCATCACAATCAGGTAGCGCACCCAGCGCGTGTCGTAGCCAATGAATTCGGCCCGCTCTGCATTGTCACGAACCGCATTGGCAATGCGACCCAACGGCGTCATCGTGAAGGCGTACATCGCTGCCGTGCAGATGAAAAGATAAATTGCAATCAGGTAATACACCTGAATTTGCGGGCCAAATGTCAGCCCGAGATCGTGCAACCAGCCGGTACCGCCTGTGCGATTGGAGTTAATGCCTGCTTCACCGCCGAAAAATTCGGGGAACATTAGCGCCGCTGCAAAAACCAGCTCACCAACGCCCAAAGTGATCATCGAAAATGGCGTGCCAGCCTTGCGTGTAGTGACAAAGCCCAACAGTGCTCCGAATCCGAGCCCGGCAAAACCGCCCACCATAGGCACCAGCCACATCGGCAGCGGCCAGCCGCCAACGATCTTGTTCATCGTGTGGATCGCGACGAACGTACCGAGACCGGTGTAGACCGCATGGCCAAACGAGAGCATGCCCGCCTGACCGAGCAGCATGTTGTAGCTCATGCAGGCGATCGCGGCGATGCCTGTCAAGCACAGCAGCGTCAAGGCAAAGCTTGAATGCGCGGCCAGCGGCAAGATGATCAAAACCAGCGCAAATAAGCTCCAGACAACGATGCGTACGCCGTTGAGAGGTTTGAAATGAAGGGGTCGCAAAGAAGAAGTCGTCGGGTTAGTCATCACGTGTCCCCATAATGCCTTTGGGCCTGACGACGAGCATCACAACAAGCAGCAAATACGGCAGGATCGGACCGATCTGCGAAAGCTTCAATTTCCATACCGGATATCCGAAAGTATCTGGCGTGACGTCTATTCCGAGCGCACTCAGGCCGCCAAGGAAAGACCAGTCAAGGCCCACCGCGAAGGTTTGCATCAGGCCAATGAGTACAGATGCAATGAGCGCACCGGCCAAAGAGCCCATGCCGCCGACCACGACCACCACGAAAATAATGGCACCGACCGCCTGCGCCATCCCAGGCTCGGTGATGAAGGCATTGCCGCCAATCACACCTGCCAGCCCTGCAAGCGCGCAACCGCCTGCAAACACCATCGCAAACACGCGAGGCACGTTGTGACCCAATGCCTCGGTGGTTTCCGGGTGGGTCAGCGCGGCCTGTATTACCAGCCCAATACGTGTTTTCTTGAGCATCAGGAACAGACTTACGAGCATGCCTACCGCCACCAGCATCATGAACGCGCGGTACTCCGGAAAGCTGGAATTAAAGAGCTTGAACAACGAACCGTCGAGCGCCGCCGGGACTTTGTAGTCAACCGCGGAGCGCCCCCAGATCAGTTGCACAAGCTCAAGGATGACAAACGACAAACCGAAGGTCACCAGCAACTCGGCGACATGTCCCGACTTGTGCGTCTTGCGAAGTACGTAGCGCTCGAACAAGCCGCCCATTACTGCGACCAATATCGGCGCAACGACAAACGCGACCCAATAGTTAGTCCACTCGGAGACTTGGTAGGCGAAATAGGCGCCGAGCATGTAGAAGCTCGCGTGTGCGAAGTTCAACACCCCCATCATCGAAAATATCAGCGTTAGACCGGCTGACAACATGAATAGCAGGAGCCCGTAGCTCACGCCGTTCAATACTGACATTACGAAAAACTCCAAGCAAGCCTCCTCGCGCGACTGGATAGCATCAAGTGTAGATCGCCTTCAGGCGATTTCGCACAAAAGAAAGCCACGGCGGTTTTACCCAGCCGTGGCCTTTTTATGCCTGTACCGTTAACGGGCCACTAGATTCGTTTCGGCATTTTGCACGTCGTTGGCCGCGCAGCTTGCGAAGGCATCAGATAGCGAACGGTCTGGAAGCCATAGCCTGTATTTTCGGCATCAAACTTGACACCAGGGCCGCCCGCTTTGGTCCAGTTGACAACATACAAAGCTTGCTGCAACGCGCCGTCAGATGCACGCATTTCGATGTCCTCACCAGACGCACCTTTCATTTTCATGCCCGCCATTGCGCGCGCAACGGGTGCAGCATCCGTGCTCTTGGCTTTTTCGACACTGGCTACTAGGAAACGAACAGCGTTGACGGCAGCGACGGTGTAGAACTCTTCATTGAATTTGGCTTTGAAGCCCGTGTAGATGCTCTCAAACTGACTCTGAGCCGAGTTTGGATGCCAGTACGCGACCATCTCGACGCGATCTGCACCTGCCGCGCCAATAGCCGTTGGCGTGCCGATGACACCGGCGTAGAAGGTGTAGAACTTGCCCTTGAATCCGGCCGCGTTAGCCGCACGAATAAGCAGCGCCAGATCAGAGCCCCAGTTGCCCGTCACGACGGCGTCAGCGTTAGCCGCCTGCATTTTGGCAATGTAGGGCGCGAAATCTTTGACTTGCCCCATCGGGTGCAGCTCATCGCCTACGACTTTGATATCGGGCCGTTTTTTGGCGAGGAATTCTTTGGTGAACTTCGATACCTGCTGACCATGCGAATAGTTTTGGCCGATGATGTACACATTCTTGATGTCTTTCTGATCCATCATGAAGTTGGTCAAACCCTCAAGCTTCATGTCTGAACCCGCATCAAATCGGAAGTGCCATGGGGAGCATTTCGAGTTAGTGAAATCAGGATCAATAGCCGCGTAATTGAGGAACACCACTTCCTTGCCCGGATTACGTTCGTTGTGCTTGTTGATGGCGTCGATCAACACACCGGCCACGTTGGAGCCATTGCCCTGAGTTACAAAGTGAATGCCTTCGTCGGTGGCCTTCTTCAGCAGAGCTAAAGCTTCCTGAGGGCTCCCCTTGGAATCCATCGGAACGATTTCAACGGTCACGCCACTGTTGGCCTGTTTGCCGCTGAAGCGCTCAGCGGCGTACTGGAAATGTTTGAGCTGGTTTTGACCAACACCACCAAACGGCCCGGACATACCCTCGATAAAGGCAACCTTTACGTTCTGGGCATTTGCGACACCTGCCGCTAAAAACGACACTGCTACGGCAATCGCCGAAGCCTTAAGCGAAATCTTCAAAGTAACCTCCTTGTGTGTGAACTATCGGTAGTAGAAAAAAACAAACCGCTTCTTCGAATTCTAGTGACAGCGCTAACCGCTTGACTAGGGATTACCCCTCCGCTGGTCCGCGGTGTCAAAACTCAAACGTTGCGCCTGAGTTGATAGTCGCGCAAACGTGTCTTGCAAATCCGTTGCCTCCAGCAAGTACGGATTAAAACTCCCTCCTGCAAAGTTTGGCAAATCAACGCGGTTCGAAGACATCAATCGCGTAAAGCCCATTCCCCACGTCGAGAACCAGCGCACTGTCGTCGGCGAGCTAACGATTAGCTCAACCGAATGGTGGCGCTTGTCAACGGCAATTTGCGAGAAACATTGGGTTACAGCGCCACGCTCGCCTTCGAGGCATTGCAAAAAGAACTCACCTGACCAACACAACATGCCGCTGATCTCTCGTTCAGCATTGCGCGTTTCCGCTACTCGCAAGATCTCCTGAACGTCGGATAACTGGACATTTTGGTCGCACGTGCTGACGTAAACCAATCGAATCATAGGAGCATCTTAGCCTGATTGCACGAATCGATTGAGGGGCTGAGAATCGCGGTGCCGACAGCATGCGGGATAAAATAACTTTGAAAATCGATTCCAAAATTTCGTTCCCCAATCTAGCTTATGTCAAACACCGCTGCATCCTTATTTTCCGCCGTCGAAATGGCCCCGCGCGACCCGATTCTCGGCATCAACGAGTCATTTAACGCTGACGCCAATCCAGCTAAGGTCAACCTCGGCGTTGGCGTTTACACCGACGAAAACGGCAAGATTCCGGTGCTTGAATGCGTCAAACGCGCCGAAGTCGCAATGGCGGAGAAATCTGCGCCTCGCGGTTACTTGCCGATTGATGGTATCGCCGCTTATGACAAAGCTACACAGGCTTTGGTATTTGGCGCGGATTCTGACATCGTCAAAAACAACCGGGCGGTCACCGTGCAAGCTGTCGGCGGGACTGGCGCATTGAAAGTCGGCGCGGACTTTTTGAAACGCGTATCACCTGAGGCCGCCGTTTATATCTCGAATCCAAGCTGGGAAAACCATCGCGCGTTGTTTGAAGGTGCGGGCTTTGATGTGCGCGATTACGACTACTACGACGCGGCAACGCGTAGCCTGAATTTCGACGGCTTCCTCGCTGCCGTGAAAGCTATGCCAGCCGGCAGCATCATCGTGTTGCATGCGTGCTGCCACAACCCGACCGGCGTTGATCCAACGTTCGCGCAATGGCAAGAGATCGCAACCGCTGTACGTACCGGTGGACTGGTGCCTTTCCTCGATATGGCGTATCAGGGCTTTGGCGACGGCGTGACCGAAGACGGCGCGGTGGTCAAGCTTTTCTCGCAAACTCCAGGCCCGATCTTTGTATCGAGCTCGTTCTCGAAGTCTTTCTCCTTGTATGGCGAACGCATCGGCGCACTGTCCGTTGTTGCCGCAGACAAAGACGAAGCTCAACGCGTACTCTCGCAATTGAAGCGCGTAATCCGCACTAACTATTCGAATCCGCCGACCCACGGCGGTGCAGTCGTCGCGGCTGCACTCACAGATCCGCAAGCGCGAGTGCTGTGGGAAAAAGAACTGGGCGAAATGCGTGATCGCATCAAGGCAATGCGCGTGGCGCTTCACGGTGCATTGAAGCGTCTGGTGCCTACTGCGAATTTCGAAAACATCCTCACGCAACGCGGCATGTTTTCGTACTCGGGTCTCACAAAGGATCAGGTGCTTCGCCTGCGTAACGAATTCGGAATTTACGCGGTTGATTCCGGTCGCATTTGTGTCGCCTCGCTCAACACGAAGAACGTTAATTACGTCGCTGAAGCCATCGCAAAAGTGCTTTGATAGCGCGAGTCGATTTGCATCAATTTGCGAATCAGCTATAATTTTATTTGTCGCGGCAGTAGCTCAGTTGGTAGAGCGCAACCTTGCCAAGGTTGAGGTCGAGAGTTCGAGACTCTTCTGCCGCTCCAGTTCCATGAACTGTGAGTAAAAAGCGGAACCGCAATGGTTCCGTTTTCATTTGCGTGGTGGTAGTTGTCCCTGCGCAATCAGGGCGGGTTAGCAAAGAGGTTATGCAGCGGATTGCAAATCCGTTTAGAGCGGTTCGATTCCGCTACCCGCCTCCAACAAAATCAAAGACTTACGAGTGAGTTGCGCAAATTTATTTGGCGCGGGTTACCCCGAGGTTACGTTGCGCTTCGCTCGCCGACGTTCGCGTGACTCCATTTTTTCAATGCAACAATTTTTTCACGTTGGGGCGTTTTTACTAAAAGTGAGAGATGAATCGATCTTTCATAGCTAGAAGACCCCTTCTTCCGTCGCTTATTCCGCTGATCCTAACCCAATTCCAGTACCAGTCATAAGTTAGGAATATCGGCTCAGCAAAACGATTGCTCCGCAGGATGGACAACACACTCGGCAGGCTGCGTCTAATTTTTGTGATCGCGTTGGGTCTTTTGCACTACAACGTCGAGGCTAATACGGTCCTAGCCAATGAGGTAGACAGGCTGATCGATGCCATTTCAAATCTTTTTCAGGAAGTCTCGGCCCGATAAAATCATTTGACGACACATCAAACCTCGCAAAGCGGTCTGCTCCACCGGAGCACAGCAGTGGCTTCTATAGCAAGACGGCTACATACCCACCGCCACCAAATCGACCCGACGCGCTTCTGCTGTGGCGCTGCCAACCACGAACTCTGGCTTCTTCATGTTGATGCGTGCTTCGGCAACGCCTGCTGCTTTGAGCGCATCACGAACGGCTATCGCACGCTGTTTTCCGAGTTCCATGTTCTGATCCTGATTGCCAGTGCTATCGGCGAAACCCGATATCTCGATTGTCGCAGCAGCGTTCGCGGTCATCGCTCTAGCGGCGGCTGTGATTGCATCTTTGCCGGCGGCGTCAACTTCGTTCTTGCCGATAGCGAAGTAAATCTTGCCGAGAACGCTTATCGGTGCCGCTGCAACAGCCGGCACCGGCGCCGTCACCGCTACAGTCGCACCGATCTTTTTGAGCTCAGGGTAATCCGCCAAGATGCTGGCACCGTTGAGTGGCTTGTTAACACCCTGGTGGCAGGTTGCGCAACCTACCTTCGCGACGTCACCCAACGGGCCTTTACGATTTGCAGGAAAAGTGCTTTCAAGCGGTGTCAAATAACCGTTGTTGACGTCCCTGACCATGCGCAAGCCATGCCATGCCGTGACGCGTTGTGGCGTGCTGTCATTCCAGTTGCTGAAGTCGCGGCTGTTGTGACAGAAAGTGCAGTTCACGCCCAACGAATTGGACATATGCATCATCAGGCTGTAGCTCCATTCAGTGTTGGCGATACTGGCTTTGTTGCCCATCGGAGGCACTGCGTAGTTGGCGGGCAGCGCCGTCGCGCCTTGAACACGCACCTGTCCATCGTTTGCCAGATACGACGAAAGCGAATCGAGGGGCAGCGACGAATATCCGTTCGCTGCAACCGGCGTATTCTGTCCGTATTTCCAACCGGTGAAGCCCTTAACCGTGCCCGGATCGGCTGCTGAATACCAGACGTCTTTCGGGATATTGTTGCCGCGGTGGCACGTGTAACAAGTGACACCGGTCTCGCCGACGTGCTTACCCCAATCGGCGTTGATCTTGCCAGTCATGGAAAGCATTTTGCGAGCGACGACCTTGGTGTAGAGCGCGTCCGTGGCGAAATCCTCGCCCGCTTTGTGGCAATAGTTGCAGCCTTCGTTCGGCGCAACCCAACTCGTCATCGCGAGCATTGTGCGTGTGAATTCGCCGACGCTTTGGTCGCCGAGAACTTGCACGTTTTTGTACAGGCTGCCTGCCTTAGGGCCGGTCGAATCTGCCTTGGGGCTCGCTTCGGGCAACGCGTTCAGCGCCGCCAGTTTGACGTTTTCGCGCTTGTTGGCCAGCTCTACCATGCCGGTGCCGCGATAGCCCGTTTGCTCCGAAATCGGACGCGGCCGTTCGCAGCCGGTGAGAATCGCGAGCGCTACAAACGCAACACCCAGAGAGAGTTTCACGCGACCGCTCATTTCATCGCTCCTGGCAGAAGGCTAGGATCAACTACGGGAACGCTGAACGCGGGATACATCGGCGCGACGCCGTGCTTCACGGCCCATAGATACCAATTGTCAACGACGGTGCCGGTGAGCAGAATGCCAATACCACCCGTGATCGGCGTCAATATAGCGAACCACCAGGCCCAACGGTGGATCGATTCCATCGTTGCGTTAAAGCCCATCGTCCAGCGCCAAAACAATGCCGCGCGTTCAGACGCTGTACCGCGATCAACAATCTGCTCAATCTCGCGTTCACCACCGAAGCGGCTGACTGCGAGAATCGTCGCGCCGTGCATGGCGAACAACAGCACCGAGCCATACAAGAAAGCAATCGACAGGCAGTGGAACGGATTGTAGAAAAGATTGCCGTAACGCAATGAGAACGCAGCCGTCCAGTCAAGGTGCGGAAAGATACCGAAGGGCACCGCCTCCGACCAGCTACCCATCGCCAGCGGACGAATAAAGCCGAGCACCAGATATAGCCAGATAGCAGCGCCGAAGGCGATTGGAATGTGCAATCCCATGCCTAGCGCGCGAGCGCGACGGTATGTTCGCACCCACCACAGACACAACGACAGCGTCAAAAAGAAGCCCGTCACAAGCCACCAGCCACCCTGGTTGAGCGGCGGAAAATGCAGACCATATGCAGGTGGCGGTGGCTCAAGGCCCAGCCAGAACAACTGACGCACAAATTCCATCACGCTCCAGTTGACCGAGGCCCACATGTTGAGCCCAATGATTTCGAACGCGAGCAGCCCACACAGCAGCGATGCCAGACCTGTCGTGCCTAGATAAAGCGGCCCGATTTGCGCATCGCCGATCTTGCCCAACCAACGATTGATAAACGTCTGGTTGCCGCGCGACCACGCACCGCCTGACGGCAGCGGCATGCCAAGCTGTGCAGGCCCGTGCACCTGAACTGTAGTGAAGAGGTTTTGATATTCCATAGCCATGATGTGATTCCCCCTTTGTCCTATCGAGCCCAGATCGGCATGTTGAGCCACCACGTCCACCATTCCGGCCAACCGCGTGTCCAGAATGGGCCGCTGATAATGATGCAGATTGCCGCCCACACAACCGCTGAAAGCGCAAGGAACAGGCCGAGGCGATGGATGCCTAACGTGCCAACGGAGTAACCGATGGTGTCGCGGAAGAATGCGTTTTCGTCCTCGGCAGTCTTGACCGCTTCACCCTTTTTCGGGTTTGTCGCAGAGAGCACCAAACCGCCGTGCAATGACAGTGCGAGCGTCGTCGTGAAGAATCCCGTTACAGCGAGCATGTGCGCCGGGTTGTAATGGAAATGAAGGTGTTGGTAACCCACGTTCGACACCCAATCGAGGTGGCTGAAAATTCCGTAAGGAAAGCCGTGGCCCCAAGCGCCCATCAAAAGTGGACGTACGATGGTCAAAGAAAAGTACGCAAGAATAGCGAACGCAAACGCGAACGGCACGTGATATCCCATGCCGAGCTTTCGGCAGATTTCGACTTCACGCAGCGCCCAAGACACGAAGGAGCCGAGTGCACAAATTGTGATAATTTGCCAGAGCCCGCCCTGCCGTAGCGGCGCGAGCGCCAGCCCATATTTCAAGTCCGGTGGCGCGATGCTGATCTGCCAGATATTCCACGTCGGCCCGATGGCCGCACCGTAGACAATGAGTGCGGTCCCGAGCAGCGCGAAGAACGCTGTCGTGACACCAAAAAAACCCACGTAGAAGGGCCCGACCCAGAAGTCGAACAGATCCCCGCCGAGCAACGTGCCACCCCGGACACGATACTTTTTCTCAAAGCTTAATAAGGCCATGGCGGAATCCTCCCGTATGTATTCAAGTAAATAGTTCGTCAATGAACTGCCAGTAAAACAGCGATGGGGCACCGCAAGTCTCGACGCGTCGTTGAGACTCGCGGCATTCAGTCAAACCGGTTACGGTTTGGCCGGTACAGGTGCTTTCACCGCCATAGGCGCTGAGGCTCCCCAACCGAGATGGTCGCTATAGCGTGGTGAGCTGAGCACGATGAAGTGAATCAACAGCGCCATGCCAAAGGCGAACATGAGAACAGCGATCAACGCACGGCGTGGATCAAACAGTAGCCAAATTTTCCACATGTGGATTTCTCCTTACTAAGTTAAGTGCGACATAAAGGAATACACAGAATCCCTTACGGCGTGGATGATTGATTTGTTGCCTTCAGCGCCTGGAAACCACGTTCGCCAATGCAATTGCAAAGGCTGTGCGACGAGTGCAATCGCAAAAATGACGACGAAACCTGCGAGGAAAATCACAGAGAAACCGTGATTGGTACTTTCAGAAATTCTCACCATATTTTTTCTCCACTTACTTGATTGCACTGCGACTGGTTTCAAAACGCTAACAGCACTAAATCAATAGAAAGGACGCCACATCCAAACGAGGACGTGAGCAACCACCGTCGCTGCGAGAAAACCCAACATGCTGCTCATGAAGATTCCGTGGAACTCCTTAGCCTCATGCTCGGTCAGGCCCGATAGCGAACCATTACTTCTGTTGTCTGCCATTTAAGCTTCTCCAAAAACAGGCCTCTCGGCCATTACCGCGCGAACCCCACGCGGCCGGGATTACCAGGTCGCGCGCATTGCGGCGCCCGACTTGAGAAATTGTTGTCGTGACGCTGGTCATGCCAGTGCTCCTTCGAGCACGATGCGTTTCGCGGAAGCGACACGCTCAGCAGTGACGATCTCGACACCTGCGGCGCGCGCCTGGCGCTCCGCCTGATCTCGCAAGCGTTTCGCCGCCGAGATACGCACCAGCACGGGCTGCATATCAACCAGCTCATCGAGCGCCGACTTCGCATCATCCAGCCAGAGCATTTCGCGATGCGGCTTGGCATGAGTCGGCTCGATGCGATCCATTTCGGTAGCGAGCGGAATGATGTGAAACAGCGCGTCAAACAGCGCGTTACACACCTCTTGCACCACATATGTCGCGCCGCCGTAACCCATGAACGGCGTACCGGTGTGACGACGAATCACAGCACCGGGGAAGGAGGCCGGAATGTAGGCGCAACGGCCTCCAGTTTCTGCGGAATACATACGCTCGTTAAAGCTCCCAAAGAGGATCAGCGGCGCTTTTTCTTTGATGAGTTTGCGAATACTTTCGTTGTCCGTCTTCGCACCGGGGATGCGCGAGACCGCGAAATTGCAGGGCAAACCCAATTCATCTTCAAGGAAGTGACGCAGGCCACGTGTGTAGGTCTCGGTCGCGACAACCGCAAAGCTTGCAGTGCCAAAGAAGTCTTGTGTCACCGAACGCCAAAGATCCCAGATCGGTTTGATCGTCGTGTGACGCTCGCGTTCGATGAACGGCTCTGGATCAAGCCCCAGCAATTCGCCAAGACTGCGTAAAAATTTAGTTGTGCTGTGCAGACCGATCGGCGCTTGCAGATACGGACGCTCCATCGATTCACAGAGCAAGCGACCGAACTCGCGATACATGCAAATGTTGACCTTCGCATCGGTCAAGTTGCGCACTTCCGCTAGATGCGTTCCGAGCGGGAACGTCAAATTGATTTCAGCGCCAATGCCTTCAACCAGACGACGAATCTCAGCGAGATCGCTCGGCATGTTGAACATGCCATAGGCCGGGCCCACGATGTTTACTAACGGCTTTGCGCCTACCGGACGCTCACGCGGTGGCGGCACGCCGCGCTTGTAGCCGTATTCGGCGAACACCCACAGCATGGCGCGGTTCGCACTCTGCCACTGATCCTCGTCAATTGTGCGTGGCAGGAAGCGTTGAATGTTGGTGCCTTGCGGTGTCACGCCGCCACCAATCATTTCTGCGATGGAGCCGGTAACCACAACCGCTGGCATATCGGGATCAAGCACCGCATGCGCTTTCTTCATCGCGCCTTCGGTGCCTTCGCGCCCGAGCTGCTCTTCCGCTAAACCAGTGACCACAATCGGCAACTCATGCGGTGGAAGCGCGTCGGTGTAATGCAGCACCGAGGTGACTGGCAAATTCTCACAACCCACCGGGCCATCGATGATGACCTGCAAACCCTTGACTGCGGTAAACACATACACCGCGCCCCAGTAGCCACCCGCACGATCATGATCCAGCACCAGCATCAGATCATCTCCTCGGCTTTGCGGGCCTTGGATTGAGCGGCGATCTGCTTTTTGTAGTGCGCGCGAAATTCTGGGTGATCGTTCGGCAAATCCTGCCAAATGCCCGCCTTGGTGCCCTCACCAACGCCGGCGAAAAATTCACGCATTTCAATAAAGCGCGATTTGTTGCCGAGGGCCGAGTTGATGACTGTTGCCAAAGATCCCGCACCCGCCACACCCATCAACGGACGGGCAGAAATGAGGTTGGTGAAATACAGCGCGGGAATCATTTTTTCTTTGGCTGCTTGCACCACGGGCGTTGTGCCAATCGCCAGATCAGGCTCGAACTCGCGCATCGCGGCGAGATCTTGCTCCAACGATGCACGGAATTGCACATGCACGTTGTGCGCGGCAAGCCATTCGCGATCCGGATCACTCCATTCGGTGCGAGGACAGGCCGTGCCGACGTATCGAACATCAGCGCCACTTTCAACCAACAAGCGGGCAACTAGAAGCTCCGAGCCTTCGTAGCCCGACAGTGTGATGCGACCCTTGATCGGCGACTTCGCAATCGCAGCTTTAATCATCGGAAGCAGCGCGTTTTTCGCAGCATCAATCTTTGCCTGCTCCACGTTTGCCGCAGTACCAATCGCCTGCAACCAGGCTTCGGTGCCGGACACGCCTACCGGCGCAGAACCAACCACAGTGCGGCCCGCAGCGTGAAACTCGCGAACGCTCGCCGTATAAAAAGGATGAATCGCGCCGACAACCGCGCAATCAAGAGCTGCGTAGAGTTCGCGCCATTCACGGGTTGGCACAACCGGGCCTGCAGCCAAACCCAATGGTGCCAGCATCATGCCGATTTGCACCGGATCGACCGGGAACATTTCGCCAAGCAGCGTTACCGTCGGCTTCTCGCTGCGACCATTTTTAGGCGCTTTTACGGGGCCATTTTCAGCCTCGGTACGAGCGTATTTCAGCATCGCTCCAGCGAGCACATCCTTAGCTTCAGCATGCGTCGGCACACCGAACCCTGGTACATCAATCCCGATGATGCGAACGCCATTAATTTCTTTCGGCAGCAATTGCAACGGCACGCCAGACGCCGTCGGCACGCACAAATTAATCAACACAATCGCATCGTACAAAGCGGGGTCGGCCAGCTTGTATGTCGCTTCGCGAATGTCCTCGAACAGCTTGCCTGTCACGAGGCTTTCCGAGTTGAACGGAACGTAACCAACGGTGCGGCGTGCGCCGTAAAAATGTGAGGTAAACGTCAGGCCGTAAACACAGCAAGCCGAACCCGACAGCACGGTCGCGGTGCGGCGCATACGCAGACTAACTCGCAGGCTTCCGAACGCAGGGCACATTGACTGCGGCTGATCATGTGGGCCTGTATCGGCTTTATGGGGATAGTCTTTGGCGTACTGTTTGAGCACGGCACTTTTGCCCGCTGCGTTCGCGGCGGCGAGCATTTGCTCTTTGCCGGAATGGCAACCCATGCCGTCGCCCGTCAACGCTGCGGGCACAGCCACGGTGGGCTTGAGGGCTGCGATTTCGGGAACGATTACTTCGGTAGTCATGAAAATGTGGCTTACTTCAAACCGTGTCGTAAACGACTTCGAGCGACTGTTTAGTGAGATCAGTTTTGCCACACATATCGAACTGCGTGGCGGGCTCCAATACCACGTTGCGACCGACGACGTCGCTCGCAAAAAGGCCAAGCAATTGATCCTGATTGAGTGGCTTCGGGCGTACGGGTGGTGCGAGGCCAACGTTCTCGGCAAGGGTCTCAAAGAGCGAGGCCCACTGCGTATCGGGACGCCCAATAATTTCGTAGTTCGCGCTCTTGCGGCGAATGTCGTCATCAGCCGGAATCGCCGCCAAAACTGGAATGCCAACACGCTCGGCGAAGGCCTGCGCCTCGCCAGTATGGTCATCCTTATTGATCACCATGCCAGCAACGCCGACATTGCCGCCGAGGTTGCGGAAGTATTCAACGGCCGAGCACACGTTATTGGCAACGTAGAGCGATTGCAAGTCGTTTGACGCAACCACAATCACTTTCTGGCACATGTCACGAGCAATCGGCAAACCGAATCCACCACACACCACATCGCCCAAAAAATCGAGCAATACGTAGTCAAAGCCCCACTCATGGAAGCCCAGTTTTTCGAGCAGCTCGAAGCCATGAATAATGCCGCGACCACCGCAGCCACGACCGACTTCGGGGCCTCCCAACTCCATCGCAAATACACCGTCGCGCTTAAAGCACACGTCGCCGATCAGCACCGGTTCACCGGCTAATTTTTTCTTGGCGGAGGTCTCAATAATCGTGGGGCACGCGCGACCACCGAACAGGAGGGACGTTGTGTCGCTCTTGGGGTCGCAGCCGATCAGCAAAACTTTTTTGCCCTGCTGCGCCATCATGTACGAGAGGTTCGCCAGCGTGAAACTTTTGCCGATACCGCCCTTCCCGTAGATCGCGATGATTTGCGTCTCTTTAGTCACGGCGGACGTTGAAATTTTGTCAGGCTCAATCGCTGCTTCGGCGCGCAGGTTTTGCTTCATGAACGTCATCGGTGTTCCCGCCGAAACAGGTGAGCTACCCGTTGGACTGCTACAGGTTTCACTCATGCGTGACTACTCCAGTTAAGAACCATTTTTAGACACGACGCGTCGCCAAATGCGGTGCGGTAGGCCATGTCGACGCGAGCGGCGTCTTCCGCCTGCTCGTGATGTGTGATGAGACCGGCAAGCGAAAGCGCACCCGATTCAGCGAGTGCCTTGACTGCGATGAGATCGGCGGGCTGCCACTGAGCGGCGATACGAATACGAGCTTCGCGCATGAAGGCTTGCGCGAAGGCGAACGACACATTGCCTTCGTAAAAACCGGCGAGCACTACTTCGCCGCCGGGCGCGAGGCGACCGATCAACGTGTCAAGCAATCCAGCGTCGCCGGATACGTCACAAATGCTGTGATAACGAGTGTCTTTGTCGTCCGCTGGATTAACGACCGTGTAGCCCACCGCGCCAGTAGCGCGCGTCGGATTAGTCTCCCAAACAACGGGCTTTTTGCCTGCGGCGACACCCATGCGTGCGATCAAGCGACCGAGCACACCGTGACCAATGATCAGGTCGGGCTGTTGCTGATTAGCCGATACGTGGAAGGCCGTAGCGGCTAACGCGAGCAGCACGCCCTCTTCGGCCAAACTATCGGCCAGGTGCATAGCTTTGGCCGCAGGAATGATGACTTTAGAAGCAGAACCGCCGAACAGGCCGCGAACTTCGCCGTAACACTTGGCGCCGGGTACGTAGACCAAATCGCCGATACGACTTTGCGCGTTACGACCAGCGTCGGCGATGCGACCGACCGATTCGTAGCCCGGTACCAATGGATAACCCATTCCCGGGAACTGCGGCATACGCCCGGTCCACAGCAGCCGCTCGGTTCCAGTGCTGATCGCACTCCGGCTAACTTTCACCAACACGTCGTCATCACCCAATGCAGACAACGGTAGCAATTGAAGCGCTAGCTGCTCGGGTTGCTGAAAAACTACTGCGACGCTATCCACGGTGTTTCCTCTGAGGCGGACTGTTGATATGCGTCAACTAATGTCGACATTTCCGCAGCCCATGAGTGTCATTCTATGAAGACATTTCAGTGTGTCAACTGATATTTACACATTTATTGAAAGTTTCGTCGCTGCATCGCAGCAATTGCTGTTGGCCGTTACGACTTTTTGGCAATGATCACACTGGTTTGGAGCGGAATGCGGGTGGGCAGCAGCCGAATGTCGCTAAATCCAGCAGAGCTTATGAGTTGCGAAAGTCGGGTAAAGCTGCGCGCCTCACCGCGTCCCATCGCCAGAAAGTAGAAGCCGAAATACGCGCCGCCAACCGTTTCCGCACCTGGGATTTCGGCGAGCGGTTCGGCGACTAGCAGCGTTCCGCCAGTGGGCAAGGCGGTGGCTACCGAGCGCAGCAAATGCGATACGCGAGCGTCGTCGTGATCATGAAGCACACGCACGAGGCTCACGATGTCCGCTCCGGCCTCTGCATTCGGCGGCAGCGGATCGTTGAAGAAATCTCCACCAATAACTTTTGCGCGATCGGAGAAACCGTTGGCGGCGAATTGTTCCTGCGCGCGAGCAACGACTGGCGGCAGGTCAAACAACCTTAGCTGCAACAGCGGGCAGCGCGCGCCGACGCCGCGTAGAAACGCCCCCTCGCCACCGCCCACATCCATCAGGCAGGTGTGATCTCGGAACGAATACGCGGCCAGCACTTCATCGACGATCAGCGACTGTGTCGACGACATGAGCGCGCTGTACTCCGATGATTGATCGCCGTGCAATTGATCGGGATGGTCGACACTTGCGTAGGGCCAGTAGGCGCGCATCTTCGTGTTCGTGCGTTCGCCGCGCAGCAAGGCCACGGGATCGTCAAGATCGCTGTACAGCGCGGCGTGGTGCAGCACCAAGTTTTGTAGCCCCTCGTTAGCGACTAGCGGTGCGCCCAAAGAGCCTAGCCCAACGATGCCGCCTGCGCGTCGCTCTAGCAGGCGTAGCGCTATAGCCGCTGTAACCAGCCGTTCGCAAGCATCAACCGGCAATTTCACTTCCGCAGCAAGCTCAGCAACCGTTAAACGACGCGCAGAAACCAGCGCGAAAATTTTCAGCTCGACGCAGGAGCGGAGCACTTGCGAGTACACAAATCCCGCGACCAGATCGAACACCGCTCGCGCGCGTCGACGCGCAATCCAGCGCAGAACCGGCACGCCGCTGGCGAAACGCGTGAACCGTGGATTCACCAGCAACCGGTCGCGAGCCTCCAGAAGTTTTTGGAGCAACGAGGTCTCCGCACCGACTGATGTGCAGTCGTGTTAGGCCGCGCGCAGCCGCAGGCGCTTAGGCATCAGGCGGCCCGCCTCAGCAGCGATCACTGCGCGCAGAGGAATTGCACCAGCGCATTCAGGGATCGAATCAACCGCATTGGCAAGCAGCAAATTCAAGCGCTGCACCGCCCCAGTGATGCCCAGATCAATCGCGGCGCTTGGTCGCCCCAGCGCCGCATCGCGACCCACCGGCTTGCCCAATTCTTCCTCAGTGTCGACCGCATCATGCAGGTCGTCTGCCACCTGATACGCCTCACCCAGCGCCATGCCCAGTGCGCGCCACGGCTTTGCATCATGCCCTGCCGCCGCTGCGCCCGCCATCGTGGAAGCGACAAATAACGCACCGGTTTTAGCCTGCTGATACGCAGCAAGCGACACCGTAGATTCACATTCCCAGGCTTGTCCCGCTGCGATTCCGTGCGGCGCGCCGACCGACTCGGCCACGATGGCAAGCAAGGCTGGGAGCCGTTGTGGCGCGACCAAACCGGCTCGCGCGACCTCCTGAAACGCCAACACAATCAACGCGTCACCGCTCAATACCGCCAAGCGTTCGCCATGCGCGCGATGCACGGAGGGTTTACCGCGCCGCGACGACGCATTGTCAAAACAGGGCAAATCATCATGCACCAGCGACGCGCAGTGCATCAATTCAATGGCCACGGCGGCCGCATCCGTACACTCGGGATGATCCTCACCGCAGGCCGCAGCCACAGCCAGACACAGGCGTGGTCGAAAGCGACCGCCGCCGGGGAAAACAGAGTAATTTAGAGCGGCGGCGAACTTGGGCGGACACTCGTTTTTGGCCCCCGCTTCGGTCGGCGACTGAGTCGCCCGCGCTAAAGCCCGGTTGAGTGCTGACTCGATACGATCAATCGCGTACATCGCCTATCCTTCTCTTTTGACCACCGCAAAAACAAACTGTCAATTAAACTTGACACATCAATGTTGCGAATCATATACATCCTGCGCACGAAAGGTCAAATACTTTGCTGACGGCTCCGATGGCTTGCTTTTCGAAGCGATGAGCGGCCCCGCAAAAAAGGTCGTTGTCATCGGCGCTGGTATCGGCGGGCTGACTTCCGCGCTGTTGCTGGCTCATGCGGGCTGTGAGGTCACAGTGTTGGAGCGGGCAGAGGTTCCCGGCGGTAAGTTGGCCGGGGCAGAAGTCGGCGGAACGCCCTTGGACGTCGGCCCCACGGTCTTCACCATGCGCTGGGTATTCGAGGAAATATTCGCTGCCATCGGAGAATCGCTAGACGATGCAATCACACTCGATCCGCTGGACGTCTTGGCTCGCCACGCGTGGTGTGACGGCGCACGAGTGGATCTGCACGCGGACGTTCACCAATCCGCCGATGCCATTGCGAAGTTAGCGGGCGCAGCGGAAGGACAGCGCTTCCTCGCATTCTGCGCCCACGCCAAGCGGATTTACGACACCTTGGAGCCCTCGTTCGTCCGTGCGCCCGAGCCGAGCCTCTCGCGGCTCGTCGTTGATTTACTGCCCCGCAGACCGGGCGACCTGCTGTCGATCACTCCGTTCAAAAGCTTGTGGAACATGCTCGGCACCTACTTTCGCGACCCTCGATTGCAACAACTCTTCGGTCGTTACGCCACCTACTGCGGGGGCTCGCCTTGGCGCTCGCCTGCCACGCTCATGCTCGTCGCGCACGTCGAGCGATCCGGCGTGTGGAGCGTGCGCGGCGGCATGCGGAAGATCGCGCACGCAATGACGGCGCGGCTTGAGTCACGCGGCGCGACGCTCCGATGCAATGCCCATGTTCAGGAAATTATCGTGAACGAAGGCCGAGTGATCGGGGTTGTTCTGGCGTCGGGTGAAGCGTTGAAAGCCGATGCGGTCATCGCTAATTGCGACGTATCAGCCATTGCTTCAGGCCTCTTCGGCAGCGCTGTCGCACGCGCCGCAGGCGTACGCGGAGTCACAGCAAACAATCGCTCGTTGTCTGCCATGACTTTCGCGCTCAACGCTCCCACATCTGGCTTCCCGCTGCATCGTCACAATGTATTTTTCTCGCCAGACTATGCGCAAGAATTCGCGCAACTCTCGGAGCTTCGCTGCATTCCCAAAGTGCCAACCGTCTATGTGTGCGCACAAGACCGTACCGACAATGACATCGCGACGGGCACGCCGGAGCGTTTGTTATGTATCGTCAACGCCCCCGCGAATGGCGACACGCACACGTTCGACGACAGCGAAATCAAGCGGCACACAGACGCCACCTTCAATGTGCTGCAACGCTGCGGCCTCACCATCGATCAATCGCAAAACACAACGCTTATCAGCAACCCAAGTCATTTCGCCGACCGCTTCCCGGGCACCGGCGGAGCGCTATACGGCCGAGCGCCGCATGGCTCAATGTCAAGCTTTCAGCGACCCGGCGTACGCAGCAAATTGCCAGGGCTTTTTTTCGCAGGTGGCAGCGCGCATCCAGGGCCGGGCGTTGCTATGTCTGCGCTATCGGGTCGCATGGCAGCAGCGGAAGTTTTGAAGCAGTGAGCATAAGATTTGATCGAGCCGTCCCTAACGGCGGCTACGCCTGGTGGTACGTCGACGCCATCAGCGACGACGGCAATCACGGCCTCGCCGTTATCGCATTCGTCGGCAGCGTGTTCTCGCCTTATTACGCATGGGCCCGGCGCAAACACGGCGCAGAAAACGTCGATCCCGGCAACCACTGCGCCATCAACATTGCGCTCTACGATCTGTCAAACGACAAACGTGGCGTGAACGCGTGGGCCATGACCGAACGTCCGAAAGAAAAGTGCATACGCACCGCTACCGTCTTCCAAGTCGGGCCCAGCTCGCTCGAATGGCATGGCAACGCACTCACCATAAAAATTGATGAGCGCTGCGCCCCAATTCCGCGCCGTTTGCGCGGCAACATCAAACTCACACCCACCATCGCCGTCGAAGCGCACGATCACAGCGTAGCCATCGACGGCGGCGGCAATCACCTCTGGCAACCACTGGCCCCTTCAGCACGCGTATCGCTCAATCTGGATCAGCCCGATCTAGCGTGGCACGGGCACGGCTACCTGGACAGTAACCGTGGCAACGCGCCGCTGGAGAGCGCATTCAAATCCTGGCAATGGTCGCGCGCGCGCCTGAGCGACGGCAGCACCGTAGCGCTCTACGACGTGCAGCACAAGTCGGGATCAAGTTTGCAGTTGGCGCAGCGCTATTTGCCCACGGGCCAGTGCGAATCAATCCCCACGTCTGCACACTGCGCGCTACCGACAACCAGTTGGGGCATCGCGCGGGCAACTCAAAGTGATGGCGACTGCGCTCCAACAATAGTCAAAACGCTGGAGAACGGCCCGTTCTACGCCCGTTCACTTTTGTCAACAGAACTCTTCGGCGAACAGATCCACGCGATGCACGAAAGTTTGTCGTTGACGCGTTTTGCGAACCCGGCAGTGCAAGCGATGCTGCCGTTTCGAATGCCGCGTTGGTAGTGGATCGGCGCGACGTGCGATAGCGTTAGAAATGGGCGCGAGCTTCGCGGCCGAAAAAAGCATACAGCTTTTGCTTGAAGTCGCCGTTACACAAGGGCTACGTGCAGTAAATCCACATTACCGACAAACGAACAAAATTGCACCTAGCCCGTTATCAGTGGTACTTTTAGCGAGAAGCTGATTGCTAAACCAGTGCCCCCAGTTGAGCTACGACATTCGTTCGTCGTTAGTTTTTAGGATGGGCCCGCCGGAAAGAGCGTTACGCCTGACCATCCGAACCCGTTTGTTGCTCACCTTTCGGCTTGTCGCGCCCCTCTCCCGGCTTCCGCCGCACCGTCCAGATTTGGTAGATGCAGAACCCCAACGCGAGCACGGCAAAGGCGATGATTTCGATCAGGCTGTAATACTTTGAGTCCATCATTCGTTCTCCTTTTGCCGTCGCAGATAAAGCTTGCCGCTAACTCGACACGCGTTCCTGGTCCTGTCGTTCTAGTCGCTCAAACAGGTCGACCAGCCATAGCGCACGATCCTGAATATTCCACCACGGCAGCGTGGGCAGCGTGATGCTGGCATCTACGCGCGCTGGCCGGTTTCGGTTTGCTCTCGCTTCAGCAATGGCCAGCGTCGCCGCATCCGAATCAATGACAGCGCGAATCAGGAACGCGGCTTCGTCCAGTGGTGCGGGCGTTGTTGAGCTAGAGCGATCCAGCGGCAACACGAGCCCGCGACTCAATAGCGCGGCCTTGCGGCGACCGCTGACGACCGCACGTTGCGTGACGGAATCGAGACCGTTGCGCTCCACCTGCCGCCCGATTTCCTGATAAAGCGTTCGCGCGGCGCTAATGCCTGGGCGGCAAGCGGCGGGCAGCTCCGCGATGCCTTGGCCTACACGGTCATAGAGCTTGTCGGCAGCGGTGAGCAGGCGCTGCAACACTCGGCCCAACGCGGGCGTGAACGATGGCATTTCGAGCCACGTATCGGGATCAATGCCCTCTGCGCGCAGCCATTCCAGCGGCAGGAACAGACGCTTCTCAATTGCGTCTTCGCCAACGTCACGAGCGATGTTCGAGAGCTGCATCGCGACACCAAGATCGCAGGCGCGTGCCAACGCGGACGCGCTACGCGCCCCCATCAACAGCGCCATCATTACGCCCACAGTGCCCGCGACGCGCACAGCATAGTCGTACAAATCATTCAACGTTTCGTAGCGGCGAAATTCGGCGTCCCACGCGAATCCTTCGATCAGCGCCTGAGGAATTTCACGTGGGATGGCGAAGCGGGTAGCAACGTCGGCGAAGGCTCGATCAGCGGACGCCGCGCCCGGTTGACCATCGTACAAACGCGTGAGGCGATCTGTTAAATCGGCGACTGCACCGTGCTTGTCGGCTTGCAAATCGACAGCGTCGTCAGCGACGCGGCAGAACGCGTACAGCGCAAGCGACGGCTCGCGCACGGCTTTAGGCAACAAGAGAGAGGCTGCAAAAAAAGTGCGCGAATTCTCTCGTAGCAAGGCGCGGCACGCAATGATGTCCTGCGCGGCTTCGCTGCGGGCTTCGGCGCTGTTCGGGCGCTGGTATTTCGCGCTAGACATGGTGCGTGAATTCGCTTGCGTTGTTAGTGAACGCGCTCGCGCTGGGCACAATCGAATCCAGCACTCGCGCGGAAGAGAGCACACCCGGCAGCCCGGCGCCGGGGTGCGTACCCGCGCCGACGAGGAACAGATTTTCAATGTCCTCGCTCTTGTTGTGCGGCCGGAACCACGCGCTTTGCGAGAGGATTGGCTCCAACCCAAATGCTGCACCCTGCACGCTGTTCAAACGATCCTGAAAATCTTGTGGCGTGAGGCAATGTGAGGTGACAATTTCATCCTTCAAGCCGGGCAACAGTGTGGCGGACAACGTTTCGCACAATGCATTTTGATAGCGCACAGCCTCCGTCGACCAATCAGTACCGCTCGCCAAATGCGGCACCGGCGAGAGCACATAAAACGCGTCGCACCCCTGCGGCGCGAGCGACGGATCGGTGGCAGTAGGGCGATGTAAATACAGACTGAAATCGTTAGCTAATGTCTTGTGTTTAAAAATATCTTCAAGCAATTCTCGATAGCGCGGACCGAGGAGAATGGTGTGATGCGCTACGTCGTCATACTGTCGCTTGGTGCCGAAATACCAGACGAATAGACTCATCGAATAACGTGCCTTTTGCAGGCGTGAATCAGTCCAGCGTTTTCGTACTTTGGCAGGCAGCAAGTGCTTGTACGTCCATGCAGAATCGGCGTTGGAGACAACGACACTAGCTGTGATTTGTTCCCCCGACTTCAGCTTTATGCCGGTAGCTTTTTGTCCGTCAAGTGTGATGTGATCGACTTCGGAATTGCAGCGCACGCTACCACCTTGCAAAGCAATCAAGCCGATCAATCCGGTCACCAATTGCCCCGTGCCGCCCATAGCAAAATGCACGCCCCAGCGCCGTTCAAGGTGAGCGATCAGGCAATAAATTGACGTAGTAGAAAACGGATTGCCACCTACTAATAACGGATGAAACGATAGCACGGTGCGCAGCCGCTCATCCTTTACGTAGCTCGCAACGAGCCCGTAAACGGTGAGGTAGCTTTTGAGCTTCACCATCTGCGGCACGATCTTCGCCATCGTCGTCCAGTCATCAAACGACACATGGCCTAGCTGCTCGAAGCCCACGCGAAATGTTTCCTCCGATGCTTTCATGTAGCGCTCGTATCCGTCAACATCAGAGGGCGAGAGTCGCGCAACTTCTGCGCGCATTTGCGCAGCATCGCCGGTGTAATCGAAGGTCACGCCGTCGTCGAACCGAATGCGATAGAACGGCGTGACTGGACGTAGCTCTACGTCATCGGAAAGCTTCTTTCCGCAAAGTTTCCATAGGTCTTCGAATAGAAACGGTGCGGTGACAATCGTCGGGCCTGCGTCGAAGGTAAAGCCATCCTGACGATACACATAGGCGCGGCCACCTGGGGCGTCGAGCTTCTCCAAAACGGTGACGCGATAGCCACGTGCACCCAGGCGAACGGCGGCAGCGAGGCCACCGAATCCGCTGCCTATGACGACGGCGTGCGGGCGTTCATCCGTCGCTTGCATTTGGATCTGGCTATTCAACGATTGCTTCCAATTTCAAACTACTTTCAATCGCAGAAAATATGGTGTCGGGTGCCTCCTCATGCGCAAGATGGCCGAGGCCCGACTGGCGTGTGATTGATGTCTTCGGCAAGAACGCTTTCACCCGATCGGCCTCGGACACTGGCACGGTTCGATCATTGCTTCCGACGATGAGATGAAGCGGAGTTTTCAATCGCGGCAAGTCTCGTTGCAGCGAATTAAGGTTCCAGTGCGCCATCATTTTTAGCGCCGCAGTTGCGTGTGATGAATGCCGCATCAACTCGCCGTAGCAAGCGAGTGTTTCATCATCAATCTTTGAGCCCGTGCCTCGAAGCAGTCGCTCAGTAACCGCTGGGTCTCCCGCCCGCCATGAGAACAAGCGCGGCACTATCGAATTGGCCGCGAGCAGCTTCGCAAGTGGCGAAAAAATCTGTCCGGGCAAGCCTTGCAACGGCAGCAACGCACCGTTTATCGACACGATTGATTCCGGCTCAGCAAGCCCGTCCAAGCTCATGCGTACGGCAATTGCAGCGCCCGCTGAATGACCGATGATGAGTATCGGTGTTATGGTGAGCGCGGACAAAAGCTTGGTGATCAATGAAGAAAACGAAGGCAGCGAATGATCGCCATCGGGCGGCGCGCTGCTGAAACCATGCCCCGGCAAATCAGGCGCAATGACGCGAAAATGTCCAGCCAGCAACGGCGCTAAACCGCGCCAAGAATGCGTCGCAGCACCGGTGCCATGCAGCAGCAAAACAGCAGGCGCGTCAGCATCGCCCATCAGCTGGACATGCCAGCGCACCCCGCCTGCATTGACGAATCGACTAGCTTCGCGATACGGCCAATTGAGACCACTGGTGTGCCACTGCGGTGTGCTCACGGGTGCTTGACCATCTTCGCGCGCTCGGCCCGAACCGCGGCGGAAATCACCGGCGCCGCCGCGTATGGCAAACCAAGGTAGCGGCCACGCATCGCCTCGGCGAGCAGTCTGGCTGAGTCTTGCGGCTGCGGTGACGTGTCGATCATGAGCGTCGTGTAGCCGCCGGCGCGAAGACGCTTCGCAGCGTCTAGTGCATCGAGCGCTGCCTGTGGGCGACCCGGCGTACCGTCGCGAGCGATGTTGGCGCGACCATCGGTCAAGAAAACAATCGTGGTGGTCATGCCGCGACGCCGCGCAGCCTCCGCAATCGCTACCGCTTGATCAATACCCGAGGCGAGCGGTGTTCCACCGCCACCGGGCAAAGCAGTGAGCGAGCGTTTAGCACGCACCAGCGAGCGCGTAGGTGGCAGTAAAACATCCGCGATCTTGCCGCGAAAACTGACAAGCGCGACTTGATCCCGACGGATATAGCACTCGGCTAGCAATAGCTCCACTGCACCCTTCGCCTCGGCGAGTCGGTGCAACGCGGCGGAGCCGGAGGCGTCGACTGCAAACACGGTCAGTGTTTCGCTGCGAAAGGCTCGCCGTGAGACGTGCCAGTCTTCAGGCTCAACCAACAATTTAGGCAAGAGCACTGTGCCCACCAGCGCCCGGTGCGCACGCAATTCATGTCGCACTGACTGCCACGGTGCGGCCGCACGAACGGTGGCGAGCACATGCACCCTGCCGCCGCGCCGCGCATCACCTCGGCGAGGGGCTAAGGGCCTGCCACGCTGCTGCGAGAGGCGTTCGCGCCCGTATCGACCCTGCGCACCTTTCGGGGCGCTGTTACCGCCCAATTGCTCGGCTAGCTGTCGCAGCAGGGTTGCACTAAGCGCGGCGCGAGCAGCCTCAATCATGCGATCGGACATGGTTGAATCGTCGGATTGTTTTTCTGAATCGGGGACGTTATCTAGACCCTCAGACTCGGGTGGGGCAGCGGACTCTTCACCTTGCCGCGGCGGGGGCACTGCATCCGCCGAATGTTCTGGCTCGGGTGCGAGTTCCACCTCACTGGACTCGGGCTCCGACGGCTCCTCACGCAGCTCGGGCACACGGGTCGCGCGAGGCGCAAGCACCAGTTGCGCAGCCAGCGCGAGATCTGTGTCAATGATGGCGTCGCGCTGCGCAATCGTGGCGGCGGTGCAACTGACGGCGACTGCGAGTTGTTGCGAGCGTAAGGACCCGACGCCCAGCGCGTCAGCAGTTTGGCAGACGGCGGTGACACTTTTTTCGTCAACGACGATGTTGCGTTTGTCGCCAATGGTCGGCGCGGCGATGTGCGCAGATGAGCTCATTCTTACAGGCGCACCAAGCGACGACACGCCCGCCAATCGCGTTGACACATCGGTCAAGTCGACGATGAACGCTACGCGATCAAGTAAGGCTGCTGGCGGGCTCTCATCACCGTCAAGGCTTTCGTCGTAAATGATCAGCAGCCAACGGGCTTCGTCTACGCGCTGAATGCCGTCGCGTTCAGTGCGTATTAAGCCCGCATCCATCGCAGCGGCCAATCGCGCGGCGACTGAGGACGTGACGCGCTCGGCCATCGCGACTTGAAGCACGCCACCGTCGGCTTGCGCGAGCAGACCCTGTTCGGATACAGGGCGACCCGCAGCGAGTGTCGCTTGCAGGTCGAGCCCGCCGAGCAGACGATCATCGGTAGTAGCAAGCGGGAGTCGATGCCAGCGCACGTTACCCCGCGCATCAAGCGCACGCTTTAGTCGAGCAACCCATTCGTCTCGCACTGGCCCAGAGCGCGCACGTATGCATGCGCCGCCAAGACCAAAGGGATTCGCAGCAAGCAACTCAATCACCTGCAACGCACGCGCCCATCGCGACGCCGCCTGATCGGCCAGTTGATCAGGCGTCAGTTCGACCGGAGCACTGGTGGTCATGGTGTTCTTGCTCAGTCATCGAGCGTCGTTCATGCTGCAACTGCGAGGTGCGCTGAAGCTTCATCTCCGAACACTTCATTCAACACGCGTTCAACACGCGTTGAAGAGCCGGCGTCATCCAGCGGATCACGGCGCAGGCGGTGGCGCAGCGCCATCGTGGCAACGCGGCGCAGGTGAACATCAGTCACCTTCGCCGCGCCTTCAAGTGCGGCCAACGAGCGGCCAGCACGCATCAGTGTGAGTTCACCGCGCAACCCATCGGTGCCGAGCGCAATACAAATTTGCGCGGCGCGTTCGAGAACAGCATCGGTCATCGCAAGCATTCCCACGCGATCACGCGCAGCGCTCAGCTGCTTGCGCAATTTGTCTTCCGCGCGCTTCCACGTTGCCGCAAATTCTGCTGGCTGACGCTCATAGGTATCGCGTCGTTGAATGACGGCAACCCGCTCAGGCACAGTCTTTGGTGTTGTCACATCGACCGACAGTCCGAAGCGATCCAGCAATTGCGGGCGCAACTCACCTTCCTCCGGGTTGCCGCTTCCAACGAGCACAAATCGCGCGGGATGCCGCACGCTCAAGCCTTCACGTTCAACGACGTTTTCGCCGGACGCGGCGACGTCAATCAACAAATCGACCAAGTGATCCTCCAGCAGATTCACCTCGTCGATGTACAAGAAGCCCCGATGCGATTTGGCGAGGAGACCCGGTTCGAATGACTTTACGCCGCTGGTGAGTGCGGCCTCCAGATCGAGCGCGCCGATCACGCGATCTTCGGTTGCACCCAGTGGCAGATCAACGACTGGCACAGGCGTGAGGTGGCTTTTTATCGTCGCGCCACTCGATTTGAGTACGGCGCATTCGTTGCAACTGGAACTGCTTGATGCAGGGTCGCAACCGTAGCGGCAGCCCGTAGTAACGCGCATCTTGGGAAGCAGCGCTGCCAGCGCGCGTACCGCCGTTGATTTTCCCGTGCCGCGATCACCCAACACCAATACGCCACCTACGCTCGGATCCACCGCCGCTATCAATAGAGCGAGCTTCATTTCGTCCTGACCGACGATAGCTGCAAATGGGAAAGGTGCGTTCGACATGTGGGAGGAAATTTTGCCTGCTGCCAATCTTGATATGAACTGGTTTAGTGTGTGTGACTAGCCGTGATTCGAAGTCGCATATCTAGCATATGCGTTAACAAAGCAGCCGACAGTGCCGCAGCAATCCAAAGCGGCGATGCCTGCACCAGCGCTGCACGCAGCGCCAGCACCAAAAAAAGTCCAGGCAACATGCCCGTGAGCATAGAACCCAGCGACCAGTTTCTTGAGCGCACGCGCGCAGCAATGGCAAGAGCCAGTGCCTCCAGCGCCATGACTGCGATCACAACATCGGCGATATGACTGCTGCGAAACAGAGACTCGATCATGTCCATTGATTAGACGTTCAACGACACGTAAGGCAATTGTTTACGACGCATCCTTAGCCTCGCCCTACGAACGGTGCATTGAGTGAAACGATAGCGGCATTCAGGACCGACGCAAACGATACCCAAACCAGATAAGGTGCTAGCAGCCAGCTTGAATGCCGCGCCCAGCGCCAGAAGAACACGATAAGCGCAAGGATAGACAGCCACAGGAAACCCACCTGCATCAACGCCCAATCGGGTCGTTCTAGGTAGAAAAATAGTGTGCTCCACGTCACATTCATGACGGCATTAAACGCGAAAAGTACGATTATCAGCCACCGCTGGCGGGTTAATTGCGCACGCCGCCACGCCCACACGCCCGCAATGGCGCAACAAATAAAAATCGTCGTCCACGCAGGTCCGAACAACCAGTCAGGCGGTTGAAACGCAGGCTTCTTGAGGCCGTAGTACCAAGGCCCCAAACGCGTCAATCCGGCACCTGTTGCAGCAACGGTACTCGCAGCAACGGCCGCTATAGCCGACTGACTCCAGATGGATGTGCCGCTAGCTTGCTGTTTGTCGTCAGCTTCAATCATGAGCGAACGAGCCCGGTGAGATGCGCAACGTCTTTCAGGAAGACACGAAAGTGCGCCATTGGGTCGGCCTTAACGAGCTTCTTGTGCATGTACGCCTGCCACGTGAGGCGCTGCACATCAGGGTCGGCGCACATGGCGACGAAGCGCTCGCGACGTTTGTCACTGCTATACCAAAATGATTGCATGACGCCGAGAATCCAGAACACACGACCGTGGGCTTTCATGAATTTCTTGCGGGCTGTTTTGAGGGCGCTCGCCTGGCCGGTGGTCAGAGACAGCGCAGCTGCCTCGCCTGCCAGTCGCCCACCCAACATGGCGTAGTAAATGCCTTCGCCAGATGCTGGCGCCACGACTCCCGCGGCGTCACCAGCGAGCAAAACATCGCGACCATTGTCCCAACGCTTGAGTGGTTTCATCGGAATGGGCGCGCCTTCATGACGAATCGTTTCGAGCTCACTCATGTCGCACGCTTTGCGCATTTCGGCCACCGAGCCGCGCAACGAGAAGCCTTTGTTGGCGCTGCCAGTACCGATGCTCATCGTGTCGCCGTGAGGAAATATCCAGCCGTAAAAATCAGGCGATACAGGGCCTTGGTAGTACACGTCGCAGCGGCCCGCGTCGTATGACTTGCAGCCGCGGATCTGGCCAGCAGCAGTTTCGGGTTCCGGTGCACGAACGATCTCGTGATATGCGAAGACATATTTCAAGCGATCCGCGCCGGGCACTTCTTGGCGTCCCACTTGAGACAGCGCGCCGTCGGCACCGATAACTAGTTTAGTTTGTAGCGTTGCCGAACTCATTTCGCCCGCCGCGCCACGCGTTTCGTAGTGAATCGTGACAACATCGTTTTCGCGCGATATTTTTTTGTAGGTGCCAGTCACTCGTTCAGCGCCTGCGTCAGTTGCTCGCACACGCAACCACTCGTCGAAATGCTCACGATCCACCATGCCAACATAGCCACCCTCTATGGGCATATCGACCGCCCGGCCCTTCGGTGAAACCATGCGAGCGGAGCTCACTTTAGCAACGATGAGTTCATCGGGAATCTGAAATTCGTTGATCAATATCGGCGGAATCGCGCCACCGCAAGGCTTTATACGGCCCGCCCGATCCAGCAGTGCAACGCGATGCCCCTCACGCGCCAGCACGTCCGCAGCAGTTGCTCCTGACGGCCCGCCACCAATTACAACTACATCAAAAATTTGTGCTGATTTCATCGGCTACCTCTGTGGCAAGCTAACCATTTGGTGTTCACCGATGGCGGGAACATTCCCGCTATCCGCCGTCCAATCGGGGCGTCCAACGCCCATTGCGATCATCGCCGAGACCACAAACAAAACAGCTTCAATAGCGAATACGGCGCCGTAACCCATTGCAGTCGAGCCCGAAATCTTGCGCACAAAATCGCTCGCCATCGTGCCAAAAAAAACACCGAGACCAAATGCAATCGCCTGGGACGCGCCCCACAAACCCATTCGCATTGCTTCACGTCCCGGCGCGCTTGCGCCGGAGCCCGAAGCTAGTCGCATCATCGACCCGATGACCGCGATAGAGAAAGCACCATTGGCGATACCCAATGCGGTCACTATGACGTTAATCGGAATATCTTGTGCATGCAGAGCACCCCAAGCTAGGATTGACATAGCCGCAGCGGACGCAACGCATCCACCGACGGTCCATCCGTAAAGCGAAGCCGCTAAACGACCGCGAAATGCCGTCCCAGCGAAGGCGACCAAAATCATGCCGATCAACACACTCGCGTGCTGTAAGCCTGAAAGCGACTTCGATTGACCCGCCGTCAATCCGTATACCGAACCAGCGAACGCCTCAAGTATCAAATCTTGGGCACTATAAGCCAACATCGAGACAAAAACAAAGATGGTGAAGCGGCGTGCATCGCGCTCTGCCCACACCTCCGTAAATGCTTTCGCGAACGACGGACGGGGTGCAGGTGCCGCTTCAGCCGCTGCATCAACGCTACGCTCTACGCCTTGCACCGCAATAGAAGCGGCCACAAAGGCGAGCGTCGAAACGCCGCCACTCACCCAAAGCAGTCGTTCGGAGGAGTATGGGTCAAGCAATTTTCCGGAAACACCTGCGGTCAGTGCAAAGCCAAAAATCATCATCATCCAGACGATAGTTGCGGCGGCCGGGCGGCGTAAGGCCGCGACCTGTTTGGCGAGCAGAACAAGCAGCGAAGTACCCGCCGCACCCACACCCAGGCCGATCAACACAAACGCGAGCACGCCGAGTGCTATACCCGCGATCAATTGCGAGCCCATCAAAATGGTCGCGCAGGACGCCAGAAAACCGCCTGCAGCCAGCGTTGCTATCCCACCAATGATCCAGGGCGTGCGGCTGCCGCCGATATCTGATCCGTGCCCAATACGAGGCCGCAACATCTGGACGGCGTAGTGCAACGCGACCAAGGCTCCCGGCAGCGTCGCCGGAAGTGCAAGCTCAACCACCATGATGCGATTAAGTGTGGATGTTGTAAGTACTACGACAGTCCCGAGCGAAGCCTGCACAAAACCCAGCCGTACGATATTCCACCAGCTCAATGCGACGGTCGTCGATGACATCATGAGGTGCTACCAACACCGCGTACCGCGAATGCGCAAACCATCATGCCCGATACGAACACCGGTATTCCAAAGCCGCTGTACCAAACAGCGTGACGAATGGGGTCCTTAAGAAATCGCCGCATCAACACGCCTTGCAACAAAACGAGCAGCAGCACCGTCATGGCTTGCCAAGGCTTGTGCCAAGCGCACAATAGGGCTACCAGTATGCATTGCGCGCCCAGCATGATGACGCAAGCGCAGAGCGCTGCGCCTGGCACGCCGAGCAGCACGGGCAGCGAGTTGATGCCCATCTGCTCATCGCCCTCAATGGACTTGAAATCGTTCAGCGTCATGATGCCGTGGGCGCCTAAGCTGTAGAGCAGCGCTAACGCTATGATCGTGAAATTGGGGCGCGAACCGCTCAACATCACCGCAGCACCAGTGATCCAGGCTAGCCCCTCATAGCAAAGCCCACATGCGGCATTGCCCCACCAGCCATTGCGCTTGAGCCGCAGTGGAGGCGCACTGTACGCCCACGCCAGAAGCAACCCGATAACGGCGGCACCGAACCCCCATTTGCCCAAAAAAGAAGCCACGGCGAGAGAAAGAACCGTCCAACCGCAGGCAATGTAGAGCCCCCATTGACCGGGCATGCGCCCCGACGGAATAGGACGCTGAGGCTCATTGATCGCGTCAACGTGACGATCAAACCAGTCATTCACCGCTTGACTGGTGGCGCAAACCATTGGCCCCACGAGGATCAACCCCAAAATCAACAGAAACCAATTGCCGTCGAGCGTCACACCTACTGAAATTGCACCGCAGGCAAATGCCCACATCGGCGGAAACCACGTTACGGGTTTGAACAGTTCGAGAATAGTCAAGATGCCGGGCACGCCTAGCGACGCTGGCGTAGCGGGTGGGGTAACTGCTTTCATAGAGTCTGCTGCCAGAAGCTTAGTGGCTGAGAAGTTCGCGCCCATTGCCCTCGTCGGGCGGTAAGTTGCCGAGGCCGTAGCGGCGCATCTTCACGTAGAGGCTTTGACGACTCAAGCCCAGCATTTCTGCGGCTGCAGCCCGATTATCCTGAGTGAGTTCTAGCGCAGCTTCGATGCAAAGCCGCTCGATGATGTCGGTACTCTCGCCGACCAGATCTTTGAGCGGCACACGACCCACCAACTCTGTCAACTGATCAAGAGAGCGTGGCTGTTGCCGCTCTGTCGCGACGGTTGTTGCGGTACTGCCTCCCAAGCGACGGCCAATATCGCGAATTGAGAAGCCGCAGAACTGATCACGTCCACTAGTAACTGTCACAGCGGAGACCTCTACTTCAGCCGCATTGCCTTGAGTACCGCGCAGCATAGTGACGAACAGTCGCACCGAACCGTACTGCCGCAGATTCGTGAGCAACACATCAACGTCCACTGCCGTTCGGCCCAGCCAGCGATCCAGGCGCTGGCCGCAAGCCTCCTCTTCAGAAGCAACCTGCGAAAGCTCAACGAACGTGCCATTGGCCGCAACCACGACGCCGTCGAGATTGGTCATCACAAAGCAGTCTGGTGCGACCTGAATCAAGCGATTCATGACGCTTCGCGCGCTGTCATCTGCTTTGAGCGGTGTAAATCGCACTACGAACAACGCGCCGGCCTCTTGTCTAAGGTAGGCACAGGCAACGAAGAATTCGCGCCCGCCATCCAAGAGGCGTACATGCCCCTCATCGACGACACTACTTACTCGAGCTTTGCTTAGCTGAGCGGCAACGGTCTTGGTGCCCTCAGCATCGAGTCCCAGCGGAAAAACTTGTCCTACTAACGGTGTGCCAGACTGCGCCAGCAAACGGTTGGCAGCGGCGTTGGACTCAACCACCGTAAGCGTTCCAGCGTCAATCACGAGTGTTGCCTCGGATGACAATTGCATCGCTACGCGATAGAGCGACTGCGCGTCACGAAGGCGCCAGTAGTCGCGCTCCACAGATTGCTGCGCCTCGACCAATCGCTGCTGCAACGCAGCGTTAGAGCGCAAATCACGCCCCATCGCGACGAGTGTTCCCTTCGAGCCAAAACGTCGCACGGCATACGATACGGGCACATCAATGCCGCGAACTGACGGGTGGTTGAGTTGCCGCCAGACTGTCGGACTGCCGTTCACGGCGTCGCGAAGCAGCGCCTCGACTTTGGACAAGGATTCTCTCGTAACTGTGGCGCTCCATAGCTTTCCAATCCACTGCCGACCTGCGTTATCCAGAAGCGATGCGTCGCTGCTGTAGACCTCGCATATTCGCCCTTCGGCGTTAAGAAGCAATGTAACGTCGACGGCGACAGTGAGCGCAATCAGCGCAGCGCGGGTATCAATTTCGCCCAGCATCGATGAAACGTCAAACGCCGTCACAGTATCAACTGTTGCGGCACTGGTCGCTTCATCATGTGTCGAATGCTCTGGACTGCCCAACCTAACGGCTCCTACCAAAATTAACGTCTTAACTGTTCTGACGTGCGCGCGGAGACTGCCCGCTCGCCACGTGATACTGCGTCTGGCGCATCATGCGCGGTGAAATCTGCGCCTGCGGTGACTGCGAATTCGGGATGATCCACAAAAACTGGCCCCCCCACCATGACCACTACATCCTGGTTGCGCGACACATGACGGAGCCGGCTGACCGCCACCGTCAGCGCTTCGAGCTTCACCTCGGTGCCAACTGAAATACCAACCAGGTCGTACCACTCTTCGCTGACCTTCACTGCGACCTCACTGTAGTCGCCTGGCAGATCACTCCACACTTCCCAACCAGCTCTCCGGAAAAATTCGGAAAGCATAAATAGACCTAACGTATGTTGCTCCTTTGGTGCCGACACCAGCAGCGCGCGCCTTACGGTAGCAGTATGCTTTTCGGTCTCTTGGAACTTTGGGCTCAATGCATGTAGTGACTGCAATAAACGCCAAAGCCCCAAGGTCACTTCACTGAAATTTGCGCGATCCGTATCCCAGTCGCATCCGAGTTGACGCGCGGCCGGAGCAACCCAGTCAAGATAGACGCGATCCATCGAAACACCACTAGCGACCAGCGCTTCAATCCGTGCCACTACGGTCGCCGAATCGGTCTGAAAAGCAAGATCCGCAAAATCGGAAATGTCTTTGGCAGACGGCGCTGCGGGAACAAGGGGTAGGCTGATGTCCACGCTGGACATCGATACCGCTAGACCGTGCGCTTGGGCGAGTCGAGGTATCACCTGACCGCGAATAAAGTGTGCCAGTTGGATGGCGTGCGCTTGCGTCGCCGGAGCTGTAACGCCAAGCGATGGATATGCATCGCGGGTAAGGTTCCGCAGCAACTCCGCGCTGGTTGCTGTGTCTTTGTTCTGTAACTCACTGCTTGGATTTTGCTCAGTTTGAGCCAAATCTGCCGATTGCTGTTGCCCTAGTGACATGCGACGCCTCCCTTGTGAGCCCAAGACGATTGCAACAAAGCCCCGCCCAGTGTGGTCGCGACGGCCTCTCCACCGCGCGAACACAGGCCCTAAAAACCACGACATCACGACTGGCAATGCCCGGTGGTCAGTTCGCCAGCGCATGCTTGGCGAACTCTCTTTAGTAGATGCCGCTACGGATTTCATGTCAAGTGCTTGTTACGACTCTTACCAATGTTCGAAAAATATTCAATGGAGACAGTAAAAAACTCACAAAATCGGAACATTACTGCGACTTTTCGGTGCCTGATTGATATTAGACTCCGCCGAAACATGAGTGTCAACTTTTCTGTACGTCAAGTTCACTTGACACATTGTGCGAACAGTTCTAAAACTAAATGTAAGTAGCAAATCAATTCGAAATACCGTGCCAAACAAGCCAAGTCCGCAATCATCTTTGTACAGCCCTGCGGAGCGTTTTCGTCGCGATGCGACGCCGTGGACGACGGTGCAGGGCGTTTTGGCACCGATCCAGTTCTTTGTCTTCATCGGCAGCGCGATACTGGTGACGCGCTATCTGATGACGGGCGATGGCCTGTTTACCGCGACCACCTCCGTAGTGCTGAAAACCTGTCTGCTTTATCTGATTATGGTGACTGGGTGCATCTGGGAGAAAGAGGTATTCGGCGTTTACCTGTTCGCTCATTCTTTCTATTGGGAAGATATGGTCAGCATGTTGGTACTGGCGCTGCACACCATTTATCTGTTGTCATTCATATTTGATCTGATGTCGCCGCGTGCTCAGATGTGGATGGCGCTAGCGGCCTATTCCACGTACGTGATTAACGCAACGCAGTTTGTATTTAAACTACGCAGTGCGAGACTACAGAGTAATGCACAAGCCAATAGACATCGCACTGCCGAAGGTACTACTGCATGACTGCAACCGATGCGTTCGACTGTGCAGCCATAGGGGTGGAGACGAGTAACGCGGAGTCGGCGCACCGCTTCATCCCCATCGGCAAAATCGCGCCCCCCGTGCTCAAGCAGCGTGGTCAACGTGAAGTGTTTTGCGGCTTGACAGGCATCATCTGGCTGCACCGCAAGATTCAGGACGCGTTCTTTCTGGTGGTGGGCTCACGCACCTGTGCGCACCTGATTCAGTCCGCTGCAGGGGTCATGATTTTTGCTGAGCCTCGTTTTGCAACAGCCATTATTGATGAACGTGATCTGGCAGGACTGTCGGATGCGAACGATGAACTCGATCGCGTGGTGACTCGCTTGTTGGAACGGCGCCCTGACATTAAACTTTTGTTCCTCGTGGGATCGTGCCCTTCGGAAGTCATCAAGCTTGATTTGTCGCGCGCTGCGTCAAGGCTTTCGTGGCAGTTTGATAACAGCGTCAGGGTATTGAATTACTCCGGCAGTGGCATTGAGACGACATTCACGCAAGGCGAAGACGCCTGTCTCGCGTCGCTGGTGCCGCCACTGCCTGCTTCTAGCGCGGAAGCGGCTCCGGCACTTATGGTGGTGGGCTCGCTTGCTGATGTGGTGGAGGATCAATTTGCTCGCACGTTTGCGGCCCTAGGGCTTGGCTCGGTAAGCTTTTTTCCACCGCGTCGTTCTACGGCGCTGCCGACCGTAGGGCCGAATACCCGCTATATCTTGGCACAACCGTTTTTGGCCGACACCGCACGAGCTCTGGAAGAGCGCGGTGCAACTCGCATCGCAGCACCTTTCCCGCTCGGCGTTGAAGGGACCACCGCATGGATCGGTGCTGCCTCTGCGTGCTTTGGTATCAACCGCGATAAAGTTCTGAGCGTCACAAAAAGTGCTCGAGAACGCGCGGCAAGTGCAGTCAGCAGACTTCGCTTGAAGCTCGAAGGCAAACGCATATTTTTCTTCCCGGATTCGCAGCTAGAAATCCCCATCGCACGCTACTTGTCGCGCGAGTTGGGCATGGAATTGGTTGAAGTCGGTACGCCGTTTTTGCATCGTCAACATCTTGAGCAAGAGCTTGCAATGTTGCCTACAGAAACGCAGTTGTCGGAAGGACAGGATGTCGAGCGCCAACTTGATCGCTGCTTCGCGGCCAACCCCGACATCGTCGTATGTGGGCTCGGCCTCGCCAATCCGTTAGAAGCTAAAGGGCTGACAACGAAGTGGTCTATCGAACTCGTGTTCACGCCCATTCAAGGCTACGAACAAGCGGCGGATTTGGCCGAACTTTTCGCGCGACCGCTGCTTCGTCGTCAACTTTTAGCTGCGTAGGAGGCATCGACCATGCAGCTCACAGTCTGGACATACGAAGGCCCGCCACACGTTGGTGCAATGCGCGTTGCGACGGCAATGAAGGACGTGCACTACGTGTTGCACGCGCCACAGGGCGACACGTATGCTGACCTTCTGTTCACCATGATCGAGCGCCGCAGCGCACGACCACCTGTCACCTACACTACATTTCAGGCACGTGATCTGGGTAGTGACACGGCTGAGTTGTTCAAAACTGCGGCGCGTGATGCGTACAACCGTTTCCAGCCGAAAGCGATGTTGGTGGGCTCTTCGTGCACTGCCGAATTAATTCAGGACGATCCGGGCGGCTTGGCTTTGGCGCTCAGTCTGCCGATTCCAGTCATTCCGCTTGAGTTGCCTTCGTACCAGAAGAAAGAAAACTGGGGAGCGGCAGAAACGTTCTATCAAATCGTTCGCAAGCTGGCAAAGCCCCGCACTGCCCCCAAAGACGACGCGGCGAAACCGTCGTGCAATATCTTGGGACCTAGTGCACTGGGATTCCGTCACCGCGATGATGTCCGTGAAATTATCGGGCTGCTCGAACGTCTTGGCGTCGCTGTGAATATCGTTGCACCCCTGGGGGCATCCCCCGATGACATCACGCGACTCTCTGACGCCGATTTCAATGTTGTGCTGTATCCGGAAATCGGCATGCAAGCCGCTTCATGGCTCACAAAGAATTTTGCACAACCTTCGACAAAAACCATTCCGCTTGGCATGCGCGCCACTCGCGAATTCATCATGGAAGTGACGGAGCTTGCCAATATTGACGCGACTGAATTTCTGAAGTCAGCAGAAGCAGACACAGCGCGTGCGCCGTGGTATGCGAAATCCGTAGACTCCACCTACCTGACAGGCAAGCGTGTCTTCGTATTTGGCGACGCCACGCACGCCATCGCCGCAGCGCGCGTTGCGCATGAAGAAATGGGTTTCAAGGTGGTAGGCATCGGCACCTACAGCCGCGAATTTGCTCGCGAGATTCGTGAAGCAGCTAAGCGCTACGACGTGGAAGCGCTCATTACCGATGACTACCTGGACGTAGAAGCTCGGGTGCAAGAGTTGCAGCCCGAGCTCGTTTTGGGTACTCAGATGGAACGTCACATCGCCAAGCGTTTGGGCGTGCCATGCGCGGTGATTTCGGCACCGGTACACGTACAGGACTACCCTGCCCGCTATTCGCCGCAGATGGGTTTTGAAGGCGCGAACGTGCTGTTTGACACCTGGGTTCATCCGTTGATGATGGGGCTTGAAGAGCACCTGCTGGGCATGTTCCGTGGCGACTTTGAATTTCATGGCGAATCGGGCCCGTCTCATCTGGGCCACACGACGCCTGCGCCGTTGGCAAGCTCAGAAGTCGCCATGGCGCATGCCGCAGCTCTCGAAGCAGAGGTTGCCATTGCAACGGCACAATCAGCGCACCCTCCCATTGCAGAGGGAAACTCGATAGAGGCCGTAGTAAAGCCAATCGGTCCAGCTATATGGGAAGCTGTAGCCGAGCGCGAACTAGCAAAGATTCCCTTTTTTGTGCGAGGAAAAGCACGGCGAAATACCGAGCGCTACGCAGCAGAACATTCCATTGACTTGATTACCTTGGAGATCCTGTATGACGCTAAAGCGCACTTTGCCCGCTAGCCGATCCGCGATGGCGGCAATGGCATCGACGCCGATTCGCGTCGTCCTCGTGACAATGGACTCTCACATGGTGAGTGCGGGCGCACGCGCGCAAGCTCGTTTGCGCGAAACCATGCCCTACCTCACGCTGGCTATCCATGCGGCAGCCGAATGGGCCGGAAGCGAAGAAAAACTTGCGCGTTGTAATGCCGATATTGCGAATGGCGACATCGTGATTAACACGATGCTGTTTATGGAAGATCACTTCCAGCCGGTGCTTCCTGCACTTATTGCACGGCGCGATCACTGTGACGCGATGGTGAGCTGTATGTCAGCCGCCGAGGTAATGAAGTTGACTCGCATCGGCAAGTTCCAGATGGATAAGCCCGCGACGGGCGTCATGGCAATGCTTAAGCGACTCAAAGGCGACAGCAAGAAGGGCGCGACCGAGCAGCCGAGCGCCTCGAAGGGCGCGCAGCAGATGAAAATGCTTCGTCGTCTGCCGCGCATGCTGCGTTTCATCCCTGGCACTGCGCAAGATGTTCGTGCGTACTTTTTAACGTTGCAATATTGGCTGGCGGGTTCGGAAGAGAACATATCCAATCTTGTTCATTCGCTGGTGGATCGCTATGCCGACGGCCCTCGTAAAGTGTTGCGCGGCCTGGCAAAGGTGAACGAGCCCGTCGAATATCCTGAAGTCGGTGTGTATCACCCAAGTATGCCGACGAAAATGGCGGAGTCGGCCAGCGCCTTGCCGTCGGTCGCGACGGGTGGTAAGCGCGGCACCGTCGGCCTGCTCCTCATGCGTTCGTACGTCCTGGCGGGCAACGCCGATCATTACGATGGCGTGATTACCGCGATGGAAGCGCGCGGTTTGCGCGTCATACCGGCGTTTGCAACTGGCCTCGATGCACGCCCGGCAATTGACGCTTTTTTTGTGAAAGACGGGCGCCCACTGATCGATGCATTGGTTTCGTTGACGGGATTCTCTTTGGTGGGTGGCCCGGCCTACAACGACTCCAAAGCTGCCGAGGAAACGCTATCGAAGCTGGATGTCCCTTATCTGGCGGTGCATCCGGTTGAGTTCCAGACGCTAGATCAATGGGGAGGCTCCCAACGCGGCTTGCTGCCTGTCGAATCCACCATCATGGTTGCGATTCCAGAGCTCGATGGCGCCTCGGGGCCTATGGTGTTTGGTGGCCGCGGCAGTGGTACTGAAGTCGCCTGCACCGGTTGTTCGCGCGGCTGTACTTTCAAAAATGTGGTCGACCTGCACGACATGCATAGCTGCATTGAGCGTGCCGACGCGTTGGCGGCGCGAGTTGGAAAGCTCGTGGACCTGCGCCGCTCAGAGCGTGCCAATCGCAAAATTGCAGCGGTCGTATTCAACTTTCCGCCCAATGCAGGCAACACCGGTACGGCGGCGTTCCTCTCAGTATTCGAGTCGTTGTTCAACACGATGAACGCGATGAAGCGTGAGGGCTACACGCTTGAAATGCCCGACGACGTGGACACGCTACGGAATGCCATCATCCAGGGAAATGCTGAAAGGTTTGGCGCGCAAGCTAACGTTCACGCACGCATTGCCGCAACCGATCATGTTCGTCGCGAGAAATATCTCAAAGACATCGAAGCGCAATGGGGCCCAGCACCAGGGAAGCAGCAAAGCGACGGCAGCTCCATCTTCGTACTCGGCGCGCAGTTTGGCAACGTGTTTGTTGGAATCCAACCAGCGTTCGGTTACGAGGGTGATCCGATGCGCTTGTTGTTTGAAAAAGGCTTCGCCCCGACACATGCCTTCTCGGCCTTCTATCGCTGGTTGCGTGAGGATTTCGGCGCCAATGCGGTGCTGCATTTCGGCACCCACGGTGCGCTTGAATTCATGCCCGGAAAACAAAGTGGCTTGTCCGCCACCTGCTGGCCGGATCGCCTGATTGGCGATTTGCCCAATCTGTATTTGTATGCATCGAACAATCCCTCGGAAGGCACCATTGCCAAGCGCCGTGCCGCCGCAACGCTGATTAGCTATCTCACACCGCCCGTCGCACAGGCTGGTTTATATAAAGGATTGATTGACCTAAAAGATGCACTGGATCGCTATCGCAGTTTGAGTGATGACGACCGCCATGAACAGGTTGAACTCGCCGCGATGATTCAATCGATGGCGGCAGAACTTGAGTTGGCAGTCCCTGCTCCCGAGTGGGGTCACGGCGCACATACTGCAATCGCAAAGCTTAACGATTCGCTGCTGGAACTTGAATACACGTTGATACCGCATGGCTTGCATGTGGTTGGGCAAGCACCGAGCAAGCTCGAACGCGTCGACTTGTTGCTATCGATGGCTGAGGCGTCACACGGCGCATTTCCTGAGCGCTCACTAGTCGAAGCTTTAGTGGAAGGTGATTCCCCGGAACAGGCATTAGCGAAGTCCGGGAACGGGATGACGGTTGAGTCATTGACGCTATTGCGCGAGCTCGCCGCAGCCGACCGGTTGATGGCGGAAGATCATGAGATTGATGGCATTCTGCACGCGCTCGACGGCAAATTTTTGCGTCCTGCACCAGGCGGGGATTTGCTGCGTACACCTGCAATTCTGCCGACAGGGCGCAATCTGCACGGCTTCGATCCTTATCGTATTCCCAGCGCTTTTGCTGTTAAAGATGGTGCGCGCCAAGCCGCACGCTTGCTGCAGAAGCATATGGATGACGGCAATGAGTACCCGGAGTCAATAGCGATTGTTTTGTGGGGTACGGACAACCTTAAGAGTGAAGGCGGACCGATTGCGCAGGCGATGGCCCTGATGGGCGTCGCACCTCGCTTTGATGGCTACGGACGCTTGGCAGGCGCGCAACTGACAACGCTTTTTGAGCTTGCGCGACCTCGCGTTGATGTGATCATTACGCTGTCAGGAATCTTCCGTGATCTGATGCCCTTGCAAATCAAAATGCTCGCTGACGCCGCATTCATGGCGGCCAGCGCGGACGAACCGCTGGAGCAGAACTTCATTCGCAAGCACGCACTCGCCTATCAGGCCGAGCACGGCGGCGACCTCGAAACGGCGTCGCTCCGTGTTTTCGGAAATGCCGAAGGTGCCTACGGTTCCAACGTAAACAGTCTGGTAGACAACGCTCGCTGGGAGGAGAGCGACGAATTAGCTGAAACATACAGTCGCCGCAAAGGCTTCGCCTACGGTCGCTCTGGTCGTCCAGTGCAGCACGCCAAATTGCTGCAAAGCGTCCTCTCAAAGGTTGATCTTGCCTATCAAAATCTCGACTCCGTAGAACTCGGCGTTACGACTGTTGATACCTATTTCGATACGCTCGGCGGCATTAGTCGCGCCATCAAACGCGCCAAGGGCAGTGATGCACCCGTCGCACCGGTCTACATCGGCGACCAGACGCGTGACAGCAGCGGCGGCGGTGTCGTGAGAACGTTGAACGAGCAAGTCTCACTTGAAACACGTACTCGCATGTTGAATCCAAAGTGGTACGAAGGCATGCTGAAGCATGGTTATGAAGGTGTGCGCCAGATTGAGGTCAGCGTGACCAACACGCTCGGCTGGTCGGCCACTACGGGCCAGGTTGATCCGTGGGTATATCAAAAGGTCACCGAGACCTTCATGCTCGACCCTGCAATGCGCGAGCGCCTCGCCTCGCTCAACCCAACGGCGTCTGCCAAGGTAGCCAACCGGCTGCTGGAAGCCCACCGACGCAATTATTGGTCGCCCGATGAGACGGTGTTAGCCGCGCTCCGCGAGGCGAGTCAAGAGATCGAAGATCGCATTGAAGGCGTTTTTGTTACGCCCTCTGCGCAAGTTGCACCATTGAAAGTTGCCGCATGAGTGAAGTCGCCGTCCCTATCTCTTCGATCAAACGAGGTCCTGCACCTTCCCGCCCTGACGGCGAAGGCAGTCTGCAGGTCCAACTTGATCCCAACTTGAAAATCGGTAATGCCAAAGTATTTGCTGTTTATGGAAAAGGTGGCATCGGCAAAAGTACAACCTCGTCAAACCTCTCTGTCGCCTTTAGCAAGCTTGGCAAAAGAGTTCTACAAATCGGCTGCGATCCGAAGCACGATTCGACATTTACATTGACAAAAAAGCTCATGCCAACTGTCATTGACGTACTCGAATCAGTGGATTTTCATTCCGAAGAATTGCGCGTAGAGGATTTCGTCTACGAGGGCTACAACGGCGTGATGTGCGTAGAGGCAGGCGGCCCGCCAGCGGGCACCGGGTGCGGCGGTTACGTGGTGGGGCAGACGGTCAAACTTCTCAAGGAGCATCATCTTCTGGAAGACACCGACGTCGTGATATTCGACGTACTGGGCGATGTAGTGTGCGGTGGTTTCGCGGCTCCATTGCAGCACGCTGACCGGGCGCTCATCGTGACTGCAAATGATTTCGATTCGATCTTCGCGATGAACCGCATTGTCGCTGCGATTCAGGCGAAATCGAAGAACTACAACGTTCGTCTTGGCGGTGTGATCGCCAACCGCAGCGCGGCGACGGACCAGATTGACAAGTTCAACAATGTCATCGGTTTGAAGACGATGGCGCAGTTCCCCGATCTCGACGTCATCCGTCGCAGTCGCCTGAAAAAAGCCACGCTGTTTGAGATGGAAGACTCGCCCGAACTCGCCGCCGTGCAAGCCGAATACATGCGGCTAGCCGCAAAACTGTGGGCTGGCACTGAGCCGTTGTCAGCGATACCCATGAAAGATCGTGACATATTTGATTTGTTGGGATTCGATTGATGAGTCAAACCAATACTCTAGCGCTTGACCGCGCGAACGATGCCCGCTACCGGGCGCGGCGCGGCGAGATTGAGACTTACTTTGATCGCACAGCCGTCGACGCATGGGCGCGTTTGACGTCGACTGCACCCGTGGGTCGCGTTCGCGCCACTGTGCGTGCGGGTCGCAACACGATGCGTGCGACCTTACTGTCGTGGTTGCCAGACGATTTGAGCGGTCGTCGCGTGCTCGATGCAGGCTGCGGAACCGGTGCGCTAGCCGTGGAAGCCGCGCGGCGCGGCGCGCATGTTGTCGCGATTGATTTGTCGCCAACACTGGTCAATCTAGCAGCGGAACGCATGCCTGACGATTTGAAGGGGACTGTGGACTGGCGTTCCGGCGACATGCTCGATGCAAGGCTCGGCGAATTCGATCATGTCGTCTGCATGGACTCGGTGATTCACTACCAGACTGAGGATGCGGCGAAAGCACTGGCTAAATTGGCCGAGCGAACGTCACGTTCCATCGCGTTCACTGTCGCTCCCGGAAACGCGATGTTAATCGCCATGCTGAAAATTGGCCAATTGTTCCCACGTGGTGCTCGCTCGCCGTCAATCGTTCCAACCTCGCCTTTCAACTTGGGCCGCAAGTTGATCACGTACGAAGCGTTTTCCGGCTGGAAAGTAGAGCGCAGCCAACGCGTCAGCAGCGGCTTTTACAAATCTCACGCAATGGAGTTGGTGGCACCATGAATCTCGCTCAGACGCAGGCAAAGATGCTCCGGCAATGGCGCAAAATTGGTCCGCAATTTCTGCCATTCGCCGATGCGGCGACGAAAGACTTGCCGCTGGCGCGCCTGCTGCGTTTATCGTTATTTCAGGTCACCGTCGGCATGGCGACTGGGCTTTTGGTCGGCACCCTCAACCGCGTGATGATTGTTGAATTGAAAGTGTCGGCTGCGTTGGTGGCCGCCATGATCGCATTGCCACTATTGTTCTCACCGTTCCGTGCTCTGGTGGGATTCCGCTCTGACACTCATCGCTCGGCGTTTGGCTGGCGGCGCGTCCCGTTCTTGTGGCTTGGAACGATGGTTCAGTTTTCTGGTTTTGCCATCATGCCATTTGCACTTTTACTGCTGTCGGGCGATCACCAATCCCCGATGTGGATCGGGCAAGTTGGCGGCGCGCTTGCGTTCCTGTTGGTGGGCGTCGGCATGCAAGTGACTCAGACAGCTGGCCTTGCATTGGCCACCGATTTAGCTACCGTAGACACACGCCCTCGCGTGGTCTCTTTAATGTATGTGATGTTGCTGGTCGGCACGCTTCTGGGCAGCCTGGCATTCGGCTATTTGCTGCAAGGATTCACGCCTTTGCGCCTGATCCAAGTGGTGCAGGGCGCAGGGCTTTTGACCTTCCTGTTGAACGCCACGGCGCTGTGGAAACAAGAAGCGCGGCAACCAGAGCGTGCCGCCGAGCAAAGAGCCGCCAAGGCACTTCGTGCTAGCTTCAAATCGTCGTGGGCCGCGTTCTCGGGGCATGGAAAAACACGTCGCTTTTTGCTGGCAGTATTTTTGGGCAGCGCCGCATTCAGCATGCAGGACATCATTCTGGAGCCCTACGGCGCCGAGATACTGGGTCTATCTGTGAGCGCAACTACGTTATTGACCGCGTTCACCGCAGCGGGCGCACTGGCGAGCTTCATGTGGTCCGCGAAACTGCTTCGCACCGGGATCGATCCTTTCCGCCTTTGCGCGCTCGGTTTGATGATTGGCTTGTTCGCTTTTTCATCCATTATTTTTTCTGATCCACTGCATTCTTCGATCCTGTTTCGCCTTGGCGCAATGCTCGTCGGATTAGGCGGAGGCTTTTTCGCTATCGGTACTTTGACTGCTGCGATGAGCATGGATAACAAAGCCGAGGCCGGCCTGACGCTTGGTGCTTGGGGCGCGGTTCAAGCAACGGGGACAGGACTCGCCATCGCGGCAGGTGGTGTACTCCGCGACGCGGTAGCTTACCTCGCGCAGGCTGGCATGCTTGGCGACGCCATGAGTGCTCCAGCGACAAGCTACAGCGTCGTCTATCACATTGAAATTGGTCTGATCTTCCTGACCCTGGTCGTGCTGGGGCCGCTGGTACGGCGAGTCAGGTCCGACAATCTGGCAAGTATCTCGTTTGAGCTGGCCGAATTTCCAAAATAGTCCATCGCATGACGCACTCGATCACTTACACCACAAGGAGGTACACGCTATGAAAGGCGCGCTTGGTTCATATATTGATATTGCACAGGTAATGCTCTACCTGTTCTGGGTATTCTTCGCATGCTTGATCTATTACCTGCATCGGGAAAACAAGCGCGAGGGTTACCCCCTCGAGCACGACGGGCCTAGCCGCAAGATTGTGCAAGGCTGGCCCGCAGTTCCAAAGGCAAAAATTTTCCACCTGCGCGATGGCACTACTCGCAGTTCGCCTCCCATCAACAGTATTGAGCCCCCGCTCAACGCCTCCGCCGTAGGACGCTCGCTGGGGACGCCAATGGATCCGCACGGCGATGCAATGCTTGCGGCGGTGGGTCCCGGTTCGTACGCGATGCGTGCAGACGTACCCGATATGACGTTTGATGGTCACCCGAAGCTCGTTCCTTTGAGTGTGGCGACTGATTACCATCTGGAAACCGCCGACCCTGATCCGCGCGGTATGCCGGTGTTTGGGGCCGATGGCGAAGTAGGCGGCACAGTGAAAGACGTGTGGGTCGATCGCGCTGAATACATACTGCGCTACATCGAACTAGAAGTGAAAGCCGCCGACGGGCCAGCACGCGTTTTGTTGCCGATGACGGCTGCACGAATTCGCAATGGTCGTGTCACCGTGAATTCGATTTACGGTCAGCATTTCGCGAATGTGCCGCGCACCCGGAATGCTGATTCGATCACGCTGCTTGAAGAGGAAAAAGTCATGGCCTACTACGGCGGTGGAAACCTCTACGCACATCCCTCACGTCAGGAACCCTTGGCATGATGTACGTCGCACCGGAGCATGAGTTGGAAGCAGTACACGGCTTACCCGCTGCGCTGCCTGCCGGAGAAAACATCATTTGGCAAGGCTCACCAGACGTATCGTCTTTCGCCCGCAACGCGTTTCACATTCGCGCGTTCGCAGGCTACTTCGCTTTATTGTTGGTGCTCCGCGCCGTGTTCGCAGTAGCCGACGGTGAGACATATGGCGAAGCGCTAAGGTCCGTTGCGCCGCTGCTCGCACTGGCGGTCTTAGGGATCGGTCTGGTGTGGCTGCTTGCCTATCTCGCTTCGCGTGCGGCCGTGTACACGTTGACGGATCGACGGATCGTGATGCGTATCGGTATCGTGCTTAGTGTTACGTTTAATCTGCCTTTGAAGACACTCACGGCTGCCGGACTGAAAATTAATAGCGATGGAACCGGCGATATTCCGCTTTCATTGCAAAGCGAATTCAATATCGCTTATCTGCACCTCTGGCCGCATGCACGTCCATGGCAGATGCGGCATACGCAGCCGATGTTGCGTTCAATTGCCAATGTTGAGCGCGTTGCAGCACTCTTGACCAGAGCCACGCTGGCTGCACAACCGGCAATTCAGGCGAGCGAGCGCGAAAGCAGTGACCTCACCCCCAGCCACGCGCCTGCGATACCGTCTGGCGGTCTGGTTAACGCCGCCTAGCGACACATCAAGTTTTCAAAGACGAGTTCTCTGATGCAAACAACTACCGCTCCGACGCCGCGTACGTCCTCAATGGCAGGGCCGATGATCGCAATCGCGGCAGTGCTCTTGGGCACGATGGCCTATGTATTTTTGAAGCCGGAACGTGGCGTCGATCTGCCGACCACCATCGCTCAATCGAAGGTCGCGGTGGTAGCCACGAGAGACATTCGTTTTGAAGATCAACTTGATGGCGGCATCGAAGTGCGCGACGCCGCTACTAACGAAGTCATCGAACGCGTCGCGCCAGAAACCAACGGCTTCATGCGCGGTGCGGTGCGCAGCTTGGTGCGTGAGCGCAAACGTTCCAGCATTGGCGCCGACAAACCATTTTCGATCATCGCCTTGGCCGATGCTCGCCTCGTACTGCGCGACAGCGTGACCGATCACGAAATTGACCTAGCCTCATTTGGCTCGACGAACGCGGAGGTGTTCGCAAAGTTGTTGAGCAAACCGGAAGCTGCAACCAAAACCAGCAAGGCAACACCATGAACGCATCTTTCCAAATCGCATTACCCACGAGTACCGCTTCTGAAAGCGCGTCCTGGATGGGCAGCTCCGTCACAGTTCCCTGCACCGTAGAACTCAGCAACACCGCCGAGACGCTGCACGCGCACGTTGAGCTTGATGGCGTTGAGGTTGGCCCCGGTGACGAAGTGCTGGTTCACGACGCCCCGTTCATTGTTGCGTTCGGCGAGCACACGGTTTATCAGCGTAGCGCCACGGTTTCTAGGGCCTCGTGGTTCGCTCGGATCTGGACTCGCATGTGTTCACGCTTTGAACTAACAGCGCTGTATGAGGTGAGCTTTTCGCCAGACCGTCTGTGCCAATCACATAATTTTTCCCGGAGCCGTAAACCATGAGCGCCCTTGAAATTGAAGCTGCGCCAGCCAATTCACACGAGGCTACCGAACGCGCGCAGACCAACACGTTGTTGTCACCGCGCTTCTACACGACAGACTTTGACGCGATGGATCATATCGACATCTCGCTCGTGCGCAACGAGTGGGACGCTTTGATGGAAGAATTCCGCCTCGATCTCAATCGCGGCCACTTCGTACGCCCCGCCGATATGGATCGTGACTTCTCCGAACTGCCCGAAGGCTTGTATCGCGAATTCGTCGATTTCATGATCAGCTCGGTGACTGCTGAATTCTCAGGCTGCGTGCTTTACGCAGAAATCAAGCGTCGCGTAAAAAATCCGGAAATGCGAAAGCTCTTCGGTTACATGAGCCGCGACGAATCGCGCCATGCCGGGTTCATCAATCAGTGGCTGAAGGACTTCGGTATTGGCGTGGACTTAGGCTTCCTCACCAAGGCGAAAAAATACACCTTCTTCCGGCCGAAATTCATCTTTTACGCGACGTATCTATCCGAGAAGATCGGCTACGCCCGCTACATCACGATCTTTCGTCAAATCGAGCGCCATCCCGAACTTTGTTTTCATCCGATCTTCAAATGGTTTGATCTCTGGTGCAACGACGAATTTCGCCATGGCGAAGCGTTTACGCTATTGATGCGCTCTGATCCAGCCTTGCTGCGCGGCGCGAATGTTTACTGGATTCGCTTCTTCCTGCTCGCCGTTTACGCAACGATGTATGTGCGTGACCACGCGCGTATCGAATTTCACAAAGCGCTCAATCTCACGCCAGCCGATTACGATTTCACCGTGTTCCGCATCACTAACGAAATCACCAAACAAGTGTTTCCGGTGACGCTTAATCTCGACGACCCGCGCTTCCGGGCTGGTCTTGAGCGCATGCGAGTTCTGGCGCTGGCTATCGACGCCGCAAAAACGCAAGGCGGTTTCATCGGTGGCATCAAACGCTTGGGCCTGGGTGTATGCGCCGCAGCCGCTTTCGCACGCCTCTATCTGCTGCCAACGCACTCACACGCACTGCCGAGCGACATGCGTCTTCAGCCGACCTGGTAGCTACAGGCCGGCAGTAAATACGCATGGAAATACTCGCAGCCGTCGCCGTCGCCGCCCTCCTTTGGTGGTTCCTAACCGGCTTGATCTTTTATCTCGACGGGCTGCCCAAACGCACCTACTTCTGGAGCCTCGGAGTAGCCACGCTCATTGCTACGTGCAGCTTGATTGGTCTCATGGTGGCGAGCCGCAGCGCAAGTGTCGGCAGCGCGTACGCGGCATTCGGCTACACGCTCTTGATTTGGGGCTGGCAGGAGATGCTTTTCCTGATGGGCGGCATAGCGGGGCCGTCACGGCTGAGCTGCCCACCCGACGCCTCCGAGCTACAACGATTTACGCTCGCTACTCGCGCGGTGATTTATCACGAGCTAGCGTTGCTCGGCGGTGGAGTCTTGCTGCTGGTTTTCACATGGGGGGCGGTGAATCATATTGGAGGTTATACCTATTTGGTGCTCTGGATCATGCGGCTGTCGGCGAAGTTAAATCTTTTCTTCGGCGTCCGCAATACCTATTCGCACTTCCTTCCACCGCACATGGCTTATCTGGGCACGTACTTCCGTCAAAGCAATTCGATTGGCAAATTTTTTACGGTCAGCGTGGCAATGGCTGCCGCCTGTGCTGCGACCATCTGGGTGGCAGTGGGTCGAGCCAGTCTGTCACCGTTCGCAACGACTGGCATGGTCTTGGTGGCAACGCTGCTCACGCTCGCGGTGCTGGAGCATCTGTTTCTGATCGCGCCACGCTCGGTTGAGGCTTTGTGGTCACCGGCGCTGGGAAACCGCATAGAAGCGGCTACTTCGAATGTCGAATCTTGAGCCTTTGATGCGGACCGCTTTGGCATGCGCATGGTCAATACCATTGCCACCGACTAATATTTCAAAAATCATCACGCTAATCCATTTAATCAACACTGGAGTGCATCCAACATGGCCATCGAAACCCGTCGTAGCTTCATAAAAATCATCCCGTTTGTTGGCGTCGGTTTGCTCGCCGCATGCTCGGAAAAGCCGAAAGCCGCCGTTGAGGCCGTGCCAACGCCAACGCCGACTCCCGCGCCTGCACCGATGCCCGCGCCCGCAGCGCCCGCGTCGGCAGCCCCTGCACCCGCTGCCGGCCCGTTGCCGATGGTTGCCGCCGACGATCCCACCGCCATGTCGCTCGGCTATTCGCCCGATGCAACTAAAGTGGACAAGACCAAGTACGCGCAACACGTCGACGGCACGAAGTGCGGCGTCTGCAATCTGTTTCAGGGCACGGCAGGAAGCGCCTCAGGCCCATGCCCGCTGTTTCCCGGCAAGCAGGTAAGCTCTAGTGGCTGGTGCAGCGCTTATGTGAAGAAAACTGGGTAGCAAACGATACGGTGACGCGGATGTGCCAAGGATCGTGCGTTCGCTACGCTCCTCAACCGGGGGCCGATTACACTCTCCACTGTCCAATTTTTTTACTTAAGGGCGACGCGATATCCCAGTTCAAATATTACGCGGATACATTGCGTTCATGTCTGTTCCGAGAATCGAAAATTCCGCAACCGCAAACACCACATTTACGTTCGCGCCCATCCTCAGCTCATCTGTTTGGGAAAAAATACTAGTTGCGTCTGCGAGGGTAAGGACGATGGCATGCGGTGACCTGCTCCCCGCGTAGCGGGCGAGTGATGTCTCCGAGGGATCCGTCAAAATTGAGATACCACGGCGATACGAACAGCAAATACGCAGAGAAGTGATCAATAGCATTGTGAGTGCACTGGTCCGGCCGTCGCGACCTGATAGACGTGGTGAAAGCTAGTTTTGTTCTGTTTGTCCATCAGACCCCTCGATTCGGTGAATCTATTAAGTCATCGGCTCCGTTTTAGCCAGCTCCTTCCGACCTCCTTTCGAGCTGTGAAATCGGGGCATCATTGAATTTACTTCGTCAATAGAAGGCAGAACATTTTGCGCGAACGCCACATGCCACGCGTGGCCCAGCTCGCCAACTCCTAGCATTCGATGCACAAAGCGCAATGCACTGAGTTAAAATCCAGTGTGAGTTTAACAATGCAATTTGCACATCGGTGCGTAAAAGTCATGGTGCAATTAACGCGCGCTTTCCGGATTTGCCGGGGTTTTGTATGAGCGATAGCGCTAATCGGCCTGCCAATCCAACCGATATCGTGACGTTGCCTGGTCTGGCAGACTTTGCGCCGCAATTGGCACAGACCTTTGTCTCAATTGCAAGCGACATCGCGCTGGTCATCGATGCAGACGGTGTGATCCGGCACATGGCGGTGGGTGCCGATCCTATTCCCGGTTCAACCGCACAATGGGTTGGTCGTCCGTGGGCCGAAACTGTGAGCGGCGGTACACGCGACAAAATCGGAGAACTTCTTGCGGAGGCCGAGTCCGCTGGTGTCACGCGTCGCCGCGAAGTCTTTCATTCAGCTCCCGATGGCCAGAACGTTCCGGTATCGTATTCTGCGATCAAACTGGGGCCGAATGGCCCGGTGCTGGCCGTAGGGCGCGATCTGGGTACCGTTGCTGCGATCAAGCAGCAATTTCTTGTTGCGCAGCGGGAGTTGGAGCAGGACTATTGGAAGCTGCGCCAAACTGAATCGCGTTACAAGCAACTATTTCAGGTCGCCACCGACGCCGTGATGGTGGTCGATGCAGAAACGCTTGCCATTGTTGAAGCCAATCGCGCTGCGAACGATTTGTTTGGCGGCAATCAGGTGACACTAGTCGGGCAAGGCGCGACCGTAGGTATTCTGCGCGCAGAACGTCTCGGCGTAGAGGAGCTTCTGGTAATGGCGCGCAGCAGCGGGCGACCCGGCGAAATCCGCGTTCATGCACTTGCGCAGGGTGGTTTAGATAACCCCTTGTATGCCACCGTAATTGACATCTCGGCCACGCCGTTTCGCGCCGGCGACAAGATGTTGCTGCTGGTTCGGGCACGCGCGACTAAGGTGTCGTCGGAGCCGTCGTCGGCGACGCGATTGTCGGATTTTGTGGAGCAGACTCCCGACGCGGTGACGATTGCCGACTCCAGCGGACGCGTGCTGATGGCGAACCCGGCGTTCGTTGCGCTCTGCCAGCTTCCCCTCGGAAGCGAGACGCACAAGGTCGTGGGGCGCAGCTTGATCGAGCTATTGGGTGACCCGCAGCACACGCTCATATCGATCCTCACCGAAGCGAAGTCGAACGGCCTGTCCGAGCAACGGCCCGCCACGATTGGATTGACAAATGCATCGCGATTTGATGTAGAGGTGTCGGCGGCGCTTTTAGCGGAAGGTGATCAGGAATGCATCGGGCTAACGCTGCGGCGCATCGACCAGCGGGCAATACGCGATCTGAGCGGTCACCCTGATTCGGAGCCAGCTAGTAAACTCGCGTCCGCCGTTTCCGATCTGGTTGCGCAGATTGGGCAGACTTCGCTCCCCGATCTCGTCGCTGCGATTAACGACGCTGCCGAGCGCCACATCATTGAACTCGCCCTCTCGCAATCACACGGCGAACATCAACTCGCCGCTGAAATTCTGGGTATCGACGGCGTTGCGCTGTGGCAACGTATCCATTATCTTGGGGTGGGCATGCTGGGCCACGTCCGCAGCACACCACCCTCTTTACTGAATTAGCCCGCTACCGGTGACTTACAGCCCGCCCTTCGGCCAAGCCGATCTCAGCAATTGCGAACGCGAGCTGATTAATCTAGCAGGCTCGATTCAGCCGCACGGTTTTTTGCTGGTGCTCGACCAGGCTGATGGCAAAGTTCTGCAGGCGTCGGCGAACGCATCAGCACTGCTCGGTCTCGATTCATCGAGCGCGGCGCTCGTAGGCACGCCCGTGAACCTGCTCCCCAGCAACCTCGCCGCTCGGATCCTTAGCTGGTCCAACCAGAGCATGGGCGCTGAACCGCTGCCAATCCGCTGCTACCCGGAGCTTTGCGGCACGAACCTGCAGTGGGAAGGCGCGCTCCATCAGATCGAACCGGGCCGATTGATCGTCGAATTGGAACCCGTCGTCGCGAACACTGGTGCCATCGTTGACCATGATCAGGCGCGTTTGCTGCAACTGGTGGCCGATGCGGTGCAGCGGCTGAGCAACGCAGCCAGCATGGGCGTGCTTGCCGACACGGCAGCACAAAGCTTTCGCGATCTCATCGGCTATGACCGTGTGATGGTTTACAAATTTGATGCCGATGGTCACGGAAAAATCGTTGCCGAGGCGCGCGATCCGCGACTTGAATCGCTACTCGGCCATCACTATCCGGCGACCGATATTCCCCAGCGCGCGCGCGAGTTGTACCTGCGCAATCGCGTGCGAGTGCTGGTCGACGTGCATTACGTACCGTCGCTGTTGCAGCCGGAATTTTTTGCAGATAACAGCGGTCCGCTGGATATGTCGATGTCGTACCTGCGCAGCATGTCGCCGCTGCATTTGCAGTACCTGAAAAATATGGGCGTCACCGCGACTTTGGTGGTGTCACTGGTGCGCGAAGGCAAGTTGTGGGGCCTAATTGCGGCACATCACTATTCGGCACGCAACGTGCGCTTTGCCGTTCGTGCGGCCTGCGATTTGCTGGCCGAAGTGGTGTCAACGCGCATCGCTGCGATTGAAAATTATGCGCATGCTCAGGTCGCTGTGATGGTGCGCCGCGTGGAGCAACGGCTGATCGAAGCGACGTCGACTGAGGGTGATTGGCGGCTCGCGCTGTTCCGCAATCCGCGCACGTTGTTGCAACCGCTGGAGGCAACGGGTGCGGCGCTGTTCACCGAAGGCGAAATCCTCACCTCGGGCGAAGTGCCCTCAACGCCTGAGCTGCGTGAGTTGCAGGCGTGGATCGAAGCGCAGTCGTTTGATTCGCTGTTCAGTTGCTCGTCCGTCGCCAAAGCTAACCCTGCGCTTGCCTCGCTTACACCGACTGCCAGCGGCGTGATGGCGGTCCGGCTGTCGCGCGAAGGCTCTGACTATTTGATGTGGTTCCGCAAAGAACAATTGCTGTCGGTCACCTGGGCGGGCGATCCGTCGAAGCCGATGGTGAACGACGACCCGATGGAACTCTCGCCGCGCCGCTCATTTGCTGCATGGTCAGAGATTGTGCGCGGCACAGCGCTGCCGTGGACGAGCGCCGAGATTGCACTCGGTCGCGCCATTGGCCTCGCGCTGGTGGACATCATCGTGCAGGTGCATTCGGTGCGGCTATTGATAGCCGAGCATCAGCTCGCGGGCATTCGGGCAGCCGTGCAGCGTTCGGGTGAGCCTGTCGTAATTGCCGATGCGGGTGGGCGGCTGTTGTTTTGTAATCAGGCCTTTGCTGCGCTCACTGGGCGCATCGATATCGAGGTTGGCAGCTTGCAAGAAATCGCGCTGCTCTTCACCGAACCGGTTTCAATGCGGCGGGCCATGAACACGCTCAAGGCGGGACAGCCACCGTGGCGCGGCGAAATGGCGTTGTTGCGCGAAGGTGATCCCGGGTTGCCGGTGGCGGTGCGTGCCGAGACGGTTCCGGGACGCGATGGCACGTTGCTCGGCTTCATAGTCACGCTATTTGATCTGCGCGATAGCAAGCGTGCTGCGGCGGCGCGACGGCACCTCGAAGAATCAATGCAGCGGGCGGCGCAGGGTCATGGTTTGACGCAAGCCGTCGACGGCACGGGCCGAGGCGCGGATGAAGTGATGGCCGCAATCCTGACCAATGCGAGCCTCGCTGCAATGGACATCGCCGACGGCCCCATTGGTGCGCTGGCGGCGACGTTCTTGGAAGAGCTTGAGACTTCGACGCATCGCGCCGCATCGCTTTATGAGCAGATTCGGACGTTCACGGGAATCGCGGCCGAGTAGTCCGGGTGTCAGATGTAGACGAGTTCTTCGAACAGCATTCGGTGCCGCGAAAAAGCATCACCCGCTTCTTCGACTAAAGCCTGCGCGTTCGTTTCGTCATCGGCCAATATGTCCAGCCCGGCGCGAAATGCCCGCGCGTGTTTCGCCACGTTTTCGGCCCCGCCAAAATCGTAAAAATTCACGCCTTGATCAGCCTCCAGGGCAAGACTTTTGGCAACTATACGTGCAAGCATTTGTCCGCCGCTCAGATCGCCCAAATAGCGAACGTAGGCGTGCGCGCCCAGCATTAACGGCTTCCGCGTTGCAAGGGCGTTTAGATGGTCTGCGTACTGCATCGCCGCTACCGTCAGCGGTATCGCTTCCGCCCAGTCTGCACCGTGCAGAAAATTCAGATCGTCACCTAATGCATCGCTGCGAAACAACGGCTCACAGCGCAACGCAGCCAACACCGTCTTGCTCGCGTTTTGCGACAGACCCGCCTCTAGCGCGACATAAATCGCGTGTAAATTGCGCAGCAACCGACAGTAGCCTACCTGCCCCAGTTGCCCGTGCAGCAACAACCGCATCACGCCCGCTCGCTCGACCTCGGTATGCATCGCACGAGTGGAATCGCGAAGTCGCTCGGTTACGGGGATTGACATTTCGTTCTCAAATCTACAAATATCTTCGAGCATATCTACTGTGCGACGCGTGCCTCGTGTGCTCTGCTTCATTTCGGTCGGCAAATCGAGCGCTGAATATTTATCAAGACTCAGCACATATGTAGCGCATGCCGTGACCAGCGATGTGACTTGACACTGAGCTGGCATCGTCGAAAAGGGCATTCCAGCGACACTTTAGATGATTTAGCACATCGAAAATAGCATCGAAGGCAGGCGACTTCTGCCGAACTGATGCTATCTCCCGATCTAAGCGCGGGCGATAGCACAAACTTTCGAACTCAACCGATCGATGTTGTTGGCGAGCCCGCACTTTAGGCAAACGCGTGCAGGGAAATGTTTGCACAATGAGCGCGATCGCTCCGGTACTCTCGTCAGGCGTTACGCGAACAGCTTCGGTTTGTTGGGAGGCCTACAAGGAGCGTGGACTCGACATATGCGTCGTCTGTTGGGCTTCGTATGACCTCAACACGTAGTTGGAGTAGAAACTTTGAGGCCATGCAATCTCGTATGCAATTGCTGTCGCTCAACACGTCGGCAACCAAATTCGATTCCGTAACAAACCAACTGTCAGAAGTGACAAATAGGGTGTACACATTTAGTGTAAACATTACTTGACAGTCAGTTACGGCTACGTACAATCCTGAGCAGGCGCTGCTACTGCCCAATCGGGTGTGACGGCATCTCAGCAAAGCTTAGGGGACTATGATGCCACAGACTTTGGACTATAACGGGCAATTCGGCGAACGCTTAGCGGCACTGAAACGCGAGGGTCGTTACCGTGTCTTTACAGAGCTCGTGCGGCCAGCCGGCGAGTTTCCTCGCGTGCGCTGGCATTCCGAAAGCGGCAGCCGTCAGGTCGTCGTCTGGTGCTCCAACGATTATCTGGGCATGGGTCATCATGTGAGCGTGCGGCGCGGCATGCGCGCCGCCATCGATGAAGGCGCAACAGGTGCCGGGGGCACACGAAATATCGGCGGCACCAATACTCGTCATATCGAACTGGAACGCCTGCTGGCTGAGCTGCACGGCAAAGAGTCTGCGCTGACATTTGCGTCGGGTTATACCGCCAATCTGGCCTGCCTTTCCGTGCTCGGATCGATACTGCCAAATACCGTCATACTGTCCGACGGTGACAACCACAACTCTATGATTGAAGGCATCCGGCGCTCAGGCGCCGATAAGCTTGTTTTCAAACATAATTGTGTTATCGATCTTGAGAAGAAGCTAGCAGCAATTCCAGCGGGTCAGCCGAAGCTGATCGCATTTGAGAGCGTCTATTCGATGAGCGGCAACATATCACCTATAGGGAAGATTGTTGAGCTGTCAAAGCGCTATAGCGCTATGACCTACATCGACGAAGTTCACGCCGTCGGTATGTATGGAGCGAAGGGCGGTGGCGTCGCCGAGGAGTTGGGCTTTGCCGATCAGATTGACGTGATTCAAGGTACTCTCGGCAAGGCTTACGGCGTTCAGGGCGGCTACGTCGCAGGGCGAGCAGAGGCGGTGGATTGCATCCGCAGTTTTGGTGCTGCATTTATCTTCTCCACTTCGCTCGCACCTGTCCTAGCGGCGGGCGCAATTGCAAGCGTTTCGCACTTAATGAATTCGCAAGTTGAACGGGTGGCACAACGCGATCGCGTAGTGCGCGTCAAGCGTTTGTTGATTTCAGCGGGCATTCCTGTCATGCCAAGCATGAGCCACATCGTCCCAGTGCTGATTGGCGACGCTGTACAAGCCAAACGTCTCTCCGATCACCTACTCACGCGCCACGGAATTTACCTGCAACCGATCAACTATCCCACAGTGCCGATTGGCACCGAGCGGTTGCGCATTACGCCAGGCCCGCTGCACACGGACACGATGATTGACGATCTAGTGACAGCGCTGGTCGCGTCGTTTCAGACGCTAGATCTTCCATTGGTTCACACCAGCCAACGTGAACGATTCGCGACTGCTGCGTAATTTCAGGAAGGTGCAGTTGGTCGCGAAGCCACGTGTGCCAGTACCGCGGTCTCCCTCGCATTTTCAAAGACGCGTTCCAGTGAGACGCAGACCGTTGCAGTAAATCCGTCTGGAGCAAGAAGTTGTCGAGTTTCGTGCATTGCTCGACATCTCCAACTTGGTACGAGGGCGTCGCACCCGAAATCACGATACGAAGCAACAACCGCTGCCTGCTATTACTCAACTCCTCGGTAGACAGACTGCCAGGCTGGGCAGACACATCCGCTGATTGCTGCAATGGCTGTCGCCAGCGATTCGGTCGTGTTAAGTTTCATCGATGGACATGCAATTCTGGGGCACATGATGTCCTCTGCGGCGCAGCATCAAATTACCCCGCCGTGGCGAGCTATCGTCGCCCGCATCGTCGGGCAACTACCGGCATGTAAAGCACCACCTCCCTCTTCCTTTCGTCAAGTAGCTGATGGTAAATGAGAAATATGCGATAGACATTTTCGGATCTACGTCCGAATCTTCCAATTGGAAAACCATGAAAATGCTGCTCGGTAAAATAATCCGGCTGCCGCTATGCGCGCTGGCAGCGCTTACTATTTTTCTGGGCGCTGCGCCAGTTACCGCGTGGGCGCAGCCGGTCGCTGCGGGCGGCGGCAGTGTCGTTTCGGTCAACGCCCAGAATTCGATTACCACCTATTTGCTGCAGGCGGGCAGCAATCGATTGTTGGTGGTGACGGTGTCACACGCTGACAATGGCGGCTTGCCGGTGACATCGGTGCCATTTGGCGCGCAGCCTCTTAGTCAAGCGGCGCTTAGCACTGACGGATCCGCTGCCATGGACTCCATCTGGATCCTTCCGCTGGGTTCCAGCGCATCGTCCACAAGTGCTGCGATTACGGTGGTCACAAATATTGCGGCAGGGGGCAGACCCTGTAGTTTCATTTCCGCCCAGCAATAGCCAATCCAACAACGCCTACGTCGAGCCCTGACCCTACCCCAAAAAACCGGACCAAATTGAAGTAGAAATTTCGGCATGATTAACCTTGTAGAAAAGGAGTGATGTCATGAAGAAGAGTCGGTTTACAGAGGAGCAGATTGCGCTGGCGATCAAGCAATCGGAGCTGGGCACAAAGGTCGAAGAGATATGCCGGAAGATGGGCATCAGCGACGCCACTTTTTACAAGTGGCGACAGAAATACGCGGGGTAGGGCCGAGCGAGTTGCGCAAGTTAAAGCAGCTTGAGGAAGAGAACAGCAAGTTGAAGCGTCTGGTGGCGGATTTGAGTCTGGACAAGGCGATGTTGCAGGAGGTGCTGTCAAAAAAGCTCTGATGCCCTCGCGCAAGCGCGAACTCGCCGAGGGCTTAACCCGAAGTTTCGGTGCAAGCGTACGCAGGGCGTGCGCGGCACTGAAGTTGAGTCGGACGGTGTACCTCTACCGATCCGTGGTCAAAGACGAGCGCGCGCTCATCATGCGAATGAAAGAGATCACGCAGACGCGGGTGCACTATGGCTACCGCCGCGTGCACGTGATGCTCAGGCGCGAGGGTTTCAAAGACAATCATAAGCGCGTGTATCGGCTCTACCGCGAGCAAGGTCTATCGTTGCGCCACAAGCGGCCGAAGCGCAACAAGGCGGCCAAGCTGCGGCAACCGAAGACCACCGCGCAACATGCCAATCAAATGTGGAGTATGGACTTTGTGGCGGATAACCTGTTTGATGGCCGGAAGCTGCGCATGCTCACTGTGGCGGACTGCTTCACGCGAGTTTGGCCATTCACGTTGGACAGAGTCTGAAAGGCGAGGATGTGGTCAAAGTGGTTGACCGGATTGCCCGGGATCGCGGTGCGCCACAAACGATCAAGACCGACAATGGCAGCGAGTTCATCAGCAAGGCGATGGATCGCTGGGCCTATGAACACAAGGTTGAAATCGACTTCAGTCGTCCGGGTACGCCAACCGACAACGCGATGGTCGAGAGCTTCAATGGACGGCTGCGCCAGGAGTGTTTGAACGAACATTGGTTCATGAGTCTAGACGACGCAAAGAGCAAAATCGCGGCGTGGCGCAGACACTATAACGAGACCCGTCCCCACTCTGCGCTAGACTGGCGCACGCCACGTGAATTTGCCCTGCTGCATGGGCTTAAGCCCATGCAGCAAGGCAAGCCAAAAGCCAAAATTCCTAACTTATGACTAGTACGGGAATTGGGGTAGGGTCAATAAGAACAATAACTTAAGCAACTTTAGCTGTAGTCACGGGTTCGAAAAACGTAGCCAAATCGTGGCAAAAGAGCCAGAAAACCACCCCGCCACTTTCAATTAGTCAGTTGCAATTTTTAAGGGGATGTCAATGGCTACCGTGTTTGCACCATGTGAGTTCATTGCAGCAACGTTGGCCACCGTGCTTCCAAGCTTCGCGCCATACACCGACCTTACTCTGCTGCGCTTGCCACCGGACGCCCAAAGGTCGAACTGAGTAAACTGGCTTGTGACACATCGCATCAATTTATGCAGTTCGATTGAATTGTCGGCCGAGCTGTTATGCGCGTAATCGGTCGACGACACCGCAGAGCGGCGGGACCAGAGGCTATCGATCGTCGCGCAAATGCTTCATTGGAAATCATATGCAGTTCTACCTGAATGGCTACAAGCCCGGTGACCCCGATATTCAAACAGCCTGCCTACCTGACGCCGTCGATGTTCTCATCGTCGGCAGCGGCCCGGCTGGAACGCTGCTTGCCGCGCAGTTATCGGCGTTCCCCAACATCAACACGCGACTCGTCGAGCGTCGCACCGGTCCGCTCCATTTGGGTCAGGCTGACGGCATCGCCTGCCGCACGGTTGAAATGTTCCAGGCCTTTGGCATGGGCGACAAGCTGTGCCGCGAAGCCTATTGGGTGAACGAGACCGTCTTCTGGCGGCCGTCGCCAGAAGATCGCTCGCGCATCGTACGTACCGGTCGCGTGGACGATACCGAGGAGGGCTTGTCCGAGTTCCCGCACGTCATTGTCAATCAGGCCCGCTTGATGGAATACCTGCTCGACTACGCGCGCCGCTCGCCGTCGCGCCTCGAGGCCGACTACGGGCTTGAGTTCGTCAGCCTAAATGTGGCGTCTGAAGGTGAGCATCCTGTGCTGGTCACGTTGCGGAATGTGGGCACTGGCACCCAAACGGCGATCCGCGCCAAATACGTGGTTGGCTGCGACGGCGCCCGCAGTATGGTTCGCGATGCGATTGGTGCCCAGCCGCGCGGCGACTTCGCTAACCACGCATGGGGCGTCGTCGACATGCTCGCCGTCACCGACTTTCCGGACATCCGCCTTAAGGCCGCAATCCAGTCCGGCGACGACGGCAACATCCTGCTCATCCCTCGCGAGGGCGGCTATCTGGTGCGGCTATACGTCGACCTCGGCGAGATCGATCCGAACAAGCGCGAAGCGATCCGTGAGATTACGCAAGAGACGGTCATCGCGACCGCCCAACGTGTGCTGCGCCCGTACACGCTGGAGGTTAAAAACGTCGTGTGGTTTGCGGTCTACCAAGTAGGCCAGCGGGTCACCGACCGCTTCGACGACGTCCCTGCGGAGCGGGCCGACTCGCGCCTTCCGCACGTCTTCATTGCGGGCGATGCCTGCCACACGCACAGCGCCAAGGCTGGCCAGGGCATGAACGTGTCGATGCAGGATACGTTTAACTTGGGGTGGAAACTCATCTCGGTTCTGGAGGGGCGTGCCAAACCGGATTTGCTTCGCACTTACAACGTCGAGCGCCATGCCATTGCGCAGGGTCTAATCGACTTCGACAAGGAGTGGTCGAAGATCATGGCTTCGCCCCCGAAGGATCCATTGCACCCGGAACTCGGCGGCGTCGATCCGGAAGAGCTGCAGGCTTACTTTGTGAAGTCAGGCCGCTACACGGCGGGCGTCGCGACGCACTACCCGCCAGCAACTGTTCTCACGGCTCAGGCAACCCATCAGGACCTTGCCAAGGGCTTCACGGTCGGCATGCGTTTCCACTCCGCTCCTGTGGTACGTCTCGCCGACGGCAAGCCGATGCAGCTCGGCCACGCTGCCCGCGCCGATGCCGCCTGGCGCATCTATGTGTTTGCCGACGGGAGCGGTGAGCGACTGCACGCGCTGGCCGACTTTCTGGCGGAATCGGCGAAATCGCCAATCCGCCGCTTCACGCCGAAAGGATCGGACATCGACAACGTGATCGACGTTCGTGCAGTGTTCCAGCAAGGGCACCGCGACCTCAAGGTCGAAGAGTTGCCGCTGATTCTGCTGCCGCGCAAGGGGAGCTTCGGGCTAATCGACTACGAGAAGGCCTATTGCCCCGATCTGACGAATGGGTCCGACATCTTTGACATGCGTGGTATCGACCGCGCGCACGGTGCAATGGTTGTGGTTCGTCCCGATCAGTACGTGGCAAACGTACTTCCGCTAGACGCACACGACGAACTCGCCGCCTTCTTCGCGGGCTTCTTTCTTGATCGCAATTAATTGGTGAAGAAGAGACAAAACGGTTTTCTACCCCCACAACGTGCTCGGCATGTTCTTGTTTTCCACAAAAAAAAGGGTCGGTGCAGCAGCGCGAGGGCGATGAATCAGTACATGCGTTCGGTAAACTGACGGTCATGATTTCACACGCGAAATGCGGGATGCGCAAGCTCAGCTCGCCATCGTCGTTTCTAACCGTGTCTATGTCCCTGGCGAACCGTTCCGGCGATGTCGTGTTCGATCGGTTTGGCTTGCAGCATTCCGACAGAATAAAAATGTCCGAATTGCTTTTGTTCCGTACGACGGGTGGAAGCCGCGAAAAAGGCGCGATTCAAGCCAGCGATGCAACGCTAACGCACGATGACTTTTTCGAAGGGGAAAACAAGCAAGGGTTGAAGGTGCCTGGTTCTCTCAACTGGTGCCTTCTCAGTAACAAAGTGGTTAATGTTTGGGCGATGCATGCCGCAAGGCGTTGATCTTGAATGTTATTTGAGCGATTTCAAATTCGTTCAGAGCGGATCTATTCCGCTACTACCTCCACATCCTTCCTCCAATTTCCCATTTCCGACAACACGCATCTGAGCCATGGCACGTTTGCACTTTCTCCCAGCCGTTCGGCGGCAGTTTTGAGCACCGCTTCAGGTGCGTCTGTTTGCGCCGCGCGTAGCGCGCTCCGCATTGCTTCCAGTTCAACAGCGCCCACATCGGGCAACACGTCCTTGAGGGAAAGTGCGCCCGCCGAAACTGCGACTGCGAGGTGGCCGTAAATCGTGCTGACGGCGAGTACGCGCACAGCGGCGATTGCGGCGACGCGATGGCCGTCTTTACAGAGCGCAAAGCTGTGCGCGACCGTCGGTGTCAAGTCAAATTCTTCGGCGGCTTCGATCGAGGACTCACTAGGCGTGAGCGCGTCAATCTCGCTGTGTTCGCCAGCCAGAAGCGCAAGGATTGACTCACCATAGCGCGCCAGTTTGGCGTCGCCCACACCTGAAACTTCAAGCAATTGCGCGTTCGTTATCGGTGCGCGCTCAGCGATACCGCGCAACGCAACGTCCGAGAAAATCATATACGCGGGTATGCCAGCGCTGGCAGCCTGCGCGGTGCGCCACGCTTTGAGCGCCGCGAAACGACCGCGCGCATCTGCGCCCATATTGTCAGCGATGGGACTACTAGTTTTGCCGGTATCGACCTTTCTCGAAACACCTTTGCGCTCACGCGTTCGTTCGCTGCGTCTTTCAGCTTTCGTAGCGATTTTTCGCATCATCAAAGTTTGCTCACCGCGTAAGATCGGGCGTGCCGACTGAGTCAGTTTGAGCGCACCGTAGGCCTCTGCATCCGCAAAGAGCGCGCCGCGAGCGACCAGCTGACGAATGAGTGATCGCCACACGTCAACCTCGTATGCAGCTCCGATGCCGTGTACGGGCAGGCTGTCGTGCCCGCGCGCGAGAACTTTCTCGCTTTTGCTACCACGAAGCACATCAATCAAATGCGCTGCGCCAAAAAACTGTCCGGTACGTACCGCTGCCGACAAAAACATTTGCGCAGGCTTGGTTGCGTCCCACATTTCGGGAGGATCGTTGCAGTTGTCGCAATTCATGCAGCGATAACCGGCAGGCTGCGGCTCGCTGAAATAGTCGAGCAACACCGCCCGACGGCAAGCCGTGGTTTCGGCAAGCGCGAGCAAACGGTCGAGTCGATTTTTTTGCAGCCGCTTAAAGTCTTCGCCCGCGTCGCTCTCGTCGATGAATCGCAGCTGCTTCACGACGTCGGCCAGACCGTAGGTCATCCACGCAAAAGCGGGCTCTCCGTCGCGACCTGCGCGGCCGGTTTCCTGGTAGTAGCCCTCGATACTCTTCGGCAAATCCAGGTGGGCGACAAAGCGCACATCGGGCTTGTCGATACCCATGCCAAACGCGACGGTGGCGACCATGACCACCGCGTCGTTTTGCAAAAACTTTGATTGATGGTCACGCCGCGTTTCGGCGTCGAGCCCCGCGTGATAAGGGATTGCGTTGAATCCTTTAGTGCGCAGCCACGACGCTGTTTCATCCACTTTTGCGCGTGAGATGCAATACACAATACCCGCTTCGTCCTCGTGATCCGCAAGAAATTCGAGGAGCTGAGCTTTCTCTTCACGGCGATCCGTCACCGCGTAGTGAATGTTTGGGCGGTCAAAGCTTGAGACAAACTGCGCGGCATCGGTCAGCGACAGTTTGTTGCGAATTTCCTCGCGCGTCGCGGTGTCGGCCGTCGCCGTTAGCGCGATACGTGGCACGTTTGGGTAGCGCGTGTGAAGCAGCGTCAACTCAAGATAATCGGCACGGAAATCATGGCCCCACTGCGATACGCAGTGCGCCTCGTCAATCGCGAAGAGCGCAATCTCGCCGCGATCATTGAGCGAGTCGAGCAAGGACAAAAAGCGCTCGGTATTCAGCCGCTCGGGCGCGACATAGACGAGCTTCAACTTGCCCGCACGCATGTCGCGTTCGACGCGATTGGCCTCCTCCATCGAAAGCGAAGAATTCAAAAAACTGGCCGCGACGCCAATCTCTTTCATCGCGTCGACTTGATCCTGCATCAATGCGATCAGTGGCGAAACGACGATCGCGACGCCATTTCTGAGCAGAGCGGGGAGCTGATAGCACAGCGATTTACCGCCACCCGTGGGCATCAGTACCAGCGCATCGCCACCGTTCACGAGGGTCGCGACAATCGCCTCTTGCGCACCGCGAAACGCATCAAATCCAAAGACGCGTTTGAGCGTCGTGAGGGTGGCGTCCGATGTTTTTGTCATGGCCGCAATTGTAGTCGTATGGGTTAACAGCTTTTTTGTTAAATGACGACTGCATGCGGGTTTAATGCATAAAAATTAGCTTATCGATAATTGACTATTATCGCACTCAGCCCATATGCAGCGGCGTTTTCAGTAAAAAGCTGTTAGGTCCGTCGAAGGGCCCGACGCACAGCAAAGTGCTATTTGCCCCAGCGTAAAACCATCGGATCGAGTCGTGCGGCCGTTTCGAGCAAACCGGTGCGTACGACAGGATTCATCACAGGGAACGGATGTCGCGGCGCTTCACAGTCGATCACACCGCCCGCCTTCATCAGCGCCTTCGCTGTCAGTATTCCACCCTGGCGGTTTTCGTAATTAATCAGCGGCAGCCAGCGCGTATAGGCCGCAATCGCCTCGTCGCGCTGCCCTGCGGAATAGGCGTCCATAATTTGCCGAATGCCGTCGGGGTAACCGCCACCCGTCATCGCCCCAGTGGCGCCCGCGTCAAGGTCAGGCAATAGCGTGATCGCCTCCTCGCCATCCCACGGCCCTTCGATGGCATCGCCACCCAAGGAGATCAACTCGCGCAGCTTGGAGGCCGCCCCCGCAGTTTCGATCTTGAAGTAGGCGACGTTTTTGATCTCTTTTGCCATGCGAGCGAGGAAGGCAGCGGAAAGCGGCGTCCCGCTCACTGGCGCGTCCTGAATCATGATCGGGATGTTGATCGCGTCCGACAAAGCGGCGTAAAACTCATAGATGCGCTGCTCGGAAACGCGGATGGTTGCGCCGTGATACGGTGGCATCACCATGACCATCGCCGCACCCATATCCTCGGCGCGGCGACTGCGCTCTGAACACACTTTGGTGCCGAAATGCGTGGTCGTCACGATCACGGGCACGCGTCCTTTGACGTGCTCAAGAATCGCCTTGGTCAAAACCTCACGCTCCTCGTCCGAGAGTACAAACTGCTCTGAAAAATTGGCGAGGATGCACAACCCGGTTGAGCCCGCATCGATCATGAAATCAACACAACGGAGCTGACTCGGCAAATCAAGTGCACCCGATTCAGTAAACGTCGTCGGGACGACCGGGAACACGCCGCCGTAGGGACGACAGGGACGACCAATACTCATAGGGATCACTCGCTGATGTTGTGCCGATTCCAGCACATAGATTAGATGGGCTCGCGCAACAGGCTCGAACTTCGCCAATCGTAAACGTTATGCTTAGTGCGCTGCTATTCCTACAAAGTTAACGATGCCCAACGACACAGTCACCGGCCATATCCGCCTCACGTCGCACACCGGTAGCGGTGATCCTTCTGGCCTGTCTATCAACTGGGGAGCCGCAGACGCCGCCGCTCGCGGCCCTGTCATCGGCACCACGACCAGCCGCGCCAACCGCAACGTCATCGGCACCCATGCGGGTTCGTACGGAATTTACCGGGCGCTGGCGATGGCCGCAGGTTCTCTCAAAAAGGGCCACCGCGCTGATTTGACGAATACCTCGCCTACCGATTCGGTAGGTACTTATCCGCAGTGGTTCGACTTCAAAAAAATCGTGTCAATTGACCCGTTTGGTGCGGTTGTGGCCGACGTTTTTGCGGATCGTATTGCAGCGGGTTATGACATTCGCCCCAGCATCGCCGTCACAAAAGCGCACATTGACATCCCGGAAGTGCATGACGCCATTCGCGCGGGACGGCTGATTACCGATGGCAAAGTGCTTAAAGAAAATGGCACCGCAGTCGTCACTAAGATCGCGGTCGAGCCTGTGTGGTATTTGCCGGGTGTAGCCGAGCGGTTCGGCTGTTCCGAAGCGGACTTACGGCGCACTCTGTTTGAAGAGACGGGCGGAATGTATCCGGAGCTCGTTACGCGAAGTGATCTTGAAGTCTTCTTGCCACCTATCGGCGGGCAAACGCTCTACATCTTCGGCGATCTGAAAGACCTGTCGAACCCCGAAATTCCGCTCACCGCCCGCGTACATGACGAGTGCAACGGATCGGACGTGTTTGGCTCTGACATTTGCACTTGTCGACCTTATCTCACGCACGCCATCGAAGAATGCATTCGCGGCACGCAAGCTGGCGGCGTCGGCCTCGTGTCGTATAGCCGCAAAGAAGGTCGTGCACTCGGCGAAGTAACGAAATTCCTCGTGTACAACGCACGTAAACGTCAGGTCGGCGGCGATAGTGCAGAGAACTACTTCTTGCGCACCGAATGTGTCGCAGGCGTTCAGGACATGCGCTTTCAGGAACTAATGCCCGATGTACTGCACTGGCTTGGCATCACCAAAATTCATCGCCTCGTTTCGATGAGCAACATGAAGTACGACGCTATCGTCGGTTCCGGGATCGAGATTGGTGAGCGGGTGGCGCTACCCGACGAATTGATCCCCGATGATGCGCGGGTCGAGATGGACGCGAAGATGGCTGCGGGCTACTTCACCGAGGGCCCGGTGCCGGATGCGGTTGAGTTGGCGACGGCAAAGGGGCGCGCGCTGTCATGAGTGACGGCGTGGCTTATCTGCAAACGACCACGGCGATTCGCGAGCGTTGCCAGAACGTGCTGACCGCGGCACGATCAGGCAAATCAAAATGGTTCACGGTTAACGACGCGGCGCTCGCGGGCGCGGCGCGCGAAGTCGCAAACGTAACGCGGCAACGCTACCCGACGCTCGAAATCCCGTATCACAGCCGCTGGCGTCACTTCGAACCGGGCGGCGTGGATCGCAAGGCGCTACTCGACGCGGCGCTTGGCGATGCAAGCCCTGCGGAAAAAGCCCGAGCGCATATTGATCTCGCGGTCGTCAGCGTTTTGCTGGACGCTGGTGCAGGCGCGGCCTGGCGCTACGTCGAAGCATCAACTGGACAGAAATTTACGCGTTCGGAAGGCTTGGGCGTTGCGAGTTTTCGCGCGTTTATGCAGGGCGTGTTCTCGTCCGATCCATCGCAACCATTTCGCGCCGATGCGAACGGTTTGAAAGCGTTGACGGCTGAGCGACTGACTCCTGTGTTTCAGGTAACGACCGAGAACGCCCTAGTTGGTTTGGCAGGCCGCGCTAATCTGATGCAAAGTCTGGGCGCAGCGCTCGCGAGCGCGCCCAAGTGGTTCGGCAGCGATCAGCGACCCGGCCGACTGTTCGATGCTTTGACTGAAACCAGTTCACGAAAATCCATTCGTGCCGACGAAGTCCTCGCTGCGCTGCTGCAAGGCTTGGGCAGCATCTGGCCCTCTGGCAATCGGCTTGACGGCGTAGCGCTGGGCGACTGCTGGCGGCATCCGCTGGCGGGCAGCAGCGGTGCAACGGCTGGCTGGATACCGATTCACAAGCTCTCGCAGTGGATGACTTATTCCTTGCTGGAGCCATTCGAATGGGCTGGCGTGCAGCTCACTGATCTGGACGCGCTCACGGGGCTGGCCGAGTACCGCAACGGCGGCTTGCTGGTAGATAGCGGTGTGCTGATTGCGGCACCGGCGCTTCTGAGTCAGGGCTACGCTCCGTCAGACGAACCGATCATCGAATGGCGCGCCCTGACGGTAGCACTGCTCGACGAGCTCGCGCCGCTCGTGCGCACCGCGCTCGGCGCAAGTGCCGCGAACTTGCCGCTGGCGTGCATTCTCGAAGGCGGCACCTGGGCCGCAGGCCGCGCGCTCGCTACGACATTGCGAGGCGGAGAACCACCGATTCGCATCGTCAGCGACGGCACCGTTTTTTGACTCCCACTATTGACGATAGAAAGCAGACCATGACCGCACAAGTTCACGTCATCGACCACCCACTGGTGCAGCACAAGCTCACGCTGATGCGAAAGAAAGAAACCTCGACCACGAGCTTTCGTCGCCTCGTCAACGAGCTCTCCACCCTCATGGCCTACGAAGTCACGCGCGACATGCCGATGCACGAAGTGACCATTCAGACGCCGATGGAGACCATGCAGTCGAAGCTGATCGATGGCAAAAAAGTCGTCTTCGTGCCGATCCTGCGTGCGGGTATGGGCATTCTCGACGGCATGCTGGGCGTGATCCCAGGCGCGCGCGTTGGTCACATTGGGCTGTATCGCGACCCGAAAACGCTGGTCGCCGTGGAGTATTACTTCAAGATGCCTACGGGGATGCCGGACCGCGATGCGATCGTGCTGGACCCGATGCTCGCGACGGGAAACTCGGCCGTCGCGGCCGTCGAGCGTCTGAAGGAGTCACGCCCACGCTCGATCAAGTTTGTTTGCCTGGTTAGCTGCCCGGAAGGCATCAAACACTTCCACTCCGTTCACCCTGACGTCCCGATCTACACAGCCACGATTGACCGCGAACTCAACGACCACGGATACATCCTGCCGGGACTTGGCGACGCGGGTGACCGGATTTTCGGAACCAAATAGCTTCGGATCAGCGAGAAATTCGTCGCTGGAACGCTATGTGCTTGCTAGCATCGTATCGCCCGTCGCCCCGAAACCAACTTTAGGCTCTTACCTTCTTGAGCCTAGTTTCAGCCCGTTCACCGTCAACCAAGAATAGGAAAAATGTCATGCAAAAGCATTCACTCATTAGACGCACACTCATCAAATCTGTCGCCGCCACGCTCGTCGCAGGCACCGCATTGCTGGGTTCTGGCGCTGCCCTCGCTCAGGCCAAAATGAAAGTCGCCGCCGTTTACACGGTGCCATTCGAACAGCAATGGGTTAGCCGGATTCACAAGGCGCTCAACGCAGCGCAGGCGCGCGGCGAAATCGAATATAAAGCCTCCGAGAACGTCAGCAACGCCGACTACGAACGCGTCATGCGCCAGTACGCGCAAGAGGGCAACGCCTTCATCATGGGTGAATCCTTCGCCGTGGAAGCCGCAGCCCGCAAAGTCGCCAAAGACTTCCCGAAAGTGAGCTTCCTGATGGGCTCGTCGGGTAAGCCGCAAGCACCCAATTTCTCCGTGTTTGACAACTTCATTCAGGAACCGGCTTATCTCTCGGGAATGATCGCTGGCGGCATGACCAAAACCGGCAAGATCGGCATGGTCGGTGGCTTCCCGATCCCCGAGGTCAACCGCCTGATGCACGCCTTCATGGCCGGTGCGAAAGAGACCAATCCCAAGGTCGAATTCATGGTGACTTTCATCAATAGCTGGTTCGATCCACCAAAAGCCAAAGAAGCCGCTTTTGCCATGATCGACAAGGGTGCAGACGTGATGTACGCCGAGCGTTTCGGCGTGTCGGACGCGGCCAAAGAGCGCGGCAAACTTGCGATTGGTAACGTAATCAACACTCAGGATAAATACCCTGAAACGGTTGTCTCGTCTGCGCTCTGGAACATGGAGCCCAGCATTGATCGTGCACTGAAACTCGTCAAAGAAGGCAAGTTCACGGCCGAAGATTACGGCCAATACTCGATGATGAAAAACAAGGGCTCAGAACTTGCTCCGCTCGGCACGTTTGAGAAGAAAATCCCGGCTGACGTCGTGACCAAAACACGCGCCAAAGAAAAGATGATTCTCGATGGCAAATTCACTGTCAAAGTGGATGACTCTCAGCCGAAGTCAACCGCCAAATAGATTCCAGAACTAGCGCCCATGACGCAGTTCAGGGGATTGTTGAATTCGTGACAGAAGCAACACCTGCACTTCAGTTATCGGGGATCACCAAGCGCTTCGGCGCTCTGGTGGCCAACGACAACATTTCACTACGTCTCGATAAGGGAGAAGTGCTCGCTCTGCTCGGCGAAAACGGTGCGGGCAAATCAACGTTGGTGTCCATCCTGTTTGGGCATTACGCCGCTGATGCGGGCGCTATCACTGCCTTTGGCAAACCGCTTCCGGCAGCAGATCCCAAGTCTGCGCTAGCCGCTGGCATCGGCATGGTGCATCAGCATTTCGCACTCGCCAATAACCTGAGCGTTCTCGACAACGTACTGATCGGCCTTGAGCCGTTGTGGCGGCTCCGCTCGCACGCAGCGCCCGTACGCAAGCAACTGGCTGAAGCTGCCTTACGCTTTGGTCTCGCAATCAATCCTGATGCCCTGGTTGGATCGCTGTCGGTCGGAGAAAAGCAGCGCGTTGAAATCCTTAAAGCACTCGTGCGCGGTGCCAAAGTGCTGATCCTTGACGAACCTACGGCGGTGCTCACGCCCCTCGAGAGCGCAGCGCTATTTGTCACGCTAAAGCAAATGGTCAGGCAGGGACTTTCGATTATTTTCATCAGCCACAAGCTTGACGAAGTGTTGCAGATCAGCGACCGTATTGCCGTGCTGCGCGCGGGTAAACTGGTCGCTGAATGCGCTACCGCAGACGCAACCAAACCGCAGCTCGCGCTATGGATGGTGGGTCGCACCCTGACGCCTTCCGTGCATCCTACGCGTCAGCGCGGGGCTCCGCTGCTGCAGCTGGACGCTGCATGTACTGCTGGCCATCCAAAACTCAAAAGCGTGTCGCTCACCTTGCACGCGGGCGAAATCGTTGCGATTGCCGGGGTTGCCGGCAACGGACAAGCCGCTCTCGCTGATCTGTTGTGTGGACTCGTTCCGCTGGAAAGCGGAAGCGTCCGAATCGACACCCAACCACTATCCTCTTCACCCTCTGCTTGCGTAAACACGGGCATCGGTCGCATTCCCGAAGACCGCAGCCACATTGGCGTGGTCGGCGACATGACGGTCTGGGAAAACGCCGTCATTGAAGACCTCACTGATTCACGCTTCACGCGCGCCGGTTTTGTCCGTCGCGAGCCTTCGCAGCAGCACGCAACCGCGCTCGTTCAACAGTTTGACGTGCGAACGCAAGGCGTCAACGTGCCGATTCGCGGCCTCTCCGGCGGAAACATTCAGAAGCTGATTCTCGGCCGCGTGTTATCGCGCAAACCCAAACTCATCGTTGCGAACCAGCCGACGTGGGGATTGGACGTTGGCGCTGTAGCGGCAATTCATGAACGTCTGGTTGCCGCCTGCGTCCCGGTAGGCGATGGATCTACAGCCGCCGGTGTACTGCTCATTTCCGAAGACCTCGAAGAGATCATGGCGCTAGCCGATCGAATTGCTGTGATGTCGCGCGGACAGTTGTCCGAAGCCCTTCCCAAGGCGGAATGGACGTTGGCGTCGCTCGGACTGGCGATGACCGCGACTACCGATCAAGAGATTACGCGTGCGGCTTGAACCTAAGTCCGCCCACGCGAAATCACAAACGCGCGCCATTGCGCTGGCGTCGTTGTCCGCAATTGCATTTACGCTCGTCATCGTGTCGCTGCTCGTGATTTGGGCTGGCGCACCGGTGTTTGCGGCGTACGTCGCGTTGTTCAAAGGGGGCTTTGGCGACGTTTTCGCGTGGAGCGAAACTCTGACTCGAGCGACACCACTTATTTTGACGGGGCTTGCCGCGACTGTTGCGTTCAAGGCGAAACTCTGGAACATCGGCGCGGAAGGGCAGTTATACGCGGGCGCGCTCGCAGCCGTGGCCGTGGGCGGCCTGCACGGTGGCGAAGGTTTCGATTTGGCAACGCCGCTGTTATTCGTGCTCATGATTCTCGCCGCGATGGCAGCGGGTGCAGCGCTGCTAATGTTTGCCGCGATCCTTAAAACTTGGGGGCGCGTCGATGAGGTGGTAGTCACCTTGCTCATGAATTTCATCGTATTGCTGCTCGTCAGCTGGATGCTGGACGGCCCGATGAAGGATCCGACCGCGATGGGTTGGCCGCAATCGGTGGCACTAAAGCCCGAGCTGGAACTGACGAAACTCATCGGTCAAACGCGCCTGCACACCGGGCTGCTCATTGCGGTCAGCGCATCAGCAATTGTCTGGGCGATCTTCCGCTTTACGACGTTTGGTTTCGCCGCGCGTGCGGTGGGCGCGAATGTCAATGCAGCGAGATTTTTGGGCCTACCGGTCGCGCGAACCGCGATGCTGACGGCGCTTTTGTCAGGTGGACTCGCGGGGCTCGCTGGGGCCATCGAAGTGGCGGGGCGCACGAGCTACGTCACGCTCGACATGAGCCCAGGCTATGGCTACAGCGGCATTGTGATTGCGATGCTCGCTGCGCTCAATCCGCTGGCTGTGGTGCCCGCCGCGATCTTTGTCGCCGGAATGCTCGTGGGCGCGGACTCGATGAGTCGCGCGGTCGGCGTGCCGACCTACATCGCAGACGTCATCGTCGCGGTGAGCCTTGTCGCCGTGCTCGTCGCGACGATGCTGACGCGATACCGATTGCGATGGAAGTAGGCGGCGATGCTTTCTGAAGCCCTACAACTTTTGCTGAGCGATCCGTTCTGGGTTGCCGTGCTGCGCATTGCCACGCCGCTCATCATCGGCACGCTCGGCGTGTTGATGTGTGAGCGCGCAGGCGTGTTGAATCTTGGCATTGAAGGCATCATGGTCGCCGGCGCTTACACGGGATGGCTCGCGGTTTATCTTGGTGCCCCATTGTGGGTGGGTGTTCTGGCGGCGATGGCCACCGGCGGCCTGTTCGGTCTGCTTCATGGCGTGTTGACCGTCCCGCTGGCGCTGTCGCAACACGTCGCGGGATTAGGCATCACGCTACTCGCCACTAGCTTGTCTTACTTCGCCTATCGCGTGACGTTTCCAAAGGTCACTACGCCGCCGACGATTCAACCGTTTCAGGCAGTTGCCCCGAACGCCATGGACGGCATCCCCGTGCTCTCAGTATTCGCCGCCTCAACCCCGTTGACCTGGCTCGCGTTTGCTCTGGTCGCTTTGGTCGCATGGGTGCTCTATCGCACGCCCGTCGGCCTCGCGATCCGCATGGTCGGCGAGAATCCGCAGGCCGCAGAAAGTCAGGGCATCAACGTCACTGCCGTGCGCATCGGCACCATCGTCGCGGGCTCGGCGCTGATGGGTTTGGCGGGCAGTTTTTTGACGCTTTCGGCGTTCAACGCGTTCTTTTTCAACATGATTAACGGGCGTGGATGGATCTGCGTTGCGCTGGTTGTGTTCGCGAGCTGGCGACCGGGCAAGGCGCTGCTTGGCGCGATTTTGTTTGCCGTGTTTGACGCAATGCAATTGCGATTGCAACAAGTACCGGGTAACGTGCTGCCGTATCAGCTGTGGCTTATGGCACCGTATCTTCTGTCGATTGCGGCCCTGATCTTGGTAGCGCGCAAAGCCAGCTATCCGCAGGCATTGATGGTGCCGTACCGTAAGGGCGAACGGTGACGCGGCAACGATCAGAACGAGGACTAATGAATGCTTGACCTACTCATTACAAACGCCAACTTGCCCGATGGCCGCAAAGGGCAATCCATCGCGGTTAGCGCCGAAAAAATCACAGAGGTTGCGCCGTCGATCAAAGCCGAAGCGGAACAGACCATTGACGCCGCAGGCATGCTCGTCTCCCCACCCTTCGTCGACGCCCATTTCCACATGGACGCGACTTTGTCGTACGGCATGCCGCGCGTGAACGAAAGCGGCACGTTGCTTGAGGGCATCGCGCTGTGGGGCGAGCTGAAACCGCATCTCACGCAGGAAGCGCTGGTCGAGCGGGCGCTAGCCTATTGCGACTGGGCAGTGGCGAAGGGGTTGTTGGCCATTCGCTCTCACGTCGATATTTGTGACCCAAGATTGCTGGCGGTTGAAGCGTTGCTGCACGTCAAAGCGAAGGTCAAACCATATCTGGATTTGCAGCTCGTTGCCTTTCCGCAGGACGGCGTTCTGCGCAGCCCCGGCGCACTTGAAAATCTCACGCGCTCACTCGATCTCGGCGTCGACGTGGTGGGCGGCATTCCGCATTTCGAGCGCACGATGGCGGATGGCGCGGCGAGCGTCAAACTGCTTATGGCGCTGGCGTCCGAGCGTGGCCTGCCGGTCGATATGCACTGCGACGAAACCGACGATCCGATGTCGCGCCATATTGAGACGCTGACCTTCGAAACGCAGCGTTTGGGCATGCAAGGGCGCGTGACGGGCTCGCACCTGACGTCCATGCATTCAATGGACAACTATTACGTGAGCAAGCTGATTCCGCTGATGGCCGAGGCGCGCATGAATGTCGTGGCTAATCCGCTGATCAACATCACGATTCAGGGCCGCCACGACACGTACCCGAAGCGGCGCGGCATGACGCGCGTGCCGGAGCTCATGCAGGCGGGCGTGAACGTTGCATTTGGTCATGATTGCGTGATGGATCCGTGGTATTCGCTGGGCACCGGCGACATGCTGGAGGTTGCTCACATGGGCCTGCATGTGGCGCAGATGACGTCGCAGGCGCAGATGAAAGCGTGCTTTGATGCGGTGACGGAAAACCCGGCAAATATTCTCGGACTGCAGGGTTACGGCATCGCGCCAGGCTGCAACGCTGATCTGGTGCTGCTGCAGGCGACGGACCCGATTGAGGCGCTACGAACCCGGGCGACGCGGCTGGCTGTGATCCGTCGCGGCAGAGTCATCGTACAAACCCCACCGACCACCGCGAAACTTGCGCTTGCAGGTCGGCCGGAAACAGTGGATTGGCGGATGAAATAGTCGTACAGCTTTGTCATGAAAGCACCGCTGAACAGGGGCTAGCGGCGCAAAACTGCACTTATCGATAAGCGCATAAATGTGCGCTCAGCCCCAATGAAACCTAGATTTCACGTCAAAGCTGTATCCGCCGCCTCGCGCAACCACTTGGCAAAATCCTGCGCATCCGCATTGCCCGCCGCATGCGGCGCAACCTCAACGTAGTACCCGCGCTGCGACGCCGCCGTCCCACGAAACGGCGTGACCAGCCGCTTGTCTTTCAGATATTCATTGAGCAACGGAAAGCGCCCGATGGCTACGCCCTGCCCCGCAACTGCCGCACCAATCGAGTCCGTCCATAGCGAAAAACGCAGCGTGTTTTTCATGCGCAGTTCGGGCACACCCATCACCTCCAGCCACGGCTCCCAGTCGGTGGTGGGCGAAAAGGCAGCGGGCATGTCGATGGTCAACAGCGTGTGATTAGCCAGATCGGCGGGCTTTTTGAGTGGATTCTTCGGATTGCGCAGCAACGCGGGTGAGCACACCGGCTGCACAGTCTCCTCAAACAATGGGCGCTCCGCAGCATCCCGAATCGGTCCGAAGCGCACCGCGACATCGATCTGTGAACGCGCCAGATCGAGGACATCAAGCGTCGCCGACAGCCGCACATCCACCAGCGGGTGACTGGCCGTGAATTTCGCGAGGCGCGGAATCAACCACATGGATGCGAACCCCGGTGTCGTGGTGATCGACACCTGACGCAGCGTCGAGGCCGATCGCACCAGCGCCGTCGCATCACGCAATCGCTCCAGACAATCGATTACAGCACGCTGCATCACGCGGCCCGCCTCCGTCAGCGCTAAAGCGCGATGCTGGCGCACGAATAACGGCACGCCGAGCCCCTGCTCAATCTGTTGAATCTGGCGGCTCACGGCCGATTGCGTGAGAAACAACTCGTCCGCTGCGAGCGTAAAGCTCAGCGTACGCGCCGCCGCCTCAAAGCTGCGCAGCAAATCCAGACGCGGCAACTCGGCGCGCGCAATTGCACTGGCGGTGACTGTTTTGCCGGACGGTTTCGCTGAAATGATGGGTTTCGCATTCGCTGGATGCATGCCAATGATTCCAAATAAACGTTTGAGCTAAGGGCTGCAGCTCTGCATAATCATACCCACATCGCATGCAAAGGACGCATCCATGAACACCGCCGCCGTCAATACCACCGTAGCCCTCACTCACAAAACCACGCTGCGCGTCCCCGACGTCGCAGGCCTCGACATCACCTGCACCCGAGGCAGCCTGTGGCTCACGCTGGACGGCGATCTGCGCGACATCATCCTTACTGCGGGCAGCAACGACGACCGGTTCCACACCACCGAACATCGCGTCGCCATCGTTTATGCGCTCAAGGATTCGCAGGTCAAGGTGTCTGCCGCGAACGAGCGCGCCGTGTACGCGCAGTGCGCGAAAGTGAACGAGCGCTGCGCGGCAGACGGAAGAAGAACGATGCTGCCGTTGGTTGCCGCGTAACGCGATCTGACTCTGATGTTTCGCCGCCTCTTGGCCGTCATCCTCGCTGCAGGCGGGGATCGAGAGGGTGGTCGAGCGCCCAAGATTGCATAGCAGCAATAGGCAACACTCCCAGATTGCCGCCTTCAGCGAGAATGATGCCATTGAGTTTTAGGCATCATTTGAAAAAGGAATCGAAGCAATGAAACTGGGAATCGAAGGCAGATGGGCGCTCGTGTGTGCCGCGAGCAAAGGTTTGGGCAAGGGCTGCGCAAAAGCGTTGGTGATGGAAGGCGTCAACGTAGTCATCACGGCACGCGGCGCTGAGGCACTGGAAGCCACGGCCACTGAGCTGCGCACGCTCAACCCGAACGTCAAGGTGGTCACCGTTGCTGGCGACATTACGACGCCTGAAGGCCGCGCCGCCGCAGTAGCTGCGGCACCGCAAATCGACATCCTCATCAACAACGCTGGTGGCCCACCACCGGGAGACTTCCGCAACTGGACGCGCGACGACTGGATCAAAGCGGTCGACGGCAACATGCTGACCCCGATTGACCTCATCAAGTCCGTGATCGACGGCATGACCTCGCGCGGCTTTGGGCGTATCGTCAACATCACCTCCGCCGCCGTGAAAGCGCCGATCGACACGCTGGGCCTCTCAAACGGTGCACGCTCCGGGCTTACCGGCTTCGTTGCTGGACTTGCGCGGCAGCCGCAAATCGCAAGCCGCAACGTCACCGTCAATGGTCTCCTGCCCGGCCCGTTCGACACCGAGCGACTGCAAACGATGATCGCTAACTGGGCCAAGCGCGACGGCAAAACCTACGAAGAATTAGCCGAAGGTCGCGCCAAAACCGTCCCCGCAAGGCGCTTCGGCACGGCGGACGAATTCGGCGCCACCTGCGCGTTTTTATGCAGCGAACACGCGGGCTACATCACAGGGCAAAACATCCTGATGGACGGCGGTTCGTATCCGGGTACGTTCTAGTTCGACACCCTGTAGAAGCGGCCTGCCGCGACCCAAGCTGGCTTACCTCAATCCTTCGCTCAAGCGGAGGTTGGTCGCGGCAAGTGCTCTCCTGAGCACAGTCGAAGGGCGCTCCTACAAGACCTGAGAGCTGTTACTACGCGAATGGCATTGCGAACAATACCGCGACTGCATCCGGCCAAAAATCACCCCATTTCCCAATTTAGACCCCAGCCTCTAAATCGGGTTAACAGCTTTTGGCAACCATGCGACCAGAACGCCCACCGCACGAGGGCTAGCGCCGCACATCAGTAGAATAAATGGCAAAGTCGCTCAACCACCAAAATCGCGCGCAAACGCCCATAAATGGTCGATCCAGTCCCAAGTTGGCGCATCAAGAACCCAATAGCGCGCCGCTTGAACACGCGTGCAACTCACCGCAAAACAGCAAATCCCAACCTACAAAACCCTGAAAACACACCAAAAATGGAAGGCCATTCCAAAACCGAGGCATAGCATTTGTTTCCCGCCTATTTGTAGGAAATAAATGGATATGAACAGTCTTTTCGCAGCAGTACTTTCGTGGGTGTTTTCCTGGAATACGCCGCTACTGCTGCTGGTGTTTTTTGTGTTGTATTCGTCGATTGTTTACGTGCCGAACAGCCGCGTGGGCATTCGTGAGCGGCTGTGGTCGCTGCGCGGCTCGGTCAAGTCTGGCCTGATCGCATTGAACGGAGAGGCCGGGTTTGAGCCGGATCTTTTGCGCGGTGGCATTCACTTCCTCACGCCCTTCATGTACCGAGTCCGCAAGGCCGATCTGGTGATGATTCCGCAGGGTGAAATCGGCTATGTGTTCGCTCGCGACGGCGTGGCGCTGGCCCCGTCGCAGGCCCTGGGCGCAAACGATAAAGCCGTGAATTTTGAGGACGTGCGCGACTTCCTTCAGGTCGCAGGTCAAAAAGGCCCGCAACGCAAAATCCTGCGCGAAGGTGTGTACGCCATCAACACCGCGCAATTCGTGGTCATCACGCAGGGCAACACCTACGCGCTCGGTCTCTCGACGGGCGACGAATCCGCGATCAATGCGATGAAGGCCGACATCGTCGACCGCAGTGGCTTCACCCCGCTCGTGATCGACAGCGTACGCGACGAAATCGGCGTGCTAACCGTACACGACGGTCCCGGGTTGCCAACGGGCGAGCTGATCGCGCCCGTCGTCGGGCAAAGCGCCGGACGCTCCGCACACGACAATTTCCAGAACCCCGAGGCCTTCCTCGCTTGCGGTGGTTCGCGCGGTCGCCAGCAACAAGTGTTGGCCGACGGCACCTACTACATCAACCGCCTGTTCGCCACGGTCGACATGATCCCGAAAACCGTGATCGCGATGGGCATGGCGGGCGTGGTGATTTCGTACACCGGACTGTCCGGTGCTGATCTCTCGGGCGACGATTATCAGCACGGCGAGCTTGTGCGCACGGGCGAGCGCGGCGTGTGGGAGCTGCCTTTGCTACCTGGCAAATACGCGTTCAACACGTTCTCCGGCAAAGTCATCGAAGTGCCCACGACCAACTTCATTTTGAAGTGGGAATCCGGTAATTCTGGCTCCAAGTTCGACCAGAATTTGAAGGAAGTTTCGCTCATCACCAAGGACGCGTTTGAGCCAACACTGCCGCTCTCGGTCGTGGTGCACATCGACTACAAAAAAGCCGCACGCGTGGTGCAACGCTTTGGCAACATTCAGCAACTCGTCGAGCAAACGCTTGACCCGATGGTCTCCGCGTATTTCAAAAATACGGCGCAAACCAAAACGCTGATCGAGCTGTTGCAAGAACGTACCGACGTGCAGACCCGCGCACTCGCCGACATGCGCGCCAAGTTCGCCGAGTACAATCTGGAATTGCAGGAAGTTCTGATCGGCACGCCACGCTCACCCGTGGGCGACACGCAGATCGAAGTGATCCTCGCGCAGCTTCGCGAGCGGCAAATTGCACGCGAACGCATCGAGACGTATGAGCGTCAGCAGGAAGCCGCGATCAAGGAGCGCACGCTGCGCGAAGCCGAGGCCGTGTCCGCACAGCAGCGCGGTCTAACCGAATCAAAAATCGCCATCGACATCGCCGAAAACAACGGCCAGGCAGAAGTCAAAAAGCAGAGCCGACAAGGTGAAGCAGAAGCCGCGCGCATCGTCGCCGTTGCGAATGCCGACGCAGGAAAAATCAAAGCGATTGGTGCGGCGAATGCGAATCGCATTGAGTTGGAAGGTGCGGCAACAGCGCTTGCCGCGAAAGCGCAAGTTGAAGCGTTCGGTGGTGCCGAGATTCGCCTCGCACAAGAGATTGCTACGCAGATTACCAACGCCGTGGCTAAGTCAGGAATGCCCGTGGTGCCGAATGTCGTCGTGGGCGCAGGAATCAACGGTGGCGGCAACGCGATTGACGCCATCGCCGCGATGGTGTTGTCGGGTCAGGCGTTGGGACGGAATATGACTGCGGCACGAGTGCAGTAGGCGCACTAATCTCGACGGATGCTGGGCTCCCCTCTCCGCTCGTGGGAGAGGGGCTGTGGCAGAGGGGGAGGGTGGCTCGTGCAGCCAACTTGCCACCTCCAAGCACCTTTCCCCCTCCCCCCAGCCCTCTCCCTCAAGGGGAGAAGGAGCCAATCCGGTTCAGGCAGGAAAAAATGCGCTACAACGAATGACCCAAACCGCCGATCAAAATGGACTATCACCACCAAATTTCGGCGCGCCAGACCGCACCGATTGGACGGGAGCCGAAGGCATATACGAATCCGTTGCGGCGTAATTTTCAAACCGTGTGAACTCACCGCGGAAGGTCAACTGCACCGTGCCAATCGGGCCGTTACGCTGCTTGCCGATGATGATTTCGGCGACGCCTTTTTGCGCGGATTCTTGGTTGTAAACCTCGTCGCGATAGATGAAGAAAATCACGTCGGCGTCCTGCTCGATAGCACCGGATTCACGCAGGTCGCTCATCACTGGGCGCTTGTTCGGACGCTGCTCCAGCGAGCGGTTCAACTGCGACAGCGCCACTACCGGCACCTGCAATTCTTTTGCCAGCGACTTGAGTGATCGCGAAATCTCGGACACTTCCGTCGCACGATTCTCACCGCTGCCCGAGGCGCTCATGAGCTGGATGTAGTCCACAATAATCATGCCGAGACCGCCGACCTGACGCGCCAGACGTCGCGCCCTAGCACGCAGCTCAAACGGGTTCAACCCGGCCGTTTCATCGATGTACATAGGGCTCGAATCAAGGAGCGACAACGCCTCCGTAAAGCGCTGCCAATCGCTATCGTTCAGCCGCCCGGTGCGCAGCTTGTGTTGATCGAGCTTGCCGACCGAGCCAATCAAACGCATCGCCAGTTGCAACGCGCCCATCTCCATCGAGAACACGGCGACGGGCTTCTTCAAGCGCACCGCGACGTGCTCGCCAATGTTCAACGCGAAGGCCGTTTTGCCCATCGACGGACGACCCGCGACGATCACCAGATCGCCCGGCTGCAAGCCCGCCGTCATCGAATCGAGATCTTTGTAGCCGGTAGAAAGGCCAGTCACATCGCTGTCGTTGCCACGACGATAAAGCTCTTCAACACGATCAATCGCCTGCGCCGTCAAGTCCGATAACGATACGAAATTCGCCTTGGTGCGATCACCCGATTCGGCGATCTCAAACACCTTGCCCTCGGCCTCATCGAGCAACTGTTCGCTCGATTTCCCCATCGGGTTAAACGCAGCTTCAGCGATGCTCGTCGCAACGCTCGCGAGCCGACGCATCACCGAGCGATCCCGAACAATCTCCGCATACCGCCGCACGTTAGCTGCCGTCGGCACTGCGTTGGCAATCGCGCCAATGTAGGCCAGACCGCCCACATATTCCAGCTTCGCAATCGAGCGCAAACTCTCCGACAAAGTCACCGCATCGGCAGGTTTGTTGTCCGCCGCCAGCCTGTTGATGTGTTCATAAATCAGGCGATGACCTTCGTTATAGAAGTCCTCCGCGCGCAGCAAATCAGCCACTTTGTCGATGGCGTTGTTGTCAATGATCAGTGCGCCGAGCACCGATTGCTCGGCTTCAATCGAATGCGGGGGCGTGCGGAGTGCTTGGATGTCGGGGTCTAGGGCCATAAGGGCACCTCTAAAAATTCATTTGTGGGGCGCACTGCGTCGTCGCGCGGTGCTCGCAATCCTCATGTACCAGGGCGTACATTCCGGTTGCTGCGCTCCGGGCTTCTAACACTGCATCCCCAAAAAAATGAATTTTTAGAGATGCCCATAAAAGGGATTCTATCGGGCGCTTCGCCGCAATCGTTCTCGTAAACTGTGATTAGGAGAGCCCGAGCAACAGACACCTTTGTGGGAGCGGTTCTGCCGCGATTTCTCGCTCAGCCAACAATCGCTGTAGAACCGCTCCCGCAGCAATTGACACAAGTAGCATTCACAGAAAATCATGAAAAAAATCATTCTGGTTACAGGCGGCTCGCGCGGTATCGGCGCAGCCATCGCCCAGCGCGCGGCAGACGCTGGCTACGCGGTGTGTATCAGTTATCTCAGCAATCAGTCGGCCGCTGACGCGCTGGTCGCCTCAATCAACGTCAAAGGCGGCACCGCGATTGCCGTGCGCTCCGACGTAGCTGTTGATGCCGACGTCGTGCGGCTGTTCGAGCAGATCGACCAAACACTTGGGCCGATCACCGCGCTCGTCAACAACGCAGGCATTCTGGAGCAACAGTCTCGCGTCGACGAGATGACAGCCGAGCGCGTGGCGCGCATTTTTGCGACCAACGTGATTGGCAGCTTTTCCTGCGCGCGCGAAGCAATCCGCCGCATGTCTACGCGCCACGGCGGCAGTGGCGGCGGCATCGTCAATATGTCGTCACGCGCCGCGCGACTTGGCGCAGCCGGCGAATACGTTGACTACGCCGCCTCAAAGGCCGCGATTGACACCTTCACCATCGGCCTCGCCAAAGAAGTCGCTGCCGAAGGCATTCGAGTGAACGCAATCTCGCCAGGCCTTATCTACACCGACATTCACGCCAGCGGCGGCGAGCCGGGCCGCGTGGATCGGTTGCAGGACAGCGTGCCCATGAAACGTGGCGGCTCTGCAGATGAAGTGGCGCGCGCAGTGATGTGGTTGCTGTCGGAGGACGCGTCTTATGTCACGGGGACGAACGTTGATGTTTCTGGCGGTAGGTAGGCATTTGCTTTCCACATACGCGTTTTTTTAATCGTTACTACAAACCGTACGCAAAGGAGTTGCGAACATGATTACCGTCTTTGGCGAAGGTAGAGGATTCCGGGTCGTCTGGCTGCTGGAAGAGATGGGGCTGCCTTACCGGCTGCGGCGGGTGGATTTGCTGGCCGGCGTCGAGAATGACCCGGAGTTTTTGGCGATCAACCCAGCGGGCTTCATCCCGGCCATCCGGGATAGTGAGGCCGGCGACGCGACGATGGTCGAGTCGATTGCGATCATGGAATATCTGATTGCCCGCCACGGGCCGACGCCGCTCGCACCGAGCCCGCCCGATCCGGCGTTCCCAGCGTACCTGCAGTTTCTTCACCTCGGCGAAGCTGGTCTGGCCGCCAACATGTACTTCGTCAACAGCACTCGTCGCCGCGCCCCCCCGGCCGAGCGCCAGAATTGGACAGCGACCCATGCGCTCGACTTGTTCGAAAGCCGACTCGGGCTGGTGACGCGGCAGCTTGCCCGCTCACCCTATCTCGCGGGCGAGGCGTTCACGGCGGCAGATATATCTGTGAGTTACGCCCTGCGATTGGCGCAAAAAGGTGGTGGCTACGTCTTTGGTGAAGTGGAGCTAGCCTATCTGGCTCGCGTCAGTGAGCGTGACGGCTACAAGCGTGCTGTGGAAGCATGCCACGACACAAGGAATTGGTGGGCGTCCGTACCGACGCCTGAATAAGCGGTCTTGACCCTTGAGTGATTCGTTGTGCGTTTACTTTTTTATATGATGCGACGCATCGTGAAATTTCGTTAGGCCTCATGCAAGTACACGACCTGTCCCTTTCCGAGCTTCAAGGAGCGTACGCCCTGCTGTCAGTCAACGGTTGGAGTAACCGGATAGCAACCCGAGAACATTTCTCAGCGCTCATTGCAAGCTCGCAACGCACGGCTGTGGCAGTTGTGGGTGAGCAAGTAGTCGGTTTCGCTCGCGGCATCACCGACGGCTTGTCAAATGGCTATCTCTCTATGGTGGTCGTTTCCTCAGCGCACCGAAATCAAGGCATTGGTCGAGCTCTCGTAAAGCACGTCACTGGCGGAAATCCGAATGTCACCTGGGTTTTGCGTGCTGGACGTGAGGGAGCCGAAGCCATCTTTGCCAAGCTGGGTTTCAGAGTTTCATCTGTTGCTATGGAAAGAGCGCGTGGGCAAACTGAAGCCTGACCCTTCCGTTAGCCGGACTCTCCACGGCATGCCGGATACCTCAAAAGTTAGCTGGCATCCGAGATGAACTCGGTCGAAGCAAACAAAATCGCCCTTGACTTCGCTTCGGTTGCCGCGCTTGCCGGCCTTATTATTCCAAGAGGCGATATTTCAAACATTCGTCTTCACAACGCAAACCAATTTTTTTACCCATATCGAATCACAGAGACAATTTAGCTTCAACCGCGAATCAGAGGAGATTCAACCATGCCCACGGGAACTGTCCGTCTTCATCGTGTTTTAAAAACCAAACCGGATAAGGTTTACCGTGCCTTTCTGGATGCTTCGGCGATGGCCAAGTGGCTTCCACCATATGGATTCACCTGTACGGTTCATCACATGAATGCCAAAGTCGGCGGCACGTTCAAGATGTCGTTTTCGAATTTTTCGACTGGGAATGGCCACTCATTTGGTGGGACATACCAGCAGCTGATTCCAGGCGAATTCATCGAGTACACCGACACGTTTGATGACCCCAATTTGCCGGGTGAAATGATGGTTAAGGTCACGTTGAAAGCCGTGTTGTGCGGCACCGATATCAATGTCGAGCAGTCCGGAATTCCTGAAATTATTCCTGTCGAGATGTGCTACCTGGGGTGGCAAGAGTGCCTCGCGCAGCTCGCGAATCTGGTTGAGCCAGATATTCCGGGCTAGCGAAAAATGACGCCTGCGCGAGCGATTGCGCATACGGTGCAAGTTCGCGCTGAGCTGCGCACAAAATTTCAGCGAGATACCCGGGTTGGACGCAGTGTGAGCCCATTTAGCGCGTGAATTCCGTTCCATGGATTCAAAGAATCGCGACACCTGATATCGGACAATGCATGCGCAGCTTTCGGCTATTTTTTATATCATGCGATGCATCGCATGGTTGTGGTCGATGCCACGAAGCAAGGCCGTCGCACCGCACGATGCGCAGCAATGATCGCCCAAAGTTAAGCCCGGTTCCATTCTGGGTAAAGGAGAGAACGCATGTTTAATCACATCATGATTGGTACGAACGACATCGAGCGCTCGAAGCGTTTCTACGATGCTGTGCTGGGAACGCTCGGGGCCGGCGAGCCGCTGCGCAATCAGGCGAAATCCGGCCACAATCGGCTCTTCTACCGACACGACGGCAGTACCTTTTGTATCAGCGAGCCCATCAACGGCGAAACGGCCACCTGTGCAAATGGGGGCACCATCGCCTTTAAGTGCAACTCGCCCGAAAAGGTTCAAGAATTTCACGATATCGCGGTTGCGCATGGTGGCCAATCGATCGAAGGCGAGCCGGGTCTACGAGAAGGCAATCTGGGGGCGATGCACCTGGCCTATGTGCGCGATCCCGATGGCAACAAGCTCTGCGCAATCCATCGCGCCAAGTAGGATCGTTGCCAAAAGCATCGCTGCAGTTCTTTCAGGCTAAATTGATTCATGTATGGTGTCCCGAACGTGCACGCCTGAACGCCTGCCTCAATGTCAATGACGGCCTTGTCGGACTACTACGGCGTCCATCTCATTGCATACGGCTCAATCGAAACTGTGCAGAAATTATCACTCCAGCCTGCCGGAAAACGCCCGAAGGACAAGGGCTAAACGCTACGCACTACGCACACGGTTGCCGCTCATCGGCATCCCCCCGAGCCCGCGAGACGCCGCGCGCTTACCTCCGCGATTACCCGACCGCCATTTCGCCGCCGAGCGCATCAATCATTTCCGGGATGAGTTTGCCGAGTTCGCCGGTGACGATTGCGACGTCGGCGTCGAAGCGGTCTTCGTCCGGCGCAGCGTTATCGCTCGCATCAAAAACGCCATCGAGAAACTTGATTTTCTTGATTTGTGCTTCTTCATTCAACACGAAAGAAACGCGACCATTCCACGTTAACGCGAGGCGCGTCGGCATCTTATTGTTTTGCAGATGCTTGCGGACTTCTTCGTTGTTGAGCGTGTGTTTGGAATAGCGAACCACTGCCTGTGAATCATCAGTCGCTTTGAGTTCGCATTCGCGATCTACATCAAAGCGGCCCGGTGCTTCGTGGCTCATGAGCCATGCGGCCATTTGCGTCGCCGGAGCGACATTGGTTTGAATCGGCGTGATGACAAGACTATCCAGCGAGCGCAGCAGCACGGCGACCACTTCATCGGCTTTAGTTTGCCCGGAGGCGTCGATCACCAAAAGCCGCTCGGTTGGATCAATCCACACAACGGTGTTCGATATCCGCGTAAACGCCTTGGGCAACAAATCGAGAAGCGTTTCCTCGCGAATGTCCTTCTTCTCGATGCGGCTGACTTTGCGGCCTGTCGACTCTTCGATTTGCTCGATTTTTTCTTCGGCACGACGCTTCACGACCGACGACGGCAATACCTTCGATTCCATCGTCAATCGCATGATCAGTTGCCCGCCGACCGACTCAACCAGCATGCCATGTTTCTCGCCGCGTGGCTCCGACCAGCCGACAGATTTTTCCTGCGTTGCGCCGCAGTCGCGGAAGCGCATCTGACTCAATCCGGCCTCCACCTGAGCAGTGGTTTTTGACCACAACGGATCAATGCGATAGACGATGATGTTTTTGAACAAGCGAGTCTGGCCTTCTGAAAATAGTTTGCGCGCTGTTCAGGCACGATTCAAACGTCGATCATTCCGTGAAACGTTATCAAGCCGGACGAATGTGGGCCCAAACAACCTTCAGGGAATTGCGGACGATCCGCCAGCGAAGTTGCCTTACCAACGCGGATGCAGCGCCCGAACAGCGCAAGGCAAAATTCTAACGAAGCAGCGGATTTCGGATTGAATTGGCGTGGCGTTCGTTCGTGCACGCGGCTTGAGGATGAATCACGCTTCTTGCGGCGACCTAAACTACGCTCTTGTGCCTCGCTATGCACGTGTCCAGTACCTCGGCACAATCGCGTTGCCACCAGTTGACAGAAGAAAAAATTTCCACCTCGCTGTAACCCGCGAAGCCCGCTGCTTCCACCCAGCCACGAATTTTAGGGATGTCAATGACGCCATCGCCCATCATGCCGCGATCATTGAGTAAATCCGTCGTCGGGGTGAGCCAGTCGCAAACGTGAAAGGCGAGCAAACGCTCCTTGCCAGCGCGCTTGATCTGCGCCTCAAGCTTCGGATCCCACCAGACGTGATAGACGTCAACCGCCACACCAAGCGCTCGGGTGCGCGACGGGTCAAGCGCGTCGCAGACATCAAGCGCCTGCTCCATCGTGTTGATACAGGCGCGATCCGCTGCGTACATCGGGTGCAGCGGTTCGATTGCCAGAGGCATCTTGTTCTGCCTTGCGTAGTCGAGCAGGTCGGCAATGCCGTCGCGCACCTGACTGCGCGACAGCGCGATGTCCTTGTGCGTCGCTTTGCCTGCGAGCGCGCCGGGGAGCCCACCGACCACCAGCACCAGACATGCCGCGTTGAGTTCGCAGGCCTCGTCTACGGCTCGCCGATTGTCTTCATGCGCGGCTTTAATTCCAGCCGCATCAGCGGCCGGGAACATGCCGCCCCGGCAATAACCGGAGAGTGCGATTCCGTGCGTTTTAACGAGGCTGGAGACGCGTCCGAGCCCTGCCGCCGCGACCTGATCCCGCCACGGCGAAATTGCGCGTATGCCGCGTTTGGCGCAGGCTTCGATGATGGCGGGAAGCGGTTGCTCGACGCCGCGTTGTTTGCGGACAGTTGCGGTGTTAATGGATAACCACAGATGGTCTTGGGAGAAGTCACGCATACCTTCTTGCCCTAAGCATCTACGCCGTGCAGCGACAGCAACGTCTTCATGCAGTGCACCGCCAGATCGGGCTGTTCAAGCAAATTTGCCGCATCAGCAAGACAGAACAACTCGGTCAGATGCACCAGTGACCGCGTGCTTTGCTGCCCACCGACCATCGTGAAATGGCTCTGATGCCCGTTGAGCCAGGCGATGAACACGACGCCCGTTTTGTAGAAACGTGTCGGCGCAGCAAAGATGTGGCGCGAAAGCGGCTCCGTAGGCCCAAGGATAGAGTGAAATTTTTCGACGTTACCCTGCGCGAGTTCGCCCAACGCGGCGCTCGCTGCGGGCGCGATGGCATCAAAAATGCCTAGCAATGCGTCACTTTGCTGCTGGTTAACCGATGCGCCCATGCCGTCGCCAGCAATCAACTCGGCGTAATTGAAATCGTCGCCCGTGTACATACGAACTCCCGCCGGCAAACGGCGGCGCATGGCGATTTCTTTGTGTTTGTCGAGCAGGGAAATTTTGATGCCGTCGACCTTTTCGGGATGCGCGTTGATGATGCCAAGTGCTGTCGCCATCGCCGTATCTATGTCCTTAGAGCCCCAATAGCCCGCCAGCGCCGGATCGAACATGTCGCCGAGCCAATGCAGCACGACAGGTTGCTTCGCCTGACTCAACACACGGTCATACACACGCTCGTAATCGGCCGGACTTTGCGCAACGCGCGCCAGCGCGCGACTCGCCATCACAATCAGTTTGCCGCCCAATTTTTCGATGGCAGCCATCTGCGTTTCATAGCCACGAATCACATCATCAACTGACTTCACCTCATCGAGTATCAGATGATCGGTGCCACAACCCGACGCCACCGGCGCGCCGGGAACATCGCTCGCAGCATCGAGCGAACGACCGATCAGTTCCAGCGACGTTGGCCAATCAAGCCCCATGCCGCGCTGCGCCGTGTCCATCGCCTCGGCCACACCCAGACCCAGCGACCACAGATGTTTGCGATAAGCAATCGTTGTATCCCAATCAATCGCGCAAGTGAGCCACGGATCAATGGCTGCGCGCGGGTCGGCGACGACGTGCGCAGCCGAGTACGCGATGCGATTGAAGCGAACGCCAAGCACAGGTTTCACCGGCGTAGCACCCACTAGCGAATACGTATAGAGGTCGCCTGCAGCATTGGGCAAAGTCAGTGTCAAAGCCATAAGCGCTCCGCCTAAATCGCGAGCGGTGGGACATCGATCCAGCGCCGCTCCTGCCAGCTCTTCAGAGCAGCCTCAACCAGTTGCACACCCTTCGCGCCCTCGGGTAGCGTGTAGCGATACGGCTCGTTCTCGACGACGTGGCGAATGAAGTGTTCCCACTGAATTTTGAAGCCGTTGTCGTAGACCTGCGAGTCTGGCACTTCCTGCCATTGGTCGAAGAAATTCATCATCTGTTTCTGGTCAGGATTCCACACCGGACGCGGCGTCGTTACACGAGACTGTGCGCGACATGAAGTCAACCCTGCCACAGCGGAGCCATGTGTTCCGTCGACATGAAATGTCACCAGATCATCGCGGCGCACCCGCGTTACCCACGACATGTTGATTTGCGCCACAACCGGTTCGCCGTTGTGTCCTTTCAACTGAAAAGTGCTGTAAGCCGCATCATCAGCCGTGGCGTCATACGCCTTGTCCGCCTCGTCCCAGCGTTTTGGAATGTGCGTCGCGCCGAGGCATGACACCGACTGCACTTCGCCGAACAGATTGTCCAGCACGTAGCGCCAGTGGCACACCATGTCGAGGATGATGCCGCCGCCCTCTTCTTTGCGGTAATTCCAGCTTGGTCGCTGAATCGGTTGTAGATCGCCTTCAAACACCCAGTAGCCAAACTCGATGCGCACCGACAGCATGCGACCGAAAAAGCCGGCACGACGCAGCATGTCGAGCTTGCGCAAGCCCGGCAGGAACAATTTGTCCTGCACTGCACCGTGCTTGAGGCCCGAGCTTTCGGCGAGGCGACACACTTCAACCGCTTCATTCAGGTTTGTGGCGATTGGCTTTTCGCAGTAGACATGCTTGCCGGCACGAATCGCCTTCGCGAGCAGCGTGGGTCGCATTTGCGTCGTACCAGCATCAAAGAAAATCGTGTCTTCTTTGCTCGCCAATGCGGCGTCAAGATCAGTGCCCCAGCGCGCCACGCCATGCGCTTTGGCCAACGCCTCCATCTTGTCGGCGTTGCGACCGATCAGGATCGGATCAGGCATGACGCGATTGCCGTTCGACAGCAATACGCCACCCTGCGCGCGGATCGCCAGAATCGAGCGAATGAGGTGCTGATTCATGCCCATACGTCCGGTCACACCATGCATGATGATGCCAAGATTTTGTGTGCTCATAGGTATTCCTCAGATCATCAAAATTAATAGTTAGAACGCATGGCATCCCATGAGATATGGGCACCGGGTTCGCCCGTCGCGAAGCCGACGCAATCGAGTGATTGCATCGAAATTTTTCCGCCTTCGATATGCAAGCGTGTCGCGTCAAAACTTTGTTCGTACAGCGAGGCGTGCGCGCTTAGAAGGCCCTGCTGTTCGACGGTTGGTGCGGCCATCAAACCATTCACGTAATGATGACCATTGCGTTCGACGTGCGTCAAACCAAGCCATCCGACCAGTGCCAAATCCTGCTGCAAGCCAATCCCTGCCTGCATGGTCAGATCTTCACCGGACAGAAAGTAGCGCGCGCCGTCTGAGGCCGCCTGCGCATTCCACTGCGCGCAACGCGCAGCATTGACCACCGATTTGTAGAAGCCCTTGCAACTCTTGCTAGAGACGCCGGTATATCCCAAACTTTTGGCCTGAACGAATGCATCCAGCGTGGCGTCCGATTCGTCAATCAGCAGCGGAATTTCTCGTGCGAGTGCTGACACGTCCTGCTGCACCGCTTGATCGCGGTGGATCGGCTGCTCCACGAAAACGGTCTTGGCAACGAGTGGCGCGAGCGCTGGTGTTGACGTCAGCCGTCGGAAGAAATCGGCGAAGGCGGCCGCGTCAGGGTACTGCTCGTTCCCATCTAGCGTAATGAGCGTCGCGCAACCCTGGGTAACACTATTGATCGCAGTCAACCGCGCCAGATCGGCTTCAGTGCTGCCACACAGCTTGAGCTTGAAATGATCGTGACCGTAACGCGCAATAGCCGCTTCCAGTGAGCACGGCAAGCCGTCATCTGGCGCATCGCGAGGCACATCCGCCTCGTGAATCACGTCCGCCAGTCCAACCGTATGTCGCGCGGCGATCTTGACGCGAGGTTCATGCAACGACAGAAACCGCACCATATCAAAGTCAAGCAGATCATCCGACAACCCACAACCGCGTAGATCAATACCCGCTAGATTCGTGCTCATACCCACAGCAAAACTGCAATTGAGCTTCAGACAAAGCGCGTCGAACAACGCACGATCCAGCAGCGCAGAACCGTAACTTGCCACCAGTGGATTCAGCCCGCTTTGTGCTCCGGCTACTAGCAGAGCCCGATAGTGACTGGTGAAATGTTGCCATGCGGTCTTGGGCGAATCGTCGCTTCGGTAGGCGGTGCGAGCTGCAATCAACGCGTCGCGCAGTTGCTGAAAATTCTCTTCGTTCGACAGCGCCGGATTTTTGTCAAACCATTTGGGGATCATCATCTCAGCGGCGCAGCCGATTGAGGTTGAACCGTCGGCAAAGCGGATGCGCGCCTGCACGTACACCTGCGGGCATGCACGCACCGTGGCGGCACCGAAGCGAAACGGCAAACGCAACACCACGTCACGCTCAAAAAAGCGTATCTCATCAATGTAAAAGCGAAGCGGCTCCATGGCGAGATTGAGCGACGCGTCGCGTCTAGTGATCCAGCGTGCCTTGCGAATAAAAATGCGCTCGCACCTTCTTCGCAAACACCGCAAACGCGGGCGAACCCATCATGTCCAGCGTGCGTGGACGTAGCAAATCGATGTCGTAGATGGCGGCGATTGAGCCGGGGCGCTCACTCATCACCATCACCCGATCCGACAAAAAGATAGCCTCAGGAATGCTGTGCGTAATAAGCAGCACCGTCTTCTTCGATTCTGACCAGATTCGCTGCAATTCCAGATTCATCGTCTCGCGCGTCATCGCGTCGAGTGCGCCGAACGGCTCATCCATCAGCAGCACTGAAGGATTGTGCAACAGCGCACGACAAATGGACGCACGTTGCTGCATGCCACCCGACAATTGCCACGGGTACTTGCCCTCGAACCCCGCGAGTCCCGCCATAGACATGAGTTGCCGCGCCTTGGCCAAGGCTTCTGCCTTTGGCATGCGACGAATTTCAGCCTGCAACAAAATATTGTCGAGCACCGTGCGCCATGCCAGCAGCACCGAGCTTTGAAACACGATGCCAACATCCCGTTGCGGGCCGCTAATGGGTTTGCCCGCCAGTTCGAGCGTGCCAGCGGTCACCGGCAACAATCCCGCCACCATTTTCAGCAGCGTGCTCTTGCCGCAACCCGATGGCCCAACTACTGAGATGAATTCACCTTCGCGAATCGAGAAATCAAGCGGTTTCAGCGACTCGACGGCACCGTCCTTGGTCTGATAAACCTTGGTGACGCCGCGCGCTTCGATCAGATGTTGGTTGGGCATGAGACTAACGAACGAGTTCGAGATGCAATAGCACTAACGAAGAACGTACTTATCGGAATTAGTTAGGCAGGAAGTCGAGGCTCACGTAGTCCTCAGGTTTGCCGCGCGTAGCCGTATCCATGCCGCCGTATTGCACGAGCAGATCAAGTGAATCACTGACGTTTTTCATGCTGACGCGGAACGGGCGCTGACTCGCGGTTTCTTTCGTGTGATACAGCGCGACACTCTGCTTCATGCCCACTATCAAGGTATCGCGTACGCCTGCTTTCGGATTGGCTTTGAGCATGGCATCCACTGCCGCTTCCGGGCTCTTCTCGGCGGCTTCGGCAGCGCGAGTAGAGGCGCGCATGAAGCGTTTGACGAGGTCAGGGTTGTCAGTCAACAGACTCTTGTTTGCGATGATGCCTGAGCTGATCTGATTGATGCCGGAGTCCGCGAATCGGATCGGATACACCTGTTTGCCGGTGGCATCCTGCAACTTGATTGCCTGATCCATCACGTACCCAAGCAACAGATCGGCCTGACCGCTCATTACGGCGTTCAACTTCGTCTGGCCGTCGCCGGAGACGATCTTCACCTGGTCGGGCTGAATGTTGTTTACCTTCAAAAACAACGGCCACATTTGCGACATCGAGTCGCCCGGCGTCGTAGCAACCGTTTTGCCGATGATGTCCTTCGGTGTTTTGATGTTTTTTTCCGCAAAACCCATGACTGACATCGGGCTTAGCTGGAATAGCACGCCTGTTGATTTAAGCGGCGCGCCTTTGGCCGCAGCCTTAATCATCGTGGTGACGTCGATGTAGCCAAACGTGGCCGACTTCGCTGCCACGGCTTGGGCCGTCACTGCCGATCCGCGTCCTTCCTGAATGTCGAGATCAATGCCTTCTTCAGCATAAAAGCCGCGCTCTTTTCCAAGAAAAAATGGGGCGTGCTCGCTGTAAAGGTACCAGTTGAGCATCAGCGTTACTTTTTCTTGCGGTTTCGGTTGCGCATGTACGGGTGCAATGACTAGCGCCAGTGCTGCGACAGCGCCTGCGATCAGGCTGGGGATCAGTTTTTTCACGGGAGCCTCCTTGTGTTACCAGTGTTTGGTTGTCGAACGTAATGAAATGCGAACAGTAGAAATCAGAACACCTGACGCTGTGACGCATGCCACGGAATCATCAGACGTTCAATCAGATCAATTGCCACGAAGAGCAGCACGCCAATGGTGGACAAAACGACGAGCGCTGCAAACATCAGCGGTAAATCAAAGTTGCCGTTCGCGACCTGAAGCACATAGCCGATGCCGGAGTTCGAACCTACGAATTCACCCACGACCGCCCCCACGACGGCGAGTGTGATCGAGACTTTGAGGCCGCTAAAAATCGCAGGCAACGCCTGCGGCAAGCTGAATTTGAAGAACGTTTGAAGCCGACTGGCACCCATCGAACGCGCGAGGTCAATCATGTCCGGCTCCACCGACTTGAAGCCCATGACGGTGGACACAACGACGGGGAAGAAACCGAGCAGAAACGCCGAGATGATCTTGGGGAAAATGCCAAAGCCGAACCACACCACGAACAACGGCGCGATGGCAACCTTCGGAATGCTTTGCGAAAAAACGAGCAGCGGATACACGTACGACTCAACCAGCTTTGAATACGCGATCACCATTGCCAGTGGAATGCCAATCAGGATGGTGAGCGCAAAGCCGCCGAGCGTTGCCTGTGTCGTCTTCCAGCTTTCGGTCAGCAGGCGCGGCCATTCGGCGAAAAGCTGCTGCACGACCTGTTCCGGACGCGGAATCAGGTATGCCGGGATCTTGAAAATGCGGATCGCAAGATCCCACAGCACCAGCAGCAGGATGATCAGCAAAAAAGGTCGGAGCGCCGGTAACAGCAGCAGCCTGCGCAACATCGAAAACCTCCTTATTCGTAGCGATCTGTCCACGCGCAGCCGGTACGCATGTAACCATTTGGTGAATTGTCGACACTGAAATGTCGTATGTCAACTGTTGTTGATGTCACCTAGGGAAAGCCTTAGGCAAGGTTTCCGGCGCGCATGCCGTCAGTGCATGACGTAGCCAAGCACCATCTCGGTCATGTGTGACAGTCTCTGTTGCATCGCTTTGGGTGCGCGCAAATCTCGCCCAAAGATCGTGGAAAGCGTCTGGTTATTGGAAAGATAGAAATAACATATGGCGGCGATTGAGATGTAGAGCTGCATCGGATCAATCCCGTTCCTGAATAGCTTCTTCTCGCGCCCGCGCAGCAGCACCATATCGAGCATTTGTATGAGCGGTGAATTCATTTCCTGAATACGCACGGACTGCTTCAAATGGGCGGCGTTATGCTGGTTTTCGCTGTTGAGCAGCGACATGAACTCGGGATGCTCAAGGTAGTAGTTCCAAGTAAAAGATAGCAATTGACGCACCGCCTCTACGGGGTCAATTTCGTCCAGATGTAGCGCCTTTTCAGCGGCACGGATATCAGCGTACGCTGCTTCAAGCACCGCCAGAAACAGCGTGTCTTTGCTTTTAAAGTAGTAGTAAATCAACCGTTTGTTGACATCAGCCAGCTCGGCGATACGATCAACGCGCGCGCCCGCCAGACCGTAGCGTGCGAACTCGTCGCGCGCGGCCAGCAAGATGGTTTGCTGCGAACGATCAGCGTCACGCGAACGCGGTTCCGGTGGAATGACTTTGGCACGAGACATCCCGCTAATTTAACTGATTAGTGAATTGCCGTAAATCAGGGGGTATCCCTAAAAATTCATTTGTGGGGATGCAGTGTTAGGAGCCCGGAGCGCAGCAACCGGAATGTGCGCCCTAGTACATGAGGATTGCTAGCACCGCGCGACGACACAATGCGCCCCACAAATGAATTTTTAGAGGTGCCCCAGGGTTACCTGCGAATTCGTTTGAGCAACATGACCACGAGCAACACGACCGCACCGGCCAGCACGCCAAACACGCCGTCAATAAACGTCGGCGCAACCGCCCCCACCGTGCCGCCCAGACTCGTGCTCACGCCTTCGATCCAGTGATGCACAACGGGAATGCCGTGCGTGAGGATGCCGCCGCCGACCAGGAACATCGCGATGGTTCCTGCAATGGACAGGGCTTTCATCAAATACGGGGCTGCGACCAAAATGCCGCGACCGAAGCTGCGTTTGAAATTTGTATAGCCGCCCTCACCAACGGCGCGGCTCAGGTAGAGCCCCGCGTCGTCAAGCTTCACGATGCCCGCGACGATGCCGTAAACACCAATGGTCATGATGACGGCGATGCCCGAGAGTACGGTGAGCTGCGTGACAAACGGCGACGCTGTGACCGTGCCCAGCGTGATCGCGATGATCTCGGCCGAAAGCACGAAGTCGGTGCGTATCGCGCCCTTCACCTTGTCTTTTTCGTAGGCAACGGGATCGATTTTCTCGTCTGCCAGGGCTCCGACGAGCTCCGCGTGTTGCGTGTCGTCCTCGTTCTTGTTGTGCAGAAATTTATGCGCCAGCTTTTCGAATCCCTCGTAGCAAAGAAACGCGCCGCCCACCATCAACAGCGGCGTCACCGCCCACGGCGCAAACGCGCTGATGACCAAAGCGGTTGGAACCAGAATCAGTTTATTGACCGCAGAGCCTTTGAACACCGCCCACACGACCGGCAGTTCGCGATCGGCGGTAACGCCCGACACTTGCTGCGCATTGAGCGCTAAATCATCGCCGAGTACTCCGGCTGTTTTTTTCGCCGCGACTTTGGTAAGCAGCGCAACATCATCAAGCAGCGTAGCAATGTCGTCGATGAGCGCGAGGAGACTGGACGCCACTGGTTATCGCGCTTTCATGTCGAAAAAAAAGCGACGATCGAGTGGCGCTTGATGTATCAGCTTTTTACTGAAACCGACATTGCACCGGGGCTCACGCTTCATTTAATTAATTCTCGACTTCTTCATTAAATTGACCTTAGCCCCTTTTGAATAATGCTTTCGGCTAAAAGCTGATCATGCCCGCACTTGCTGCGTCATCAAAAATTTTCGCACGCCATTGCGGATAGCGCGAGCGAGTTTCTGCTGGTGCGCCGGGTTCGACAGCTTCGCTTCTTCCTCGGGGTTCGAGATGAACGCCGTCTCGATCAATATCGACGGAATGTCCGGCGCCTTAAGCACTGCAAAACCCGCCTGCTCGACGCTGCCCTTGTGCAGCGTGTTGATGGGTTTGATCTCGCCGATCATGCCGCGCCCGAGCTTCATCGATTCTGCATTGGTAATCGATTGACTCATCTCCAGGATCATTTTCGAGAGCGACGGGTCACGCCCCACAAGGCGCACACCGCCAATCAGATCCGACTGATTTTCTTTGTCGGCCATCCACTTCGCCGCAGCGCTGCTGGCACCACGCTCCGACAGCGCAAACACGGAGCTGCCGCGCGCATCGGGCCGCGTGAATGCGTCGGCGTGAATGGATACGAAGACATCTGCATTCACGCCGCGCGCCTTCCGCACACGATCACCGAGGGCGATGAACACGTCCTCTTCGCGCGTCATCAGTACGACGATGCGAGGGTCCTGCTCCAGCAGCGCTTTTGTCTTGTGCGCCACGGCCAGCACCACGTCTTTTTCGTACGTGCCCGCTGGCCCAATGGCACCGGGGTCTTCGCCGCCGTGGCCGGGGTCGAGCACGACGACGAAGGGTTTGACGTGCTTCGGGGTCGGCGGCCGCTGAGCAACCGGCGGCAGCACGGGCGGCAACTTATTGACTTTCGGCGGAAGAATGGGCGGAACGGGTTTGGCGGCTTCGATGGCCGCGAGATCAGCTGCCTTTTCCAGTTGCGCTTCGCGCTCGATGATTTTGGCGAGAAAAGTGGCGATGGGATCATCCGCATCAACTGGCGTGAGATCGATCACTAAGCGATGACGATATTGCCCGACCGGCGGCAGCGCAAACGCGGCCGTCTCGGAACGTGATTTAAGCTCAAGTACCAGGCGAGCCGTGTCGGCGCGAAACTGACCGATGCGGGCACGCGCGAGTACGCCCGTGTCGTTCTTGAGTGTTTCCAGCGCCTTTTGAAACGCTGCATCCGCTTGCACATCGGACAAGTCAACGACCGCTCGATCTGGATTCGATAACGCCGTGACAAAAAAGCGCAGTTCGCTGTCCGACTCAATCGTGATTCGAGTCGACGACTTGCCCGGCCATGCGCGTACCGCAAGAATTTTCGGGCCACCAAGCGCGATGGTGGCGGCACCACCGGCCACGAGCGAAGCCAGAACTTGCAAAGCCTGTCTGCGGTTCATGGGTTTGATCCCCGCTCCCCTTGCGGTAGAGGGTTAGGGGGTGGGGTAACTTTGACACCAACAGCAGTATTTTCGCAACGAGAAATCGTCACTCGCCGCCCCTCATTTTCAAAATCAAACTTCAACTCCCAATCAAACGAAACAGCGCCTTGCAACCGCGCGGGCCATTCCAAAAATCGAATCGACCGCGACTCAAAATACTCAAACCCACCGCGCGCTTCAAAGTCATCCACGCTCTCAATGCGATAGGCATCGAGATGATGCACTTCACCCTTCGTCGTGTCGTAGCTTTCCACAAGCGCATAGGTCGGGCTCTTGATCGCACCGGTCACGCCGAGCGCGCGCAACACGCCGCGCACGAAGGTCGTTTTTCCGGCACCGAGATCACCGACAAGCGCGATTGAGCACGGCGATTCAACCGATGCCGCAAATCGCTGCGCAAAGGCCAATGTTGCCGCTTCGTCGGGCAAATACTCAGTCGTTTCTACAATGGCCCTCATGTCAAACCCCACTCAACCAACGATAGAAGCACGCATCGTGCAACTCGGCGAGCGCATGGGCTTCTCGTCGGTGGGGATAGCCGACATCGCGCTTGAGCGCGAGGTAGAGGGGTTTCAGGCGTGGATTGAGGCCGGTCATCATGGCGAGATGGAGTATATGGCCCGCCACGGTTCCAAAAGATGGCAGCCCGATGAATTGCAGCCGGGTACGCGAAGCGTGATTTGCGTAGCGCTCGATTACACGCCGAACAACGCCGCTGCGCTGGCCCCCTCTCCCCTCGCGGGAGAGGGTTGGAGTGAGGGGGTCGTGGCGTTAGCGCAATCCTCCTCCGAGAATAACCAAGCCTACGTCTCCCGCTACGCCCTGGGCCGCGACTATCACAAGGTTTTACGCAACAAACTGCAAGCCTTCGCCGAAGCCATCAACAACGAAATCGCACCACACGAATTTCGGGTATTCACCGACTCTGCGCCCGTTATGGAAATTCCTCTCGCAGTAAAAGCAGGCCTCGGCTGGCGCGGCAAGCACACACTCCTGCTCTCACGCGAACGCGGCTCGATGTTCTTCCTCGGCGACATTTACACCTCACTAAAACTAGCCCCGCCCGAGCCACAGAAGGAGCACTGCGGCACTTGCACCGCCTGCATCGACGTCTGCCCCACCCAAGCCATCACAGGCCCGCACCGCCTCGACGCACGCAAATGCATCAGCTACCTAACGATTGAACTAAAAACCGCTATTCCGGTAGAGTTCCGCAAAGCCATCGGCAACCGCATCTACGGCTGCGACGACTGCCAACTCATCTGCCCGTGGAACAAGTTTGCACGCAAGGCAACCGTGCCCGATTTCGAG
>JANXNI010000080.1 GCA_025354165.1 Burkholderiales bacterium | reverse complement strand
TGTTGGTGGCGCTTCAGGGATTCGAACCCCGGACCTGTGGATTATGATTCCATCGCCAGGTCGTGAAAAATCAGTGTCTTAGCGTCAAAAACGTGAGACAAAACTGACATTGGCATTTGGTTCCAACCCGCGTCCAAGCGTCGCGCCGTTTTGTATTTGTCTCACGCTCGACGGTACGATAAATCAACATGGCGACGCCATTCAAATCTGCTGATACTTAGCGTACTTCAATGACGATCGTCCTGAATCAACACGCTCTGCTCGGATAGATTAGCCAAAGATCCAAGGACAAAAAGAAGGTCTTCCCACGGGTAGTTTCGCAGCGACGTTGAAGCCGACAGTGGATGATCTGTTTATGCGCCAAAGCCTCCATAACGCCCACACATCAACACGACGAACTTCCCGAAGTAAGACGATTCACCGAAGTGGGGTACAGGTTGTCGGCGAACCCCAACTCGCTTTTTGGTTCTTTTCTGAGTGTCGTAGCTTCCAAGGGCACGCGAGTATTGCGTTGAACCGATGTTTTTTGCGAGGTCGGAAAAGGCTACGAATTGGCGCAAAACAGGAGTTTTGATTATGTGACTTATCAGGAATGCTGTTTTCGAAAGATGTGCTTTGTTGTGAAACTTATTCGCTGGATTGTAGGTAGCCGCAGAAAACGGACAATGAAGCGCGTTAAGGCAAAGACATTGGCCGAAGCGGCCTTAACTTAATCGCCTCTAACGCCAGTGCTTGATCTCCTGCCGCTCGTTGTTCCAACGAAAAAAAACCACCCGTGCAAGGGCGAGCGCGCTGACGCTGCCGGCGCCCAACGCCCAAGCATCGATATCAACCATCGAGTTTCTCCGTAGGGCGGGGCGCGCGGATGCAGAGCAGTGCCCGTGTTGCCCCAGGGACGGACGCTGTCGTGACGGAAATAGGGGGGATGTTGCGCGGTGACTGTGTGTGCGCACCAAAGCACTGGGGAGTGATGCGTGCCGGATGCTGTGCAGTTCCGCGCGAAGTGGTTCGCTCTTCAAGCCCGACGAAGATGCGCCCGGTGGATAGCGTTTCGGGAAAGTCGGGGCTTAACGCATCAAACTCGGTCGCATCCGAGCCCAAACAGAAAAACACGGTGTCGTCGCGCCACTGAAAATGCGCGACTTAGTCACCCAACGAAATGTTGACAGGATCAGTCGAACAAACCACTGGACGAAACCGTACTAGCCGCGCGCTATGGTCAGCATCCTCGATCACGGTTCCCGCGTGGTGATCCGCCTCGCCGTGGCCCTCAATCGCCGGATGTTACTCGGACATCTGTGCCCGGCCATTGGCCAGCATGGCAAGCCGAAGCGGCTGCGCACCGATAACGAGGCGATCTTTACGAGTTTTACGTTTCGGGCGTTTCTCTGGCTCGCGGGGATCGGTCATCAACGGATTGATACGTGTGCGCTTTGGCAGAACGGGCGAATTGAGCGCTTGTTTGGTTTGTTGAAACCGTTGTTACGACAGCTCGCTCTTCCTAGTCGCCTCGCGCTGCAAGCGGCGCTCGATGAGTTCCGGCTGTTTCATAACCACATACAGCCTCATCAGAACCTGCACGGGCAAACACCTGCTGAGGTGTGGAATGCGCGATCAGAGACGAAGTCCGTGCGCACCGACAACGCGCCTGTGTTCGTGCAGGCGTTGGACGGGCAACTGGCAGGGTTCTATATCCCGCCGTAGTGAAAGATGACGAAGAGGGCGGTCATCGCCGTTGGCGCTGTCCGTGCGGTGGCGAGTAGCCGCACGTGCGGAGTCGCGTGAAATCAGTACAACGATACGCTGAGCTGCGCAATTCGATCAAATCAGGAAAAAGTAAACCCGTCAGTGACCGACTGAAGCGCAACAATCATGTGGTTTGGTAATGGCAGTGCTCGTCGGACAGGTGGGCGGCACACCACAGACATTGACTGCACACTGAGCGTCAAGCCCAGTAGCAAAATAAAAATCGGCGAAATTGGCGTGGGAAATTAATAGCGTCAAAATTAACGGTTAGTGGAAATTGAATTTGCGTTGCAAAGTTGCCCAAGCACATGCAACGCTTACTCAGGCTTTATCCCTGCGGTTTTCACAACCGCTCCCCAACGCTTGACTTCGGAATCCACAAATGCCGTGAACTGGGCTGGGCTCATTGGCCGCGGCTGAACAGCCAGCTCACGCATACGGTCTTGCATGCTTTGATGATTGATTGCGGCAGCAATTTCTACGCGAAGTTTTTCGACCATAAGGGCTGGTGTTCCTTTTGGAACAACGACACCCCACCACTGTTCGAGTACGAATCCCTGAACGCCAGCTTCCGCGAATGTTGGACTATCTTTTAATGACTCGATGCGCTTCTCGCCAGCCACCGCCATCGCGTTGACTTTGCCTGTTTTCATAGGGCCGATGCCGCTAGCGAGCGTCGCAAAATGCGCCTGCACATGCCCCCCGGCAACGTCTAGTAATGCGGGGCCTGAACCTTTATAACCGACGAGATTGAACTTCACTCCAGCCTTTTGCTGAAGCAGCTCTGCAACGACATGGCTGCTGGTTCCACTGCCGCTATGGGCGATAGAAATCTGGCCCGGTGCAGCTTTGGCCGCTGCGATCAACTCAGCAACATTTTTGGCGGGAAGCGCCGAACTGGTGAACAGGATCATCGGAGAAGTCCCCACCATTGCTACGGGCTGCAAGTCATTCTGCAAGTCGTAAGGCAGCTTGGCGACCACTGATGGTGCGAGCGCATGCGGCAGCTCTATGATGCCAAGTGTGTAGCCGTCAGGCTGCGCCTTCGCCATTTCGTTGGTGCCAATCGCCGCCGCCGCACCCGGTCGATTTTCGACGATAACCGATTGACCAATGGTCTGTGACAAGCGCTGAGCCAGGGTGCGAGCCAAGGCGTCGGTGCTCCCACCGGTCGCCCACGGAACGATGATTTTGAGCGGTTTGTCTGGATAGTCAGCGAAAACGGGCGCTGCGAGGAATGCAGCAATAAAAGCAATGGTTGATAGGAGAGACGCCGCGTGTCGGCGCGAAGATGGTTTCATAGTTACTTCCCTGGTTGCACTTTCGTGTCTGTGTCAATGAAATTGGAGAGAGCCGCAGGCCTACTGGGTCACGTCGTCAATGCATCGCGACTTCCGTGAGCGGTTGCGATGATTACTGACGCTGCCGAAACTTGTTTGTGGCGCGCGCGCTTGTACGCTTGATAAGCTGCGGCAGCGCATAGCTCCAGACTGATGCCAGCGAAGGCAAGTTCGTTTCTGGCCACCAACGCTTCCTCGTCGGCAACCACTTCAACGCGTCCTCGTGATAGTCGAACAGCCTCAACCGCCTGCCAAGTCACAGTGCTGCCCGAAGTGGACAGCTGACGTGTCGTGCCTTGGAAGTTGGCACGGTAATCTGCACCGTTTACCACTTGGCTGAGACGCGGGAAAGGCTCGACGGCTACAAGCGCTGGAATCGACTTGATGACTTGGTGATCCAGCAGGTGCTTGTATCCCAAATACAACCCCCAAAGCAAATCACCACGTGCTACCGGCACAAAAATCTCACTGATTTCGCTTGCGAAAAGGTCTTTTGTCAGCTCTAGTGCGATCGCCTTGTACCCTTCGATAGCGATGGGTGGTGAGCCCACTGCGGGCAACGCGTAGTTGGTAAGCGAATAGAACGAGTCGTCGAGACAACGGTCTTGGACATATTTCCACCGCGCCAGGCTCGTCGAACACTCCACCACGCTGGCACCATGACGTTTGATGAGCGATCGGTACAAAGGGCTGCAAGCCGGGGTCACCGCGACTTCACATTGCAATCCTGCGGCAGCAGAGAACGCCGCGATTGCCACGCCAGCATTGCCGCTTGATGCCGCAATAACGGTTGACTTGCCAATTGCGCGTGCGTGTGCCACCCCGACTGTCGCCATACGATCTTTGTGTGAACCGGTTGGGTTGGCGCTCTCCATTTTGAAAAACGCCGGCGACACATTGGCATGCCCAAACTTCGGAATCGGTACGAGCGGGGTATTGCCTTGACCTAAATCTGGAACGTTTGCATACGGCACTGGGGGGGCGACGGTAGCGTTGTTGCTGTTATCGTACTGGCAACTTAGATTCGAAGCGTGGCCCGCGCCCGCGCACACTGGGCATCCGCCCGGATAGTCCAATATTTCGCTCTGATAATCGCACCTGATGCAGGCAAGACCCCGCAAGCAGGGGTTGCGTTGTATTGCAGCAGAAGCGAGTAGTTCAGTAGAGGAGAAATGGGTACGCAAGCAATGAACACCGTTATCGAAAACACGATTTTTTAGGTTCGAGCGTTACAGTGCGTATATCGATTTTAATCAGTCCATAAGTAATGCTTATCAATCACTCTGACGCAACGTGTCGTTCGGTGCCATAGCGAGCTGAACGGCAGCGAGATCTCGTTCAAGCTGGGAATGCATGGCAGAAATCAACTGCCGAGCAATCGACGAGAGCGGTTTTCCTGGCGGCAGGACCAGCACTGACGTGAAGTTAGCCGCCTGCTCCAATTGACGCAACGCCAAATCCGGGCCTGCGTAATCAAGCGCTGTCAGCGGATTCACGACGCCCACCCCGAGCCCGGCCCGCACGAGGGCACACACACTGGCGGCGTAGGGTGTTTCGATTGCCACCGACAACCGTTCACCCTCGTGCTCAAACAAGCGCTCCAGACGACTTCGCGCCGCGTCCTCCGGGTTGAGCGCGATCAACGGATGCTTGGCGAGAAGTTTGGGCGGTATCGAGGCTCGCTTCGCGAGCAGGTGATGGCGCGGGAGGACCACGATTGCTTGCATAGTAGCGAAGACAGAGTGATCCACGCCGTGGGGGGGCAGCTCATCGGCCATGAGACCAAAGTCTACCTCCGCAGACCTAACTCGTTGTAGTACATCCTTCGAACTACACACTTGCAGCGAAATTCGCGGTAAGTTCTTGCGCCCCTGGTTCTTTGCGAGCCGCGCTAGCGCGCGTGGCAAAAAGCCCAACCCAAGAGCAGGGTAAACAGCCACGGCCAGCGTATCGGTGCCTCCGTCGCGAAGGGACCGTATCCGATGTTCAATGGCATCGAGGCCGATGAACGCCCGGTCAACTTCGGCCAGCAGCGCGTGCGCTTCAGCCGTCGGCTCCAAGCGTGAGCGAGCACGAAAAAACAACGCAAAGCCCGCGTGGGTTTCGAGCTGCTTGATCGACTGACTAACGGCGGGTTGCGACACGGCGAGCGTGCGCGCCGCCTTCGCGGTTGACCCCGCTCGCATCACTGCTCTGAATATTTCTAGTTGACGCGCAAGCATGGGTGTTCGCCGATTTGAAGAATCTACTGTACTACGGCTGCGCCGTTGTTAAGCTGGCTAACCGTGCTGAGTGAGCCAAGGGAAAGCCGGATGGCAATTCAGACATGTAAACGCCTCCTTGGTCAACCGATTCAGTGGCATGAGTACTTCACCGCGATCAAACCAGCGATCATGAAGTTTTCGGGCTGCACGAGAGGCTAAATAGCTCGATCAAAGCCGCGTTGACCGCTCAATTGAACGATACGTCGTCTTTGCACAACAGCAGTCCGTAGGGTTCTACCGACAAATACTTCCCTGCAACCAGATACGCGTCGAGTGATTTGGATTTCGCGATGTAGCTCAGCAGGAGTGGCTTATCGGTGCACACCGCTACAACCGCGCCGCTTTCCAGTAATTTAACGTCTTTGGAGACGAGGGCGCGCTAACGATGGATTTGAATCTGAGCCTCGACTCTTCGACCTTCCGAAGCCGCTCTGCTGTGTTGTTTTTGCCCGTCGTCGTAACACGTCCTCTCGGGGCATTCGTAACTATGATCTTGCTACTTTGCCGAACCGCGAAGCATATGCCCGCGCGATTGCGATCTTGCGACGCAACCTCACGAAAATCAACGTACAACTGTGGCTGCTTTGGCTTTGTCTTGATCCGGTCAGCAGTTCGCTTGCAAACATCAACTAGATAACAGTCCGCCACCCTTGACGCGTTCTTGAACGAGAAAGGGCAAATCGTGCGGCCGTATCCAATCACAAGTCGCTGCTCGGCGATGATCTTTGCTATCGTTTTCGTGCAGGATGCCACTGCAAAGGTTGCCCAAGTTACGGTGCCGATTGCCAAGCCTTGCAACGAATATCTCATTCGGTTCGCACAAAAAAAAGCGCCCAAACAGGGCGCATGGAGGGTCTGAGGAAAGTATTATTCTGAACACAGTACAGCGCCAAAGTCGGGGGAGCTTTCGCACTGCACTGCATGCTGTGGCCGCTAAAAGCGGTGCCTCATACCGATCACAAGCGAGCGTGGCGTCGTTCCGACGATGCCATTACCGACTGAAAACGTCGCCCCATTCTTGTTTGAAACTCTGCCAAACCGGAAATACGTATCGGTACGTTTTGAGAAGGCGTATTCGCCGCCTAAGCCAAATCCGGTCGCATCCTTGTTGGGTGCGGTTCGGTCATCCACTTTGCCGACAGTGCCCCGCAACGTCACTGCACCCAGAGGAACGGAGACGCCTAGCCAGTAGCTGCGTTCGTCGAGCGCTGCGGTCACTTCCTTCCGAGTACGGAATGCGCCGTAAAGCTTGGCGATACCGAGGTCGTAATTGCCACCGACCGTGTGCCACTTGCGTTTGTCTGAACCCGTTGCGTTCCCAAGTTCGTCATAGGCGTACGCAACATACACCGGGCCGCCACGGTAGTGAATCGATCCACCGAGATCCCGCCTTGCGGAATTGCTCCCCGCGACTTCGCCGAAACCGTACATCACCCGCCCGACGACGCCACCGAAGCTGGGCGATTCGTACTGAATCTGATTCTCGGCGCGAAATGTTGTTGATGACCAGGAGTCCGGAGGTGACGCTACGCCACCAGCGTCAAACGGATCCATGTCAAAGATCGCGCGGGTTTCCGGGCGAAACCACCGGCCTGCATCAATGCTGCCCCAGTTACCTGAGAGGCCCACGGTTGCGCGGCGTTGGAACAAGCGAGCCGTATCGCCTAAGGCTCCCGTGTCGGCCGAAAATCCATTCTCAAGCCAAAAATTGGCCTTCATGCCACCGCCCAAGTCTTCACTGCCACGGATACCCCATCGCGATGCTTGCGCTTGTCCCGAAGCCAGTCTGAGCATGCTGCCCGAGTTCCCTTTGGCGGATTCAATACCGACATCGACAACGCCGAACAGGGTGACGTTTGCGGTCTGGGCATGCAGCGCCAGCGGTAATACTCCCAACGCTAGCACGCATGCGACAGCGCGCAGCGAACCCTTCGATTGCCGCGTAGTGCCCGGTCTATTTGATAATTTCATTTGGTGTGATTCCGAGTTAATTGGCACTACTTAGTCGGTGCTGTTTCAACCAGCTTGAGCGCCGTGTTCATCTGGTCACCGGCTGACTTGTCAAGCGCGTCATAAGCTTTTTTCTCGACCACGAGGCGCGAATAAATTGCCTTTGCTTCGGCAATCTTTGCCGGATCAGTGGTTTGCGGGTTCGCCATGGCGGCTTCGAGGCGCTTGATTTCACTCGTAAGAAATGCCGGTTGATCTCCCAACGCCTTCAACGCGTTATTCGTCATGGATCGGATGCGCAACAACATCCGTACGTCGGCCTGCTCGATTTCGCCCTGAGCGCGCTCAAGCGCGATGATTGCCGCCACGCCATCAGGCGAATCCATATTTTTCTTTTCGGCGGTCGCACGAAACTTCGCAATCTCGCTGGTGAAGTCGTGGGCTTGGACGTGCGTGATTGCAAGGCTGCTTGCCGCAATCACAACGCCTAGCCGACCGATGTGCGTAAAGTTCATGTGCCATTCTCCTCGGGTCAGTCGTTGAACATTGAATGTTTGAGATTCTGTAGTTGCGCCCGAGCGAAAAGATGATTGATGGCTAGTAACTCGATAAGCGCTGCTTATATGCGTGGTTACTGTTTTCCAGTTTGAGAATCTGGAGTGCTACTGCCACCTTCATACACGGCACATGGTCACTGCACCTACGGCAAGATGCATCTTGAGCGAACCGTGCTTATTCGCCGTTGCGGAGAACTTGACGTGCCGCCAGCCGACGTGACCTCCGGTGATCGCGCCGAGTTGCTTTTAAAAGCTTGGGGAGTGCTTTTGGCAGCCCAGTACACTTTGTTTGCTGGAACAGCAGAAACGTAGGCAGTCAAAGCAACCCGTTATCGGTAGGTAGGCGTTTTTCGCTGTTTGCTTCCGGCAAAGACATCCCCAATCGTCCACCGTGGTCATCCGCCGCGTCATCTGCGCGGCGACGCCCAGGTGTTCGATGCGATGCAACCGCTCGCTCTGCACCCGCCGTGCGCGGTGTGTTTGTCTTCAACGGCACTTTGACATACGACTTTAAAGTGGAGCACGATCAGTGTTGATCGTTCTCCGTGAAGGCCCGTCGCCAACGCCCGGCGGAGCCACGACACGAGCCGCGCTGCGCACTGCCGCATTCACATCCCGCACAGGAGGCGGCGGGGGCTCCAGCAGGGCGGCGATTGCATCCACGCTTGATCTCCTACCGCTCGCTTTTGCACCGAAAACAAGAGAACCTCGAACTGAGCGCTTGTTTGGTTCGTTGAAACCGTTACTACTAAAGCTCGCTCTGCACGGGAAAACGCCTGCTGAAGCGTGGAATGAAAGGACGGCAGCGCCGCCGCGGGGCAGTAACCCATCACCTGCATTCGTGCAGGCGTGGGACGGGCCATTGGCGGGGTTCTATCTCCCGCCGTAGTGAAGAATCAAGAGGAGGGCGGTTTTTCCCGTTGACGCTGTCCATGCGGTGGCGGGTAGCCGCATGGACAGCGTGGTGCGAAATCCCTGAAACAATACGCTGAGCTGCGCAAACCAGCCAAATCAGGGAGAACAGAGTCCGTCAGTGACGGACTGATACGCAAAAATCACGTGATGTTGTGATGGCGGCGCTCGTCGGACGGGTGGACGGCACATCTAAAAAAATCCGAAACGCGAAGCGTTAAGAGGTTGGGAGTACGATTCTTTAAGCTGCAAGTGCATCTGCCGGCGTCGACCGCGGAGAATCATCCGCGGACGACACAGGTTCGTCAGTGGGTGAGCTCATCGAGCCCCATCAAACGGCTGGCTTGAGGACATCTACTGTTCCATTTCTACTCACCCCCCTAGTTTGCCGATCCCCCGCTCTGCGCGTAAGGTGAAGGGCAGTTACACTCCATTTGTTGTTATTGCGGCCAAATCGTAAGCCTGAATTGACGTGTTGTTCAAAAGCGCCTTTAGCCGCACCATCTGCCGACTCCTGATGGGATCGATTTTGTTCGTTCAGATTGCAGTTGCCGCTTACGCGTGCCCGAGCTTGGCAGTGCGTGAGTCGAACATCTCCGCTATGACGGCCCACGCCGAGTCGATGCCCGTTGATTGCGATCAGATGACGGGTACGCTGGATCCCGCCGCGCCCAGCCTCTGTTTCGCTCATTGCCACAACCACGAGCAAAGCGCGGATCATGCTGAAGTAGCGGTGTTGCCTCCCGCGCTGTTTGCTGCGTTGTATTGGCTAGCCGCCCCTGCGCTCATCGAATCTTTGGCGCAGACAACCGGGTCGAGCGTCCCCCACACTTCGCACCCGCCGCCGCACGCCATCCTGCACTGCTGCTTCCGCATTTAGAAATCCCGACGACTTCGCGCTGACCGCCTGATTGGCGATCTTGGCGCGTTCGTCGCGCTCATCCGTCGCACGACTTGCACGATTTACCCGCAATGACGTGTCACGGCGCTGCGCACTGGCTTAATTGCTTGTTGTCTGGATTTTTATGTTTCATACCCCTGATCGTGTTGCGCACGGCAAAGCGTGCCTATGCGCGTTACTTCTTTCGTTCGTCGTTTCATCGGGTGACGTGTCTGCCCAATTACCCCTCACCGGATCACTTTCACTAGAGTCGGCGCTCAAGCTCGCGCAGACGCGCTCCTCGCTCCTGATTGCGCAAGATAGCGCAGCCACTGCTTCTCGCGAAATGGCGGCATCCGCGGGACAGCTACCCGATCCGACGCTCAAACTCGGCATCAACAATCTGCCGGTGACCAGCTCCGACCGGCTCAGCCTGTCGCGTGATTTCATGACCATGCGCTCGATTGGTGTGATGCAGGAGTTCACACGTAGCGACAAGCGCGCAGCGCGATCAGTGCGCTTTGAGAGCGAAGCGCAGGTCGCGTACGCGACTCAAAATGTGACTATCGCCATTCTGCGACGGGAAACCGCCATGGCTTGGCTGGAGCGCTATTACAACGAACGCATGCGCGAAGTGTTGATCCAGCAGCGCGACGAAGCCAAGCTGCAAATTGAGGCCGCAGACACCGCCTATCGCACCGGAAAGGGATCACAGGCGGATGTATTTGCAGCTCGCTCCTCCGTTGCGCAAATCGAGGATCGCATCGCACAGGCGGATCGGCAGGTGCTTTCGGCAAACACCAAGCTCGCGCGCTGGATTGGCGAGGCGGCCACTCAACCATTGGATCGTTTGCCCGCGATGGACAAGTCCGGCGTGGAATTGACGCAACTCGACACCGTCGTCGCGCACCACCCACAAATCACTGTGCTCAAGCGGCAGGAGGATGTCGCACTGGCCGATGTGGCGATTGCTCAAACCAACAAGCAAGCCGATTGGAGCGCAGAGTTGATGTTCAGCCAGCGCGGTTCGGCGTTTTCCAACATGATTTCGATCAACGTCTCAGTTCCCCTGCAATGGGATCAAAAAAACCGGCAGGATCGAGAATTAGCCGCCAAGCTCGCAATGGTTGAGCAGGCCCGCGCACAAACCGAAGAAATGACACGAGAACACGCCGCAGAAATTCGCGGCATGGTCATCGAATGGCAGAGCAATCGTGAGCGCCTGACGCGGCATGACACCTCGCTGATACCCCTCGCCAACGAGCGCACTCGAGCGGCGCTCGCCGCCTATCGTGGTGGCGCAGGCAGCTTGACGATGGTGCTCGACGCTAGGCGTGGCGAGATAGATGCCAGCTTGGAGCGTCTTCGTCTGGCAATGGATACCGCGCGCCTGTGGGCGCAACTCAACTACCTCAACCCCGAAGGACACGGCGATGTTCCTGTTGCTGCCACTGTACGGAGCACGCCATGAAACGCAAGACGACACTTACAATAGTTGCGGCAATCGCCGTCGCCGGTGCCACTAGTTACGGTCTTTACCTATTCGGTATGCAGCGCGGTATGGGCATGGCGGGTGGCGCTGCGACAACCCCCGCCAGCGGCGCTGACTCCGTTCAGCAAAGCATCGCTCAGGGCGAAGCGGCCACCAAACGACACATCACGGCTGGCATTAAAGCCGGTGACATCGATCCCGAAACCGGCAAAAAAATTCTCTACTACCACGACCCGATGGTGCCGGGAAACAAGTTCGACAAACCCGCCAAATCGCCGTTCATGGACATGATGCTGGTGCCGGTGTACACCGAAGGTGATGCGGATAAAAGCAAAGTTACCGTCAGCTCACGCATTCAGCAAAACCTCGGCGTGCGCACGGCCCCAGTGGTTGAAGGTAGGCTCTCACCACAAGTGTCGGCGGTGGGCAGCATCGCCTACAACGAACGCGATCAGGTGATCGTGCAGGCGCGAGCCACGGGTTACGTCGAACGTCTGCACGTACGCGCCACGCTGGATCGCGTCGCAACGGGTCAGGCGCTGGCCGACCTCTACGTGCCCGACTGGATTGCAGCGCAAGAGGAGTTTCTTTCGGTGCGACGCATGCAGGGCACCGATCTCGCGTCGCTGGTTGATGGCGCGCGTCAGCGCATGCGACAGGTGGGCATGAGTGAGGCGCAAATTCGATTGGTGGAGACTACCGGCACCACACAGCCGCGCGTTACTTTGACGTCGCCGCAAAACGGTGCGATCGTGGAGTTACTCGCTCGCGAAGGGATGACCGTGATGTCCGGCGCAACGCTGTTCCGCATTAACGGTTTGAGCACGGTGTGGGCGAACGCTGAAGTGCCCGAATCTCAGGCCGCATTGCTGCGCCCCGGCGCGAAGGTGTCTGCCAAGAGCCCCGCCGTTCCGGGCACGACCTTCGAGGGCAAGGTGCAGGCGATCCTGCCCGAGGTCAATGCGGCCACCCGCACTATTAAAGCCCGACTCGAACTCGCCAATCCCGGCGCACGGCTGGTGCCCGGCATGTTTGTCACTATGCAACTGACCGACAGTCGCGCAGAAAAGTCACTGCTCATCCCGTCCGAAGCAGTGATCCAAACTGGCAAGCGCACCGTGGTAATGCTGGCCGAAGACAACGGTAAGTTCAGCCCCGTCGAAGTCGAAGCAGGTATCGAGAGCGACAACCAGACTGAGATCAGGCGTGGTTTGCAACTTGGTCAGCGCGTCGTCGTGTCATCGCAGTTCCTGATTGATTCGGAAGCGAGCCTGAAGGGTGTTGAAGCGCGCCTCAACGAAGCTCCCAAACCCACGGCAGCCAACACCGCAAAACGGCATCAAGGCGAAGCGAAGGTCGAAGCCATCAGCCGCGATGCCATCACGCTGTCGCATGACCCGATTCCGTCGATGAAATGGCCGTCGATGACGATGGACTTCAAACCACCGGACAAGGGATTACCGCGCAATGTTCAGGCCGGAGATCGCGTGACCTTCGAGTTCTATGAGGCTGCTGAAGGGATTCCGCAAATCACGGTCATCACTCCGTTGGCTCCCGAGGCGAAAGCCTTACCCAAAACCGGAACAAAGCCATGATTGCGGAGCTCATCCGCTGGTCAATCGTCAATCGCTTTCTGGTGCTACTGGCTACGTTGATGGTCAGCGCCTGGGGGGTCTATTCGGTACTCAAGACGCCGCTCGACGCTTTGCCAGACCTGTCGGACGTGCAGGTCATTATCCGCACCACGTTTCCCGGTCAGGCACCGCGCATCGTGGAAAACCAGATCACTTATCCGCTCACCACGACCATGCTATCGGTGCCGGGTGCCAAGACGGTGCGTGGTTATTCGTTTTTTGGCGATTCATTCGTTTACGTGTTGTTTGAGGATGGCACCGACTTGTACTGGGCGCGATCCCGCGTACTGGAATACCTCAACCAGGTGCAGTCGCGCTTGCCGCCTTCGGCCAAGGCCACACTCGGGCCTGACGCGACGGGCGTTGGCTGGATTTATCAGTATTCGCTGGTGGATCGTACCGGCACTCAGGACGCCTCCCAACTGCGCGCCTTGCAGGACTGGTTTCTCAAATACGAATTGAAGACGGTGCCGAACGTAGCCGAAGTGGCCGCAGTCGGCGGTATGGTGCGCCAGTATCAGATCGTGCTCGATCCCGACAAGCTGGCGGCGTACGGCATTTCGCACACCAAAGTGGTCAGCGCGATTCAGCGCGCCAATCAGGAGGCCGGTGGCTCGGTGCTCGAACTGGGCGAGGCCGAATACATGGTGCGCGCGTCGGGGTATCTGCAATCGCTGGAGGACTTTCGCAAAGTGCCCTTGACGACCACGGATTCGGGTGTCTCGGTACGCTTGGGCGACGTAGCCCGCGTGCAAGTCGGCCCCGAAATGCGCCGTGGCATTGGTGAGCTCGACGGCGAAGGCGAAGCGACCGGCGGCGTCATCGTGATGCGCTCGGGCAAAAATGCGCTGGAGACCATCGCCGCCGTCAAAGCGAAGCTGCGCGAGTTGCAGGCGGGTCTGCCCAAGGGCGTGGAAATCGTGCCAGTGTATGACCGCTCGGGACTGATCGAACGCGCGGTTGAGAACCTCGGTTTCAAACTGCTCGAAGAGTTTCTGGTGGTCGCCGTGGTGTGCTTCATCTTCCTGTTTCATCTGCGCTCGGCATTTGTTGCCATCGTGTCGCTGCCGCTGGGCATTCTGGCGGCATTCATCGTTATGCACTATCAGGGCGTCAACGCCAACATCATGTCGCTCGGCGGTATCGCCATTGCGATTGGGGCGATGGTGGATGCGGCGGTGGTGATGATCGAGAACGCACACAAACATCTGGAGCATTGGAGCCATGCGCATCCGGGCGAAACACTCGTTGGCGAAGCTCGATGGCGGGTGATTGGCGATTCAGCGGCGGAGGTTGGCCCCGCGCTGTTCTTCTCGCTATTGATCATCACGCTGTCGTTCGTTCCCGTGTTCACGCTGGAGGCACAGGAGGGGCGCTTATTCGCGCCGCTGGCCTTCACCAAAACCTATGCGATGGCTGCCGCCGCTGGGCTCTCGGTCACACTGATTCCGGTGCTCATGGGTTACCTGATTCGCGGTCGCATCCCGGACGAGAAGAGCAATCCGCTGAACCGCATGCTGATTGCCCTCTATCGACCACTGCTTAACTACGTGCTGGCCTGGCCCAAGCTCACGTTGGCTTTCGCTGCGGTGATTCTGGGCTTGAGCTTGTGGCCGTTGCAACACATCGGCGGCGAGTTCATGCCGCGTCTGGATGAGGGCGATATTCTCTACATGCCCTCTGCGCTGCCGGGGCTTTCAGCGGGCAAGGCAGCAGAACTGTTGCAGCAAACCGATCGCCTCATCAAGACGGTGCCCGAAGTGCTCAGTGTCTACGGTAAGGCAGGACGCGCCGAGACGGCGACAGATCCCGCGCCGATGGAGATGTTTGAGACGACCATTCAATTCAAACCGCGCGATCAGTGGCGTCCCGGCATGACGCAGGACAAACTGGTCGACGAGCTGGATCGCATCGTCAAGGTGCCGGGCCTCGCCAATATCTGGGTGCCGCCGATCCGTAACCGCATCGACATGCTCGCCACGGGTATCAAGAGCCCGGTCGGCGTGAAAGTAGCAGGCACCGACCTCGCCGTCATTGATCGCATTACGGGTGAAATCGAGCGCGCACTGAAAGACGTGCCAGGTGTCAGCAGCGCTCTGGCGGAAAGGCTCACTGGGGGACGCTATGTCGACGTGAACATTCGTCGGGATGACGCGGCCCGCTTCGGCATGAACATCGCCGACGTGCAATCGGTCATCACCGCCGCCGTGGGTGGCGACAACATTGGCGAGACGGTAGAGGGGCTGCAACGCTTCCCGATCAGCGTGCGCTATCCACGCGAAATTCGCGATTCGCTGGAGAAGATTCGCAAGCTGCCGATTGTGAGCGAACGCGGCGCGCGGCTGGTGCTCTCGGACGTAGCTGACATTCGCGTCACCGATGGCCCGCCAATGCTGCGCAGCGAGAATGCGCGGCTCTCGGGTTGGGTCTATGTGGACATTCGGGGCCGCGACCTACGGTCAGCAGTACAGGACATGCAAAAGGTCGTTGCCGAAAAGGTGAAGCTGCCAGCGGGCTATTCAGTGTCGTGGTCAGGGCAATTCGAGTTTCTGCAGCGCGCCACCGCCAAACTCAAGGTCGTGGTGCCGTTCACTTTGCTCATCATTCTGGTGCTTTTATACCTGACTTTCAAGCGCATAGATGAGGCGGTATTGATCATGACGACCTTGCCGTTCGCATTGGTCGGTGGCATCTGGTTGCTCTATCTGCTCGACTACAACCTGTCGGTTGCGGGTGCCGTGGGCTTCATCGCGCTCGCCGGTGTGTCGGCCGAGTTCGGCGTAATCATGCTGCTGTATCTGAAACATGCATGGGACGAGCGCATCGCGCAGGGCAAGACGAGCAATGAGGACTTGCTTGATGCCATTCGCGAAGGGGCAGTGCTGCGCGT
>JANXNI010000053.1 GCA_025354165.1 Burkholderiales bacterium | reverse complement strand
AGACAAAGCCCTCGGGCCAGCGTGCCGCCACCACCGCGGCTTCGCACTGCGCCTCGGTGCCGTAGTCGCGCAGGAACGCTGAAAGCGACAAACCGGGCTGAAACTGGATGCGGTTCATGGGCATGGATGACTCCGGAGTGGCTTGAAAAGCGTAACTGTACATAGATACAGCCTACGTTTCAACCCTTCCTGAGACAGCTTGCTAATCAGGAGTCGATAATATGCTAAACGCCCACATAGCCCCCTTATAAACGCCGTTTCATCAAAAAGCTGATGTGACCCATCCGGACGGCCCCGAACCATCAAATCGAGGGCTCAGCGCCGTCAACTGGCCGTGATCCCGATGAAAACTGACGCCGTATCGGCGACCGACACGAATACGGAACCCGTCAACATCGCAGTACGAGCGTAGGTATAGACTGATCTTTCAGCATTGACATCAGCCCGTCAAGGCAGCGATACGAGTCCCGCGTGTGGCTCAGGAATGTAGCGTATGAAGTTCAAAAACATTGTTGCGGCGCTTGCTGCAACCGCCGCACTGGTGACGAGCGTTGCCGCGACGGCTCAGGATAAACCACTGAAGGTTGGTTCCACGCCGACCGGCGTGCCGTTTACCTTTCTCGATGCCAAAACCAATTCGATTCAGGGCATCATGGTGGACATCATTCGTGATGTCGCTGCCGATGCCGGTTTCAAAGTGGAAGTCGAAGGCATGACCTTTTCAACACTGATCCCGTCGCTCACTGGTAACAAGATCGACATCATCGCTGCGGCCATGTACATCACGCCGCCGCGCCAGGAAGTGGTCGATTTTTCGCGCCCGATTTACACCTATGGCGAAGGCCTGATCGTGGCCAAAAAGGACACCAGGGAATACACCAAACTGGAAGAACTCAAGGGCATGACGGTCGGTGCGCAAAAGGGCACTGCTTACGTTGAGCCGTTGCAAAAGTCCGGCCTCTTTGCTGAGGTCAAGATTTACGACAATATTCCGGCGATCCTCTCTGACGTGAACGCAGGTCGCATTCAGGCGGGCTTTGCTGACAAGCCGATCGTGGCCTACAACCTTCAGCAGGGCGCATTCGCCGATACCCGTCTGGTCAAGGGCTACGTCTCAACCATGACAGGCTCGGTCGGCATCGGCGTGCGCAAGGGGGATGCCGCGCTACTCACGCGGATCAACGCGTCGCTCGATAAACTGCAGAAGAACGGCGCAGTCGACAAAATCCTCGCCAAGTGGGGTCAGTAGTTTCGCGTCTGCATTGGTGTCGTTGTAAGTGCGCCGTGTCTGTAACGGCGCACGATTGAGCCACTGAGTCATATGTTCTGGACAGACGCTGCCCTCTTTTTTCCGATCCTTTTAGAAGGGTTGCGTCTGACGGTGATCGTCACGTTCGCATCGCTTTTGTTGTCGACGGCGCTCGGCCTGGTCTGGGCGCTGATGCGGGTGTCGGGCATCCGGGCGCTGGCGTTTTTTGCGCAGTGTGCGGTCAATGTCATTCGCGGCATCCCGATCATCGTGCAGCTCTTCTATATCTACTTTGTGCTGCCGGAGCTGGGCATCACGTTCACCGCCATGCAGGCCGCCATCATCGGGCTGGGCATCGCGTACTCCGCCTATCAGTCGGAAAATTTTCGGGCTGGTATTGAGGCCATCGACCACGGGCAGATTGAGGCGGCGCAGTCGCTCGGCATGGGCTGGATGATGATGATGCGTCGCGTGATCATTCCGCAAGCCGTGAAAATCGTGTTGCCGCCCTATGGCAACACCATGATCATGATGCTCAAAGACTCGTCGCAGGCCTCAACGATTACTGTGGCCGAACTTGCGATGAAGGGGCAGATGCTGGCCTCGTCGACATTCAAAAACTCGACCGTATTCACGCTCGTGGCGCTCCTGTATCTGGTGATGAGTGTGCCGCTGATTCTGTTCGTCGGCTGGCTCGAGCGCCGCGCCAAAAAGTCATGAGCACGCCCGTCATTGAACTGGTTGAGGTGCACAAGCACTTCGGCAGCAATCACGTCCTGCGCGGCATTAACGCCACCATTGCCAAAGGCGAAGTGGTATGCATCATCGGGCCGTCGGGCTCCGGCAAATCGACGATTCTGCGCTGTGTGAATGGGCTTGAAGCCTACGACGGCGGCGAGGTGCGTGTGGATGGCATTCGCGTAGATCGCAGCGCGCCGTCGATCACCTCCATTCGCACGCATGTGTCGATGGTGTTTCAGCGCTTCAATCTGTTCCCGCACCGCACCGCGCTTGAGAACGTGATCGAAGGCCCGGTATTTGTCAAACGTGAACCGCGTGAATCGGCGCTGGTACGCGGTCGCGAACTGCTAGCGCGCGTCGGTCTCGCGGACAAGGCGGACGCCCGCCCGGCGCAACTTTCCGGCGGACAAATGCAGCGCGTGGCCATCGCACGAGCGCTCGCCATGCAGCCTAATGCGATTCTGTTCGATGAGCCGACCTCGGCGCTTGATCCTGAGCTTGTCGGCGAAGTGCTGGCTGTGATGCGCACGCTGGCAGAAGAAGGCATGACGATGGCAGTGGTTACCCACGAGATGGGTTTTGCGCGTGAGGTCGCAGATCGCGTGCTGTTCATCGACGGCGGCGTCATCGTCGAAGCGGGGCCCGCCAAACAGGTATTGACCGAACCACAACATCCGCGCACTCAGGATTTTTTGCGCCGCGTTCTGCGTCCCATTTAAAGAGCAATCCAATCATGGCTACTGCATTTCCACTGGAACCCTCACTGTGGGCGGCAACGGCCGCGTCCGCGCTGCCGACGCCGCCGCTTAAGGGAGATGTCAGCGTCGACGTCTGCATTGTCGGCGGTGGCTTTGCCGGGATGTCCACGGCCCTGCATCTCGCCGAACAGGGCACCCGGGTCGCACTGCTGGAGGCATTTGAGCCTGGCTGGGGCGGCTCTGGCCGCAATGGCGGGCAGGTGATTCCGGGGCTCAAATACGACCCTGACGAGTTGCAAGCCATGTTTCCCGGCGCGGTTGGCGAGCGACTGGCACAGTTCGCTGGCAGCACCGCCGACTCCGTGTTTGATCTGATCAAAAAGCACAACATGGAGGTGCCGCTGGTGCGCAATGGCTGGGTACAGGGCGCACACACTGCAGCGGGCGTCGATCTGGTCGGTCGGCGCGCGGAACAGTGGGCAAAGCGCGGCGTGGCGGGAGCGCGCGCGCTAAGTGCCTCCGAAGTGGCAAGGTTACTGGGTACTGATAAGTACGTCGGCGGCTGGCTGGATCCGCGCGGTGGCGGAATTCAGCCGCTGTCCTATGCGCGCGGGCTGGCGCGCGCGGCGGTCGGCGCGGGTGCCAGCATTTACGGTCACAGCCCGGCAACCGCGATGCAGCGCGACGGTTCGCGCTGGAAGGTGACTACAGCTCAGGGCGCGACTGTCACCGCAGATCGCGTCGTGCTGTGTACCAACGGCTACTCGGGCGCATTGTGGCCCGGTCTGGCGCGCTCGGTCATTACGCCGAACTCGTTTCAGGTCGCGACCGACCCACTGCCCGACGATGTGGCCAAAACGATCCTGCCGCAAGGACAGGTGTCGTCCGACACGCGGCAACTGCTGCTGTACTTTCGCCTCGATCACCAGCGGCGCTTGATCATGGGCGGTCGCGGGCCCTTTCGCGAACCAACATCGCCCTCGGACTGGGGACATCTTGAGCGCGTCATCGGACATATGTTTCCGGCTGCCGCAAAAGCGCCTATCGCGTTTCGATGGTGCGGCCGCGTTGCCATTACGCGCGACTTTTTGCCGCATCTGCACGAACCTGCGCGGGGTCTACTCATCAATATCGGCTGCATGGGGCGCGGCGTCGGCTTGCAAACCTCGATGGGCCAGGCAATGGCCAGCTATATGTTGAGTGGGAAGGCCGATGCTCTGCCGCTACCGGTCACGGGCGTCAAATCATTTCCGCTGCATCAATTTCGGCGACTCTATCTCTCCGCGATCATCGCGTGGTATCGCATGCGCGACGGCGGTTTGGCGTGACCTTCACTACAAGGAACGACAGTGGGCTAGCGCGGTGAGTCGAAACCGCTTTCGCGACTGGCCTGTTTGCCACGCTCGGTGACCACGAAATCTGCCAGAGAAACGCCGAGTGGACGATCTTTCAACGCGGCAATTTGATAGCGCGTCGCCAGCTGATGTGGCACCGGCAGCGGGCCGATATAGCGCACACCCTTGTGCCGCACAATTTCGCTCGACTGGCTGACACCGAGTTCGAACTTTCCCGCAGCGACGGCCTCGATCACTTCGACGCCGAACGGCAGCACGGTCATCTTACTCGCTACCTGTTCGCTAACGCCTAACGCTGCGAGCACTTTCGCGAAATGCGCGCCGGCGGTTGCGCCGCGTGCGGGGTCGGCGTAGGTAATGGTTTTGGCCGCGAGCAACGCTTTTCGGAGCGCTTCGGGTGTGCTGATGTCTGGCACGCTGGCATTTGCGCTTACGGCGAGGCCGACCTGTACGTCGCCTACATCGCGGATGGTTGCTGCGTCAATGAGTCCCAGTTTGTTGAGTTGCGCGATGGCTGCACTGCTGAGAATGACGACGTCGGGGCGCTCGCCTTGTTCTACCCGTTCGCGTTGCGCGCCGACCGTATCGAACGTCACTTTGATGCGATGCCCCGTTACCTGCGTGAATGGCGCATCAATGCGGGAAACGAGCTCTTTCGCTGCACCCGCGGCAAAAACGGTGATGTCGCCAGCAAGCGAGCCCGTGCTGAACAAAAGGAGTAATGTCAAACCCAGCGTCGACTTCCTGAGGCAACTGCGCATCGTGCGAATCATCGCTTCATCCTTGATCTATCTTTGATTTAGGGCGGCCGCTCGCAGCTTGTCTTTCTTGCTCGGACGACTGCCTTTAACGCCGCCATTGCTATCGATTGCGACGCCCGTTTCCGTCGGTTCAAAGCCTGCGATTTGCTCGCGCGGTACGCGAACGCCCTGCCGCTTTTCGATCAGACGAAAGTGTGATTCAGTGGTCGTGCTGAGGAAGCTGACGGCGAGACCGGGCTCACCGGCTCGGCCGGTACGACCGATGCGGTGCGTGTAATCGACAGCGGAGCGGGGCAAATCAAAGTTGACGACGACCGGCAGTTGCGCGATGTCGATGCCACGCGCGGCGACGTCCGTGGCGACCATTACACGCAGCGTGTTTGTCTTGAAATCATGCAACACCTGTTGCCGTTTGCCCTGGCTAAGTTCGCCGTGAAACGGTTCGGCTTTGATGCTGTATTTGCGCAGCTTTTCGGCGACGATTTCTGCAGCGTGTTTGGTCGCAACGAACACAAGCAGCCGGCTCCAAGAAGCGTCTTGCAGCAGGTGTCGGAGTAGCTGTGTTCGCTGCGCTGCGTCGACATGAATCGCGCGTTGCACAATGTCCGGCGTGTTGCTTGACGATATCGTTTCAATGCGCAGCGGCGCTCGCAGCATCGAGCTAGCGAGCGCTTCAATCACGGGCGGAAAAGTCGCCGAAAAAAACAGGGTTTGCCGTGCTTCGGGTAGCAATTTCAGGATTCGCTGCAACTCTTCGCCGAAGCCAAGATCCAGTAGCCGATCCGCCTCGTCCAGCACCAGCGTCGACAGCGCAGAAATACTCAGCGCGTTGTGATCGATCAAATCAAGCAAACGTCCCGGTGTTGCGACCACAATATCGGCACCGCCGCGCAGGTTCATCATTTGCGGATTGATCGACACACCGCCGAAGACCACGGCCACTTTCACGCGACGTGGCAGGTGTGTGGACAGCGCTGCCACGGTCTCACCGACCTGTGCCGCCAACTCGCGCGTGGGAACCAGAATCAGCGCGCTGGTGGGACGGATTGCTCCGCGCGCAACGGCAGGAGTGGCCGCGACGCGCTGCAACAGCGGCAACGCAAATGCCGCTGTTTTGCCCGATCCGGTTTGGGCCGAGGCAACGACATCGCGCCCCTGCAGGATTGCGGGAATCGCTGCCAATTGAATCGCAGTGGGCACCGCGTAACCGCGCTCGGCGACGGCCTCAAGGAGGGAGGGAGACAGGTTTAGCGAAGAAAACGGCATGCCGTGATTATCGGCGACATCGATTAAGTCAAAATCCGAGGTTCCGGGTGCAACCTGTCGATGCCCGACTTAATTTTCAGTTTCGCCGCAAGCACTTCGACAGGACGGTGCGAACGGTTCGAGTTTTTCTGCTTCATGTCCAATTTCAATTACTCCCGTCCGTATCCCGGTGGCCGTTCGCCGCTAATGGCCCGAAATGTGGTGTCCACTACGCATCCGCTGGCGGCGCAGGCCGGACTCTCGATGATTCGCGCGGGCGGCAACGCGGTCGACGCGATCATCGCGACCGCTGCCGTGCTCACCGTGGTCGAGCCGTGCAGCAATGGCCTCGGCAGCGATCTTTTCGCGCTGATCTGGAGCCCGGAGGATAAGGCGCTGCACGGCCTCAATTCGTCGGGCCGGTCACCTCAGGCATGGAGCGCAGACACGTTCAAAGGCATGCAGGCAATGCCCGAGCGCGGCTGGATGAGCGTTTCGGTGCCGGGCGCGGTGGCGGGCTGGACGGCTCTGTCGAAGCGCTACGGCAAGTTGCCGTTTGCTGATTTGCTGGCACCTGCGATCGACGTCGCCGAGCGCGGCTTTATGGTCACGCCGATCATCGCGGGACAGTGGGCGCGCGCAGTGCCGATTCTCGAAAAGCAGCCGGGCTATGCCGAGCACTTCATGCCGCGTGGCCGCGCTCCGCTGCCCGGTGAGTTGTTCCGCAATCCGGCGCAGGCTGAGGCTTTGCGTTTGATTGCTGAGAGCGAAGGCGAATCTTTCTATCGCGGTCAGCTCGCGGCGCGCATCGTGGCGCATGCGAAAGCGCATGGTGGCATGATGACCGGCATTGATCTCGCCGCGCACGTCGCGGACTGGGTTGATCCGATTCGCATTGGCTATCGTGGGTACGAAGTCGCCGAAATTCCGCCGAACGGGCAGGGCATTGCCGCGCTCATGGCGCTGGGCATGATGGAAGAGTTCGATGTCAAATCGCTTGGCCCGAATCATCCCGATTACTGGCATCTGTCGATTGAGGCGATGAAGCTTGCGTTCCGCGATGTGCACGCTCAGGTGGCCGATCCTGAGTTCATGAATGTGTCGCCGAGCGCGATGCTGGATCGCGACTTTCTGAAGCGTCGCGCCAAGTTGATTGACATGAAGCGCGCACAGGATTTTTCACCGAGTGCAGAGCTGCGCGGCGGCACGGTGTACCTGAACGCGGCTGACGAGCGCGGCATGATGATTTCGTTCATTCAGTCGAATTACATGGGTTTTGGCTCGGGCATCGTGGTTGACGGCATTTCGCTACAAAACCGTGCGTGCGGCTTCGTGCTCGATCCCGCGCATCCGAACTGCGTTGCCGGCGGCAAACGTCCGTTCCACACCATCATTCCGGGTTTTATTCTCAAGGACGGTCAGCCGCAAAGCGCGTTTGGCGTCATGGGCGGTCATGTGCAGCCGCAGGGCCATATGCAGACGGCAATGCGCATGATTGATTTTGGTGAGAACCCGCAGGCCGCGCTCGACGGTCCTCGCTTCCGTGTTGAGAAAGGCCTGGAGCTGGATCTTGAGCCGTGGACACCGTCAGCGGTACGCGAGTCATTGGCCGCTCGCGGTCACGTACTTAAACAGAACAACGACAGCTACATGGACTTTGGTTCGGGGCAGATCATCTGGAAAGCGGAGAACGGTTACGTGGCGGGCAGCGATTGCCGCCGCGATGGTGGTGCGGTTGGATTTTAGAACGGCGTTCTCATTACTATGAAGCAAGTCAGTACGGCGATCCGCGATCAGGCGAGCGTGGATGCGGCTATCGAGAGCCGTTTTTCGACGCGAATGTTTCTGCCAACGCCGGTGCAGCGCGAAGTGATTTCCGACATCCTGCGGGTGGCGTCACGCGCGCCAAGCGGGACCAACACACAGCCGTGGCACGTCTACGTCGTGCAAGGCGCAACCCGAGATCGCATCGTGACCGAGGTGTGCGCAGCGCACGATGGCATTCGCGCCAATCCTGCATTGGGCGCGGAGTACCGCGAGGCGTACGACTACTACCCCGAAAAATGGGTGAGCCCCTACATTGACCGCCGTCGCGAAAATGGCTGGAGTTTGTACGGGCTGCTCGGCATCACCAAGGGCGACAAGGATGCGATGCACGCGCAGCATCAGCGCAATTTCAAATTCTTTGACGCCCCCGTGGGGCTGTTCGTCACCATTGATCAGGTGATGGGGCGCGGCAGTCTCGTCGATTGCGGCATGTTTCTGCAAAACGTGATGATCGCAGCGCGGGCACGCGGACTGCACACGTGCCCGCAAGCCGCGTGGAACGGTTTCAGCAAAATCATTCTGCCCCTCGTCGGCGCTGGCGAGGACGAAATGATGGTGTGCGGAATGTCGCTGGGATACGCCGACGAATCGGCGCTGGTGAATACGTTTCACACGCCGCGAGTGGCGGCGGAATCGTTTACGAAATGGCTGGACTAGCGCGCGTCGCTCGGTTCGTGGCGATTGCACATCAAACGCGCACCCGCCCAAAGTCGTCCGCAGCGATCAACGGATCATCATCAGCTTTTTCGTGAAATCCTTACTGCATAGGGGATAGGAATGTGAAATGTTAGATATCGACTTTGGTCGTTTATTAACGTTAGCCCTTATGCAGCGGAGAATTCACCCAAAAGTTGTTCACGCTGAGCTAAGCTTTGACCAGTAGCTCCGCCACGGCGCACGCGACCACCTGCGTCGCTTTGCGCAGATCTTCCAGCAGTAGATTTTCGTCCGCGCGCTTGGCGTTGGATTCTGGCACCGTGCGTGGGCCCGCACCGTACAGCACGACCGGGATTCCCGCTTCCGCATAGAGCCGCGCGTCGGTGTAGAGCGGCACGCCAATCGCCGGAATCGGTTCGCCGAACACGCGCTCGCCGTGCTTTTGCAACGCAGCGACCAGCGGCGCTTGACCGGGTACTGGCTTCATCGCGTTGGCGAGCAAGAGGCGTTTGATCTCGACGCGAATGCCAGAGCGCCCCGCCACCGCGCCCTCAATGATTGTGCGAACCTGCGCTTCGACTTCCGCCGGATTCTCTTCGGGAATCATGCGCCGATCCATTTTGAGTACGACCTTGCCGGGCACGACGTTGGTATTGGTGCCGCCGTTGATCTGGCCGACCAGCATCGTGGGCGACGTGATACCGGCCACCTTTGATTTGATTTTGCCGAGATCAGGCAGTTTGCCGTAAATCGCGTTGAGGATTGCATTCGCAGCTTGCAAGGCGTCGTCGCCGGTCTCGGGCATCGAGCCGTGTGTGGCGGTGCCGTGTACTGTGACTTCGAATTGCAGACAGCCGTTGTGCGCGGTGACGATGGCGTAACTGAAGCTTGCGCCGATCACGTAATCGGGTTTTGATGCGCCGATTTCAAGCAAATACCCCGGGCCCACGAGGCCGCCGAATTCTTCGTCGTAAGTGAGATGAAGTTCGACCGTGCCGTTCAATTTCGCGCCCGCTTTCTCTGCGGCCTGCAACGCGTCGAGCGCGAACGTAAAGCTGGCAATATCGCTCTTGCTCACGGCTACGCCGCGCCCGTACATGCGCCCGTCTTTGACTTCGCCCCCATACGGATCGAATGACCAGCCGTCGCCCGGTGGCACCACGTCACCGTGGGCGTTCAGCGCAATCGTTGGGCCACCATTGCCAAATTTATGGCGCACGATCAGATTGGTTACTGATTGCATGCCGTAATCACGGACGCGTTGCTCAGGCACTGCGAAGCGCTCGACGGTGTAGCCCCGCCCCGTGAGAAGTTCGGCCGCTCTTTCGGCTGGCGGATTGTTGTTGCCCGGTGGCGTGTCGGACGGCACGCACACAATCTGGCGAAGAAATTCGATTTGTTCGGCGTGGTGCGCGTCAACGTATTGCGCGATGGTTTGTTCGGTCGTCATGATGTCTCTAAATGTGTCGATCAACGCGCTGGGCGCTTGAGGCTGAAAATTGTGGTGGTTGGTAGTGTTCGAAGAAGTGCAGCAATACGGACGTTGCGATCTCTGCGTCTTCGGCGGTCATCGTTTCGGCGGGATGATGGCTGATGCCATTGTTGCCACAGCGCACGAACAGCATGGCCGTCGGCGCAACGGCGGGGAACACCATCGCGTCGTGACCCGCGCCGCTGGGCAAATAGCGCGGAGCAATGCCGTGCGCCACGACGGCGGCTTCAAACTGCCTTTGTAAACCCGCATCGCAGGGTGCGGCGTCGCTACTGAAAAATACGTTGCTGGTGAAGGCAACGTTGCGCCGCTTTGCGATCACCGCGAATGTCTCGTTAAATGCGTTGACGGCATTCACGCGCGAGCCATCGTCACTTGAGCGCACGTCGATCGTGAATTCAACGTCCTGCGGAATCACATTGACTGCGCCCGGTTTCAGGCTCATGATGCCTACCGTGCCGACAAGGCCCGCGTGATTTGTGCAGTAGCTTTCGACGAACAAAATCATTTCTGCCGCCGCAGTGAGTGCGTCCTGCCGCGCGCCCATCGGCACGGTACCGGCGTGTCCCGCGAGACCTGTGATGCTGATGCGCAAACGCGTCGCCCCGGCGATTGCGGTGACAATACCCACGGCAAGCCCTTCGTTGAGCAGCACCGGTCCTTGCTCAATGTGTGATTCAACGAATGCAACGACATCGCCATGCTCGCCGTCGGGCGCTCCGCTGCGGCGATCTAGCACGCGCCATTTGTTGGCATCGCCGCCGAAATCGTTGATGGCTTGTCGCATCGTTATGCCGTCTGCATCGGTCTTGTCGAGCCACGCGGGATCGAACAGGCCGGCCATCGCTTTGCTGCCGATCAGGGTTGCCGGAAAGCGCACGCCTTCTTCATCGCCGAAACCGACAATTTCAAGGGTGTACGGCAATCTCCTGCCTTGACGATTGAGTTCTTTCACGCAGGCAATCGGCGACAGGATACCGAACAGCCCATCGTATTTCCCCGCGTTCCTGACACTGTCCTGATGCGATCCTGTCATCACGACGGGCGCAAAAGGAACGCCCGCTTCATAGCGACCGACGATATTGCCCAAGGGATCGAAATCGGCAGTCATGCCAGCGTCTCGCATCAGTCCGATCAGGTAAACGCCTGCCTGTTTGTGTTGTTTGGATAGATACGTGCGTGTGAGCCGGGGCGCGTCTTCGGTGAATGTGGCGAGCACGTCCGCCTGTTTGAGAATTTCTGCTCCAAATCTCACGAAGCGTCTCCAGTATCTGGATGCACGGCGCGCCAATGTCGCGCGATATCGATGCGGCGCGTGATCCACACGCGGTCATGCTTTTCGACATGATCCAGAAACTTGATCAAGCCCGCTATACGTCCCGGCTTTCCGAGAATGCGGCAATGCATACCGACACTCATCATCTTTGGCGCTTCCTCGCCTTCGGCATACAGCACGTCGAATGTATCCATCAGGTACTGCGCAAAGTCCTGCCCGTTGCCGAAGCCCGCCGCCGACGAGAATTTCATGTCGTTCGTGTCGAGTGAGTAGGGCACAATCAGCTGGCGCTGCACGGTGCTGTCCTGCATCGGTACTGGCAAATACAGTGGCAAGTCGTCGCCGTAATAGTCGCTGTCATATTCGTAGCCACCCTGAGCGATCACGAGACGCTTCGTATTCGGGCTATCGCGCCCGGTGTACCATCCGTACGGCCACTGGCCGCCGGTCATCTCCCGGATCATTTGGGTGCCGAGCGCCATGTGCTGCTTCTCGCTCTCCTCACCCATGTGCTGATAGTGAATCCAGCGCAGACCGTGGCAGGCGATTTCGTGGCCCAGCTCGCAGAACGCCCTGGTCGCTTCTTCATTGTGCTTGAGCGCCCACGCCACGCCGAACACCGTCAGCGGCAAATTGCGTTTCGCGAACTCGCGCAGAATGCGCCACACGCCGACGCGCGAGCCGTATTCGTACATCGACTCCATCGATAGATGGCGCGCTTCAAAGGCCTGCGCAAATGCGATCTCAGAGAGAAACGTCTCCGAAGCAAGGTCGCCATGCAGCACACTGTTCTCGCTGCCCTCTTCATAGTTGAGCACGAAGTTGATGGCGATTTTTGCGCGATTGGGCCACTTCGCATGAGGCGGATTGCGCCCGTAGCCAGTCATGTCGCGCGGGTATTGTTGAGTCCAGGTCATAACGGTTCTTTGGGGCACCTCTAAAAATTTATGTGTGGGGCGCATTGTGTCGTCACGCGGTGCTCGCGCATTCGCCAAAAGCGCTCACGTACCAGGGCGGGAGCGAAGGTTGCTGCGCTCCGGGCTCCTAACACTGCGTCCCCAAAAACGAATTTTTAGAGGCGCCCCTTGTCTGATCCACAAGTCTAGCGAGCAAGGCACAATTCACACAGTCTTGCAGGTTTATAGGCTCTATTTGACGTCGTTTGCTCTTGCGCTCCGTTAACCGTGAACGAATCTGCTTTCTGAGACGAGTCATCGCCGCGGCAACGCGACCATGCGGGAGCGTGTTACCAACATCGCGATGGGAACTGAGATCAATAACGTGGTTGAATTCGAAGAATTTGCCACGAATCGGGCCGACGCGCTTACCGCCGTTGTAACCCAGCTTGATTAGGACTGACTATGCTGAAATTTGCTGCCAATTTAACTTTTCTGTTCACCGAGCTGCCGTTCATGGATCGCTTCGAAGCCGCCGCCAATGCAGGCTTCAGGGCGGTTGAATACATGGCTCCTTATCCTTATGCGGCCGTCGATATCAAGGCGGCGCTGCAAGCCAACGACCTGACTCAGGCGCTGTTCAACCTGCCTGCGGGCGACTGGGATAACGGCGAGCGCGGCCTCGCTTGTGTGCCCGGACGCGAAGCGGAGTTCAAGGTCGGCGTTGCCAAAGCAATTACCTACGCCGAGGCGCTTGGTTGCAGAAAAATCAATTGCCTGTCCGGAAAATTACCGGCGGGTGGCAGCCGCGAACAAGCGCAGGCAACGCTCATCAGCAATTTGGGTTACGCCGCAGCAGAGCTAAAAAAGGCCGGCGTTCTCTGCGTGATGGAACCGATCAATTCGTTTGATATGCCCGGCTATTTCATCAATCGCACGATGGAGGCGCTGGCGATTTTTGACCAGATCGATAGCGACAACCTGAAGGTTCAATACGACATCTATCACGCCCAGCGCATGGAAGGCGAACTGGGCAACACGCTGAAAAATTACTTCGCCCGCATTGGTCACATTCAGCTCGCCGACAGTCCGGGACGTAACGAACCAGGTACTGGCGAAATCAACTATCCGTGGTTGTTCAAGCACATCGATGCGCTCGGTTACGATGGCTGGATCGGCTGCGAATACAAGCCAAGAACGACCACGGTGGACGGCCTGGGCTGGATGTCAGCATTAACAAAATAGGCCGCATTCTGGAAGTGCACGGCGAGCGCATGATCAAGCGCACTTTCAGTCCTGGCTTCAGGATCGCGTTGCATTACAAAGACTTGAATCTCGCGTTGCAGAGCGCGCGAACACTGGGCGCGGCGCTTCCGCAGACCTCCGGTGCGGCACAGCTTATGAACGCGTGCGCTGCTTTGGGGCATGGTCAATCCGATAATTCCGCGCTGGTACGTGCGCTTGAGGCGCTCGCGAACCACGAAGTCGCGTCACCCTGATCGCTCGCTGCCGTCGCACCGTGCAAGTGCGCTCCGACAAAGCATTTTTCGGAAATATGCGTCCGTGTTGATTGACCCTCATTGACTTTTTGATATGGCATAGCGCTTGCTGGTTGCCTACACTGCGACAGGGTGCATCTGAGCCTTTTTGCTTGGGTGCGCATAGCAGTGTCAAAAAAGTCAACAACCGGGGAATTTGCAATGTCGATAGAAAGTGCCGTCCATCCAGTGGATGAAAAGCTGCCACTACCGCGTCTGGGTGTGTTGGGGCTGCAACATGTTTTGGTGATGTATGCGGGGGCCGTCGCGGTGCCGCTCATCATTGGCCGCGCGCTGAAATTGACACCCGATCAGGTGACGCTACTCATTTCCGCTGATCTATTTTGCTGTGGCGTAGTGACGCTGATTCAGGCGCTGGGCGCGACCCAGTGGTTCGGCATTCGCCTGCCGGTGATGATGGGGGTGACGTTTGCGTCGGTTGCGCCAATGATCGCGATTGCTAACGCCAACCCCGGTGTCGTTGGTGCGCAGCTGATATTCGGGTCGATCATCGGCGCGGGCATCATTTCGATACTCATTGCGCCGATTGTCAGCCGTATGCTGCGCTTCTTTCCGCCGGTTGTGACAGGAACCATCATCGCGGTGATTGGCATCAGTCTCATGCGTGTGGGCATCAACTGGATTTTTGGCAATCCCTTCGGCCCAACCGCGCCGTCGGTGGTGAACCCAGAGCACGCAAAATGGCTAGCCGACGCGACGGCCACCGCGACCGCGCCCGGCTCGGCGTTCCCGGCGATTCCGAAGGGAATCGCGCTGGTTCCAAGCGTGCCGAATCCGAAGTACGCGGAGTTAGCAGGTGTGGGCATCGCGGCGCTGGTGCTGGTGTCAATTCTCGTGATCGCACGTTACGCTAAGGGCTTCATCGCCAACATTTCGGTGCTGCTCGGGATCATCATTGGCGGTGTCGTCGCTACCGCGCTTGGCATCATGACTTTCGACAAGGTGGGCAAGGCTGCTTGGTTGGATTTTGTAATGCCGCTTTCGTTCGGCATGCCGCAGTTTGATCCAGTGATGATTCTCACCATGACGCTTGTCATGATTGTCGTCATGATTGAATCGACCGGCATGTTTCTCGCGCTGGGCGAAATGACGGGCAAGAAAATCGATCAGCCTGCGCTATCTCGTGGTTTGCGAACCGACGGGCTGGGCACGCTGATCGGCGGCATTTTCAATACGTTTCCGTACACCAGTTTTTCGCAGAACGTAGGCCTGGTCGCGGTGACGGGCGTCAAGAGCCGCTACGTTTGCGTCGCGGGTGGCGCGATCATGATCGTGTTGGGGTTGTTGCCCAAGATGGCAGCGCTCGTGGAGTCGCTGCCAACGGTCGTATTGGGCGGTGCTGGGCTCGTGATGTTTGGCATGGTCGCTGCGACGGGGATTCGTATCCTTTCGAATGTTGATTACAAAACCAATCGCTTCAATTCGATCATCGTCGCCGTGTCCATCGGTATCGGCATGATTCCGCTGATCGCGCCGAACTTCAAGCAGTGGATGCCGCATGGGATTCATCCGCTGATCGAGTCGGGTATTCTGCTGACGTCCATCGCGGCACTTGTGTTGAATCTGTTTTTTAATGGGGCGAGTGGGGACGCGAGTGAGGCGATTAATGCGGCCAAGCAGGCGGAAGCGCACTGAGAAGTTCAATTGGACTCCACGTGTGTGAGAGTGAGTGGGTTGATACGGAGCAATGGTTACTCTAAGCGCAACCACCCCCTCACCCCCTACCCTCTGAGCCCTCTAGCGACAAGCGTATCGCGTCTCCTGCAAGGGGAGAGGGGGTAGAACCTACTAGCCGACACCTTTTGTGAAATGCCAACTTTAAACGAAATCAACCACTTCTCGCCCGCCGAATTCTCGTCTGCATTCGGCGCGGTCTACGAGCATTCGCCGTGGATCGCTGAACGCGCTTTTTCCCTGAAGCCGGTGACGGGCTTCACCTCGCGAGCGACCGTGCTCGCGGCACTGGTTGCAACCGTACACTCGGCGAGTGAAACAGAAAAACTCGCGCTGCTGAATTCGCACCCCGAGCTGGCAGGAAAAGAGGCCGCAGCGGGCTCCCTGACTGATGAATCCACGCGCGAACAGGCGGCCGCTGGGCTCTCGGCGATGACTGCGGACGACGTCGCGCAACTGCGCGATCTCAACGCTGCCTATCGCGCAAAGTTTGATTTTCCGTTCATCATCGTTGCACGCAACAACAGCCAGGGCGCGATCTTCGGTGCGATCAAGTCGCGTTTGCTGAACACCCGCGCCATGGAATTCAACAACAACCTGATGCAGGTCGGCGAGATTGCCCGCCTGCGCCTGCTCGATCTGATCACGGAGTAGCGCGATGGGAAAACTCTCGACCCACATTCTCGACACCGTGCACGGCGGGCCTGCGCCCAATGTATTGATCGAGCTTTATTCGATGGATCCGGTGCTGAAATTGCTGGTCACCGCGCGCACCAACGCGGACGGTCGCACCAACGAGCCGCTGCTCAAAGATGCTGAGGTCAAGCGTGGTCGCTACCGCCTTATTTTTCACATCGGCGAGCACTTCAAAAACAAGGGCATGACATTGCCTGACCCGCCGTTTGTTGACGTGGTGCCGATCGATTTCGGCATCGCCGATGAGGGCGGCAATTACCACGTCCCGTTGGTTTGCTCGCCGTGGACGTACTCAACGTATCGGGGAAGCTAGCGCGATGGAATCGTACATTTTTGACTGGCTGAATCTACTGCTGCGCTGGCTACACGTGATCGTTGGCATCGCGTGGATCGGCTCGTCGTTTTATTTCGTGTTTCTCGACAGTTCGCTGGTGAAACCGAAGTCACAGGAGCTGATTGACAAGGGCGTCGACGGCGAGCTGTGGGCGGTGCACGGGGGTGGTTTTTATAACCCGCAAAAGTACATGGTCGCGCCGAAGCAATTGCCCGATCATCTGCACTGGTTTTACTGGGAAAGCTACTGGACGTGGATGAGCGGCTTTGCGCTGTTTGTCGTGCTGTATCTGTTCAACGCGCAGACGTTTTTGATCGACAAAAATGTGTTTGCGTGGGGCTCGTCGGCGGCCGCCATTGGCGCGTCGCTCGTGTATCTGGTCATGGGTTGGGTCGTCTACGACGCGATCTGTCGCGCGTTCGGGCAAAAGAAAAATGGCGACGCGATGGTTGGCGCGCTTGTGTTCGCATACGTCGTCATCGCCACGTACGTTGCCTGTCATCTGTTTGCGGGCCGTGCTGCGTTTTTGCTGACCGGTGCGAGCCTCGCAACGGCGATGAGCGCGAACGTGCTGATGGTCATCATTCCTGGGCAGCGCAAAACGGTGGCAGCGATGAAGGCGGGCGAAAAGCCTGATCCGATGCATCCGATTCGCGCCAAACAGCGTAGTGTGCACAACACGTACTTCACGCTGCCCGTGTTATTCGCGATGCTGTCGAACCACTACAGCATGACGTACGGCGCAGAGAACAACTGGCTGGTGCTGGTGCTCATCATGCTGGCAGGTGCGCTGATTCGTCAGTTTTTTGTGCTGCGCCACAAAGGCCCGCCGCAGTACGGCTGGTTCGCGGCAGGCGCGATGATTTTGCTCGGTGTGATCATTTGGCTCGCGCCAGCACCGCAACCAGAAGCCCCGCGTGCTCCCGCCGCTCCGAAACTGGCAGAGATTCAGGCCATCGTCGAGCAGCGCTGCCAGATGTGTCACAACGCGCAGGTGATCTCGAAAAACATCCAGCTGCACACCCCTGAACTCATCGTTAAAAACGCGCAGGCGATGTATCAGCAGGCCGTAGTGACGCGCATCATGCCGATGAGCAACGCCACGCAAATCACCGAAGAAGAGCGCGCCAAAATCGGAGCCTGGGTGAAGGCGGGAGCGAAGTCGGAGTAGATCTGTGGGTAATGACTTTTATCTGAAACGTCCGGCACATGAGGGCTAACGGTCGATAATAGGCTATGTCGATAATGTGGATTTTGCGCTCCTAGCCCAAATGAAATAAGGCGTTTAGTAAAAAGCTGATGATGGCCAGTCGACCGATTCGATGCCATCGACACCACGAAGAAGCCATCGGTCGCATCGAAAGCGTGAAGACTAAGGCAGCACAGAAGCGATGTAGGCCTCGATGGCCGTAGCGGTCGTGCGTCGAGCAGTGGTGCTTACCGCGTTGTCGATCAGCGCCGACCCACGGAATCCGAACAGGTAGCGCACCAGCATCACACCATCGGTCGCTGCGTCCACAGCGCCGTCGCCGTCCACATCCAGCATGGGACGCAGGTTGGTCAGATACTGAAGCACATCCGCTGGAGTGGTGCGAGCGGGCGTACCGGGGCTATTGATGGCCCCCGTCAATCCCGTCCCCGACAACGAGAACAGATAACGCATGATCAACAGGCCATCGCTGAATGCTTTGGTGGAGGCGTTGCCGTCGATGTCGAGATTGAGCGGAGGTGAGTTGGGTGCGAAAGTCGCCGTCAGCGCCACCGGCCCGCTGATGGTGAGCGCACAGGGCAGCTTGCCGGTGCAGGCACCGAGCCAGCCTGAGAATACCGAACCGCCTTGCGGTGTAGGCGTGAGCGTGACCACCGTCGTGTGGGCATAAGTGTTGGTGCAGGTCGCGCCGCAATTGATGAAGCCATCATTGCTCGCCACACTGCCGCCGCCACTGCCGGTTCGGTTGACCGTCAGCGCACTTTGCTGATTGGCGGGCACCACCGTGTGCGTTGCCGCCGATGACGTGCTGGCGTTGAACTGACTGTCTCCGGCGTACGCGGCGGTGAGCGAGCGAACGCCAACGGTGTTGCCGGTCCAGACGCAGCTGGCGGCGGGCAAGTTGATCGTGCAGGTGTTGACGCCATCGCTGATGAGAACGTTGCCGCTGGGTGTGCCGGTGCCCGGTGAAAAGACCGCGACCGTGGCGACCACCGTCACAGGCGTGCCCGCTGCCGAGGGATCGGGCGTGTCGGAGATGATGTTGATGCTCGTTGCCGCCTTGTTCACCGTGATGTTGGCGGTGGCTGAGGGCGTGGCACCCTGCAGGGTGCCGTTAGTCGTAGTGACGCTGCTGACGGTGTTGGTCCATGCGGTGGCGCTTGCCTGCGCGCCAGTGACGTTGAGCGTGATGACGCAGCTGGCATTCGCGGCGAGCGTGCCGCCCGCGAGCGAAATCACCGTGCTGGTGCGGGTGACAGTGCCGCCACAGGCGCTCTGCGTGCCCGCGCTAGCGCTCACGCCAGCGGGCAGCGTATCGGTGAACGCGAGACCGGTGAGCGTGGTCACCGGATTGGGGTTGGTCAGGGTGAGCGTCAGCGGCGAGGTTTGACCGATGACGATGGGTGAGCTGCCAAAGCTCATGCTGATCGTGGGCTGGAAGGCCCGCGGGGTGACGCTGGTTGAGGCGGTCGATGGTGCGCCGGTGCCGACGCCATTGGTGGCCGTGGCACGGAAGGTGTACGCAGTGCCGTTGGCGAGGCCGGTGACGACGTGGCTGAGCCCCGTTGAGCCTGCGTTGGTGTCACTGCCAGCGGCGGGGGTGGACACGGCTGTGAGGCCAGTGACTGCGCTGCCGTTGTTACCGTTTGCGACCACGTTGACGGTGACGCGCCCATCGCCTGCGGTGACGCTCTGGATCGTCGGGGCCGAAGGCACCGTTGCCGGGATCACGCTATTCGACGGCGCTGAGGCGGCACCGCTACCCCCGGCGTTGGCCGCCGTCACCGTAAATGTGTAGGGCGCGCCGTTGGTCAAGCCGGTGATCGTGCGTGGTGTGGTCAGTGCTCCCGCCGCAGAATCCGTACCGCCCGCAGGGTTGGAGGTCACGGTGTAGCCGACGATCGCAGAGCTGCCGGCCGCCGCAGGCGCGGTGAAAGTAACTGATGCGCTGGCGTTGCCTCGCGTGGCGGTCACTCCGGTAGGGACACCCGGCGGGGTAGATGGCACCGTAATGGTCACACAGGGCATCCCGAGACTCGTGGCCTTGCCACCGCCTGAGGTGTTGACAGATCCCTGAAAACAGACCGGATAATCACCCAGATTGGTGACGCCTGGTGTCCAGTTGAGTGTGGTGGCGAGCTGCGGTGCCGTGCCCGACGTCGCCCCAAGCGTTGCGCCAGATGGCAGCGTGGTGTTAAACAGATAGAGCTGATCGGACGCTGAGCCCGCGTAGTTTACGGCGACGGGAATTGATAGCGCCGTCCCGGCGGTCGCCTGATAGGTGGATGCCACGGATACCGTAGGTGGCGCAACACATCCCGCACCGGCAGCACCCGGACAGGGCGCCGTGACAGCCACCACCATGTCAAGCGGCACGCGATCTTGCACAACCTGATTGGAATCGATGCTTGAGACGTCAAACTGCACCGCATAGCGCGCCGGGATAGCGGGCGTCCAGGTGACGATGCCGCCAGCCGCCTGCTGCGTCGTCGCCATGGCGGGCAAACAAACCCCCGTAAATGGAAGGTTCGTGCATATGCACGGTGCCGACGCACCGTTGACCGACGGGCTGGGTACCTGCGGTCCGGCCAACGGGCCGGGTTGGTAACAGGCGGCCGATCCAACGGGACGTGCAGTGGAAAGTAGTGACCGGGCGACCGGCGCGACCCCGAACAGTGTCGCCAGCCCGCTTGGCTGCACCACGGGAACGGCGAGGGTAAGCTGCGCGCCGGCATTCGCGTACACCCGCGGCAGACCCACGGCGCGAGGCGACTGCCAGACCGTCGAGCCAACGGCGGGCGCGTTGGCCGTGATGCGCCAGCTCAGGTCATGGTTGCCTTCGGCGAGGATTGAGTCGCGATCACCGTTCTGGTGGTCGACGGTAATGTCAAACTTGTTTGGCGTGACGTAGTCGTACTCAAACCGCGCGGTGAACAGATCCTCAATGGGATTGAGCGAAACCACGGTTGCGATGATGGGAACGGACGTTGTTCCCGACAGGGCGTCGGTAAACGATAGGGTATAGCCCAGGTTGAAGGTTGCACCGAGCGTGATTAGCGTCGGCCATCCGTACGAAATTCGCCAGCTCGATTCGAACACCAGCCGAAGCTTGTCCTGCACAAACGGGTTGGCGGGCAGTGGCGCGCGCGCCAGGTTCATCGTGCCGCCGTGAAAGTGCGTTGCCCCAACGGGCGTAACCGCACTGCTGAGGCCGATTGCGAGCAGCACCGCGGCTGCCCAGCGGCAAAAAAATCGTTGCATCGTGAAATCCCCCGCGCGCACGGTGTTGTTGTAGACGTGTATCTGCAATTTTGGCGCGCAGCGAACTGAGTATAGGGAGGGAGCGTGGTCACGATCTATCGCACGTATCACTATTAGCGTTGATCGGGAACAGAAAACGCTTCGCTGCCGCAAACCAATGCGCGCGGCCTCGTCGCGAACATGAGTCGGCGTCAGCGCCGAACGGCGGTAGCTTCCCGCGGCAAGCCTTGCGCGCTACGCGAGGTAGAGCTCAAGGTCCGCGAGGATCGGGCCGCTCGCGGCACGAACAATCGTTTCTCTGCCGAAAAAAAGGCGCGTAACCGGCGGTTTAGCGACCCCAATGTGTCCCACTCAAGGCGGTCAGCTGAACACAACCGTTTTGCTGCCGTTCAGTAGCACCCGATGTTCGGCGTGCCACTTTACCGCGCGGGCGAGCGCCGTGCATTCAAGATCGCTGCCAGCAACCGTGAGCGCCTCCGCACTCATCGAATGGCTGACGCGCGCAACGTCCTGCTCAATGATGGGGCCTTCGTCGAGATCGGTGGTCACGTAATGCGCCGTTGCACCGATCAATTTGACGCCGCGATCATGCGCCTGAAAGTACGGACGCGCGCCTTTGAAGCTCGGCAAAAACGAATGGTGAATGTTGATGGCACGGCCGTTTAGATATTCGCAGAGCGACGGCGAAAGTACCTGCATGTAGCGCGCGAGAACGACCAAATCAATGTTTTGTTCAGCGACGATATCGCGTAACTTCGCCTCCTGTGCGAGCTTGGAGGCAGCCGTGACCGGCAGGTGCACGAACGGAATGTTGTAGCTCGCGGCCAGCTGGTAGTAGTCCATGTGGTTGCTGACGATGGTCGCGATGTCAATCGGCAGGTGTCCACTCTTGTGGCGGAACAGCAGGTCGTTCAAGCAATGGCCCTGCTTCGACACCATAATCAGCGCGCGAACCCGCATCGCCGTCGCGTAGAAATTCGCCTGCATCAAAAGCTCGCTGGTCACGGCCGAAAAACGCTCTGCGAGGACGGCAGCCGTCAGCGTTGCGTCGTTCACTTCAAACTGCACACGCATAAAAAAGCGGCTGGTGTCTACGTCATCAAACTGCGCCGCCTCCAGAATATTCGCGCCTTGCTCGACAAGAAATCCCGATACGCGATACACGATGCCGGGACGGTCGGGGCAAGACAATGAGAGTACGAATTGAGGTTTCATGGGGCGTTTTAACGAGCGCATCATTGCGAGCTTGGTTAGCAAACATTTGACCACGCCGCCTCAGATTGAACGAAAAACGTGGTTTACCGCACCGGGCGGAGCGCAAAAGGGGCGCGCTGCCCACTCGCGATCAAGGCTCTGTCCTACATATGTGCCTAAAGGCCATTTCTATACTCATTTCCAGTGTCATTTGCTGTATGCATCGCGCCCCGAAGGCGTTTCGCCGGTCATTCAATCAATCAACTAGTGTGAGAAAAATTATGTCAATGTCAAAAAGCCTACGTGGCTTACTTGCTCTAACGTTGGCGCTCGGTGCGGGTTCGGCCTTCGCTCAAGCGGTGACCGTCGTCGAGTTCTACAACAAAGCGCTGGACGCGTATTTCATTACGGGTCGAGCGGCTGAACAACTTGCGCTGGATGCGCAGACCGATTTCAGACGAACAGGCATGACGTTCGACGCGATCGCAGCAACTGGTGTCGCTACAGGTACTACCCGAATTTGCCGTTTCTACATTAACCTCAACACGCCCCCAACCAGTAGCCATTTTTATGGTCGCGAAGGCGTCGACTGCGAGCAGATTCAGGCACAAAACCTTAATGGCTTCAGCTACGAGGGTTTCGATTTTGCAGTCGCGCAGCCCCAGGGAGGGGTTTGTCCAACGGGTACACAGACGGTGTATCGCGGCTTTCGCCCAGCGGCAGGCGGCAAAACGCCCAATCACCGCTACACGACGAGCCCCGAAACTTACAACTTAGCTCGGTCGCAGGGATATGCAGGCGAGGACGCGGCTTTTTGTGCGACCAATGCGACGGACGTGACGCCCACGGTGGACTCTGCGCAAAAGTGCGGTACCTTTTACTATCCCGCAGTTCGGCTTAGCTATCAATCTATCAACAGCGAAGGCACGCCCGGTAGTTTTGAACGCTTCCTGGCCAACAGCACTACGACCTTCAACGGATACGCTGGTGTAACACCCGTGGTTGAGCGACGCGCCTCGGCGCCAGCCTTTTCGACCGAGATCATTGACGGCCTCACGACATGGACTGTGCTTGGCTCTTCCACTATCGACGCCGACGGTCTAAATGAGATTTATTACTCCACCGCGACCGCGTATCCGCGTGCTTTTGCCGACGGTCAGGTCGTAAATGTCAACCGCCAACTAACCTATTCGCGCCCCAATACGTTTGGCACCGTAACTCAGGTCGGCAAGCGTACCTATATCGGCAAGGAAAGTGTCAATGTGCCGCTTGGTACTTACAACAGTGCCTGCAAATTCGCCACGGAACTCGTGACCACGTATCCGGGAACTGGACAAACTGTTACCACCTTGTCGACCGATTGGGTTGTCGATGCCCTAGGTATCGTGAGAACGGTTTCTAATGTCAAAACCGCATCAACAACCAACCCTACGGTGGAAGTCACAACGACCACTGAAGCGGCGTTCGCCCAGCCTCTATAAACATTAGTCCGGTGGCTGGAAGGCCACCTAAACAATGCCCGGTCGTCGCAACAATTGCCATCTGAAAAAAGCCGCGATCGTTTTGCCATCGGTTATGCGATTGTCGGCAATCATCGCGGTCACCTCTTCGGGGGTCGCAGCGAAAAGCTCCAGAAACTCATCCTGATCCAATTTTGCATCGCCTTGTACGAGGCCGTTAGCGTGGAAGAGGTGGATGATCTCGTCGGCATAGGCGATTAGCGGGTGCATGTGACCCAGCGTATGCCACGAGCGCGCCCAGTAACCCGTTTCTTCCTTCAGTTCGCGCTGCGCGGCAACTAGCGGATTCTCGCCCCGATCCAGCTTTCCGGCCGGAAATTCGATCATCACTTTTCCCATCGGATAGCGATATTGGCGCTCAAGTAGCAACTTGCCGTCTTCAAACTCCGCAACGATACAGGCCGCGCCGGGATGCTTGATGTATTCGCGCGTACCGGCGCGACCATTCGGCAGCGTGATCGTGTCGCGGACGACATGAAGCAATTTGCCTCTGAAAACATCTTCACCTGAGACAAAAACTTCCGCGAGATGCGCGTCGTCTCGTGCGATCAATTCAGCATCCGCGTTGCGCGAGTTCATAACCAGTCTTTCGCAATCAGAAAATCGGTGTAGAGTGCAGCCTCCGGCGTGCCCAGTTCCGGCTTGTAGTCATAGCGCCATGCGACGAGTGGCGGCATGCTCATGAGGAATGCTTCGGTGCGCCCGTTTGATTGCAAACCGAAATGCGTTCCACGATCCCACACCAGATTGAATTCCACATAGCGGCCACGACGATACAACTGCCAGTCACGCTCACGCTGGCTAAACGGCATATCGATCCGGCGACGCAAAATCGGCACGTAGCCGGGGACGAAATGCTCACCGATCGATCGCATCAACGCGAAGCTTTGCTCGAAAGACAGCGCGCTGAAATCATCGAAGAAAGTGCCGCCGATGCCGCGTGGTTCCTGGCGGTGTTTCAAGAAAAAATAGTCGTCGCACTGCTTTTTAAGGCGTGGGTAGAGATCAGCGCCGAAAGGGTCGCATGCGCCTTTGGCAGTTCGATGCCAATGCTGCGCGTCTTCGGTGAACCCGTAGTACGGAGTCAGATCCATGCCGCCCCCAAACCACCACACCGGATCGCCTTGAGGTGGCATTGCGATTAGAAACCGCACGTTCATGTGCGTCGTCGGCGCATAGGGATTTAACGGGTGAATGACCAGCGACACGCCCATTGCTTCGAACTTCGCGCCCGCGAGCTCGGGGCGTAGCGCAGTGGCCGACGGCGGCAACTTGCTGCCCAGTACATGCGAAAAATTAACTCCACCCCGCTCTATCACGCAGCCACCTTCAATCAGCCGGGAGATGCCGCCACCGCCCTCGGGCCGCTGCCATTCGTCACGAATGAACGTGCCGCCATCGACCGCCTCAAGTGACGACACGATGCGTGCCTGCAAACCGAGCAGAAACTCGCGTACTTGGGCAACGTCGTCTCGATTCACGGACGTGGCAGCGGGAATGTTCCTTTCGCTCATCGCTTGATGGCTCTCCAGCCGATATCGCGGCGCATCTGCATGCCGTCGAACGAGATATTTTCAGCCACTTCGAGCGCGCGCTTTTGCGCAAGTTTGACGGTGTCTGCCAGTGCGGTGACGCACAGCACGCGGCCACCCGACGTGACGATTTTCCCGTCGACGCTCGCCGTTCCGGCGTGAAACACGTGAACATCGTCGGCCGGTGCAACGAGGCCGCGAATCACGTCGCCTTTGCGCGGATTGTCGGGGTAATTGTGCGCTGCCATCACCACGCCAAGCGCCACTCTGCGATCCCATTCCGCGTCCACTTTATCGAGCGTGCCGTTGATGCCATGCTCTATCAGATCAACCAGATCGCTTTTCAGGCGCATCATGATCGGCTGCGTTTCTGGGTCGCCGAATCGGCAGTTAAATTCCAGCGTTTTTGGATGCCCTTCGGCATCAATCATCACACCCGCGTACAAAAATCCGGTGTACTGAATACCGTCTTTCGCCATGCCGTGAACCGTCGGCCAGATGATTTCGCGCATGATGCGCGCGTGCATTTCCGGCGTGACGACAGGGGCGGGAGAATACGCGCCCATGCCACCCGTGTTCGGGCCGTGGTCGCCATCGAGCAGGCGCTTGTGATCCTGACTGGACGCCATCGCCAGCACGTAGCGTCCATCCACCATCACGATGAAGCTGGCCTCTTCGCCTGCGAGAAATTCTTCGATCACAACGCGTGCGCCCGCTGCACCAAAAGAATTGTCGGCGAGCATCATGTCGACCGCTGCATGGGCCTCTTCAAGCGTCATCGCTACGACGACGCCTTTACCCGCTGCAAGGCCATCGGCCTTGACCACAATCGGTGCGCCTTTGACGTTGATGTAGTCGTGTGCGGCCTGTGTGTCAGTAAAGCTTTCGTATTGAGCTGTTGGGATGCCGTGGCGCTTCATGAACGCCTTGGAAAAATCCTTGGACGATTCGAGTTGTGCAGCGGCTTGCGTCGGCCCGAAAATCTTCAAGCCTTCCGCCCGAAACGCATCGACCACCCCTGCCGCCAATGGCGCTTCTGGGCCGACGACAGTCATGCCGACTTTTTCGTTCTTTGCCAGCGCGAGCCACTGCTCGACGTTGTTGGCGAGCGCATTTTCGCAGTTGAATTCTGTGGCGCTGCCCGCATTGCCCGGCGCGACGATGACGTTTTGCACGCGTGGGCTTTGCGCCAGCTTCCACGCGAGCGCATGCTCGCGGCCGCCACCACCGATGACCAGAATTTTCATGCGCCTAGTGCCTGAAATGGCGAACGCCAGTGGTCACCATCGCAACACCGCGTTCGTTCGCGGCATTGATCACTTCGTCGTCGCGCATGCTGCCGCCCGGCTGGATGACGGCGACTGCGCCGACGTCGATGACCACGTCAAGGCCATCGCGGAATGGGAAGAACGCATCGCTTGCCGCGACTGATCCAGCGAGCGTAAGCCCGGCGAGTTCAGATTTGATTTTGGCGATGCGTGCTGAATCGACGCGGCTCATCTGACCGGCACCGATGCCGAGCGTTCGCCCGTCCTTGGCAAACACAATCGCGTTCGATTTCACGAACTGAGCGACTTGCCAGACGAACTGCATGTCTTTCAGTTGTTGCGCATCGGGCACTTTGGTGGTCACCACTTTTAATGCGTTCGGGTCGAGCTTGTGCGTGTCTGGGCTTTGCACCAGCAAGCCGCCGCCAACGCGCTGCATCTCAAGCGTATTCGCGCTATCAAACAAAGATTTCATCGGGACGGTCAGCACGCGAACGTTCGTCTTCTTCGCCAGGAGTGCCAGTGCTTCCGGCGTGTAGTCTGGCGCGATCAACACTTCGAGAAACTGTTTGCTCACCGCCTCCGCGCAGGCCGCGTCGACGGTGCGATTGAATGCGATGATGCCGCCAAACGCAGAGGTCGGATCGGTCGCCAGTGCCAGGTTGTATGCGATGAGCGGTGATGCGCCCAGCGCCACTCCGCATGGGTTGGCGTGCTTCACAATCACGCAACACGTCTCGGCAAACGAGCGCACACATTCCCACGCGGCGTCGGCATCGCCCACGTTGTTGTACGAGAGCTCTTTGCCCTGCAATTGCGTGTACTTCGATAACGTGCCCTCAGCGGGTGTTTCGTCCCGATAGAAGGCGGCGCTTTGATGCGGATTCTCACCGTAGCGCATGTCCTGCGCCTTGGTCCATTGCAGTGTCAACACATCTGGGTACGCGCGTGGCTCGCCTTCGAGTTCGCGGCAGGTCAGGTAGTTACCAATCGCCGCATCGTAGGCGGCAGTGTGAGTGAAAGCCTTTTTTGCGAGCGCGAAACGCGTCTTGCGCGACAACTCGCCCCTGTTCCCGTTCAATTCGTCGGTGAGTGCGGCGTAGTCGCTACCGTCAACAACAATCGCCACGCCTTCCCAGTTCTTGGCAGCAGCGCGAACCATTGTCGGGCCGCCTATGTCGATATTTTCGATTGCATCTTCGAGCGAACATCCGGGCTTGGCAATGGTTTCACGGAACGGATAAAGATTAACTACGACCAGATCAATCAGCGGAATGTTCGCGGCGGTAACCGCACTTACGTGATCAGGCAACAGGCGGTTGGCGAGGATGCCTCCATGCACTTTCGGGTGCAGCGTTTTCACGCGACCATCGAGCATTTCCGGAAAACCGGTGTAGTCGCCGACATCAATAACTTTGAGGCCCGCATCGCGAATGATCTTGGCGGTGCCGCCTGTGGAGAGCAGCTCCACGCCGTGCGCCGCGAGCGATTTTGCGAAGTCGAGAAGGCCGTTTTTGTCGGAGACTGAGAGGAGGGCACGCGTGATCTTGCGGTTCATACCGGAGTTCTAGTTCGTTTTGATTTTGTATTTATCGAGCTTGGCGCGTAGCGTGTTGCGGTTGATGCCGAGCATGCTCGCCGCTTCGGACTGATTGCCACGGGCACGATTGAGGACATCCGCGATCAACGATTTTTCGACGCTACCGATTACCAGTTCATACAGGTTGTCAGCCGGTTCGCCATCGAGTTTTTCCATGTATTCGCTCAGTGAATTACCGACCGCTTCGGCGATTGCGGCATGACCGTTTAGTTTGGGTCGTTTCATTGTTTTTGTTCTCTCGTTCTATTGGTTGTTGCTTGTAAATATCTGGTCAATGCGCGGTGTATGACGCCAACGGCAAACGGTCCAACTGATCTGCCATTTGTGAAAAGTACGTGTGAACTGCCGCGAGCTGCGCGCCGGCCTCAGTCAACACATTGAGTGCATCACGAAAGACTTCGCTGCCGGGCAAGCCTTCGGTGTACCAGCCGATGTGTTTACGTGCGCTGCGAACGCCGGAGCTCTCTCCGTACAACGTGTAGTGATCTTCGAGATGCGTTTGCATGAGCGCCGCGACCTCGGCGACTTCAGGTGCGAGCGGCAACTCGTCATGCTCGAAAAAATATTCGGTGTCGCGAAAGATCCACGGGCGACCCTGTGCGGCGCGGCCTATCATCACGGCGTCGGCACCGGTGTATTCGAGGACCCATTTCGCTTTCGAAGGCGAATCCACATCACCGTTAGCGATGACGGGAATCGTGACAGATGCTTTCACGGCCTTGATGCTGTCGTATTCCACCGTGCCGTCATCGAAGCCGCAGGCGCGTGTGCGACCGTGTAGCGTCAGTGCGGCGATGCCCGCGTTCTGGGCAATCTGGGCGATACGAATCGCGTTGCGGTTGTCGGGGCTCCAGCCGGTGCGCGTCTTGAGCGTCACCGGCACATCGACCGCGTTCACCACCGCCTCAAGAATCCGCGCCACCAACGACTCATCACGCAACAACGCAGAGCCCGCATCAGCCTTGCACACTTTTTTCTTCGGACATCCCATGTTGATGTCGATGATCTGCGCTCCGCGCGTCACGTTGAAGCGCGCGGCCTCGGCCATCACCTGCGGGTCATTGCCTGCGATCTGCACGGCAATCGGCGCGTCTTCACCGTCGTGATTCATGCGATGCATCGACTTCGGCGTTTGCCAAAACTCGGGCTTCGATGCCACCATCTCGCTTACCGCATAACCCGCGCCAAACTGACGACACAATTTGCGGAACGGACGATCAGTCACCCCAGCCATCGGCGCGATCACGAGCCGATTTTTAAGGGAATAAGGGCCGATGCGCAACATAAGTGTGCAGAAAAATCTCTGTTGGGGGAATTGGGGTCAGCCCAGATTATAGCGACAGTAATGCCTGAAATTTAGGCACTACGTTGCACAAAAATGGGTTGACAAATCTTATTGCAACACTGCCCTACCTACGCAAGTGGGACTCTTATAAAACCGGAAAAATCAGGTTGCTAAAGCGCCAACCTTCGTGTTAACTGACGTCGCAGTGGAGGAAGCATTTGCACCGCCGTCAGGCCCAGGCCGCGAGGAACATCCAACAGCCAGCCACCGCGATCAAAGCCGTAGGCGAGCAGGCCAGTGAATCCGATACGGGTGACGCGATCAACGCCGCGTTGCCGTGCGAACGAGGTCAGCGTTGCCGCGATGCCAGCCGATTTTTTGGCCATTGCATCAGCGAATTGCTGCGCGTCGGCCAGCCCCAGATTGAGTCCTTGTGCCGCGACGGGATGCAGGCCCTGTGCGGCGTTGCCCAGCGCCACAATGGCGCCGCTGGCACGCGGTTCGACGAATCGCCAGACTAACGGGTAACTCGTGAGCTTCGCGGTTAACGTGAGTTCGCCCATCGTGTTGCCAAAGGCCGCGTTGATTTCTGAGGTGAGGGAGGTTGTGTCCAGTTGCAGCATGCGCTCGGCGTCGACGCGTGGGCGTGCCCAGACGACGGTCCAATCTCTGTCGGCGCGAGGAATTAAAGCCAGCGCACCCCCGTCGGTAAAGCGCTCGAACGCAACGCTGCGTCGCGGCTTGCTGGCGGACACACGCGTGATGATGGCAGTCTGGCCCGAATCGCGCTCGGTTCGTTTGAACTCTGCGACCAGATCGGAGCCCGCCCCATCCGCGAGCACGACACAATCGGCGCGCATCTGCTCGCCCGATTCGAGATGCACTTCGGCGTGCTGCGCGACGTGTTGCACGGACGATACTTTCGCGCCATACAGGATCTGAATACCCGCCGCATGGGTCGCGTTGTCGAGTGCCGCTTTCAGTGCCGGATAGGGCGACGCGGCGCCAAGTTCTGCCGCTGCAACATCCGTCGCATCTAGACGCAGTAGTCCGAACGCGCCTCGTTGGGTGATCTCGACTTCGCGAATGGAGGCGCGTTCTGAAGCGCTGACAGTCACGCCTAGTTTTGCGAGAAATCGCCACGAGGCCGACGACAACGCGATGTTGCGATCGCCGAATGCAACTGCGTTTTCCGACCCGGCTTCGAGCACCGTGATGTCGTCGCTAACGCAGCGATACTTGAGAGCGAGCGCGGTTGCGAGACCGACTGGACCTGCGCCGACGATGAGCGTTTTCAAGCGTGCTTTCGAAGGCTGCGCAGGACCATCAGCTTTTCACTGAAACGCCTCCTGCACGGGGGGAAAGCGCGGTTTTCATTAAAAGCCGACTTACAGCAGAAAATCAATCTAGCCTCAATGCAGCGGTCTTTTCAAGGAAAAGCTGCCTTTGTAGGAGCGGCTTGCCGCGACCCAACAAGGCGGACTCAAATCCTTCGATTGGCGGACGCGGG
>JANXNI010000076.1 GCA_025354165.1 Burkholderiales bacterium | reverse complement strand
TGCATGCAGGGTCTTCGAGCGGTTCAATCCGCCGAGCCCTAGGCTACCGTCCAGCGTCACCGACTCTTCGGCGCGAGGGTGAGACGAAGCGCTTTATCTACGTGTCGGGGTCAATGCCCTAAGGGTGCGCTCAAGCTCTCTTCGTCTCGTGTAGCAGTCGCTATCTGCTACAGGCTAAAGATACAAGGGTGTGCATCAAAATGCGCACCATCGTTGCACCTATCCATCCATTGATACAACGAACCATTGGTGCGCACTTTGGTGCACACCGTACGTCGCGGCGGACGCGTTACCGAATCACATCCACCCCACCCATGTACGCCCGCAAAATCTCCGGCACGGTAATCGATCCATCAGCGTTCTGATAATTCTCAAGAATTGCGACGAGCGTGCGACCTACGGCTAGGCCTGAGCCGTTTAACGTGTGGACCGGTTCGTTCTTGCCTGCTGCGTTCTTGTAGCGCGCGCCCATGCGGCGGGCCTGGAAGGCTTCGCAGTTCGAGCAGCTTGAAATTTCGCGATACGTGTTCTGCGCGGGCAGCCACACTTCGAGGTCGTAAGTTTTCGTCGCGCCGAAGCCCATGTCGCCGGTGCAGAGCAGCATCACACGATACGGCAGGCCGAGCTTTTGCAGTATTTTTTCGGCATTGCCGGTCATCTCTTCGAGCATCGCGTTCGACTCTTCGGGCTTGGTGATGTAGACCATCTCGACCTTGTCAAACTGATGCTGGCGAATCATGCCGCGCGTGTCGCGCCCGTAGCTGCCCGCCTCCGAGCGGAAGCACGGGGTGTGCGCGGTGAGGCGCATCGGGAGCTGCGCGGCGTCGACCATCGTGTCGCGTACGAAGTTGGTGAGAGGAACCTCAGAAGTTGGGATCAAATACCACTCGGCCTGTTTGGCGTACAACGAGTCCGGAATCGTGTTGCCGGCCGCATCCACTTTAACGAACGCATCGACTCCCACAGACTTTCCTGAAGTGCCACCAAACGAAACTTGAAATAAATCTTCTTCGAACTTTGGCAGCTGGCCGGTTCCAGTCAAAGTTGGCGAATTAACGATGTACGGCACGTAGCACTCGGTGAATCCATGCTCGTTCACATGCGTATCGAGCATGAATTGCGCGAGCGCACGATGCATTCGCGCGAGCGGGCCGCGCATGACGGTGAAGCGCGTGCCCGAGAGTTTTACGCCTGCTTCGAAATCGAGCTGCGGGCCTGCGGCGCTGGTCAACGCCTCGCCCAAGGCGACGTGATCTTTCACTTCGAAATCGAACGCGCGTGGTGTGCCCCAGCGCCGCTGCTCAACGTTTTCATCGCTGTCCTTGCCCATCGGAACGTCCGCTTGCGGCAGGTTCGGCATGGTCATCAGGATCGCGTTCACACGCTCCTGAACGCCCGCCAGCGCAAGCTCGTTCTCCTTGACCTTGTCCGGCACGGCGGCGACCTCGGCGAGCAGTTGCTGCGCCTTCGCTTCGTCCTTCGCGGCCTTGGCCTGGCCGACGGCTTTGCTGAGCGTATTGCGCTGTTGTTGCAGCTCTTGCGTCTGGATTTGCAGCGCTTTGCGCTCGGCCTCCAGCGCCTCGAACGCGGCCGTGTCGATGACGAAATTGCGCGCCTTCATTCGCTCGGCGGTGGCGGCAATATCGTTGCGCAGTAAATTGATGTCAAACATGATGTGTCACTCGTGAATTTAAATTTTCGAAATAGAGAAACTGCGAGCGCAACGCTGCCAATGCGAATGCCGCGCGCAAGCGAAAAGCGGAGGGAGAAGAGACATGTCCCGCCTAGCGGGAGCAGGAGGAGCGGCTGAAAGCGCCCTGATGAACGCGCAGACCAACGCCGAACGGGGCGGGCGGTTGTGCGAGAATTTTTTGCGTAGTCATGGATGTAGTTTACAAGCAAAATTGCACGGCGATCAAGACATACAACTTTTTGCTGAATGCACTGTTTAATAGGGGCAATAGGAATAAAACATTGATTGTCGACTTTCGTTATTTTGCGAATATAGTCCCGGTGCAATAATCGTTACAGCGAAAAGCTGATAGCGGAGCTTTGCTTTCCTGTGCAGGCGATTTATGACGCCGCGAAGCTGGCTAACGGCGCAAAATAGATGCGCTATACGTCTCAGTCCACGTCGAGATTTCTAGAAACGAAGGAGCGTCCGGTGGTCGATGTCCCGCACGAGCTTGCCGACGCTACGACATCCGTTCACAACGTGCCTCTTCCCAATGCAGAGCACGCCGAACCGCGAATCGATCACGCAGCGACGGCGTTCCGCCTTGAGGCAAGGCCGTCACCCATCCATCGCTTCGGCATTTTTGTCGCGCAGGCGATTCCGGCCAATGTTCGCGTCATCGAATACACCGGTGAGCGCATCGGCTATCGCGAAGCAGAGCGGCGCCGCGAGCGACCGTATTTGTACTTGTTCTGGGTCGCGCCGGGGCGCTTGATTGATGGTGCGATCGGCGGCAGTGGCGCGGAATTCATCAATCACAGTTGCGCGCCGAACGTGGTCGTGGACGTCACGGAAGGTCGCGTTTTTTTCGTCAGTCTGCGCGAAATCGCCATCGGTGAGGAGTTGCTGCTCGACTACCGCGTGGGTGGTGATGCGCCGCCGATGCCCTGCCGCTGCGGCGCGGCGAGTTGCCGCGGTTTTCTCAATGCGCCGTGAATGAAACTCGCGCTAGCTTTCACTCTGCGTCAGCGCGCTTTCGTGCCAGCTTCCCAACGCCCAGTTCGACAGCGCCCCCATCAGCGCAAACAACGCAACGCCGGTCGCAGTGATCAGCGCCAAGGCCGCGAACATACGTGGAATATTTAGCTGATAACCGCTCTGCAAGATCTGGTACGCGAGACCGGTTCCGGTGCCACCCGTGCCCGCAACAAATTCGGCGACGACCGCGCCGATCAGCGCGAGCCCTGACGAGATACGCAGCCCACCAAAAAAGTACGGCAACGCGCTCGGAATTCGCAAGCGAACTAGCGTCTGCCAACGCGTCGCTCGGTTCATGCGAAACAGACTTTGCAGACCCGGATTGACGCTGCGCAAGCCCAGCGTCGTGTTGGCGATGATCGGGAACAGCGCAACGAGCGTCGCGCAGATGACGAGCGACGCCGTGGGGCTGCGCACCCAGATGATGATGAGCGGCGCGATGGCCACAATGGGCGTCACTTGCAGCAGCACGGCGTACGGAAAAAACGCCGTCTCAATCCATTTGCTTTGCACAAATGCAAACGCAATCGCAACGCCCAGCAGCACCGAGCAGATGAGCGAAAGGAAAGTGACTTTGAGCGTCACGAGGAGCGCTGCGCCGAGCAGCGCCCAATCGTTCACCAGCGTCTGCGCGACCACGAGCGGGCTCGGCACGAGGAACTGCGGAATGTCGTACGCCACGACCCACCATTGCCACAGCGCGATGAGCACCAGCGCAACGACCAGCGGCAGCAGGACGCGTTGCAACTGATCGCGCGTCACGCCAGTGCCTCATTGGCGTTTGCAGACGCGCGCAGCAGGCTTTCCTGCAATTTTTTTGCATAGGCCGCGAACTCGGTGGACACACGGAACGATTCATCGCGCGGTGTGTTCGGTGCGATGAACACTTCTTCCACCACGCGACCCGGTCGCGCCGCCATCACGACGACGCGCGACGACAGATACACCGCTTCGTGAATCGAATGGGTCACGAAAATCACTGTGAGACCTTTGCTGCGCCATAGCGCGAGCAATTCGTCGTCGAGTCGATTGCGCGTGATTTCATCGAGCGCACCGAACGGCTCATCCATCAGCAATAGTGACGGATCGGTGACCAGACTTCGCGCGATGGAAGCGCGCATCTGCATGCCGCCGGAGAGTTCACGCGGATACGATTCGGCAAATTTTTCCAGACCTACGAGTTTCAACGCCGCGCTCACACGGTCGTCCGCAGTAGCGCGCTGCACATCCTGCAAATCTAGCGGCAGCCGAACGTTCGCGGCGACGCGCGCCCACGGCATCAGCGTGGCTTCCTGAAAAACAAACGAGAGTCGCTGCGCTGAATACGCGCGCGCGTTCGGCGATTCGCCCCAGACGCTGATCGCGCCAGCGCTCGGCGCGAGCAGGCCCGCGACCATGTTCAGCAACGTGCTTTTGCCGCAGCCGGACGGCCCTAGCAGCGTCACGAATTCGCCGGGCCGCACCGTGAGATTGACCGGCAGCAACGCGCGCGTGCCGTTGGGGTAGGTTTTTTCGGCGGCGTCGATTGAGACTGCGGGTGGCGTGTCGTTTGCTGCGGCAGTGAGAGGTTCGGTGGTCATCGCCAGGTCTGGTCCCTTCTCCCTTGACGGGAGAGGGTTAGGGTGAGGGTGATCGTTGTGGAGCAGTCAGGTTGGTTCTGGGTTCCACCGCCCCCTCACCCTGACCCTCTCCCGTCAAGGGAGAGGGTACAAAACCGCGCATCAGCGCACAGCGCACTACGGCATCACCTTCACCTCTTTGACAAACTTGTCCGTCCACGCGTCATTGAATTTCACCTTCGTGGTGTCGACGAGTTTGTTCGCGACCATCATGTCCCACGTCTGTTTCATGCGAGCTTCGGTGATGATGCCAATGCCGAGTTTCGCGGCGTCGCCACCGTCGACGATGCCCATTTCTTTGATCTTCATCAGGCCGTAGTCGAGCAGCTCATCCGTCATCGCCGGGTTGTCTTTTTTGATCAGCGCATTCGCCGGTGCCGGATTTTTCAGATAGCTCTTCCAGCCTTCAGCCGTTGCCTTCAGAAAGGCCTGAATCATTTTCGGATTGTTGTCGATGGTCTTCTTGAGTACCGTGATGGTTTCGGTGTACGGCGGGTAGCCGAGATCGGCAAGCAGGAATACTTTGGCGTGCTTGACGCCGCCCTTCTGCACCGCGAGCGTTTCCGAAGTCAGGTAGCCCTGCTGCGCGACGTTTTTGTCGGCGACGAACGGCTGCACGTTGAACGTGTAGGGCCGCGTCTGCTCGTCCTTGAATCCGTATTTCGCCTTCGCCCACGGCCACCAGTTGGTCTGGCCATCCGTTGATACGAGCACCGTTTTCGACTTCAGATCGGCAAAGGTTTTGACGTCGCTATGCGCGATGACGACGATGGGATCCTTTTGGAAAAACGTGCCGACACTCACGGCTTGAACGCCCTGTTCCCACGCCTTGTAGTTCTGGATGTCGAAGCCCATGAAGATATCGACTTGCCCGACGGCGAGCAATTGCAGCCCGTTGATTTGCGGGCCGCCCATCTTGATGGTGACGTCGAGTCCGTATTTCTTGAACGTGCCTTCGGCTAACGCCTGATACAGGCCACCGTGTTCCGCCTGCGCGAACCAGTTGCTCTGGAAGGTGACTTTTTGCTGGGCGGCAGCGATGGTTGAGGCCGTGAGCAGCGCTACTGCCAGGGCCGCTTTTTGCATGGTTTTGCGGTCGAACATGGCATCTCCTGATGCAGTGAACAGAACGCTGATTATCACCTGTTCGTCGGCAATCCCTGTTCGCTGGTCGCAAAAAAATGGGCGATTTTGTCTCGAAAATTGACGTTCAGCTTTGCGCTGAAAGTGCCATTTACTGTGGGCAGAGCATGAATTGCAGGCGATGTTGACTATAAGCCTTTTGTCGCTGTATCCCCAGTGCAGTGGCGCATGTAGGCAAAAGCTGTAAGGGCGCGACACTTGCCTTTTGCATATCATCCGCATCAGAAAGGATCTCCACCATGAATCCACACAAAACTTGGGGCGCGCGAATTGGAGCGACGATCTTCTGGCTGTTGTTCGGGTTGATTTTTGGTTTGACCGGGTGGTTTTACGGTATCAAACCGCTAACGACCACCGTCGGCAACTGGTGGCTGGCGCGCGACTATCGGGCGACCCCGGCGACCGTCGTGGAACGCACCGGCAAGGACGCCGACGGCGAGTTCAAGTGGCTGGCGACGCGCTATGACGTCGGTGGCACGACCCGCGAAACGAGCCGCATGACGGTGCTCGACGATGAGGCAATTGACGAGCCCGCGAATGACGCAGTGCAGACCGCTCTGCGCCCCAATCTGGGCACTGAAAAGCCGGTGACGGTGTGGGTCAGCCCGCGCGATCCGGAGGTGGCCGTCGTGTCGCGAGATTTGCCGATAACGCCGGTTTTTTCGCGACTGCCGATGGCGATTGGGTTTGCGTTGTTTGCGCTAGCCGGGGTGAGTGGTGCGCTCGGTGCGTTGTTCAGTTTCGGGTACTACCAGAAACAGTTCGACGTGATTGGTTTGTGGGTTTTCGCGGCGGCCTGGTGCGGCTTTATTTTCCCGGTGCTGCTCATGGTGATGGCGGCGGGTTCCATCGAATGGTTTGTCGTTGCTATCGTCGGTTTGTTCGCGCTGATTGGCGTATTCATGCTGTGGGGCGCGGTCACCGCTACCATCACTGGAAAGGGGGGCGAGGGATTTCGGATGAGGGGCGGCAAGCTCTCAACGCTGCCGGACTCCGCGCTGGCGACAAGCTATGGCAAGAAAGGCAAACCAGTCGCCGGAAAAGTCAAACGCGGCGGCATGGGGGGGCACGGCGATGGGTTCGACAAAAGTTAGTCGCGCTGTTTTGGCAACTACGAACTACACGAGAGCATCGAGCAGCCTGCCTTGTGCCGCGCCCAGTCTGGGCGCTTTTCGGCGAACCCCTCAAAGCCCGGTTGCTCGTCGTACGGGCGACGCATCACGTCGAGCAGTTCGCTGATTTTTGAGGTGTCGCCTTCGTGTGCGGCATCGATGGCTTGTTGCGCAAGGTAGTTGCGGAGCACGTATTTCGGGTTGGCCGCGTTCATGTGCTCGACGCGATTTTCTTCGTCATTTTCAGCAGCGATAAGCGCCGAATAGTGCCCGAACCAGACCGCGAATTTTTCGCGCTCAGTAGCCCATTCGCCGTCGAGATAAAACGCGTCTTTGAAATCGTCAACGGTGGCCGCCGTTGCTAAACGGCGGAAGAAAATCGTCATGTCAATCTCTGATGCACTGAGCAGAGCGAACGCTGCGTCGACGATCTCGCCGCCCTTGTCCGACCATGTTTTGAAGCCGAACTTGTTAGCGAAGACGCGCTTGATTTCGACTGCGTAAGTTGATTCGAATTTCGCGAGCGCGCCTTGCAAGTCTTCAGACGGGATGTCAAGCGTCGACAGTGCATCGGCGAGCCGTCCCAGATTCCACTGCGCGACACCGGGTTGACGACCATAGGCGTAACGCTTGCCGCCCGCGTCGGTGGTGTTCGGCGTCCAGCCAGGGTCGAAGTTGTCGATCCAGCCGTACGGTCCATAATCAATCGTGAGCCCGAGAATGGACATGTTGTCGGTGTTCATCACGCCATGCACGAAACCGACGCGCATCCACTGCGCGATGAGCTTCGCGGTGCGTTCACACACTTCGCCGTACCAGGCGATGATTCGTTCGTTGTCTTGCAACGGTAGCAATTGCGGGAAGTAATGCTTGATCGTGAAATCGATGAGCTCTTTGAGCAGCGCCGATTCCCCACGCGAGGCGAACAATTCGAAGTGTCCAAAACGTATGAACGTCGGCGCAACGCGGCATACGATCGCGCCCGGTTCTGGCTCGTCATTGCCGTCGTAGAACATGTCGCGAACCACCCTATCGCCCGTCTGCACGAGCGCCAGCGCGCGCGTGGTCGGGACGCCTAGATGATGCATCGCCTCAGAGCACAAAAATTCACGGATCGATGAGCGCAACACCGCGCGACCATCGGCACGACGGGAGTACGGCGTCGGGCCAGCACCTTTGAGTTGCAGCTCGTAACGCTGTTGATCTGGTGCGATGATTTCGCCGAGCAAAATCGCGCGCCCATCGCCCAGTTGTCCGGCCCAGTTGCCAAACTGATGACCACCGTAAACCGTGGCGTATGTGGCCATGCCGGGCAATGTGCCGTTGCCGGAGAGCGCGTTGACCATGTCGGTTGATTGAAGTTCGGCCTCACTCAAACCAAGCATGGACGCCACTTCCGGGGAATGCGCAATCAAGCGCGGTGCAGCGACCGGTGTCGGGTCTACGCGCGACCAGAACGCGCCCTGAACCTGACGAGAATGATTGCGCGGATTCGGGTCGCCGGGGAGTTCTTTTATGAAGCGGTTGTCGAATTTCAGCATGGTTTCGCTCCCTCCCCTTCAAGGGGAGGGCTGGGGTGGGGATGGTTTTCTAATCGACGTTCGACCGCCGCGTGAACGACAGTCAACACACCTGTCAAATTGGAGGTTACGTCATTGTTCCAAAAGCGAAGCACTTCAAAGCCAAGCTTACGCAAAACCTCATCACGGTGAGCGTCGTAGATTGCTGCGCTCGCGTGCTGCCCGCCGTCAACTTCGATGATCAGTCGCGCGTCAAAACTAACAAAATCTACGATGTAGTCGGCTAACGCGTGCTGTCTTCGAAACTTCGTCCCGAGCATCTGCCTTGAGCCAAGCTGACGCCACAGTATGGCCTCAACACCCGTCGACGCCGATCGTAGTCTGCGTGGACGGTGTTCTGCGAGGATGGCTGCGTTCGTCTGGTTGTGCATGACTCGCTATTTTCGATCAAAGGGTATCGACGGAAAACCATCCCCACCCTAACCCTCCCCTTGAAGGGGAGGGGACTTGTCACAAGCTAAACCAGCAACGAATTAACCCGTTTCACATAAGCCGCCGGATCATCGGGCAGCCCACCTTCAGCGAGCAACGCCTGATCAAAAAGAATGTGCGCCAAATCATCAAAGTGCGTCGAATCGACCAGCTTTTTCACCAATGGATGATCGGCGTTCACTTCGAGAATTGGCTTCGTTTCAGGCGCGTCCTGACCCGCTTGCTTGAGCATGCGCGCGAGCTGCGTTGACATGCCGTGATCCTGCACGACGAGGCATGCGGCGGAGTCAACCAGACGTGTCGTTACGCGAACATCTTCGGCTTTATCCTTCAATGCAACCTTGAGTTTTTCGAGCGTTGGCTTAAATGATTCAGCAGCTTCTTCTGCGGCCTTTTTCTCGGCTTCATCTTGCAACTTGCCGAGGTCAACTGCGCCCTTGGCAACTGACTGCAACGGCGTGCCATCGAACTCATGCAAGTACCCCAGCGCCCACTCGTCCACGCGATCCGTCATCAGCAAAACCTCGATGCCCTTTTTCTTGAACACTTCAAGCTGCGGACTGTTTTTCGCGGCAGCGATGGTGTCAGCGGTGATGTAATAAATCGCCTCCTGACCTTCTTTCATGCGCGCTTTGTAGTCGGCGAAACTGACGCTGACCTTGTCGGTGGTTGACGAGGCGAAGCGCAGCAATTTCGCGAGCTTGTCTTTGTTCGAAAAATCCTCACCCAAGCCTTCTTTCAATACTGCGCCAAATTCGCCGTAGAACGTGGCGTACTTCGCCTTTTCAGCGTCGTCGCCGCTGGTCGCGAGGTCTTCGAGAACGGTCAGCACGCGACGCGTATTGCCTTCGCGAATCGACTTCACATCGCGGCTTTCTTGCAGCAATTCACGCGATACGTTGAGCGGCAAATCAGCCGAATCCACCACGCCTTTGACGAAGCGTAGATACATCGGCATCAGCGCTTCGGCATCGTCCATGATGAACACCCGCTTGACGTAGAGCTTGATGCCCGCCTTTTTGTCGCGGTTCCACATATCGTGCGGCGCTTTCGACGGGATGTAGAGGAGCTGCGTGTACTCGGTCGAGCCCTCAACGCGGTTGTGGCTCCAGGCCAGCGGCGCTTCCTGATCGAACGCGATTTGCTTGTAGAACTCGGTGTACTGCTCGGGCGTGATGTCTTTTTTCGGACGCGTCCACAGGGCGCTGGCCTTATTGACGGTTTCCCACTCACCGGTGGCGACCATGCCGCCGTCCTTGCCGTCCTCGCCGTCTTTCCACTCTTCTTTACCCATCAGGATTGGCAGCGAAATGTGGTCGGAATATTTGTTAATGATGGATTTAAGGCGCCAGCCGTTGGCGTAGTCCATCGCGTCATCGCGCAGATGGAGGGTGACGCTGGTGCCGCGTGCAGCGCGATCAATGGTTTCAACTTCAAACTCGCCCGTACCTGTGCTCACCCACCGCACGCCGGCCTCAGCCGCAGCGCCCGCTTTGCGCGACTCAACGGTGATCTTGTCGGCGACCATGAAGCCCGAATAAAAGCCCACGCCGAACTGCCCGATCAGCGAGCCCTGCTCTTTGGCGTCTGCCTTTTGCGAAGCTTCCAGTTTGCTCACAAAGTCCCGCGTGCCGCTCTTGGCGATGGTGCCGAGGTTGTCAATCGCTTCCTGCTCGGTGAGGCCGATGCCGTTGTCGGTGATGGTCAGCGTTTTGGCATCTTTATCGAACGAAACACGCACTTCAAGATTCGGCGCGTCTTCCCACAGTGCGCCATTGGCCAGCGCTTCAAAACGCAGCTTGTCGCAAGCGTCAGAGGCGTTCGAAATCAGCTCGCGCAGGAAGATTTCCTTATTGGAATACAGCGAATGGGTGACGAGGTGCAGCAGTTGCGCGACTTCGGCCTGAAAGGATAAGGTTTGTTTGCTCATGATGTCTTGATTGGCAAGTCGGGCTAGCCCTGACCGCGTTTTGATTGTGGTTTCACGAAATAGATAGTGACAATCGCGGCGTTTTCAAGCAATTAGACTGCGGCGGCACCAATCGTCACTCCGGAGCGGCTTCGAGCACACGGTCGCGGGCCCGGGCACGCTCTGAGATCACCACATAGAGGCCAGCGGCGACCAGCAGTGCGATCCCGAGCCAGGCGAGTGCGTTGGGAATCTCGCCCCAGACACCGTAGCCGATGGCCACCGCGGCCAAAAGCCCGGAATAGCGAAACGGCACGATGACCGAGACGTCGCCCGCACGCATTGCGCGAATCAGCAGCATGTAACCGCTGCTGAGGAACACCGACGCGGCGGCCAGCATCGCGAGCTGCGGCAGCGTGACGGGCTGCCACGTCTGGAATAGCGATAGCACCGCGCCCGACGCCGTCACGGCGATCGCGGTACCGATGGTGATCACGATCGATGGCGTAGCGGCGCTGATACGGCGCGTGTACAGATCGCGGAAGGCTACGAACACGGTGCTCAGCAAGCAGACCAGCGAATAGCCGTTGAAACCCTCGCTGCTCGGCTGCACGATCAGTAGCACTCCAATAAACCCGACCGCGACGATAAGCCAGCGCAATGCGCCAATGCGTTCACCCAGCCAGATCACGGACAGCAACGTAATGCACAGCGGCGCGGCCATGTTGATGGCGGTCGCGTTGGCGAGCGGCAGGTGGAACAGTGCGGTCAGGAACGTGAGCGTTGCGATGGCGTCGAACGCAGCACGCGTGATCAAGCTTCGATGGGTGAGATCGCGCAGTCGTGCCTGCGGGCCACGCACGTACCCCATCCACCACGCCATGGCGAACAGGAACACCATCGCGAACACGCCGCGCAGCACAATGAGCTGACCGCCGGGCAGCGACTGGCTCGCATATTTAACGAACGCGTCGTTGACGACGAATGAGGCCATGGCACCGACCATAGCAAAGACGCCGCGACGATTCGCGGCGGTTTGAGTTGAGAGAAACATCTGTAGTCGTAGTCGCGCGGAAGCGATAATTTTTCTTGTTGCGTTCGCGAAGTGCGACTCGTTTGTGAGGATCCTATTTCACCAGAGAATCAGGTCAGCCTTTCTCTCGACATTCGGGAACCGGAACCACACAAACTTTGCGCCTGGCACCGCTACGACTACGGACCGAAATTCGTGCCGCAATTGGCATTGATCAAAGGCCGCGCGGCGGTCCATTGCGCGGCGCTAATGCCGGTGCCAGCGGTGGTTGAAGTGCCGGTGAAGCCAAGGCTTGCGCGCAGCAACACCAGCCATTCTTTGGTCGCCGTCAGCAGCGTGTCGCCGTCCATGTCGAGATTGCACGCGGTCGTGCTGATCGCGGTGCCAGTGGTCACAAAGAACTGGCCCACTGCGCCGCCAATATGCACATTGGTTTGCGTCAGTACGTTGGTCGCTGAGGCAGCGTTGTGGCGGGCGCACACGTAGCTGTTATTCGTGATGGTGCCCGGCGTGCTGACAAACGCGCCAGACACATCGCATGAGCAGTCATTGCCCGACGAGATGCAGTATTTGCTGCCGAACGCGCCATCGACATAGATATTTGCGGGCCCCACTATACCCGTCACCAGTACAGGGTTTGACGTGCGCAGACTGTTGATGGGCACGTTGGCTTGCGTTATAAAACTATACGCATTGGGCGTGGTGTCGTTCATGGTGAGATCAGCGCTGAAGCGCGAGACGAAGGCGTCGTAGCTTCCACCGAAACTGCTCTGGGCACCGCCGATGACGCCGGGGAAGCTGGTCGTCGCTGAGTTGGTGTACCCAGCCACATAGATCTCGCCGGTGGTCGGATGAATCGCCAGCGCGTTTGCTATTTCGCCTCCCGCCGCGCCTAGATAACTCGATTTGATCAGCGTGGTGAGATCAGCGCTGAAGCGCGAGACAAAGGCGTCCGCGCCACCGCCGTAACTGCTCTGGGCACCGCCGCTGACGCCCGGGAAGCTGGGCGTGGCTGAGGCGGTGTAACCGGCCACGTAGACCTCACCCGTGGCCGGATGAATCGTCAGCGCGTTTGCCTGGTCATATCCCGCCGCGCCTAAATAGCTCGATTTGATCAGCGTAGTGAGATCAGCGCTGAAGCGCGAGACGAAGGCGTCACCGCCGCCACCGGTGCTGCCCTGGGCACCGCCGCTGACGCCGGGGAAGCTGGTCGTCGTTGCATCGGTGTATCCCGCCACGTAGACCTCGCCGGTGGCCGGATGAATCGCCAGCGCGGTTGCTTGATCATATCCCGCCGCGCCGAGATAGCTCGATTTGATCAGCGTGTTGAGATCAGCGCTGAAGCGCGAGACGAAGGCGTCGTAGCCTCCACCGTAACTGCCCTGGGCACCGCCACCGACGCCGGGAAAGCTCGTCGTCGTTGAAGTGGTGTAACCCGCGACATAGACTTCGCCCGTGGCCGGATGAATCGCCAGCGCGCTTGCCTGCTCAGTTCCCGTCGCGCCAAGGTAGCTCGACTTAATCAGCGTGGTGAGATCGGCGCTGAAGCGCGAGACGAAGGCGTCGTAGGCTCCACCACCGTAGCTGCCCTGCGCACCGCCGCTGACGCCGGGGAAAGTGGTCGTGCCAGAGTTGGTGTAACCGGCCACATAGACCTCACCCGTGGCCGGATGAATCGCCAGCGCGTTGGCGTAATCGGTGCCCGCGCCGCCCAGATAGCTCGATTGCAGAC
>JANXNI010000093.1 GCA_025354165.1 Burkholderiales bacterium | reverse complement strand
TATGGCTGCGGTTCGGCGATTGCTTCCAGCTCGCTCGTGACCGAATGGGTTAAGGGCAAAACACTCGACGAAGCAATGAACTTGAAGAACACGCAAATTGCCGAAGAGCTGGCGTTGCCGCCAGTGAAAATTCACTGCTCGATTCTCGCTGAGGATGCGATCAAGGCGGCTGTCCTGGATTACAAAGCGAAGCATCCAGTCGCAGCAAAAGTCACCGCGTAGTTCGTTTGTTTTGTGGGAGCGGTTCTACCGCGATTGCTCCCGTAGGCACCCCTCGCGGTGAAACCGCTCCCACATTGTTTTGTGAATGCACCATGTCAGTCACCCTAACTCAAGCCGCCGCCAACCACGTTCAGAAATACATTGCCAAACGCGGCAAAGGTATTGGTATTCGTCTGGGTGTCAAAACCACGGGCTGCTCCGGCCTTGCATACAAACTTGAGTATGCCGACGACTCGCTGCCGGAAGACATGGTGTTCGAAAGCTACGGCACCAAGGTCATGATAGATCCGAAAAGCTTCGCTGTGCTCGATGGCACCGAACTCGACTTTCAGCGCGAAGGCCTGAACGAAGGCTTCAAATTCAACAACCCGCGCGAGAAGGCTCGGTGTGGTTGTGGCGAGAGCTTTACAGTTTGACGCGGCTGCCCTCCCGCGCGCAAGCGGCAGTGGGAGTCTGAATGAATCACTTTTCTACCTTCGATCTTCCTCCAGCGTTCAAGGTCGATGCCACGCAATTAGCGTCGCGCTACCGCGACCTGCAAGCTGCCGTTCATCCTGATCGCTTTGTTAACGCGACGGATGCAGAGAAGCGCGTCGCGATGGAGCGAGCGGTTGAGGTCAACGAGGCATTCACGACACTCAAGGACCCGGTGCGTCGTGCGATGCATCTGCTTGAACTCGTGAACATTGATGGCATGGACGAAAAGAATACCGCGATGCCTTTCGATTTTTTGGCTGAGCAGATCGAGTGGCGAGAAGCGCTAGCCGATGCCAAACTCAAAGAAGACGAAGAGCGGCTCGAAGAAATGTCCGGGGAACTCACCGGCATGCTCGGCTCGCTCGGCCATACGTTCGCTGCCGCCTACATTGGCGAGCATTTTGCCGTGGCAACCACGCTCGCCCGCAAGATGCGATTCGTGCAAAAACTCATCGAAGAATCTGAATCGGCGCTCGCTCATTTAGCGCAATAGCACATGGCATTTCTACAAATCTCCGAACCCGGCGAAAGCCCTGAACCGCACACACGCCGCCTCGCCGTCGGCATTGACCTTGGCACCACTAATTCAATCGTCGCCACCATTCGCAACGCAGTGCCCGAATGTTTGCCCGACAGTCAGGGCCACACCATGTTGCCGTCAGCCGTTCAGTACGCAGAAGGTGGCGACGTCATTGTGGGTGAAGAGGCGCTCAAGCATCGTGGTGACGATGCGCTGAACACCATTACGTCTGTCAAACGCTTCATGGGCCGAAGCGTCGCAGATTTGCGCGGCGACACGGAAGCACGCTACAACTTCACGACCCCTAATGGCGACGGCAAAGGCTCGCTCAAAATCGTGACACGACACGGCGCGATGTCGCCAATTGAAGTGTCCGCCGATATTCTGAAAACGCTGAAAGCGCGCGCCGAAGAAAGTCTCGGCGGCGAGCTGTACGGCGCGGTGATCACCGTGCCCGCGTACTTCGATGACGCACAGCGTCAGGCGACCAAAGATGCCGCTAAACTGGCTGGCCTCAACGTGCTGCGACTCTTGAACGAGCCGACGGCGGCAGCCGTCGCATACGGGCTCGATCAGCATGCCGAAGGCACGTTTCTGATTTACGACCTGGGCGGTGGTACGTTCGATGTGTCGATTCTGCGATTGTCACGCGGCGTATTCGAAGTGCTCGCTACGATGGGTGACACAAATTTGGGCGGTGACGATTTTGACGCGGCGCTGGCAAAGCACGCGTTCGATACATGGGCGTTAACGCGCGCACTTTCGCCTGCCGGACAAGCGAATTTGCTCGCCGCATCGCGCGCTGCGAAAGAGGCGCTGACCAACGCTGACGTCGCTACCATTCGCGTTGACTGGGGCTGCGGTTTCGACAGCAAAGTTGATGTCACGCGTGAAAAATTTGTTGAACTGACGCAGCCTTTCGTTGACCGTACGATGAGCGCCGTCAAGCGTACGTTGCGCGATGCCAAACTTAAGGCAGATGAGATTAACGGCGTCGTGCTCGTCGGCGGCGCCACCCGTACGCCGTCAGTGCGTGCCGCGCTCGAAGCGCATTTCGGTAAACCGCCGCTGGCTACGATGAACCCCGACGAAGTCGTAGCGCTGGGCGCGGCGATTCAGGCAGACCAACTCGCTGGCAACAAGTCCGGCGAGGGCGAATCGCATTTGCTGCTCGATGTGATTCCGTTGTCCCTCGGCCTTGAAACGATGGGTGGTTTGGTCGAAAAAATCATCCCGCGCAATTCGACGATTCCCGTCGCGAAAGCGCAGGAGTTCACAACGTTCAAAGACGGCCAAACCGCGATGGCGCTGCATGTGGTGCAAGGCGAGCGGGAGCTAGTCTCCGATTGCAGATCACTTGCGCGGTTCGAGTTGCGTGGGATTCCGCCGATGGTCGCCGGCAGCGCCCGTATTCGCGTGACGTTTCAGGTCGATGCTGATGGATTGCTCTCAGTGAGTGCTACCGAAACCACGAGTAATGTGCGCGCCGAAGTCACCGTGAAGCCGAGCTACGGCCTCGGCGACGGCGAAATCGCGAGCATGCTGCAAAGCGCGTTCGCTAGCGCAAACACCGACATGCAGGCGCGTGCGCTTGCCGAGGCGCGCGTTGACGCGTCCGCACTGGTTACCGCTCTGTCAAACGCGCTGGTGGTTGACCGTGCGTTGTTGACCGACACTGAGCACGCTGCGCTCAATTCACAAATCGCGCACCTCAAATCGTTGGCCGAAGGCAGCGATCATCGCGCCATCGTGCGCGCGTCCGAGGCGCTGAATCAGGCCAGCACCGAGTTCGCGGGTCGCCGCATGGATCGCGCTGTGCGCGAAGCGCTGACCGGGCGCGACATCGAAAAAATTGTATGACCACTATTAAAGTCCTTCCCCATCCCGAAATGTGCCCGAATGGTGCCGAGATCAACGCCGAGCAGGGCGTCTCGCTGTGCACCGCATTGCTCAACAGTCATATCGAAATTGAGCACGCCTGCGACCAGTCTCTAGCTTGCACAACCTGCCACGTGATCGTGCGCGACGGATTCGCTTCAACTGGAGAAATGAGCGAGGACGAAGAGGATTTGCTCGACCGTGCCTGGGGATTAACCTCAGTGTCGCGCCTCTCGTGCCAAGTCAAAGTGGCCGACATACCATTGACCATTGAGCTGCCGAGATACACCATCAATCATGCGCGGGAGAACCATTGATGGCCGTTTTGAAATGGACCGACACGCTGGAGATCGCAATTCAGTTGTCGGAGGCGTATCCTGAAGTCGATCCCGTGCAATTGCGCTTCACCGATCTCATGGCGAAGGTGACGGCGCTCCCCGAATTCGACGATGTGCCCGAGCGCTGCGGCGAGCGGATTCTGGAGGCGATTCAGCAGGCCTGGATCGATGAAATCGAGTAACAGCTTTTCGCTGAAAGTGCGAGTGCTTCGGGGCTGAAGGTCAGTTTGACCAATTGTTGACTTTAGTCGATATGGCATTTCAGCCCCCATGCAACAAGCGTTTTAGCTAAAAGCTATATTAATAAAGGTCGAAAAAAAGCCCCGTTTCCGGGGCTTTTAATGCGCGATTGACGCGCACTTTCGGTGGCAGATTACTTTGCTTACTGTGGGTTTGGCGGCGCTGAATTGCCACCTGTTTCCACCATCTGCATTGGCTCCGCCGCCGCAGTTGCGCGCGGTGGACGCGCCCTGCCGCGCTTGACGGGCTCATCCGTCACGAGCTGCGCGGGTGCGCCGTTCGCTTTGGTTTCCATCATCTGCAAACCGGCATCAGTTGGCAAGGTGTAGCTGAACGCTTTTGCGGGTTCACGCTTGACCTCAGGGGCGGGGGCAGCAACAACCGGGGCGGGAGCAGGTGCTGGCGATGGAGCGGGTGCGACATACGCCGGAGCAGCTTGCGGTACAGGTGCCGGAGCAGCTTGCGGTACAGGTGCCGATGTTTCAGGTGCGCTAGCTGCGGCGGACGATTCACCTTCACTGCGATCACGACGGCCTTCACCGTTTTGACCAGGCGCAGTAGCGCCGTCACGATCAGGACGACCTTCACGATCGCCACGATCACGTCGGCGTGAGCCACGCTCGTTACGCGGTGGACGATCTGTACGCTCTCGTGGTGCGGCTACGGCGTTGACATCACTGCCTTCAGCAGCAACCACGGGAGCTGCTGCGTCATTCAGCGGCAGTTCACCATTGACGGGCGCGTTGCTGTCCCGCGGTGCACGGTCGCTGCGCTCACCACGTTCACGACGTGGGCCACGTTCGCTGCGATCAGCACGCGGCTCTCTTGGCTCCCTCGGCTCGCGCTGGTCACGGGGTTCGCGCGGTTCACGTTGCGGCTTGCTCGCTTCGATGTTCGCGGCATTGCTGACGTTGGCATTGAGCATGTCGACTGCAGTTGAACTTGCTGCTTTCGGATCGCGCTGTTGACGATCTGACTGACCCTGACTTGGCGCTTTGCGCTCGCCACGATCACTGCGGTCGTTGCGACCACCTTTGGCCTCGCTACCGCGATCATTGCGATCCTTGTTGCTATCACTACGACCGCCGCGACCATTGCGGTCGTTACGATCACTGCTACCTTCACCACGGCTGCGGCGACCGTTACGGTCACCACGATCATTGCGATCACGATTGCCTTCGCGCTTCAGTTCCTGTTTGGGTTCGGCAGCTTTCGCAGGCTGAGTCACCAATTCAGTGGCCGTTGAACTGCCACCAAACAACGATTTGAAACTTGCCCAAAAGCCCGTCTTTTGTGCCGGCTGGGGGGGCGTAATGGCGATTGGTGCCGCCGCTGCGGTGACAGCCTTCGGCTGAACTACGGGGGCCGACTGCGCGGGCGTAATGCCTTTAACGACCGCTTCAACACGAACTTCATTCGCCTCTTGCTTGATCGCTTCAACCACATCAACTTCGGTCGGACGCTCGACCATTTTGAAGCTGAGCGGCAGCGGTTCTGCGTGATTCAATTCGTCGTGTTTCAGGCGCTGAACGGTGTAGTTCGGCGTCTCCATGTACAGATTCGGAATCAGTACAACGTTGACCTTGAGGCGCGATTCGAGCGATTGCAGATCGACGCGCTTTTCGTTCAAGAGGTAGGTTGCAACATCAACCGGGACTTGAGCCACGACTTGCGCGCTGTTGTCCTTCATCGCTTCTTCCTGAATGATGCGCAGGATATGCAGCGCAATCGATTCGGTCGAGCGGATGTGGCCGGTGCCGTGGCAGCGCGGGCACGGCAGATGCGCACTCTCACCGAGCGACGGCTTCAGGCGCTGACGCGACAGTTCCATCAAACCAAAGCGTGAAATCTTGCCGAGCTGAACGCGGGCGCGATCAAGCTTCATCGAGTCGCGCAGCTTGTCTTCAACTTCGCGCTGATGCTTCGAAGACTCCATGTCGATGAAGTCAACGACGATCAGTCCGCCGAGATCGCGCAAACGCAACTGGCGCGCGACTTCATCAGCCGCTTCCATGTTGGTGTTGAACGCGGTGGTCTCGATGTCCCCGCCTTTAGTGGCGCGTGCCGAGTTTACGTCGACTGAGACGAGCGCCTCGGTGTGATCGATCACGATGGCACCGCCGGAAGGCAGGTTCACCGTGCGACCAAACGCGGACTCAATCTGATGCTCAATCTGGAAACGTGAGAACAATGGCACATCGTCGTTGTAGAGCTTGACGCGGTTCACGGTGCCAGGCATGACGTGGCCCATGAAGCCTTTGGCCTGCTCGTAGATGTCCTCGGTGTCGATCAGAATCTCGCCGATATCAGCCGTGTAGTAATCGCGGATCGCGCGGATCACAAGGCTCGATTCCTGATAAATCAGAAGCGGCGCTTTGTTCGCTTTGGCGGCACCGTCAATGGCGGTCCACAGTTGCAACAGGTAATTTAAATCCCATTGCAGCTCTTCTGCAGTACGCCCGATGCCAGCGGTACGAGCGATGGTGCTCATGCCGTTTGGCACTTCGAGTTGCGCCATGGTGTCGCGCAGTTCGTTCCGGTCTTCGCCTTCGATACGGCGCGACACGCCGCCGCCGCGAGGGTTATTTGGCATCAAGACGAGGTAGCGACCAGCGAGCGAGATAAAACTCGTGAGCGCTGCCCCCTTGTTGCCGCGCTCGTCTTTTTCGACCTGAACGATGATTTCCTGACCGACGCGCAGGTTGTCCGCAATTTTGTTGCGGTTCATATCGCCATCGATGTTTAACACCGAGCGCGAAATTTCCTTGAACGGCAGGAAGCCGTTGCGCTCCATGCCGTAGTCGACGAAGCAGGCCTCAAGCGAGGGCTCGACACGGGTGACCGTGGCTTTGTAAATATTACTTTTGCGCTGCTCTTTGGAAGCAGATTCAATATCGAGATCGACCAGTTTTTGACCGTCGACAATGGCAACGCGCAGTTCTTCAGACTGGGTTGCGTTAAACAGCATGCGTTTCATGCGTACCTTCCTTGTCCAGCTTTTCGGGCAGGGCAGTCGTTACGCGGTGGCCTGTGACGCAATGACGATGCGCCGCTCTAGTCTCTTAGGACTTAGCGGCGTCGGATGCGGCTATTTGAGGCGAAAAACGTCAATGAGGGAATCGGCAGATGACCAGGCGACGACTCTGCCGGCCCGGCAGCGGGGGTACCGCTGGCCGAGGGGAGAGTGTGTTGAATGGTGCGCCCGCAATGTATCGAAGCGGGCGAACCAAAAGCGCTGGAGCGCGGATTCATGACAATTATTTTTCGTACGGGCCCGACGCGATTTGCGACGCACCCCTATCAAACTTTTCACAGGCCAGCGAGCAACAAATTGCGATGCGCGGTGGCTGAACTCTTACAATCGCCGCTTTTCTCGGTGGCAGCTTGACCGTGGAATCGATGGGTGGTGCAGGGTCGGACGCGCAGTTCGGAAATCGGTGGACGCGATGTTTTCATCATGTCGACTCGGCTGATTTTTTTGAAATTCGATTGCGATTGTCAAAAAAGTGCCAAACTGTTCGTACGATCTACAAGTTGACCGCTTGATTCAAAATGCCGAACTTCCTTCGAAGCCAGACAACTTGTGAATTATAAGGCAAATGAAGGACTTAGCTAACATTTCTACACCGCTTTCTTTGCCTCGCGCGGGTACGGGCGCGACGCCGGTAGCTGCGCCAAACGCGGGTGCGCAGGTGCGGCATGTTCGCGTCTCGGAGGCGTATGCAGGGCAGCGTTTGGACAACTTTCTAATTCGCGAGTTGAAAGGCGTCCCGAAAACGCACGTTTACCGCATTGTTCGCTCCGGTGAAGTGCGGGTGAACGGCGGACGCGCCAAAGCTGAGACCAAGCTCGTGGCGGGCGATGAGTTGCGCATTCCACCAGTTCGTGTCGCAGCGGAGCCCGAATACAAGCAGCTTACTGGTGACTTTCCGCACGAAATTGTGTGGGAAGACGATCATCTGATCGCTGTGAACAAGCTTGCCGGTGTGGCCGTGCATGGTGGCTCCGGTGTCAGTTTCGGTGTGATTGAGCAGATTCGCATGTCGCGGCCCAATGCGCCGCTTTTGGAGCTGGTGCATCGGCTGGATCGCGACACGTCGGGTGTTTTGCTGATTGCCAAGACGCGCGTTGCGCTGATCGGCATGCATGACACTTTGCGTGAAAAGACCGGTGATAAACGTTATATGGCCGCAGTTAAAGGCGAATGGGTGAATGATCGCCAGCACGTCAAAGCGCCATTGGCGAAGTACACCCAGCCTAACGGCGAGCGGCGTGTTGAGGTGAATACGGAGGAGGGGCAGTTCGCCCACACCGTTTTCAACCTTGTCGAGCGACGTGCCGAGATGAGTTTGCTTGAGGCTGAGCTCAAAACCGGTCGTACCCACCAAATCCGCGTTCACCTGCAACATTGCGGTTTTCCGATTGCGGGTGACGACAAATATGGCGACAACGGGTGGAACAAAGCGCTGCGCGCTTCCGGCTTCAAGCGCATGTTCCTGCACGCCAAATCATTCACTTTTGAACACCCCGTCACCGCCGAATCCACGACCGTCGAAGCGCCATTGCCGCGCGAGCTGGCAGCGTTTTGGTATGGTGATCCCGCATGACAAACAAAAGATATCCCTTCATCGTTTTCGACTGGGACGGCACTTTGGCCGATTCCACTGGGGTTATCAAACGTGCTTTGCAGCGCTCGGCGGAAGATTTGGGTTACCCGATTCCTACCGACACGCAGGCCGCATTCATCATCGGTATGGGCTTACGTCCCGCGCTGGAGCACGCGATTCCGACGCTCAAAGAATCCGATTTGCTGCCGCTGACAGATCGTTATCGTCATCACTTCATGGCTGGTGAGAACGAGATTTTTCTGTTTGACGGCGTGACCGACATGTTGGCGGCGCTCAAAGCGCGTGGCCATTGGCTTGCCGTTGCGACGGGTAAGTCGCGAAAAGGGCTGGATCGCGCGTTTGAGACGCTTGGCCTGCGTGAATATTTCGTGGCATCTCGCTGCGGCGACGAAGGCTTCGCCAAACCGCATCCAGGCATGCTGAATGCGCTTTTTGACGAAACCGGCATGACCGCTGCCGACACGGTATTGATTGGCGACACTACACACGACCTGCAACTCGCCGAAAACGCAGGCACGGCCGCCATTGGCGTGACCTACGGCGCGCATCACCCGGAGCTGCTCGAAGCTCACCGTAACCTAACACTGGTAGATTCGGTATCTGCGCTGCGCAACTACCTTGAAGCCAACGCATAAATAATATTTGAACGATGGACCCCATGGATCAACTCCCCTCACAACCCGGCTGGGAACGCGAACTCGTGACCAAACTAGCGCTTGCCAATGTGCGAGAGCAGGCTGCCAAGCGCCGCTGGGCAATCTTTTTCAAGCTGTTGTGGCTCACGCTCGTGTTGCTCGCGTTCGCCTGGTACAACGGCTGGATCGGTCAGGGCATGTCAACAAACGACAGTCTTGGACGCCACACCGCATTGGTGAAGCTGGAGGGCGAGATTGCCGACGGTACCAAGGCGAGCGCCGAAAATATCAACGCGGCGCTCGCGGCGGCGTTTAAAGATACCGATAGCGTGGCGGTGATTTTGAACATCAATAGTCCCGGCGGATCACCTGTTCAATCAGCGCGCATCTACAACGAAATCAAGCGCCTGCGCAAAGACAACCCAGAAAAGCCGCTGTACGTGGTGGTAGATGAATTGTGCGCGTCTGGCGGCTATTTTGTGGCGGCTGCGGCCGACAAGATTTATGTCGATCCCTCAAGCCTCGTGGGCTCGATCGGCGTGATTTATCAGGGCTTCGGCGCTGACAAGGCGATGGAGAAGCTGGGCATCGAAAATCGCACGGTGACATCGGGTGAAAACAAGGCGTTCATGGACCCGTTCGCGCCGATGAAACCCGAACACAAGACGCATCTTGAGGCGATGCTTGCCGACGTTCATCAGCAGTTCATCAAGGCGGTGAAAGAAGGTCGTGGTGCGCGACTGAAAGACACCACGCCGGGGTTGTTCAGCGGCTTGATCTGGAGTGGTAACAAGGCCATCGAACTTGGGCTGGTTGACGCAACCGGCTCGGTGGGTAGTGTGGCTCGTGATGTCGTTAAAGCGGAAGATTTGGTGGACTACACCATCGAAGAAAACACGTTCGATAAACTTGCGCGCCGTATGGGAGCCAGCTTCGGTGCAGGGGTCATGCAGACAGTGAACAAATCCAGCTGGAAGTAGCCTCAGAGTCTGACCGTGGCGGCGCGAGCCGCCACGGCGCATTCGCATTGTGCTCGGTGTTCACGGTTTTCGCCGCTCCTACAAAGCCCCCATCGCGAGCCCTTCGGCGAACAGTTGACCTAGCTCGCGACACGCCGCCAGATCGTCGCTGCGCAACGCACCGCGCGATGAGCCCGCCTCCCCGCCCAAGCGCCGTGCAATCACGCCCGGATGCGCCTTACGCATACGCCAGCCAGTGACGATGCGATCAACGCTTTGCATCGCGCCACCGCCGTCGTTTCCGGCGCACACCAGCACCGAATAGGCGCGCCCAGCCAGCAGACTCGCGCTGCCCCCCCCTTCCTGCGTCGTGTCTGCCATGCAGGCGTAAAAGGTTCGATCAAAAAAGGCTTTGAGTGACCCGGCCATGTAGCCGAAATTCTCGGGCGTAGCCAGAACCAGTGCGTCGGCATGTTGCAGCTCGAGCGCGGTAGTCACCTCTGCTGACCGTGTCATCACGTCAATCCCGACAGCCGTGTTCGCCCCCTCACAAAAAGCACTGACCATCGCACGCGTTCCGCCGCTGGCTGAATGATGGACGATGAGTATTTTTTTCATTGATCGCACAAAAAAGCAGCTAAAAAAATGGGCCACACAAGTGGCCCATTGTCTACTGCTTACTGCTGCGAATCAATCAGGGATCAATCAGCGTTACGCTCGCGGTAGCCGTGCCGCCCTTGCCATCACTGATAGTGTAGGTAAAGGAGTCATTTACAAAACATGCACCCGTCGGGGTGTAGGTAAGCGTTTTGCCGTTCGCACTGATGGCGATAGCTGATTTGGACGGCTGCGTCACTGAGGTAATGGTCAGCGGGTCGCCGTCTTTGTCGCTGTCATTGGCCAACACATCAAGCACCAGGCTGTTTCTGCACGGTACGATGAAGACGTCGTTAACAGCGACTGGAGCGTTATTAGCGGGCGGCACAATCACAACCGGTGCTGCGTTCACTGTCACGGCAACCGTTGCCGTTGCCGTTCCGCCTTTGCCATCGTTGATGGTGTAGGTGAAACTGTCAACCGCCCCGGTGCAGGTGCTTGCCGCAGGGGTGTAGACGACGCGGCCTGCTGAGATCGAACTAGTGCCCTTGCCTGGTGTCGAAACGCCGGTGATGGTCAATGCGTCGCCATCGGGATCGGAGTCATTCGCCAGCACGTTGAAGGTGACGGGCGCGTTGCATTCGATGGTGAATGCATCATTAACCGCGACTGGGCCGCGATTTAAGAAGCGGCGCGCACCGGTCGACTTGGCGGTGTTCGTTTCCACCCAGCGATAGGTATCAACGGCGGTTTTGTGCTGCGCGGGATTGTGCAGAGCACGCGACATCCAGTTGTTTGGAACGTCCTCAACGACTTCGCGCTGAACCTGGCGATCAATCATCGGAGCGACTGCCACCGCGGCTGTGGCTGGCGTGGCCGATGCAGCTGCGGTTGGTGACGTTGTCGCAGCAGCGGCACCCGGCACCGTGACGCGTACGTCTTCCACTTTTTCCTTGACAATCAACACGTCGGTATCGGCCCGACGGTTGCGGAAGCTTTGACCCTTCACTTCAGGGTACTTCGGCGAACGGCCAGCCTGGCCACTGGTCGTTACGAGTTCGGTTGGCACGCCTTTGCTGACCAGATACGCCTTGACTGCTTCGGCGCGCTTGTTAGACAGCAGCACATTGTTGCGGTCAGAGCCGGTAGGGCAGGTGTGACCGACAATGTTGACCTTCAAATCCACGTACGGGCGTTGGGCGGCAATACGGCCGACCAGCTCGTCAAGCTCCTTGAATGCGGCAGGTTTGAGCTTTGAAGAGCTGAGGTCGAAATAGGTCTCCTGAGCGTCGTTCGCGTTTGCGCGGGTGACGCGCTTTTCCATTCGCGTTGTCGGCTCGGCCGGAGCCCCAGCAAGTGCCGTCGGCGCGGCAGCCGCATTAACGGTTGCGGCCACGGCGGGTGTGCGCCACGATGGATCAGGCACGCGCTCCGTCGCCGTAACCATACGGGTCACTTTGTTTGAGCGGAAGCTGCTTTGCGGTGCACCCAATTCGTAGCGCAGCATGATCATGCCGCGTTGATCATTGCGCCGGCCTTCAAAGTCACCACTGCGGCGGAACAATTCACCGGAGATGGCAACCGACAGCGGCGAGTTCGCGAAGAATTTTTCAGCCGTCAACGTGCCTGTCCATTGACGGCTGGAGAATTTGCCCCACTCGTAATCGAGACCGGCGGTCAGGCGCATGAGCGAGGGCTCGTAAAAGTGACCCGCACGCGCGCCGACGCCCCAATCGTACGGACGGGTGAAGGCGCGGGAGGTCACGGTCGTGGTGACGTCTTCCTCAAACGGGCGGCCCGCATCAACGCCGCTTTGCGTGAGCGTGGTCGCAATACTCGAAACCGCGCCCTGACGCGCGCCGGACAGCCCCTTGCTAAGGTAGGTGTTCCAGAACCATTTTTCGTACTCCTGACCGCCACCGAGCGTGGCTTTGCGCAGGTCTTTGTCGCCCTGATCGACGGCTGCAAATACTTTGTTCACGGCTGCCGTACCGCTCGCCCAATGCTGCGATACCTTGATACCGCCGGAATTGCGACTGCCCCAGATTTCAGCCAGCGTTGCCGATTTGTCATCGCTGCGCAACACCTGAAACAACTCGCCACGGGCGTGGTTGTCGCTATCAATGCCGATGCCGAGACGCGTGTCTGCGCCAACGTATTGCAGCGCGGCACCGGGTGTGGGTTTGCCAGCGTCCTGCGCGAATGCAGGCGCTGTATGTGCCGCCAAAAAAGAGGCGCCGCCGAGCAGGATCGCCAGCGCGGCATTGGAAGGTGTTCGTTTCATGATTTCCCCCGAGGAACTTAAGTGTTACTCGCTATGTGAAAAGTCTAGCAAAGCGCGGGAAGAAAAACGAGCAAAACCCTTGTGAAATCAGGGCAGTAGCGCAAGTAGCGTATCTAATCCGCCAACGTTGATCGCAACCTGCACCTGCTCGCGGACGCGCGGTTTGGCGTGATAAGCCACGCCCATGGTCGCTGCCTTCAACATGGGCAGGTCATTTGCGCCGTCGCCGAGCGCAATCGTCGCGTTGCGTGATACGGGCAAAGTAGACGCGATAAAGCGCAGCAAACGCTCCTTCTCCGTGGCATCGACAATCGCGCCACACACCGCACCGGTGAGCCGTCCATCGTGTTCGCCGAGCGTATTGGCGCGGGTGTAGGTGTAGCCAAAACGCTGCCGCATGCGTTCGGTGAAATAGGTGAAACCGCCCGAAACGAGCAGGGTCTTTACGTCGTTTTTGTGCGCCTCCGTCATTAGTTCTTTCAAACCCGGCGAAGGTCGGAGCCGTGCTTCGTAAACCTCTTCAAGCACTTTGGTCGAAAGGCCCTCGAGGCAGGCAACGCGCTGTCTCAGACTTTGCTGGAAGTCTAGTTCACCGCGCATCGCGGCTTCGGTGACCGCCGAAACCTCAGCTTTCACGCCAGCGAAATCGGCGATTTCGTCGATGCATTCGATGGTGATCGCGGTGGAGTCCATGTCCATCGCGATTAAGCCGACTAGGGAGAACGGAATGGCATATTGAGCGGGAAGGCGATTGGGTTCGGCGTGCGGCGCATCAGTCATAACGAAAATTGTAGGCGGGCCGATCCCGGGTTTGAAACTTCGCTCCAATAATTGCAGTCAAATATCCATCAGCTTTTTTAGTGAAACTGTTATTAAACAAGGGCTACTGCACCAATTAGAGCGATATCGACTTTTGAAGAAATATGCTTCAGGCCCCAATGCAGTATGGGTTTCATAAAGAAGCTGATGGAAAATATTAACCGGCAAAACCGCCTTCGTCGAGAAACTTTTGCTCCTCCGCAGTCGTCTCGCGTCCCAGCAACGGGTTGCGATGCGGGAAGCGCCCGAAGCGCGCGATGATGTCGCGATGAATGTGCGCGTGGCGTGCCGTATCTGCGCCAAGCGGGGCGTAGAGTTTGAGCGCGCGATCCTGATCTTTTATGCGCTCAGAGTGAATGAACGGTGTATAGAAAAACAGGCGGAGCGTTGGCTCTGTCGTCAGGTCGAAGCCCCGAGCAATCGCCTGCTTAGCCACACTCAGCGCCTTGTCGTCGGTTGCAAACATACGCGCCGTGTCGCGAAAGCTATTGCGCGGATATTGATCGAGCAAGATCAAAAGCGCGAGCGCACCTTCGTCGTCGGTCAACCAATCGTCGAGTTCGCCGCGCGCCGCAGCCTCATGTTCTGCGGCAAATTTTTCACGAAAGCGGTCATCAAATGCGGCGTCTTTGCGGAACCAGCTACCTGACCCCGCATCCACCCAAAATTGCACGACTTCACTGCGATCAAAAGAGTGTTGCACGACATGTTCCTAATCTCGATTAATGCGCTTGCTTAGCGCACATATCCAGTAAGCCTACACGGCTTTACGAGGCTTATTTCGCCAGTGTTTTATCGAACCACACCGACAGCGTTTTTGAAGCATCGCTGATCGCTGCGGCACGGTCAAATCCCGGTGGATCCTGATTGAGTTCAGCGCCGTTGATCGCGGCGGGATTGAAATTCATCTTTGACACGAGCATGAAGTGCCCACCCGCCTCGCTGGTGGTGACCTCCGCATTGGGAACGTTGCGCCCGACGAATGCAGCATGAAAGCGCGGGGCCAGCACGGCGTCCTGTCCGGCCACCACAACGCGCACCGGAACGGTGATTTTTTTAAGCTCGGTTTCGGTGAAAAACGCGCCCACGGGTGCGAGCAATGCGGCGGCGCGAATGCGGGGGTCGAGTGAGTTCGGTGTCAGCGGCATGTAATCGGCCCGCTTCGCGTTTTCGATGGTTTTTTCCTTGCTGCCCGACACACTGCAAAACCACGGGTCGCTCTCGTAATTCTCCGCGCAATGGCGAACCGCTGCGGCGATTGAAGGGGTGGCACCGATTAACGCCAATCCAGTAAGGCCACCTGCAGAATGACCGAGAAATCCGATGCGTGTGGCATCAATGCGCGGCTGCCATGTAGGGTCGGCCAACAGCGCATCAATCACGCGAGACACCTGACGCGGGCGTTCGCTTAAATACTTCGGAGATCCCACCATCGAGCGATCCCGAAAGTTGTCGCCGGGATGAGTCAACGCGGCCACGATGTAGCCGGATCGCGCCAATGCGGCGGCGAGCTCCTGGTGAGTCAGGTTGTTGCCACCAGTGCCATGCGACACCACGATCAGTGGGCGGGCGCTCGACTCTGTCGACGAAAAAGGAGCGTCGAGTGCGACCGTCATCGTGAACGGTCCGAGGCTTTGCTCACGGGCAGGTGTCGCCGTTGGATACCAGATGGCAACGTCGATTTTCTCGTTGACTGCGGTGTCGAGCGATACACGTTGCAGCCCCGCAAACGACGGTTCTGCCAGTGCGACGGCAGTGAATCCCAGTGCCGCTGTCACAGCGATCAGGGCGCGAAAATGAATCTTCAGGCTAAACATATTTATCTTTCAGTGGAATGGCGCAGATGCGATGGAGCGAACAATAGTCAGGTCGCACCGCGGGCAACAGAGCGCTGCGACAAGCGGTTGAGGCGGGTCGTGACTGGTCATTTCACGTCGTGACTGGCGAGTAAAGAAAACGCCGGGCTCGGCTCACATTGCGCGAAATGCAGTTCCGCTCATAATCGTCGCAATCCACAGCACAGAAAAAGGACGCCGCATGGCCATTTACGAACTCGACGGCGTTGCGCCCGTTGTCACAGAATCCACTTGGGTCGCTGACTCCGCTGAAGTCATCGGTAACGTGCATTTCGGCACCAACACCAGCGTCTGGTTTGGCGTCATCATTCGCGCCGACAATGAGCCGATGACGATCGGCGCGGGAACGAATATTCAGGAAGCCGCCGTGCTCCATTCCGACCCCGGAAAGCCGCTCACCTTAGGAGAAAACGTCACCATCGGGCACAAGGCGATGCTGCATGGATGCACGGTCGGTGATGGCTCGCTGATTGGCATCGGCGCGGTCATTCTTAACGGCGCGAAGATCGGCAAGAACTGTCTCGTGGGCGCGGGCGCACTTGTTACCGAGGGGAAAGAATTCCCAGATGGCATGCTGATCGTCGGCAGCCCGGCGGTCGCCAAGCGTGAGATGTCACCGGAGGCGATCGCTTCGGTGCACGGCGCTGCTCATCACTATATCGATAACGCGCAGCGCTTCCGTACCGGATTGAAGAAGATCGCTTAGGTCAGGCGCGCGCTAAACCTTGTCGTTCGCCCGATCCACATACTGAAAATCGACCTTCGCGGAATCAGCATTAACCGCCGCGATTTTGACGCGGACGCGCTCACCTAGCGCGAGCTTGAATCCGCTGCGCTGCCCGACCAGCGTCACTTTGTCGTTACCCAGCTGGTAGTAATCGCGCGGTAGCGTCGTCGCGTGAATCAGGCCGTCGGCAAAGGTCTCGTCCAGCGTGACAAACACGCCGAATGGCACTACGCCAGAAATCGTTCCGACGAACTCTTCACCGATGTGGGATTCAAGGTATTTCGACTTGAGGAATTGCGTGACCTCGCGTGAGGCAATATCCGCCCTGCGCTCATTGGCGCTGCACATTTCGCCGAGTTGTTTCCAGTCTTCGGTGGTGTATTTTTTCCCTGCCAGCACTGCCTTGATGCCGCGATGCACGAGCAGATCGGGATAGCGCCGAATCGGGGATGTGAAGTGGGCGTAATGCTCGTAGGCGAGCCCAAAATGCCCGCCATTGTCGGGCGTGTAAATCGCCTGTGGCAACGAGCGAAGCAGCACAGTGTGCAGTGCGGGCGCATCGATACGATCTTTGGTCTGCTTGATGAGCAGCGCGTAGTCGTTCGGCGATGGTCGCTCGCCACCCCCCAACGTCAGGCCGCGCAGCGAAAGCGTTTCACGCAAGGCGGCGAGCTTTACTGGCAGCGGAATGTCGTGAACCCGATAGAGCAAAGGCTGTTTCGCGGCGTCCAGAAACTGCGCGGTACAGACGTTCGCCGCGAGCATCATTTCTTCGATCAACTTGTGTGCATCGTTGCGCACAGCGGGCTTGATGCTCGCGACGCTTCCGTCGTCATTGAACGTGAATACGGCTTCCTGCCCTTCGAAGTCCAGTGCGCCACGGTACTCGCGAGCTTTGCGGAAAACCTGAAACAGCGCATAAAGCGTTTTCAGCGATGCTTCGATGCTGCCCGTCTTTGGCTTCGCGGTTTCGAGCGTCGGCAATTGGGCGGCCACCTCGGTGTACGTCAGACGCGCTTTGGAATTCATTACGGCCGCGTAAAACTCGTACCCCGTAATAATGCCCGCGGCGCTCACCTGCATGTCACACACCATGCACAGGCGATCGACATTGGGCCGCAAGCTGCAAAGCTCATTCGACAGCGCTTCCGGCAACATCGGGATCACGCGGCGCGGAAAGTAGACGCTGGTCGTGCGTTCGCGGGCGTCGGTGTCGAGCGCGGATTTGAGCTTCACATAATGCGAAACGTCGGCAATGGCGACGACCAGCCGGAAGCCTTTCCCGGATTTTTCGGCATACACCGCGTCGTCAAAATCCTTCGCCGTCTCGCCGTCAATCGTGACCAGCGCCATGTCGCGAAGATCGGTGCGGCCTTTGCGATCCGCCGCAGTGACTTTGTCGCCATACGATGCAGCTTCAGCGAGCGTCGCGGGCGAAAAAATGTACGGCAGATTGTGCTTGCGAATCGCGATTTCGAGTTCGATGTCGCTGGAATCTTCGTCGCCGACGACTTCGACGATGACGCCCGTTGCCTCATCGTACGGCGTCGGTTGCGACGTGATTTCCGCGACTACGATCTGGTTGAGCGTCGCCGTGCCCAGCTTGTCGCGCGGAATCAAAATGTCCTGATTGATTCGCCGCTCGGAAGCGACGACAAACCACTGACCGTCTTTGCTGCGCAACTTGCCCACGACGCGATGATTCGCACGTTGCAGGATCGAAACGACCTCGCCATTGACCTTGCCGTCGCGATTGAAACCGGTCGCCTGCACGGCAACGCGGTCGCCGTGCAGCACGGCGCGCATCGTGTCTTCCGACAAGTACACATCATCGCCACCCTGATCGAGCTTGACGAAGCCAAAACCGTCTGCATGGCCGATTACCGTGCCCGTGATGGCGTTAGCGGGGATAACTGGTGCTGTCGCTGGAACGCCCGCCGGTTTGGCGCTCTCTCCCCCTCCACGCTTAGCGGCCGCTGGCTTGGACGTGGGGATTGGGACCAAAACATTCGGTTCGGCCTGCTTTTTGCCTCGGCCTTTAACGTTTTTTTCCGTTTTCAGAGAGCTCGTGCGCTTTGCCGCCGCAACGAGCACTCGAGCTTTCGGAGGCGCAGGCGGGCTGACCACGACCTTCGCTTTGGCCTTCGAAGGCGTCACTTTTTTTAAAACGGGCTTGGCAACCGCTACATCGGGTTTTTTCGCTGCCTTCGTGGCAGCATTTGCCGGTATTTTCGCAGCTTTTGGCGCGATCGCTTTCGTCGCAGGTCGTTTGACCGACTTCGGTGGCGCGGTGGGATATTTTACGGGAGCAGGGCTGCGCGCCTTGCCGGACGGCGCTTTCGCCGTGGCGACTGCTGTACTTTTAGTTTTTATGGCGGTGGTCTTGTCAGACTTTTTCGTGGTCAATCTATAATCTCGGATAACTTGAAATGCCCGGGTGGCGGAATTGGTAGACGCACTAGTTTCAGGTACTAGCGAGTAACATCGTGGGGGTTCGAGTCCCTTCCCGGGCA
>JANXNI010000060.1 GCA_025354165.1 Burkholderiales bacterium | reverse complement strand
GATGGGCAGCTCGCGGTGCGGGTGCTAGCGTTAAAATTGCAGCCTGCGCTGACCGCTTGCTCGGAGGCCGATGCTTTGGCTGGCGTGTTGCCCGCTGGCGCACCGATGTGGCTGCCAGGCGATTTGCCGGTGTAGCGCGTTGAGCCAAAAATGCATAGCTTGAATTTGCCTGCATCCACGTCCTGCTTGCAACTCTCAAAACCACCGGGTTCAAAGCACAGCTGTTCATCGGTGCGGCCGAGATACGGCTTGCAGGTGGCGCTCTGTCCTGTCAAATCCGCCTTGAAATCGGCTTTGCACACTTTGGCCACCCCCGAGCTCATGCCCTCGGCCAAACAATATTTCAGCGCACGATCATCGTGGCAGGCGTAAGTGCCCTCCACCGGCGTGATCGCGCAACCCAGCGTCTTCAGTCCCTCGCGCGCAGCGGCGGCGGATTGCTCGGGTGTCGGCGCGGTGCCAGAGCCACTGGGAACGCGGACTGCGGGTGACAGCGTTTTCAAATGGGCATCAGCGAGCGCGGCGGTTTTGAACAACACGCCGGGCGACGATTGATCCATCCAGCCGGCATTGTCGGTCAACAGGTCTAGATGCTCGGCTGAGCGTTCTTTTTGGTACACAAAGTCGATCGAAGGCAGCTTGGATGAGCCCGCAGAGAGAGGATTGCTATGGCCCGCGCGGGCACGGCCCACGCCGTCGATTCCGTCCGTCGCGCCGCTCGGTGCAGTGGATTTCGGCACGGTGTGACACAGGGTGGTCGTGGTGCTTGAATTGTTGCTCAACACATCACTGTCACGCAGCGCAAAGGGTGCGCTGCCCTTAAACGGCTCTGACATGCAAAACCCCAGCCGGCGTTCGACCTGACAGCCCATGGTCACGGCGTCTACGTTGGGGCTCGTCACCGCCTTCCCAGCGCGGTAGATGTGAACGTCGCCATACTTTTCAGCCGTCTCGCAACGCAGTCGCTCGACCGCTACGACATCAGCAAACGCGGCATTCACGGTGAACAGGGTCGCGGCCGCTATGGCAAAACGCGCGACGTGAGATCGGTGCTTGATGGGTGAGGCAAACGACAAAGGGTTCATAGCTTTCGTCCTGGAAGAACGCAAAAGTTGCGTCGATATGGCGATAGACGCAACGCGCGGATATGTCCGACATTACGGGCGCACGTACGGCGCAGTGGCTACCGGGACGGATCGCGCGCGCTAACTGTTCACCAGCAAAAAAGGCCGCGAAGTTCTGTGCCCGCCGCGAGGATCACGGCGCTGTGTTCGACGTTTGGAAAGTTGTTAGCGCGAGTCGTTACTCAAGTCGCCGCGAGACCGGGTTGCAACAACGAAAACCTTCACAGCACGCCGGGTGAGTCTTCGTACGCCCTATTTGCCGCATTGCCTCGGAATGCGGCGAGATCGCCGACCGCGAGCGCCCGGTGCGGGCTTCGCCCGGCGCGAGCCCTGTCGCGATTAGATCGTCAGTTGAAGCCGTTCGATCCAACCTGACGGTCAATGCCCACAAACTTGCCGTTGACGGCAATTTTCTTTTTCGTAGTTTCCTCGGTGAGCTCTACCGAGAATTCGCCTTCAATGGTTTTGCCAGACACTTTGGTGAAGTTCACATAACCCTTGTCGCCCGCACGCCCCAGCGTGACGAATTCGCCTTCGTTTTTGGTCTTCGCCCAGTCCGGACTCATGATGTTGCGCGCGGACTTGGTGAAGCTTACGCGGCACACCTCGGATGAGCCGCGCGCGGTAGTCATGCGCTCGGGCTTTTTCGGCATCGGGCAGACGATTGAGAAACTGTCAGGAAAGCCTTTGGGCGGCGGGTACGCGCTGAAGGCCTTGCTGGTGGCGATGATCGTCACTGTGCCTCTCATAGGGACGGGTATGACGTTAATCCCTGCGTTGTCCGATTCCCACGGCGTGCCGTCGACAATGGCGCTGAAACTCTGCTGCGCGTGAACGCCGCTCGCAAAACCGAGTGTTGCGATCAACGCTGCGATGAGACCACCGAGCGCCGGTGCTGAAGTTTTGATGAGGCGTAAATTCATGATGATCCGAAAAAGGGTGAGCGACAACTGCGTGTCGCAAGGGTTGACCAATGCGCGGCCAGGGCTTAATACTATGTGCCAAGCACCGTTCGCGCTGAGCCTGTCGAAGCGTTCGTGGCGCGAAGCCAAGCAACGACTAATCATTGGTCGCCAATGTGGCGTCTGATCCAAATGCATTGCCGCCCTGCACAAACGCGCCGCTCGGCCCCGCGGCGCAGCCCGTGGCCAAAAAGCTCATCACCACGCCGTCATTGATCGCGCCCGACCCGCCGCCGTCAAACGGGCAGCTTCGCGCGCTGGCGGAGGCTGGGAGCCACGCTAGTAAGGCCATCAGAGCGGGCGCCGCGAGGCATTTGACCCTTTGAAATGAAGCGAACATAGACCACCACCTCCCGATAAATATTGACGAATGCAAGACTTGTCGAGGGATAGACGCGAACTGGCGAAATGTCCGACATAGCGCGATGCCGGACGTCGCACGCTATTTTTTGCAGTGCTCTGCGGAGGGCAGAGTCGTACTGAGTCGGCCCCGCGAGACCGACGATGACCGCTTAGGAAAACTTCCTCGGCGTCCGCTTCTTCTCCGACTCCGGAACCGGAGCGAGCGCGCGGATGTGCAGCACGTGGTCAACCAGCTCAAACCCGTGATCTTTCACGATTTTGGCGATGAGTTTTTCGATTTGCGCGTCGTGAAATTCAACAACTTTGCCGGTGTTTACACAGACGATGTGATCGTGCTTGTCACCTTCATTTAATTCAAAGATAGACTTGCCGCCTTCGAAATGATGGCGCTTCAATAATCCCGCCTGCTCAAACTGCGTCAGCACGCGGTAAATCGTCGCCAGACCGACGTCGAGGCCTTCGTCCATCAGCAGGCGATACACGTCCTCAGCGGTCATGTGGCGCACTTTGGAGCCCTGAAACAGGTCCAGCACTTTCATGCGCGGCAGCGTGGCCTTGAGTCCGGCGTCTTTAAGGTCTTGAGCGTGGGCCATAGTCAAAAGTGAGTGAAAAGTCGTGGTTGAATGCGCTGAGTTGCGGGCTGCATGTCGAACTATCGCTTGCCTTGGCTATCATACCCGCCTTACCGCCTCGTGCTCAAGCTTCCCAGACCATGCGCTTTTTCAGTTTTATCGCCGCCTCCGCCCTCGCAATGCTGCTTTCCGGTTGTGGCCTCGTCTACAAGATGGAGGTCAATCAGGGCAACTACGTCACCCAGGACATGATCGCCAAGCTGAAAGAGGGCCAGACCCGCCAGCAGGCGCGCCTCGTGCTCGGAACGCCCACGACCGAGAGCATTTTTCACAAGGATCGCTGGGATTACGCGTACTCGCTGGAGCGTCGTGGCAAGCCGATCACGTCTCACAAATTAACGGTGTTTTTTGTCGATGACAAGGTGAAAAGCTGGACGGTGGTTGATCTGCCAACCTCGCCGGTGGTGGATCGCGACCCTGCTTACGCGAATCTCGAAAAGGACAAAAAGCCCGACGACGGCCCCGGCTGGTGGTCGACGATGACGGGTTGGTGGCGCAAATAGCGTTCGAGCCGTGACTGCTGCGACAACCGCAACCCAGTTAGCCATCGCTGGCGCGTCCGGCAAGATGGGGCGCATGCTGTTTGAGGCCTGCGCATCGGATTCCGACGCGGTATTGGTCGCGGCGCTGGATGCGCCGCATAGCCCTGCGATTGGCGTGTCGGTGAAAGCGTTCGGTGGCAATGCAGATGTCGCGGTGGCTGCCGACGCAACAAGCGTCCCGCGCGGCGCCGTGCTTATTGATTTCACCCGACCTGAAGCCACGCTGGCGTACCTTGACGCCTGCGTCGCGGGCGGCGTCGGCATGGTCATCGGCACCACGGGTTTTGACGAGGCTGGCAAGGCCAAAATCACCGAAGCCGCAAAAAAAATCCCCATTGTGTTTTCTCCGAATTATTCGGTCGGCGTCAACACGGTTTTCAAATTGCTCGAACTCGCCGCCAAATCGCTCAACGCGGGCTATGACATCGAAATCCTTGAAATGCATCACCGCATGAAGGTCGATGCACCGTCCGGCACCGCACTAAAACTCGGCGAAATCATCGCTGAAGCGCAGGGCACGACGCTCGCCGAGCGCGCCGTGTATGCCCGCGAAGGGCACACGGGTGAGCGCAAAAACGGCACTATTGGCTTTGCCGCCCTGCGCGGTGGCGACGTGGTGGGCGATCACACGGTGGTCTTCGCGGGCGTCGGCGAGCGCATAGAAATCACCCACAAATCGGCCAGCAGAGCGACTTACGCCGTCGGCGCGATTCGTGCGGCAAAGTTCTTGCAAGGGAAATCGAACGGATTGTTCGACATGCATGACGTTTTGGGCTTGAACTAGCGTTCGCGGACGTAGCAGCTTTGTGCTGAAACGACCACTGAATAGAGGCTAAACTCAGAATAAGCCGTAAGTCGACATCAGCACAAAATGATGGTGAGCCCCAGTGCAGCGGTGCTTGCGGCTAAAAGACGTTTCCCGATAAAGGTTGAGATGGGCAGAGCAGACGTTACCGGAGGCGCGGCCTCTCACACCGGCACGCGCGCCAACGCTTGCTGTCCGCGTTGCTACGACAGCTTCCCGTGCGGCGCCACTGCCGAATCGTGCTGGTGTCAAACCCTGCCGCCGCTTAATTTGTCGCCTCAGCCCGTTGATCTGGTGGGAAAAGGCTGCCTTTGCGCCAGCTGCTTGCGGGCCGCCATTCGCGCTGATGGCGCGGGATTCTCCGGTTAGTCCGCTTGGCCATCTTTCTGGTGCGCCACACCGCGCCCGACATCAAGCCGGGCGTCATCTATGCGGCGAGCAACGTCCCAGTGCACGAGGCTGAATTCAAGCGCGTGATGCCGCTGATCGACGCCGCGCTGCCACAGGAAGCGCTGATTGTCACCAGCCATTTGTCGCGCTGCCGACGGCTGGCGGACTTCCTGTCGATGCGCGGTACCGGCCGCATTGTCATCCTCGACCCCCGGCTGACCGAGCGTGACCTCGGGCGCTGGACCGGCAAAAAGTGGGAGCAGATTCCGCGCCGGGAAGCCAAAGAGTTCGACGGCAACTTTCTAGATCACTGGCCGCCTCCGATGGAAACCGAAAACGGACCGGTGCTGCGCGGACTCAACGTGTATCCACGGCTCGGCGCAGGCGAATCGGTGCGGGCAATGCAGGCGCGCGTGATCGAAGGTTTTGAGGCGGCGTGGGACATCGCGGAAGGCCGCAATCTGGTCATCATTTCGCACGCCGGACCGATTGCAGCAATGATCGCCTACTGGCAAGGCGAGATCCTGCGGCGCGGTATTGAGCCCTCGCCCGCCTGTGGCGACGTGGTGCAGCTAGCGTATGTCGACGGGCAGCGGCACGCATTTGTCGCGCGACGGGCAACGGCCATCGAGGAGATCAACAGCTTTTAGCTGAAAGCCTTTCCATGTAAGGGCAGCACGCCAAAATAGCTACTTACCGACTTTAGGTGATTTGCACCCTTAGCCCCTGTAAAATAAGGGATTAGCGGAAAAGCTTATATAAACTGGGCGCTCGTGATCGGGTACAATCGTCAAGCTCTAGACACGGGATTTCGCGCGCTTTTAAGTTTTTGAGTCGGTGTTGGTTTCGATCAATGATTGCCGACTCCGCGAGCCAAGCCCCGTTACCGCGCCATTGTTGGTGATTGTTCATTCAGTTGAACGGCGTTGACCGCGCACTAGGGCTCGCAAATTAATCGATTGCCGCTCCTTCGTTGCTGCGGCGGTCTTCGCACAGAGCCGGACTATGACCCTTTCTACTTCCTCTAACAGCACTTCGTCGCTGTTACCACTTTTCACGCCCGCCCTGTTAGCGCTTGCCGACGGAACCGTGTTTCGGGGACGCAGCATCGGCGCAACGGGGCAGGCGACGGCTGAGGTGGTGTTCAACACCGCCATCACCGGTTATCAGGAAATCCTCACCGACCCATCGTACGCGGGGCAGTTTGTCACGCTGACTTACCCGCACATCGGCAATGTCGGCGTCAACGCGGAAGACGTCGAATCGCACAAAATTTTCGCCTCCGGACTCATCATTCGCAACCTCTCGATGGTTGTGTCGAGCTTCCGCGCCACGCAGTCTCTGGACGAATATTTGAAGGCAGCGGGCGTGGTCGGCATCTCCGACATCGACACCCGCAAGCTCACGCGAATCCTGCGTGACAAAGGCGCACAAAACGGCTGCATTCAGGCGGGCGTTATTGATGAAGCCAAAGCCATTGCCGCCGCGCGCGCCGCGCCGAATATGACCGGCCTTGATCTGGCCAAAGTCGTTTCCTGCACCGAGCCATACGATTGGACGCAAAGCATCTGGGCGTTGGGCGCTGGCTACGTAGAGCGCGAACGCGGCGCGGCGGAATATCACGTTGTCGCCTATGACTACGGCGTCAAATTCAACATCCTGCGCATGCTCGCGGAGCGTGGCTGCAAATTGACGGTCGTGCCGGCACAAACCAGCGCCAAATACGTGCTCGCGATGAAACCGGACGGCGTGTTCCTGTCTAACGGCCCCGGCGATCCGGAGCCTTGCGATTACGCGATTGCAGCGATCAAGGAAATCGTCGAAAGCGGTACGCCGACGTTCGGCATTTGCCTCGGCCATCAACTGCTCACGCTCGCAAGCGGCGGCAAAACATTGAAGATGAAAACCGGCCACCACGGTGCCAATCATCCGGTGAAAGACATGGACGATGGGCGCGTCCTGATCACGTCGCAAAACCACGGTTTTGCAGCGGACGCCACCGGCCTTCCGGCGAACGTTCGTGTAACGCATGTGAGCCTGTTCGACGGCACGCTGCAAGGCATCAGTCGAACCGACAAACCCGCGTTCAGCTTTCAGGGCCACCCAGAAGCGAGCCCCGGCCCGCATGACGTGGCCTATCTGTTTGACCGGTTTGTCCAGATGATGGGCGAGCCGTCGTGAGTCTGGGAAAAGCAAAGCGGCTGCTGCTCATTCGCCACGGCGAAACCGACTGGAACGCACAGGGTCGCATTCAGGGCATGCTCGACGTGCCGTTGAACGCGGTAGGGCTGCAACAAGCGGCGAGCGCAGCCGCTGAAATTGCACGGATCGTCGACATAGCAGACCTCGTGTCGAGCGATCTCGTTCGCACGCGTGAAACGACGATACCGATCATCGAGGCGACCGGATTTGCGTCGCGATTTGATGCGCGGATTCGCGAACGAAACTTTGGTGTGCTGCAAGGCAAAACTTACGCTGAATGGCGCACGGCTGACGCTGAAGGCATGGCGCGTTACAACGCGGGCGACCCTGATTATGGTCCTGAAGGTGGCGAAACTGCCAGCGGTTTTCTTGAGCGCTGCGTTGATGCGGTGACCGATCTTGTGCTCGGGAGCAAAGAAAAAGCTTTGATCCTCGTGACGCACGGTGGCGTGGTCAGCTCCATCTATCGCCATTCACAGGGCCTCGGTTGCGCTAGTGCACGTACATGGAGCGTGCCCAATGCATCAATCAGCGAGTGGCGGGTTGAATACACCAATGGCGAGCCGATTTTTTACTGTGATCGCGTTGGCGATGACTCATTTTTAACGGACGATTTGCGCGAAACCGTTTCCGATCAACCGATCATTCACAGCGCTTACGTTGCGTAGCTGACCTGAATCAGTGAGCCCATAGTTCCTCCCTATGAAAGGGAGTGATAGAGACAAAAAATGCCAAAACGTACCGACATAAAAAGCATCCTCATCATCGGCGCCGGACCAATCATCATCGGCCAGGCCTGCGAGTTCGATTACTCCGGCGCGCAGGCGTGCAAGGCGCTGCGCGAAGAGGGCTACAAAGTCATTCTCGTTAACTCGAATCCTGCGACGATCATGACCGACCCCGAGATGGCGGATGTGACCTACATCGAGCCGATCACGGCGGCTGTCATTGAGCGCATCATCGAGAAAGAAAAGCCCGACGCGCTGCTGCCCACGATGGGCGGGCAAACCGCGCTTAATGCAGCGATGGAGCTGTCAAAAAATGGCGCGCTCAAGCGTCACAACGTCGAGCTGATTGGCGCTAACGAAGAAGCCATTGAGAAGGCGGAAGACCGCTGGAAATTTAAAGCGGCGATGACCAAAATCGGTCTTGGCTCCGCGCGTTCTGGCATTGCGCATTCGATGGACGAAGCGCATTCCGTGCAAAAAACGCTCGGCTTTCCGACCGTCATTCGCCCGAGCTTCACAATGGGCGGTAGCGGCGGTGGCATCGCTTACAACCATGAAGAATTCGTCACCATCTGCAAAAACGGCTTGGAGCTTTCTCCGACCAACGAGCTTTTGATCGAAGAATCGTTACTCGGCTGGAAAGAGTTTGAGATGGAGGTGGTGCGCGACAAAAAAGACAACTGCATCATCATCTGCTCGATTGAAAATCTTGACCCGATGGGCGTGCACACCGGCGACTCGATCACCGTCGCGCCCGCGCAAACGCTGACCGACAAGGAATACCAGATCATGCGTAATGCATCGATTGCGGTGCTCCGTGAAATCGGCGTGGATACGGGTGGCTCAAACGTGCAGTTCTCGATCAATCCTAAAGACGGGCGCATGATCGTGATCGAGATGAATCCGCGCGTGTCGCGTTCATCCGCGCTCGCGTCAAAAGCGACCGGTTTTCCGATCGCCAAAGTCGCCGCTAAACTCGCTGTCGGTTACACACTGGACGAATTGCGCAACGACATCACCGGCGGCGCAACCCCCGCGTCATTCGAGCCGACCATTGATTACGTTGTCACCAAAATTCCGCGTTTCGCCTTCGAAAAGTTCAAGGAAGCCGATCCGCATCTGACCACGCAAATGAAGAGCGTGGGCGAAGTGATGGCGATTGGCCGTACCTTCCAGGAATCGCTGCAAAAAGCCTTGCGCGGGTTAGAGGTTGGCGTTGATGGCTTCAATCTGAAATCGGTCGATGCCGACAAGATCAGCGAACAATTGTCGAACCCGACGCCGGATCGTCTCTGGTATGTGGCCGATGCGTTTGGCGTCGGCATGTCGGTCGCGGAAGTGTTCGAAGACACTGCGATAGATCCGTGGTTTCTCGAGCAGATCAAAGAAATCGTTGACCTCGAACTCGCAATTGAAAAGCGCACGCTGGAATCGATCAGCGTCGATGAAATGCGCCATTTGAAGCGCAAAGGTTTCTCGGATCGCCGCCTCGCGTATTTGCTCAAGACTGATCAGGATGCCCTGCGCACCGTGCGCCATGCGCTGGGTGTGCGGCCGGTCTACAAGCGCGTGGACACCTGCGCGGCCGAGTTCGCGACGAAGACTGCGTACATGTATTCGACGTACGAAGACGAGTGCGAATCGCAGCCGTCGACCAAGAAAAAAATCATGGTGCTCGGTGGCGGGCCAAACCGCATTGGGCAGGGCATTGAGTTCGACTATTGCTGCGTGCATGCCGCTATGGCGTTGCGCGACGATGGTTACGAAACCATCATGGTTAACTGCAATCCCGAGACTGTGTCGACTGACTACGACACCTCCGATCGTTTGTACTTTGAGCCGGTGACGCTCGAAGACGTACTGGAAATTGTTCACGTCGAAAAGCCGGTCGGAGTGATCGTGCAGTACGGTGGTCAAACGCCGCTCAAACTTGCGCGCGATCTCGAGCGCTGCGGCGTGCCGATCATTGGCACCTCGCCGGACGCGATTGACGTCGCCGAAGACCGTGAACGCTTCCAGAAATTGCTTCAGCAAATCGGTCTCAAACAGCCGCCGAATCGAACCGCCCGCGATGAAGCCAGCGCGCTGCGTTTAGCCGACGAAATCGGCTATCCACTCGTCGTTCGCCCGAGCTACGTGCTCGGTGGCCGCGCGATGGAAATAGTTCATGCACCGGAAGACCTGGAGCGCTACATGCGCGAAGCGGTCAAAGTGTCAAACGATTCGCCAGTGCTGCTGGATCGTTACCTGAACGACGCGATTGAAGTCGACGTCGACGCGCTGTGTGATGGCGTGGACGTCGTGCTCGGCGGCATCATGGAACACATCGAGCAGGCGGGCGTTCACTCGGGTGATTCGGCCTGTTCGCTGCCGCCGTATTCACTGTCGAACGAATTGCAGGATGAGCTGCGTCGGCAAACCGTACTCATGGCGATGGCGCTTAAAGTCGTCGGCTTGATGAACGTGCAATTCGCGGTGAAGGTCGAAGATGGCAAAGATGTCGTCTACGTACTCGAAGTGAACCCGCGCGCATCACGCACCGTGCCGTTTGTTTCCAAAGCCACGGGTCGTCAATTGGCGAAGATTGCCGCGCGCTGCATGGCAGGTCAGTCGCTCAAATCCCAGGGCATCGTCGGCGAAGCGCTGCCACCGTATTTCTCGGTGAAAGAGGCGGTGTTCCCGTTCAATAAATTCCCGGGCGTCGACACGATTCTCGGCCCCGAGATGAAATCGACAGGCGAGGTGATGGGCGTCGGTTACAGCTTCGCGGAAGCCTTCGAAAAATCGCAACTCGCCGCCGGAACACGTCTGCCGGTGAGCGGCAAGGTTTTCCTGTCAGTCAAAAACGGTGACAAGTCAAAAATCGGCGAAGTCGCACGCATCCTGCATGAAGTCGGTTTTGTGCTGGTTGCGACCAAAGGCACGGCGGCGGCGGTCACCGAAGCCGGTGTGCCGGTAGAAATCGTGAAAAAAGTGCAGGAAGGCCGCCCTAATATCGTTGACATGATCAAAGACGGTCAGATCGCACTTGTGATCAACACGGTGGAAGAAAAGCGCGGCGCAGTCGCTGACAGCTCCTACATTCGCCGTGCTGCGCTCGCCGCACGCCTGCCGATTTACACCACCATTGCTGGTGCCAAAGCCGCCGCAATGGGTATTCAGGACGGCCCCGAGTTAACCCCGTACTCGTTGCAGTCACTTCTGAAAGAAGTTGTAGTACAGTAGAACGGTTAACGCCGTTACTAAATTCGGCCCGCCGAGAGCGAATTCGGCGGGCTTTGTTTTTTGTCCTTGCTCCTTGATATCTGGGGCAGGAAAGCCCTAGAAGACCCGAAAAAATGAGCACTATCCCCCTAACCAAAGTCGGCGCAGAACAACTCAAGGCTGAGTTACATCGCCTGAAAACCGTCGACCGTATCGAGACCTCGCGCGCGATTGGCGAGGCGCGCCTGCAAGGCGATATCAGCGAGAACGCCGAATATGAAGCCGCTAAAGAAAAGCAGTCTTTCATCGAAGGCCGCATTCAGGAAATCGAAGGCAAGCTCGGCAACGCGCAAGTCATTGACCCGAAAACGATCAACTCCGAAGGCAAAGTCGTGTTCGGTGCCACGGTCGAATACGAAGACTGCGACACCGAGAAGAAATCAACGTACCAAATCGTCGGCGAAGACGAAGCCGATTTCAAAATCGGCAAAATTTCCATTGGCTCGCCACTGGCTCGCGCCTTCATCGGCAAGTCCGCTGGCGATGTAGTCGAGGTGCAAGCGCCGGGCGGTGCCCGCGAAGTCGAGATCGTGTCGGTTCGCTACGTCTGACCGCTGGTGTAACGGGGCGCCACTAAGATTGCGCCCTGCATCGCGGGTGCTGAAACTAAACCGCCAACAATTCCACATCAAACATCAGGGTAGCGTTCGGCGGAATCACACCGCCTGCGCCGCGTGCGCCATAGCCTAACTCGGCTGGTATCACCAGCGTGCGTGCGCCGCCGATTTTCATGCCTTGCACGCCTTCGTCCCAGCCTTTGATGACGTGGCCCGCGCCGAGCGGGAAGCTGAACGGATCGCCGCGATCCTTGCTGGAGTCGAATTTGGCACCCTTGACGCCATCATTGAAGAGCCAGCCGGTGTAGTGCACGCTGACGTGCGCGCCTGCGGTGGCTTCGGCACCGGTGCCTATGGTGGTGTCGTCGTATTGAAGGCCGGAGGCGGTGGTTTGCATGGTGGTGGTTTTGCGTGAACTTACGAAGGACAGAATCGTAGCAGCGTTGGCTATACAAGCCCACCCCAAAGCAAAAACCAGATTTCACTTTACTACGTAGTCTCTGGTTGCCTTCGTGACTCAGATGCCTCTGTGTGCTGTTACGCTTGAATTTCAAAAAAACGGGTGCGTTCATGAAAAATTTCTCCCTCAAGACCGTCGCGGGCAGCTTGCTCACAGCGGTGTCGCTGGTGGCGCTCCCTGCGTTTGCGCAGAGCACAGCCCCCGCTCCAGCCCCCGATTCGCCGGAAGCGAAGTTCGGCGTGTCCTCTGGCCCCGGCGTGAGCGGTCGTCTGTTGGCTACTGGCGGTGTGTCGACGATTGAGGGCTCCGGCGGTGGCGGACTCGGCACCTGGGCGCTGATCACCGGCTATGGCACGGACAACCAGATCGGAGCGAACGCGCATTACACGGTCGCAAAAACCAAAGATTACGGCCTGCAAACCGGTGGCGTCGCGATTGGTTTGTATGACCGCGTGGAGCTGTCGTACGCCAATCAGCAGTTCGACACGAAGGATGTGCTGGTGGCGATAAGCCCGACGCTGCGTGGTTACAAGTTGAAGCAGGATGTGTTCGGCGTCAAGGTCAAAGTGCTGGGCGACGCGATTTACGATCAGGACACGTGGATGCCGCAGGTATCGGTTGGCCTGCAATACAAGGACAACAAGGACGGTACGGTGATTCCGTACCTCAACGGTGCGCTGAAAGCGTTGAACCCCGACATCCGCAACAGCGGCACCGATTTCTACGTTGCGGTCAGCAAACTCTATCTCGACAAGAGCATTCTGGTGAACGGTACGGTGCGTTTCACCAAGGCCAATCAGTATGGATTGCTCGGCTTTGGCGGTCCGGACGGGCATCACTATCGGCCCGAGTTCGAAGGCTCGATTGCGTACCTGTTCCGTCGTGATTTCGTGGTCGGCGCTGAGGTTCGCACCAAGCGCGGGAATCTCGCGAATCCGGCGCTGAACCTCGGCGAACAAGCGGCGTTTGACGTGTTCGCTGCGTATTTCCCCACAAAAAATGTGTCGGTTACTGCGGCCTACGTTGATCTCGGTCAGATCGTGGGTGCGCTCACGGCAAACAAGCGGCAGAGCGGCGCGTATCTTTCTTTGCAGGTTGGGTTTTAGATAGTTAGCAAGTCAGGGCTGCGCTTCTCCGCGATAAGGCGTACGAGTACAGCTTTTCGCTGAAATGACCAGCGATCTGGGGCGAGCGTCACATTTTTCCTGAAGTCGGCTTGCAGCAAATTGCGCTGTCAGCCCCGGCGCGAAGAGGCTTCCAACGCAAAGCTGATTCGTTGAACTGTAGCTGGACGCTACAGCCGAAGTGCACTCGTCGCCTCACGGCCAGTCAGCGGCTGTTGCGTTGACAAATCTATCCCGGTGCAAATTATTTTCACCAGTGTTTGCGCGCAAACGGCTGCGATGAAATGCTTGCTCGGCACTGAGTCACAAAGATTGGCGCAATTTGCAAAGCGCTGTTTTCTGGTCAGGCGAAGAGCGCGGCGAACGCAGGCTTAGTCAAAGCTTGCAACGTTGACATGCATCAATACACCGGCTGGTAGATCACAGTACTAATGGGTGCACGCACGAAAGGGACACCGTCATGCAAACACCCATCTCACGATCCAGTCGACAGATTCGGAAGCTGATTGGCCTGCTTTCGTTGACGGTTGTCACGCTCGCGACGAATTTGTCGTCGAGCGTTTCGGCGCTGCCGCTATTCGCGCGGCAAACTGGACAAAATTGTGTAGCCTGTCATGCCGGGGGGCAATTCCCTGAGCTGACGCCGTATGGTCGACTGTTCAAGCTGACCGGATATACGATCGGGCAGCGGACTGTGCCAATCTCGGCAATGGGCTTGATCAGTAGCTCCCGCGTTGCCAATACGTCGAAAAGCGATGACCCCGGTGCCGATTTCCAGAAGAACAATCAGGTCATTCTCGCCACGGGAAGCCTGTTTCTCGGCGGCAAGATTACCGACAATATCGGTGCGTTCGTGCAGATCACGCATGACCCGTACGCAAATCAATCGGACGACGGCCGCTTCCATGGCCACACCAACGCCGACAATATCGACCTTCGTTATGCTGATCGATTCATCGATGACAAACGCGACCTCGTCGTGGGTGTATCGGTTAACAACAATCCATCCGTAGCCGATCCGTGGAGCACCGCTCCCGCATGGATGCAATATGTGCCGGTTCCGAGTCCGACCAGCAGCCGCTTCGTTGATGGCAACGCGCCCTATCCCGGCTATGCCGCAGGCGGCAATATTGCCGGTGTCACCGCGTATGCCTACTGGAACAAGATGATCTACGCTGAACTCGGTGGCTACGCAACGTCCCGTGGGGCGTTGTCATTCATGAGCGCAGGCCTGAGGAACGCCGATACGACGAAGCTTCGCGGTATCAATCCTTACTGGCGACTGGCATGGACGCACGAATGGGGACCGCACAACATCATGCTCGGGACCGCAGGCATGATGGCTCGCATCTACGACGATCCTCTGGATACGTCGGATGCCTCAACCACGCACCGCACGCGGGACTTAAGCGTCGACGCGCAGTATCAGTATTTGCTGGATCCGCATTCGGTCACCGGACAATTTGTTTATTCGCGTGGCAATCATCGATATCCGGGAGCTCTGGCCAATGTGCCGAGCGCGTTTGTCGACGCGACGGGCAACGCCCTTGGCAACTCGAATAGCAGCGATACGACCGATCTTGTCCGTACCAAATTGACCTACGTTTACCAGGCCCGCTATGGTGGAAGTGTGGGTTTGTTCAGTTTGACCGGTAGCACCAACACCGCCAATCAGTCCTCCGGATACAGCCCCGACAGTCTGACCATCACCTCGGATCCCGGTGTCGCAGCTCCCTCGATGCGCGTGGGGGGCAACCTGTCGGGAAACCCGGCGACCCGTGGCTGGACGCTGGAAGCGTTCTGGACGCCGGTGCAATACGTGCGCGTTGGTGCGCAATACACTGCCTACAGTCGATATAACGGCGCCTCGCACAACTACGACGGCTTTGGTCGGAATGCCCGAGACAACAACACACTGTTTCTCTATGTCTGGGCAGCGTACTAGGCCACTGCGTGATCCATTCAGCGCGCCGCTTTGATTCATTCAGGAGTTTGTTATGAAACGTGCATTTCTGGTCGTTGTCACTGCCGCCACCGCGTTCGCTACAGCATGCACCAACTTGCCTCGTTCGCGGGATCTGGCAAATCCCAATGTCGCGGCGATTACCATCGCGCAGCAGGTTTGCTCGGATTGTCACGGCGTCACCGGCAACTCGGTATCACCCAACTTTCCGAATCTGGCCGCCCAGACATCACCGTATTTAATCGCACAGCTAAAGGGCTTCAAGAGCCACAATCGCGCAGATCCTGCTGGCTTTGAGTACATGTGGGGACTCAGTCGCAGTCTGACCGAGGAGCAAATTACGTCGCTAGCTGCCTATTATTCAACGCAGCGACCCGTTGCCAATCCAGGCAGAAGCGAAGCAACGCGAGTGTCCGTGGGCAAGCAGATATTCGAAACAGGTTTGGCCGCAAAAAACGTCCCGGCATGCATGAGCTGTCACGGGCCCGCCGCGCAGGGTAACGAAACATTCCCTCGACTGGCTGGCCAACACGCTGACTATGTCATCAAACAATTAATCGTATTTCAGCGAACCGACGAGAGACCGGAGGGTGCTGTGATGAAGATCATTGCACACGATCTCGCGCTTGACGAGATCAATAACCTCGCGGCTTACATACAGTCGCTCTGACGGCGGCGGCATGGCGCGTTTACCGCGATTAGTATCCGTCGTCATTCAGCAACAAACTCCCGCCTATAATCGCTGGGCTTGTCGTTCCTGCCAGTTCTAGGGGCAGGTCGGCAACGGTGCGGAATTTCGCGGGCCAAGTGCTGGAGGACGCTGCTTTAGTAACAAAGGCGGCGTAGCAAACCCCAGGTACGGAAGCCGTGCCGCGGTGACAGTTACCGATCATTACAAAGGGAGTTCACACACTATGTCAGCCAACACCTGGCTCATCATCTCGCTCGTCTGCGGCGCTGCGGCGATTTTTTACGGGATCGTCTCGATTTCGTGGATCAACGGCCTCTCGGCCGGCAATGCACGCATGCAGGAAATCGCGGGGGCCATTCAGGCCGGCGCGAAGGCCTACCTGACGCGGCAATATCGCACCATCACCATCATCGGCGTGGTGCTCGCCATCGTCATCTTCTTCTTCCTCGGGGCCAAAACTGCCATCGGTTTTGTGCTTGGCGCGGTGCTTTCGGGCGCTGCTGGCTTCATCGGCATGAACGTGTCGGTGCGTGCCAACGTGAGGACAGCTGAGGCCGCTCGCTCGGGCATCAACGCCGCGCTGGCTGTGGCCTTCCGTGGCGGCGCGATCACCGGCATGCTGGTCGTGGGCCTGGGTCTGCTTGGCGTCACCGGTTTTTACTGGTTTCTGATCGGCACGGCGGAACACGCACCCAACATGATGAAAGAAGGCCTGCATAACCTCATGAGTCCGCTCATTGGTTTCGCCTTCGGCTCATCGCTGATTTCCATCTTCGCACGTCTTGGCGGCGGCATTTTCACCAAAGGTGCCGACGTCGGTGCTGACCTCGTCGGCAAAGTCGAAGCTGGAATCCCTGAGGATGACCCGCGCAACCCTGCCGTGATCGCTGACAACGTCGGCGACAACGTGGGCGACTGCGCTGGTATGGCGGCCGACTTGTTCGAAACGTACGCCGTGACCATCATCGCCACGATGCTGCTCGGCGCGCTGCTCATGAAAGCGAATGCGGGCGTTGCTGCGGTGTATCCCCTGGCGCTCGGTGCGGTGTCGATCATCGCGTCGATCATCGGTTGCTACTTCGTTAAATACAGCGGCACTGGCAAGATCATGAACGCCCTCTACAAGGGTTTGACCGTTGCGGCAGTGCTTTCGCTGATCGCGTTCTACTTCGTCACCAACAAGGTGTTTGAAGGCGTTGATCTCGGCGCGGGCGTCACCACCGCCAAGCTCTTCGGCGCTTGCGTCGTCGGCATCGTATTGACCGCTGCGCTGGTGCTGATTACCGAGTACTACACAGCCACTGAATACGCGCCGGTGCGCCACGTTGCGCAAGCCTCAACGACAGGCCACGCGACCAACATCATCGCTGGTATCGGTATCTCGATGAAGTCCACGGGCTACCCGGTGCTTTCAGTGTGCGCTGCCATCCTTGCGGCTTACTGGTTGGCGGGCCTGTACGGCATCGCCGTTGCCGCGACTGCCATGCTCTCGATGGCCGGTATCGTCGTTGCGCTTGACGCCTACGGCCCGATCACGGACAACGCCGGTGGCATCGCCGAAATGGCTGAATTGCCACCCGAAGTTCGCGCGGTCACCGATCCGCTCGACGCTGTGGGCAACACGACCAAAGCTGTGACCAAGGGCTACGCCATTGGCTCCGCTGGTCTTGCCGCACTCGTGCTGTTCGCTGACTACACGCATGGCCTCGAAAGTCGTGGCATCTCGGCCAACTTCGATTTGTCGAACCACATGGTCATCGTGGGCCTTTTCATCGGTGGCCTGATCCCTTACCTCTTCGGCGCGATGGCGATGGAAGCTGTCGGTCGTGCTGCGGGCTCTGTTGTTGTCGAAGTACGTCGTCAGTTCGCCGACGGTCAGATCATGGCCGGAAAACGCAAACCTGATTACAGCGCAGCGGTCGACATGTTGACCACCTCCGCGATCAAGGAAATGATCATTCCATCGCTGCTGCCAGTTGGCGTGCCGATCCTCGTCGGCCTGATTCTCGGACCTGCGGCGTTGGGCGGCTTGCTCATGGGCACCATCATCACGGGTTTGTTCGTCGCGATCTCGATGTGTACCGGCGGCGGTGCATGGGATAACGCCAAGAAATACATTGAAGACGGCCATCACGGCGGCAAAGGTTCAGACGCGCATAAAGCGGCTGTGACTGGCGACACCGTGGGCGATCCGTACAAAGACACTGCGGGCCCAGCCGTTAACCCACTCATCAAAATCATCAACATCGTGGCGCTTTTGATCGTGCCGCTCGTTGCGCAGATGCATGGTGGCAAAGATGCAGTTGCGATGTCCAGCCAGACTTCAGCTCCAGTCGCGGTCGTGGCTCCTGCTCCTGCGGTCGTTGCGCCCGCACCCGCTGCGATGCCAGCGGCCGCAGCGCCCGCTGCGGCGACAACTATTGGTGACGACGGCTCGTTCGTCGTCACTGGCAAAGCCGACGGCGCAAATTCGACCGGTCTCATGAAGGTCTACTTTGCGAGCGGTTCTGCGGCCCTGCCGGCCAATGCCGATAAAGGCGTAACAGAACTTGTTGGTTACTTCAAAGCCAAGCCCAACGGCAAACTCGCGCTAAGCGGCTTTGTTGATCCGAGTGGCGACGCAGCGAAAAACGCCGAAATCGCCAAACAGCGCGCCTTCGCGGTTCGCGACGCGCTCAAAGCAGGCGGCGTCGCAGAAGACAAAATCGACATGCAAAAGCCGGCCGATATCACTGCTGGTTCGACCAATGCAGCGGAAGGTCGTCGCGTAGAGGTCAGCCTGCAATAGCAGGTCATCGACTCAAATTAAAAGCCACCTTCGGGTGGCTTTTTTGTGTCCGCCCGTTCAGTGCCGCGCTGAGAAATTTTGTGTTTCAGCAAAAATGAATGATGGCTATTTCGTTTCGGGCGACGGGCGTGCTTCAAGCATCGCAACCACCTGCCTGGCAAAGAACTTCAATTGCTCAATCTGTCCTGCCGACAGGTCACGCGGTGTGCGATCAATCACGCAAACCGTTCCGATTGGCACGCCTGCGCCGGTGACGAGCGGCACACCCGCATAGAAACGAATGTTGGGGTCGCCAAGCACGAGAGCGTTCTGCGCGAATCGCGGATCGAGCAGCGCGTCACGAATGACCATCGTGTCCGTGGGATAGTCGATTGCGATGGCGCAAAACGAATCTTCAATCGGCGTTTGCTCTGCCTGTGTGCCCAATCGCGATTTGAACCATTGCCGATGATCGTCGACCAGTGAAATAAGCGCGATGGGCACTTCGCAGACGTCGGCGGCGGCGCGCGTGATGTCGTCATACGCCTGCTCGGATGACGAGTTCATTATCAGCAAGCGCTTCAGTTCGGCTACTCGCGCGGCGGTGTTATCCATCGGGACTTCCAGGCTCAGTTTGTCAGACGCTCAACACGCGTCTACTGGCGCAGATTGTAGGCACTTCAGCCGCATGCGCGTTGCGCAAATTTCGCTTCAGACAGCACAGACGCGAAAGCCTGTGAACGCTTGCACTGGTCTACGAGTTTGCAATTAAATTAAGCGTTTCACGCAGGTCGTTTCCGGTGAAGGTCGGCTTCGGGCCAATTGCTTCGTACGGCAATCTTTGGCGGTTCACCCATAACGTGGTGAAGCCAAACCACGTCGCACCCAATGCGTCCCACGCGTTGCTGGAGACGAAGAGAACTTCTTCGGCTTTTACAGGGATGACTTGCTGCACAAGGCCGTAACTCTCGGGCGAAGTTTTGAAGCGACGAATAGTTTCAACGGAGATGACGTGGTCGAGCAACTCGCCCATGCCAGCGCTCGCTACGGCTGAATCAAGCATGTCGCGGCTGCCGTTTGACAGGATGGCCGTCGTGATCGCTTGCGCTTTCAACGCTTGCAGCACGCCAATGTTTTCGGGGAAGGCTGTGAGATGCGCGTACTGCTGCATCAACGCCTCAACATTGGCATCCGAAGCGTCGAGTTTTAGGCGGTCGAGCGTGTACTGGAGCGACAGCCTCGTGATCTCCCAAAACGACCGATAGTGTTTGCTACCGCCAGCCGTTTGCGGGTCGGACATCGTGATTAGTCGTGTGTATTCAATCTGCTTGTCGCGCCATAAATTGGCGATTGCCGCGCCTTGTCCCGAATACAAGGTTTCGGCCAGCGCGCCGATTGAATACACGTCAAATAGCGTGCCATACGCATCGAAAACTACGGCACGAATGGTCATGCTCGCACCTGTGTTTCGCACGTGAATGGCATTACGTGGCGAGCCGTGCGTTTTGTGGAAACAGCACTTTGCGCGCGTCGTCGTCGACCACCGTTTTGTAGTCGTGTTTGTTCTTCAGCGCTTCGACGCGTTCTGCCGCGGGGCGCGCGCTGATTTCATCGAGCAGACGCTTGACGTGCGGCAATTTAGCGAACGCGTCGTCGCCCAGCACACGCGGAATCATGCGCGCCCACGCCCAGATCGACATGTCCACCAGCGTGTAGGTATCGCCGACCATGTACTGCTGCGTCGCAAGCCGATCATTGACGATATTCCAGTGCCGCCATGCTTCAAAATCGTATCGGTTGACGGCGTATTCCTTGGGATCCGGCGCAAAATATTTGAAGTGCACCGCTTGCCCGCAGTACGGGCCGATGCCGGTCGCGACAAACATGAGCCATGAGTAATACTGGGCATGCATCGCGGGCGTGTTCGCAGGCACAAATTTGCCAATTTTCTCGCCGAGGTAGAGCAGCATCGCGCTGCTGTCGAAAATGTTGATGTCGCCGTCCTGCAGTGCCGGTGTTTTGGCGTTCGGATTGATCGCCTTGAACGCGGGTGCATGCTGATCGCCCTTTCGGGTGTCGACGGCAATCAGCTCATACGGCTCGTCCGATTCTTCGAGGTAGAGCGCGACTTTCACGGGATTGGGCGAGGGATGAAAATAGAGCTTGATCATGATGTTTTCTCGAGTGGAAAGTGAGTTGAACGATGGCGACGTTGTGTCGAGCGGGGCTGAAAATCGAGGCGATGAACTGAGTCAGCTTTTGCCTGAAAACCAGATTACAAAGAGGCTAGCATCTATTAAATCGAATAATCGACTTACGACAAAAATGCGCGCTAGCCCCGTTGCAGCCGTAATTGCATGAAAAAGCTGATTGACCACGAGGATATGTTTCTACCGTTTTTTGCTTACGGTCAAGCGCATGTCCGAAATCCAGCGAAAACCTCACTGCGATCCGGCAGAAAATAGTTCCGATATTTGACATCGTGCATGAGTACAAGCGTGGCATGGGAGCCGCCGCGCAACACGCGGTGTTCGCCGTCAAACCACGGTTCAGAGTATTCGCGGTAGCGGTCTGCGCTGAATCCCGGATAGGGCGCGAACGGGGTTGCCGTCCATTCCCACACGCTGTTGCCCCATTGAGTAGCGCCGATTTGTGCTGCGGCTTCCCACTCGAATTCAGTCGGCAATCGGCGACCCGCCCAGTGACAATACGCTTCGGCTTCGAGCGCGCTGACGTGGATGACCGGCGCACGCGGATCGAGTGCTTGCCAAAGATCGAAGTGACGTGTTTGCCACCCACCGTCCACTCGTCGCCAATAGCGCGGATGTGGTGACCCAGTGTGCGCGTGAAATTCTCCTGACTCGACAAATTGCGCGAATTGCGCGTTGCTAACGGGCGTGTGATCAATGCTGAACGCTTCGATGGCGACGTTGAAACCATCACGCTCATTGTCGAAACTAAATCCCACGCCAGCGTGTCCGCAGTGATATTCACCAGCAGGCACGATGACCTCGCCGGGACGATGCATTGCCTGCAAAGGACGCACCCACGCAGGCCGCGCGCCACCTAATGTTTGCGCGCACCACGCAAGCGCTTCCAGATGCATCGCCTCGTGAAATCGCGAAAGTCGAAATGGATAGAGCGATGCGTCCGTTTCCGGCTGCGCCGCTAACGCTGACAAGACTTCGGCGAGCGTGTCATCAAGGAAGGCCACCGTGCTCTTCCGCGTGAGCAATGCCAGATTCCAGCGATCATCGTGCGCCATCGTGTTCGAGTTGAGCATCGCGTCGGCGGCGTGCCACAACGATGGCTTATTGGCTGCCGTCGTTCCATCTATCGTGTTGTATGGGTCGCGAACGCACCACCATTCGGCGAACCAACCGATGTGCGCGCATTCCCACAGCGGCGGGTTGATACCTCGCGCAACAGGTGGCCACAACGCCGTCTCCGCCAGGCCGAGGACGAAATCTCGTGTGTACGCGCGCAACTCGATCAATGCGTCCGCCAACGCCGCGCGACCCAGCGTTCGCGCGTTGGTGCCGACGCTTTTGTCAACACCGCGTCCGACGTCCAACAGCGCCGTGTGCGATAGTTGATTGGTGAAGCCCGAATTGATCATAGTGTCTCCGGCGAAACCAGAGGCCAACAACGGCAACTGGCATACGGCCGCGCGCTGGGCGCGTTTCCTCGCTCGTGATTATGCGGTGAAAGTTGTCGAGCGCTGGTCCACCAGCGACTCCCTGCCGCAAGTCATGCTCGCGCTGCATGCGCGACGTTCAGCGGAATCGATAGCGCAGTATCGCCTGCTGCGGCCCGTCGGCGGTGTCGTCCTTGCATTGACCGGCACCGATGTTTATCGCGACATTCATGAGGATGAGTTGGCGCAGCAGTCGCTTTCGCGGGCGGATCGCCTGGTTGTGTTGCAGCCGGGCGCGATGGGTGAACTCACGGCCACTCAGCGCGCCAAGTGCGATGTTGTTTTTCAGTCGGCGCCTGTGCTCAAACCCGCAGCTCGTCACATCAGGCATTTTGAGGTGATTCAGGTCGGCCATTTGCGCCACGAGAAGGACCCATTCACGCCGATCACAGCGTTGCGAATGTTGCCGCCCGAAAGCAACGTTCGGCTCGTACACATCGGCACTGCGCTTGACGATCATCATGCCGACACCATGCGGATTGTGACGCGCGATGAGCCGCGCTTGAAGTGGCTGGGTGGCCTCTCACGCAGCCAGACGCGGCAGCGCATCAAGCGCGCGCATTTGCTGGTGATCGCGAGCCGCATGGAAGGCGGCGCGAACGTGATTGTCGAGGCCGTGAATTCCGGCGTGCCGGTGATCGCAAGCCGAATCAGCGGCAATGTCGGCATGTTGGGCGAGGATTATCCCGGCTATTTCACGCTGGGCGATGCGGCGGACTGCGCCGCAGTTTTACGCCGTGCCGAAACTGACCAATTATTTTATCGACGACTTGCTAAAGCGTGCGCAAAGCGTGCTGCGAACTTTGTTCCGGAGCATGAGGCGACGGCGATTCGAGCCAGCGTCGCGCGAGCTCAACTAACCCCTATTGCGGGCGGGTTATCGCAGCTGTAAGGCAGGATGGCCAGTTTGAGACAATAGAAGCTGTCCGGTGTTCATACGGTTATCACGGGCAATTTTTTTAGAACGGATTTTTTATGAACATGCCAACTGACCCTCTCAAACTGGTCGAGCCGCGCCTCACCTCGCTGTCACACGGCGGCGGCTGCGGCTGCAAAATCGCGCCTGGCGTGTTGTCGGAAATTTTGAAAAACAGCGCGGGCCTGTTACCGAAAGAATTGCTGGTCGGCATCGAGACGGCAGACGACGCCGCAGTTTACAAATTAAACGACACGCAGGCGTTGATCGCCACGACTGATTTCTTCATGCCGATTGTCGACGACCCGTTCGAGTTCGGCCGCATTGCCGCGACCAACGCGATCTCGGACGTCTACGCGATGGGCGGCACGCCGATCATGGCGCTGGCACTGGTCGGCATGCCGATCAATGTGCTCTCGATTGAGACGATTGGCAAGGTCATCAAAGGCGGGCAAAGCGTCGCTACCGCTGCGGGCATTCCGATTGCGGGTGGGCACACGATTGACTCGGTCGAAGCGATTTACGGACTGGTGGTGTTGGGGCTCGTGCATCCCGACAAGGTCAAGAAAAACGCAGATGCCCAGGTCGGCGACGTGCTGATTCTGGGTAAACCGATTGGTGTTGGCGTGCTCTCGGCAGCATTGAAAAAAGAAAAGCTCTCGCCCGAGGGTTACGCCGCCATGATCGCGAATACGACGAAGCTCAACACGCCGGGCGCAAAGCTCGCCGACATGGCGGGCGTACACGCTGTCACTGACATCACCGGCTTCGGCCTCGCGGGCCACACGCTCGAACTCGCGCGCGGCGCGAAGATGACCGCCGTGATTGAGTGGAACAAAGTGCCGTTCATTGAAAACGTGCAAGCGCTCGCCGCTGAGGGCTACATCACCGGTGCGTCGGGCCGCAACTGGGGCGGCTACGGCCACGACGTTGACTTGCCATCAGGCTTCGGTGACGTGAATCAGGCGTTGTTGACCGACCCACAAACTTCCGGTGGCTTGCTTGTGTCTTGCGCGCCGTCGGCTGTTGACGCAGTGCTTGATTTGTTCAGGCGCGAAGGGTTTGAGAGTGTTGCGGTCGTGGGGCGGATGGAGGCGGGGGCGGGGCGGTTGGCGGTTGTTGAATGACCGACGCGCAGCTTGCGTCGCATCTTGAGGCGCTTGAAAGGCGTTTGCTTGATCCCGCCGAGCGCCAATCCAGCGAATGGATCAGCGACTTACTTGCCGAGGATTTCCGGGAGATCGGAGCCTCAGGGCGCGAATATGACAAACCAAACGTTCTTCGGCAGCTCTCAATTGAGTTGCCGATAGCTCATCAACTGAGTCAGTTTTCGTTAGTGCAACGTAGCAATTCGATGGCGTTTGTGACCTACCGAATCGTGAACAAATCTGAAGACATTCCGCCCGTAACCTCTGCTCGGTGTTCTCTGTGGATTTTGCGCGATGATCGCTGGCAGATGAAGTATCACCACGGGACGATCGCCGCCTCATAAAGCCACGGTTAGTTCGCGCGCCATAATTGACGTAAACGTCAACCCAATACGCAGCATCAAGGAGCACCGCATGAGCACATTCAAAGCCTATCTCACGACACAAGAAGGCAAAACATCCAAGACCGAACTCGTCGATTTCTCGGTCGATCAACTGGATGCGGGAGAAGTGCTCATCAGCGTTGATTACTCGACGGTGAATTACAAGGATGCACTTTCGGCGACCGGCGCGGGGCGGATCATTCGGCGCTTTCCCTGCATCGGCGGCATCGATCTCGCGGGCACCGTTGAGGCCTCGTCGGATGCGGCGTTCAAGCCCGGCGACAAGGTGATTGCTCATTCGTACGACGTGGGTGTCGCGCATCATGGCGGCTATGCGCGGAAGGCGCGCATGCCTGCTTCGTGGCTTGTTCCTGTGCCTTCGGGAATGACGACGTTCGATGCGATGACTTACGGCACGGCGGGTTTTACGGCGGCGCAGGCGGTGCATCGCATGCAACATGACGGCCTGCATCCCGCAATGGGGCCGGTGCTGGTGAACGGCGCGACGGGCGGCGTCGGCATGGTCGCGATTGAACTTCTGTCGAAGTTGGGCTACGACGTGATTGCAGTGACGGGCAAAGAAAAGGACGTCGATTTGCTCAAATCAATTGGCGCAAAAGACGTGCTGATTCGCGGGCAGTTTGAGATGACCGAGAAGCCGCTCGGGGCCGAGACTTACGCGGGCGCGGTGGACAATCTGGGCGGTGAGCAGTTGTCGTGGTTGACCCGCGTGATGAAGGTCGGCGGCACGATTGCTTCGATTGGACTGGCGCAGGGGTGGGAAGTAAAAACGACCGTGATGCCGTTCATCCTGCGCGGTGTTTCGCTGCTCGGCATCGACAGCGTGAATTGCCCGATGTCGCTGCGGCGCGAACTGTGGTCAAAGCTGGCCAATGAGTGGAAATGCGAGAAGCTGGCTTCGCATTGCCGCACGGTGTCCTTTGCCGAATTGCCGTCGGTGTTTGATGCTTATGTGAAGGGTGCGGTCACGGGACGCACGGTGGTGAAAATCGAATAGCAGCTATTGGTTGAATCAACCGCTGCTCAAGGGGTAGCGCTGATATTCTTCATAAGTTGAGAGTCACTAAATATCGCAATCAGCCCAAGTGCAGTGGCCATTTCAGCGAAAAGCTGTTGGCTTAGATCGCTCGATCAAACGGGCTGACGCGCGGTTGCCACCGACTTCGCTAGCGCTTCATATTTGCTCGTCCCGAGCACGATTCGGCCGAGTCCGAAGGCGCGCGACACGGCCACCGCACTGATGCGTCGCGGCTGCCCGGTTCGGTCGCGTTCCTGGCCTATGCCGCTGCGAGTGTTGCCCGATGTTTGCACGATGCCGCGCGCCGACACACGCGACGCCAGCCAGTCGAGCGCAAGCCGAATCGCGGGCTCGGTGCTGCGGCGCATGCTGGCGGTGGCGGCATGATCAAAATAGCGCAACAAGTACACCAGCGCCTCGGCCTGAAAGCTGGCATCAAAACCGCCGAGCTCATAGAAGTAGCCCGACGCATGTTGCCGCCCGAGACCGCGACGAATGATTTCCTCACCGGCGCTCGCCAGCGCGTTGTCAGCCATGAGCCGCCCAGTGGCCGCGAGCGCGTACCCGGTCACGAAATAGCGTGAGCTGTAGGCGTCGAGCTTTGCGGTGATGGCGGGGGTGTTCCGCTCGACTGCCAGCCAGGCGGCTGCATTGTGTAAACGGGGGCGAATTGACTGAATGCGCGCCGCAAACGCTTGCTCGTGCTCTGTTGTTTCCAGTAGCCAGAGCGCGTGCGCCGTGGCCGCCACGAAATAGCTGCTGCTCAGATAATTGTCTTTGCACGGAAAACTGCCGTCAGCCGCCTGGCGCGCGAGGCCCCATTCAATCGCGCGCAATCCGGCGTCGATCAAATCATTGCGATTGCGATTAACGCCCGCGCCAATCACCGTGTCAGCGAAGCGTTGCTCTTCGATGTACCAGTCGCCCTTCGACGCGCTCGCCTCCCAGCCGCGATTGATACCCATCGCGCCGGAGCGGTCGACCTGTTTCAGCAGGACGTCGGGATTGCTGTAGAACGTCGTTGTGAGTAGCGCGCTCCGCTCGTAGGTTGCATCGAGGCCTGAGCCGGAAGCGCGCCAGTCCTGGGGCGGCGCGATCACTGCGGGCGGCGGCGTGGGCCTGCCCACCACCGATGCTGGCGCGGGGTAATCAATGCCGCGCGGCGGCGGGGCGGTGGCGCAGCCCGCGAGCATCAACACGAACGCGGCACTGAGACGAACACGTAGCATTGACGCGCTGAACGCGGAAGGAATCTTCATGACCGCAGCTGTGTAAGCGAGCCCATTGTCATTAATCGCTATTTGGCTGTAGAAACCATCGCGTCGTTCTTTGATTTTTTCGTATTGCGCGGTTGTTTGGCGGTTTTCGGCTTCTTTGCGGCCTTCGCCTTGGCGGCTTTACCGTTGGCCTTGACTTTATCGGTGGCGGCAAGCGGTTTTGCTGCCGCTTTACGGGCCGCCGCACGCTCTTGCGCTTCCAGCTTTTGTCGATCTGAAAGACGCTTGTTCAGTTCTTTGGCGTCCTCTCGCATCTGCGCGTTCGCATCTTTCGACGCTGCTTTTTGCGCCGCGCTGTCTTGCGTTGTGACCACTGTTTTACCGGCCGGGCAAGGCGTGTCGCTGTAGACCGTTTGCCCGTTGTTATCGCATCTAAACGCGGTTTGCGCGTAAGCAGAAGCGGTCAAGGCTGAGGCGAGGCCCAAAACAACGGCGAATCGTGTGACAGAGGAAGTCATGAAATGGGCGCTTTCACGCGTTGGGGTCAATCCTCGTATTTTGCCGCGCAATAAACCGCGCCGTCCACTTTCCAATCAGCTGGTAGGGTAATTTTGGCCAATTGGCTCTCGGTCAGGTAGCGATGATTGATGGTCGTTTGATTAAACAGGCGCATCACTTTGAAAGTATCCGCCGGGCAAGTGCTCGCCGCCACCAAGTCCTGAGCGCGCATGGCGATCCCTTCATCGATTGCCCACGTCTGCGCTTTCAGGAGCGCGCAATCGCCCGCGTTGGTGCTGTAGAAATGGCTATTGATACTGGCATGGTCATTGGCCCAGAAGCGACACATCGGTGACCCAAGCGGGGCGTCGGTGCGATAGGTTGCCATGCGCAAGCCGGTACGCGCCCAGTTAGCTGGCAACGCGTCAAGCGTGGCAATTTCATCAGGTCGCCCGGTCATGAAATATTTCTTTGCACCCGCAGAATAGAACTCAACGACCTCAAGTTCATCACGCGATCCCCAGCCCAGTGTTTTACGGATTTGCACACGATCATCAGAACCGCCGGGCACACTCGTTACGGCGTTAAACGCCACTCGATCAGCCTGATCGCGCGACAAATGCGCGCTTAAAAACATGAAGGTCCAGCCAAATATTTCTGGCGCATCCTGAACGCGAAAGCCGTGTGGCATTCCTTCTATCGTTACGAAATATTTCGACCCGCTGAGCGCTTCGATCATTTGCGACGTTCGGGCAATCGGTGCTACGACATCCGCGGTGCCGCCAATCCCGAGGTACGGCACGCGCACGCTGCGCACGCCGCCGTTGCTGTCACCGAATGCAGGCAAAAACGGCTGACCCGAATACGGCACGTAGCCGACGACCGCCTTGTAGCGGTTGTCGCGAACGATCACCCGCTCTGCACCACCCCAGCTCGACGTAATTTTTGCGCCCTGGGCCAGCATCATCGCCATGCCGCCAAGGGATGCGCCGAAGCCGACGATCTTGTCCTGATCCACCGTATTCGCGTACTCGGGTTTGCTCAAAATGTAATCCAGCCCCTGCTTCAGGCCGAGCGGTCGAATGGACTCCATCTCGGCGATTTCCGAATACTTGGTCAACACGTAAAACGCGTCCGCGACATCGTCAATGTGAATGCGGGAATAGCGCGCATCCGCGTGAAACGGCGCGAAAACCACGTAGCCTTCTGCCGCCAGCCGCGCGATCACCTGCACGTAGTCGTCCCCGAGCGGCGAGCCCGCGAGCCCGTGACTCAGCACCATTAAAGGCCATTTGCCATCCGTGGCCTCAGGATTCGTTGCGATCAACGGTGCCTCTGCGCCGCGCTGCATTTTCATAACCTTGACGCCCGAAGGTAGCGCATAGTCGGCGCGGGTGTTGGCGGCGGTGGTGGGGTAGCAGGTGATCGCGGCGTATTGCAATTGCTTGCCGCCCTGCTTTTCGAATACGTCAATCTCGCTGACTTTTGGCACGGCAACCTGATAAGTGAGCGCGTTGGCCGGGCTGACCAGCAACTCGGTTACGTAATGAGAGCCGTCCGAAAGCGGATTGCCTTCCCAGTAGTCAGACGCCGCCGCGCCAGAAGGCATGCGGCTGAAATCCTGCTCGACGTTGCTACAGCCGACCGGATACTTGCCGTTGACCGACGGGATGATGCCGGAACTGGCTTGGGCCACACCGAGCAGGAGCAAAGTTGAGCCTACAAAGGCAACAAGAAAGCGCCCGTATATTCGTGAGTAGCGAAAACTTGAAGCGCCGAGGAGGGGGAAATTTGGAGTATTCATCGTTCCATTCTTGCGTTTCAACTGATAGGTGAATGTAGGACAAAAGCCATTAATTCTGTTGACACGGCGTTGGGTGCCGTGCTCACGCGGACAAACAACTATTTGACCCGTGAACGAACCACTTGCGAAATCACCATCGGCGCAACTACCACGAGCCCAAGCGCTAGCACGTGCAGTCCCGGCGCGATCATGATCAATGCACCAACGAATGCTAGTGCGCGCTCCCAGCCTTTCATTTCGACCAGAAAATAGCGAGAAAGTGCCGCCGCGAGCAGGAAAATGCTGCAAATGCATGCCGTGAATACGACGGCGAATGCACCCCACGTGAAGCCCTTGGTCACCAACAGTAATGCAGGCGAAAAAACAAACACGAAGGGCACTAGCGCTTTGCCAAGGCCCAGCCGGAACGCCGTGTTGCCCGTTTTGAAAGGATCGGAATTCGCCATGCCCGCCGCAGCGTACGCCGCGAGTGCGACAGGTGGCGTGATATCTGCCAAAACGCCGTAATAAAAAACGAAGAAGTGCGCGACGATGGGCTCGACGCCCATTTGCACCAGCGCGGGCGCGGCGACTGTGACCATAATGATGTAGTTGGCCGTGGTGGGGATGCCGCAACCCATGAGGATGCAGACGAAGCTGGTCATGAAGAGGGCACAAAGAAGCATCAACGCCTGTTTTCCGATCAACCAGGTGGGCAGGACTGTGAACAGGAAATCAGCCATCGACCCGGCGGCTGCGTTCACAATGTAGCTCACTTTGAAGCCAACGCCGGTCATCGTCACCACGCCGATGACCAGGCCGACGGTACCGGCGGCTGCGCCCACAGCGAGCGCGTATTTGGCCCCCGTCGCGAAGGCGTCGATCAACTCCGCACGGGTGAAGCGTGCGGGTAAATTGAGCGTCTTGATCGCTGCGACGAAGCTAACTGCGGCTACGCCAAATAGCAGTACGCTGTAAGTTTCGAGTTGACCCGAAATCACGAGCGCCAGCACTGCGTGTAGCGCGAGCATGATAGCGAGGCCTTTGGCGCTGTTGCCCTTCTCACTCGTCGTCATGCCCACGATGATGCAACTCGTGATTCCGGCGAATGCGGAGACGTAAGGCGTGAAGCCGCTCATCAGCGTGCCGACCAGCAACACCAGCGGAATGAGCGTTGGCCAGCGCTTGCGAAAACTTTCTTTCACACTCGGCAGTTCGTCGGCAGTCAAGCCGCGCAAGCCGGTGCGTTTCGCTTCGAAATGAACTTGCCAGAACACGCCAAAGAAGTGCATGAACGCAGGCACGATTGCGGCGATCACAATGGTGGAATAGGGCAAGCCCAAAAACTCAATCATCAGGAATGCCGCAGCGCCCATGATCGGCGGCGTGATCTGTCCGCCCGTCGAAGCGGCGGCTTCCACCGCGCCTGCGAAATGGCGCGGATAGCCAACGCGAATCATCGCTGGAATCGTGAGCGAACCTACGGTCACCGCATTCGCCACAGAGGAGCCGGAAAGCATGCCGAACATCGCCGAGCCAAACACGCTGACCTTTGCAGGGCCGCCAGCGTATTTGCCCGCGACCGAGGAGGCAACATCGAGAAACAATTGACCCAGACCAATGCGTGTTGCCAGTACACCAAACAGTACGAAATGAAATACGTAGGTCGCGACCACACCGACCGCAATCCCGTAAACGCCCTGACTCGTGAGGTATTGATGATTCACCACCTGTGACCACGTCGCGCCCGCGTGCTTGAGCAGGCCCGGGAACGATTGTCCGAACATCGCGTAAGCCATGAATGCGATTGCAATGATCGGCAGAGGCCACCCCATCGCGCGCCGCGTCGCTTCGAGCAGCAGCACGATCAGAATGGTTCCCATCACTACGTCCATCGTGTCCGGGTTACCAATGCGGAACGCGAGATCGTCAAAAACGTAGGGGATGTACAGCGCGGAAACAATTGCCGCAAGCGCGAAGAGCCAGTCATACAGCGGCAAGCCGAGCGGGTGATGCCAGCTTGGCTCGCGTTGAATGCCCGCCTTTTTGTTGAACGCAAAGACCAGAAAAATCAGCCCAAGGACAAAGGCCAGATGCACGCCGCGATGCGTCGCTTCGCGCAGCAACCCAAATCCCGCCGTGTAATAGTGAAACGCCGAAAGCGTGATCAGCAGAAACGTGACCGTCGTCAGCGCGACATTCGCCATCGGGCGGAAACGCATCTCGCTGTCGTACTTTGTTTCCAGTTCGGCAACGGCTTTGTCGTCGATAGTGAGCGTGGTCATGGTTGCTTTCGGGTTTTTGTAGGAGCGGCTTGCCGCGACCCAACTGTTGTTCTATCGACTATGGTTGCGAGGGGCAATCGTGGGTCGCGGCAAGCCGCTCCTACAAGAA
>JANXNI010000092.1 GCA_025354165.1 Burkholderiales bacterium | reverse complement strand
ACTGAACAAATCGGTGCTGCGTGCGCGCTGATTGCAGTGGCGTTGTTTGGGGCCAGTACACCGCTGGCCAGAGTATTGCTCGCGAAGATCGACCCCTGGTTGTTGGCTGCGCTTTTGTATCTTGGTTCAGGCATCGGACTCTGCGTCGCGCGTATCCTGATGCGATCAAAAGCACCGACGCTGACTCGCGCTGACTGGCTTTGGCTGCTGCTGACGGTGTTGCTGGGCGGAATTGTTGCGCCAGTGCTGCTGGTATTTGGTCTGCAGGGGATGCCCGGATCAGGCGCGTCGCTTTTGCTCAACGCTGAAGCCGTTTTGACCGCCGTCATTGCGTGGGTGGTATTCAAGGAGAATTTAGCTCGTACTGCGCTGGGGCGATCTGAATTTCAGCTAAGCACTCGGTCACGTCACCGGCACTCCCGGGAACGCACCGCCAGCGTGCCCCGACGGAAGTGGCAATGCCGACCAAAACTACCACGTACCCCATACCATTTTCCAGAAATTACGTGGATTCAAATCGTTGGGCGCGCCTTGCTGCACGTAGCGTTCACAAGTCGTAGTCACCTCTTGCGGCCATCAAGCCGCAGCGGTGTCTCGTGATTTGCCTTTGCGCTACCTTGCACCAGCGCGTCGGCATACCTGCCGACGCCGAATGAAAACGTCCCCCGAAAATTGATGTGCCCAAAACCGGCAGGGCCGGCGCGACGCAACCACGCTTCATCCACCGCCTGAGCCTGTTTGCGCCAACGATCCACAACGGCTTGCATCCGCGACGTGTTCCACGCCATCACAATGTTGGTCAGCAGCGCGTGACTTCCTGAGATGGCCTTCATCTCATCGGTGCGTCGACCGCGGTCATGCGCAATCTTGCCGTAGTAAATCGCGTACTGCAATGGATGCACGGATTCGCCACGATTGAGCAACGTGTGAATCTTGCGGCGAAATGCAGGGTTCGCGAAGTAGTCGCACAAAAAGAGCGTTCGTAACAACCGCCCGAGTTGATCGGCGGCGCGCTGCGAAGGGTCACCCTGAGCCGCACTCCCCAAGCGCTGAACCGCAATAGCCGGGCTCAGCCGGCCGGTTCGGATCGATGCGATAAGGCGCAACAGTCCATCCCAGTGCTTAGTGATCGCCCGGATAGAAACACCTGACACGGTGACCCGCTCGATCGCATCGGGTGGCTTCATGCCGTTGGGTAGGTGAAGTTTGCGCTCAGACAGGTTGCGCAGCTGAGGGCACAGATCGAAGCCTGTGAGTTTGGCAACCGTCATCGCCGCGTTGGTGTAGCCGTGCGTATCAACGGCAAGTAGCGCAATTCGAACCCGATCTTCGCCCGTGGTGTTGTAGCGCTCAATGCCCTCCACCGCGAACGCACCTTGCCTTTCATTGAGAACAATCGGTTGATCGTAAATCACGCCGTAACGATCAAGGACATGCGTATAGATGCCCGCGGCGAACGTGCGCCGTCGTGGATCCACCCGCGCGTTGTAAAGGTAGCGCGAGGAGTCAAGCGCCATCATATCGGCGGAGGCTTTGTCTCCTCGGCCCCAGAGTTCAGCGATCGGGAGTTTTTTCTGAAACTCGATCACACGTTCGTTGGCGCGTCGCAAGCGTCCCGCCGCTTCCAACGTGCGCATGGCGGCCGTGACTTGGCTTGGTTGCAGTTGCGGAATCATTGCCGCAACGCCTTTGGCGTCGTTCTCGGTTCCGTGCGCGATCATGCCACCGTAGAGTGCAATGAGTTCCTCGACACTGGTGGCCTTTCTGCCGAGTAACGCTTCGCTGAAATTGATGTCGGCGTCTGCCTGCAACAACGATAGTTGTCAAGCAAGTTGTCGTAAGGAGGGTTTTAAAAGGGGGCTTAAATGGTGGTTTTGGAAATGGTATTTTTCTGCTTTCTGGGTGTTGAATCTGGGTTGAGGTTGACGCGGTCGATGTAGTTCCAGTTTCGGGTATTTTTTGACCACCGCTGAGGGTTTTTAGCGCGCGCCTGACGGTAGAGGCGGTCTCGCTGGTCGAGCAGGTGTTGATCGACGCCTGTGTGGCGTTGTTGGGGTGTGACGAAGTTATTGTTGCTGTGGCGATGCTCGAAGTTGTACCAACGCACCAGGGTCTCTGCCCAGAGGCGCGCCGCATGCACATTGGCAAAGGGCGTGAGGGGGCACTCGGGCCGATACTTAAGCGTCCTGAAGCACGATTCGGAGAACGGATTATCGTTGCTCACGCTGGGGCGGCTCCTTGAGGCAGAAATCCCCAAACGCTGCAACGTATGCAGCATCGTCTCGCCCTTCATGGGCGAGCCGTTATCAGAATGCAGCGTCAAGCGCCCCGGCTCGATGCCCTCGCTGGCGCAGATATCGCGCACTAGGGCGCTAGCCACGGCTGCGCTCTCGCATTCAAAGACCTGCCAGCCCACGATTTTGCGGCTGAAGAGATCGATGAACAGATAGAGATAGAAGAACGCCCCTGAGAGCGTACTGGGCAGGTAGGTTATGTCCCAACAGAACACTTGCCCGATGGCCTTGGCCACCAAGGCGCGCGGCTTGCTGCGGCGCTGCGCTGCTCGCTCGACGCGCCGATGACTGAGTGAAATCCAGTGGAGATAGATTACCCAGCGCACTGTGCCGTCGGATCGTGTTGTAGAACATCTCGATGTAGTGGAGAGGCTCAAAAACCCGGACGCCATGGATTGTCGTTGACGGAATGTAAATCAAACCGACTTCTTTTTTAATCGGTTAACGAATGACTGAGTGAAAGCCATTGGGGAAAGGTTACCTAGCGCACTGTGCCGTCGGATCGTGTTGTAGAAGGATTCGATGTAGTCGAAGATGTCAGCGCGTGCCTCGGCTCTGGTTTTGTAATGTTGATGATGCACCTGTTCTTTCTTCAGGCTCGCCCAGAAGCTCTCCATCGGCGCATTGTCGTAGCAGTTTCCCCGCCGGCTCATCGAGACTTGCATGCCGAACTGCATCAGTTCATGCCGGTATTCAAGACTCGCGTACTGGCTGCCGCGATCGCTGTGATGAATCAGCCCCGGCTTGGGTCGTTCCTGTTTCACGGCCATCCACAGGGCCTTTGACGTAAGCTCGGTGCGCATGTTGTCCTCCATCGCCCAGCCGACGATCTTCTTGCTGAACAAGTCCTTGATGGCTGCCACGTACAGCCAGCCTTCATCGGTGGGGACGTAGGTAATGTCGGTCACCCAGATCTGGTTGGGTGCCGTTGTTTGGTCAAATCGTTGCTCCAACAGATTAGGCGCAATCGGCAAGACGTGATTGCTGTCGGTAGTGCGCACGAAACGGCGCCGGTGACGGCATTTCAGCCCGAGACGGGCGCGTAGTCGTTTCACCGTTGCCAACGAGCGTGTAAAGCCCATGTCGGCCAATTCCGTGCGTAGCCGCTTCGGCCCATAGCACTCGCGTCCTCGGGCGTGCGCGGCACGTGCCGCCATCTCCAAGGCTACAGCGTCGGGATCGGGTTGAGTGCTTCGCTCCACCCATTCATAAAAACCTGACCGCGACACCTCCAGCACGCGGCAATACGTGCTGAGGCGATAGATATTGCTCGCCTCATTGACACGCTGCTGAATAAAGGCGTACTTCACCGGGATTGCTTCGCAAAGTACGCCGTGGCTTTTTTTAGGATGTCACGCTCCTCACAGGCAATAGCCAGCTCCCGCTTCAAGCGGCTCACCTCGGCCTGCAAATCGGTCACCGGCTGCACGCGGTGGGTGTCCACCCTCAGCAGCGTACCTGCCCGCGCCTCTCGAACCCAGCGCGAATAGGTCTTGACCGACAACGCCAATTTCTTGGCGGCCTCCGTGATTCCCATGCCCTGCTCAGTAACTAATTTGACCGCCTCTGCCCGGTACTCGTGAGTGAACACGCGTTTGGATATCGATTGCATTGTGTACTCCATGATTCAGTAAAAATACACAATCCATGGCGTCCGTCTTAACGAGCCCCTTCCAG
>JANXNI010000089.1 GCA_025354165.1 Burkholderiales bacterium | reverse complement strand
ATCATGAAACATGAAAACTCCGGGTCGATTCTGACTTCCACCTGACTTCTGACAATTGAACGTCAGTGAGGATCGGTTAACTCGTTGAATTGACGGATAACCGATTAGCGGCTTTCAGCGGAATCGCTGGTTTTGTGGGGGCTAGCACGCCAAATCGCCATTTATCAACAAATGGTCAATCCAGCCTCTAGCCCCTATGCAGCGGTGCTTTTAGCCAAAAGCTGATGGTTTCGCGCCAAGTTTTGAGTGGGTCGGTTTCAGCGCTCCGGCCTACTCATTCCTTTTCTAAATCAATCATGACGCGATGCGGATCCATAGACGGCGCGGGAGTATGGCAAGGCGATGACGACAAGGTCAGTATTGATTTGGAAATGGGATAGCGCCGCAAAAAACCGGCGCTTCACGGTAGCGCACGAGGCGCGCAGTGCCCGCCCGGCGAGCGGCGGTCTCGTTGTTCGCATGACGATCTGCGCTGCGCAAACAAAAACGCCCGCAAAAGCGGGCGTTTCAAGGTGGGTTCAGGCCCCGACGTGGTTACTTCTTGCGGAAGTCGTCGTGACAGGCTTTGCAGGTGCCGCCGACTACGCCGAACTGCTTTTTAAAGCCGTCAGCATCGCCCGCTGCGGCAACGGCAGCGAGTTTGTCGGTTTCTACGCCTAACTTGGTGGCCAGCTCTTTAAATTTCGCGTTGTTGCTCCAGACGGCTGGAAGCGCCTCGGTGTTGCCGATGTTTTCGGTGCCCGCAACAAAGCTGTCGAATGGCAGTTTGGCCATCGTGGCCACGAGTGCGGTTGTCTTGGTGAGCTCGTCTTTGTTGAACGCCTTTTCGCCTTTGGCCACAGGGCCCATTGAGCCGAAGTACCAGCCCATGAGCGTGAGCGCGGCTTTACGATGCTTGACGAACGCTTCCGGCTTCGGCTGCGCTAGCGCGGATGTGGCGACGGCGATGGCGGCGGTCGCGATGGCGATTTTGGTGAAATTTTTCATAGGTACTCCATTAAGAAACGATGACAGATTAGACAGGAACAAACAAATCAGGACTTGAATAACGCGGGCCAGTTGACGGCGATGACGACAGCGGCAATGGCGATGGACAAAACGACGAAACCGAGCGGATGCGAGGCTTTGCGCGCAGAGCTGGCTTCGCTGGCAAGGGTCGGCGGCAGCGCTTTGCGGCCGCTAAACATGGCGCGAAGGATGCCGTCCTTTTTCACGAAAACATGAAAGAGTACCGCCGCAATGTGTACGCCGACGAGGATCAGGAGCACGTCGCCAATGGTGCGGTGACGGCTCATGAGCGTGAGCGAGGTTTCTTCCGACACGTACCGCGCCAGCGGCCCGGTGGTGGCGATTTCGTCGTTGCTGAACAGGCCGAGCACGGCTTGGGTTGCCAGCAACACGAGCAGCACCACGACCATCCAGCCGCCGACCGGGTTGTGGCCGATCACAGGTTGGTGGCTCTTGCCGAGCAGGCCTTTGGCGAATTTGAAGCTGCGAACCGGCCCCGTCAGGAATGAGGTGAAGCGCGCGTATTCGCCGCCAACAAATCCCCAGATCAGACGGAACACGACGAGCGCGAGGATGGCGTAGCCGCTTCGCATGTGCCAAGCGATCCATTCGCCGCCGACCTCGCCACTAACCACCGAAATCGTAAACAAGGTGACCAGAGTCCAGTGAAAACAGCGCACGAAAGCGTCCCAGACGGGCGCAGACACTAAGTCAGTCGCGGGTTTTGTCATGCCGAAGTCTCTTCAAATGCCAGACGCAAATCGCCTAGATGGTTGTGCAGCGAAACAAGTTCCACCGGAGGAATGCGGTCAAACACTCGCTGCAAATGCCGCATATGCGCTGGAAAAGCCTCGTCAAACAGCACCGCACCTTTGCGCGTTAACGCAATGTGCGTGCGCCGGGCGTCGTCGGCATCGGGTTTGCGCGAGACGAGTCCGCGCGCTTCCATGCGATCAAGCACGCCGGTCAACGTGCCCTTGGTGATCAGCGTGCGTTCGCCCAATTCTTTGCAGGTCATGCCGCTGGTGTTGCCAAGCGTGGCGATGACGTCGAATTGCGATTCGGTCAAACCCATTTTTTTGACGTGCGCGCCGGAAAAGCGCTCGAACGCCTGAGTGCAGCGAATCAATTGCCGCAGCGTGGGCATGAAGGTGGGAATCGTGACGCCGGAATTCATTGGTTCGTATTAGAACAATTAATATGATCTGGAGCAAGACGCCCACTCGCGGCTTCGGGTAACCGATAATTTCAGCATGTCCAGAATCACTGTAGTTGCGGCGAGCGTCGCGGCTTTGCTTTCCACATTGACGGCTGACGCCGCGTTGCCCGACCCGGTCACCAAGGCGATGCGCGAGGTCGGCGTTCCGATGAACGCGGTCAGCATTTACGTTCGCGAGGTCGGCCAGGTCGAGCCATTGATCGCACATCGCAGCACGGTGCCAATGAATCCCGCGTCAACCATGAAGATATTGACGACGCTCGTTGGGCTCGATGTATTGACGCCTAATTACACCTGGAAAACGACGTTTTCCACGACAGCGCGGGTTGAGGCCGGCGTGCTGCAAGGCCCGCTCTACCTGCATGGCAGCGGGGACCCGAAGTTCGTCGCGGATCATTTGCAGACCGCGATCAAGGCGCTGCGGGATCGCGGGATTCGCGAGATTGCCGGGGATATTTTGCTGGATCGCTCGCGATTCGCGAGCGTTGACTATGACCCCGGCCAGTTCGACGGTCAGGCGCTCAAGCCGTACAACGTCAGCCCCGATGCCTTGCTGTTCAACTTTCAGGCGGTCGGCTTTCGATTTGTGCCGCAACCGGACAATTCGGTCACAGTCACGACTGACGGCCCGCCCCCGGACGGACTGGCGCTGACCAACCGCTTGCGTGCGACCGGCGGCAATTGTGGCGACTGGCGGTCGCTGGTAACGCCCGTATTTACGAACGATGGCAACCGGGCCTCGGCAAGCTTCACCGGCACTTACCCGCGTGATTGCGCGGATCGCGCCTGGTATGTGAGCCTGTTCGATCACAACGGCTTGATCGCGGGCACCTTTGCGCGCATGTGGCGCGACGCGGGCGGCACCTGGACAGGCATCATGAAAGACGGGGCGACGCCGAAGAACGCGCGCGTGCTCTACACCCACACCTCGGCACCGCTCGCCTCGATGGTGACCGACATCAATAAATTCAGCAACAACGTGATGGCACGGCAGCTGCTGCTCACGATTGACGCCGAACTCAGCAAACGGCCCGCCGTGGCCAAACGCGCTGGGCGCAGCATACGTGAATGGGCCAAGAGCCGCGGTTTTGATATTTCCGATGTAGTGATCGAGAACGGCTCGGGGTTGTCGCGCAACGAACGGGTGTCGGCGCAAAGTATGGCCAAGCTTCTCGAATACGGCCTGACCGCGCCATTTTCAAGCGATTTTGTGTCATCGCTACCGCTCGCGGCGACCGACGGCACACTGGTCAACCGCTTCATCAATCATCAGGCCGACGGTTCGGCGTACCTGAAAACCGGCACGCTCACGGGCGTCAAAGCGCTCGCGGGCTATCTGCTGTTGCCTGGTGATCGCAAGATGATTTTTGTGGGCATGATCAATCACGGCAACGCCGAGGCCGGACAACGGGCGCTCGACGCTGCGGTGGATTGGGTTTATCAAACGCAGTCGCAGGTTCCGTCAAAGGCTCCGCAGCTTGAGCCCGCGAAGTCAAACTAGGAACTTTCTCGCCCGAACGGGTTACGCGATTTCCCGCTTCTCGGTCAGGCGCAGCCAGCCCTTGATGATGCGGTAAACCCACCAGATCCAGACCACGGCGAGCACAACGAATCCAATTGCCACGATGGCCAGAATGATGCCGATGGTCGTCCACAGGAGTCCCCACCAGAAGGTGCGGATCAGCCATGAGTAGTGGGAGCTGAGGTAGCTGCCGACCGCGTCATCACGCTTGATGTAGGCCACGATGAGCCCGGCAATGGCGAAGATGCCGGTCACCATCCCAAGCGCATAGAGTGCATAGGTGATGTGCGTGATCTGGATCGTGGCTTCGCTCGGTTGCCCATCGCTCGGTGCATTCGGTGGGTTAGGTACGTTGATGACATCAGACATTTTTTATTTCTCCCGGTGGTGTGAAGCGTGACCGCCGCTAGGAGGACGTCACCGCATACACGCAATATCGCTATGATAGGTCGCAAATGCAAGCGCCGTACGTGGCTCAATTGCATGAACCGCTGAAGCGTTCGACCGGACGCTGCGGGCACAGACGAACCGGAGGTAATCCTTGTCACAAGCGCCAGATAAGAACCGTCAGGAACATCAGGACGAGAGCGATTCCAATCGACTGGTGATCATTGAGGGCTCGCCACTAGGCATGCCCGTCGCCAAGTCATTCGCCAGCATCGATGACGCCGAATCCTTTGTCATGGGGCGCATTCGCGCCAACGTAGCGCCCGATCTCCGCGAACGCTTTGAGAAGGCCGTAGTCGACAAAGTGGTGAGCGAAGACGGTGTCAAGGCGGTGTCCGAAGTCATCGCCGGCAAGCTCACCTTTATTCGCGCGCTGGCCACGGCATACGCACCAAAAATCGCCATCACCACGCGGCGCTACGATGATGAGGATGACGCGCGGCGTTGATGTGACAGTTTTACTTAAGTTGTGGGAGCGGTTTCACCGCGATAGTGCAGCGCTCATGTTGGTGGCCACGGCGCTCGTCGTCGGCGGCTGCGCCAGCATCGATCCATACAACATCATCGGGCGCCATGTGCCGGTTTCGTCATTCGAACAAAGTACCGGCGCGACGCCCGCCGTGCGCAAGGCCGCGATTGATGCGGTGTGGAGCACTGTCAACGATCACTATTACCGCGCTGATTTGAACGGCGTGGACTGGCGCGCAGCACGAGAAAAATGGCAGCCTCTGGCGCTGTCGGCCGCGACCGACGATGAGTTCTGGGAGCGACTGGATCAGATGGCGGGCGAGCTTGCCGACGTGCATACGCGCGTGGAATCGCCGAAAGCCGTTGCGCAGCGAAAAGAGCAGCAGGTGCTATCGCTCGGGCTCAATATCCGACTGATTGATGGCGCGCTCGTCGTGTTGTCGGTGCATCCTGAATCCGACGCGTACTGGTCGGGCGCGCGTGCCGGAATGCGTCTGCTGCGTATCGATGGCAAAGAGGCGCAAACGCAGTGGCAAATCTGGGCGCAGGCCGCGCGCAAAACGTCGTCGCCGCAAGCGGCGCTCCGCATGCCATTGCGCCGATTGAACGTGGTCGCCAATGAGGCGGCTCGTGAGTCCCTTAGCGCAACATTCGGGCTGTCGTTCGCACGCGTCGACGGCAGCGAATTCGACGTGCGGCTACGACCGAAAACGCTATCGACACGACCGATTGTGACCAGCCGCGTGCTGCCTTCGGGCATTGGCTACGTGCGTTTCACCTCGTTTCAGGAATCATTGCGCAGCAGCGTATTGAGCGCTATCGATGCCTTGAAAGACACGCCCGCGCTGGTGCTCGACTTGCGCGGCAACGGCGGTGGCTCGGGCGCGATGGCAGAAGCCATCGTCGGCAGTTTCCTGAAGACAAAGACCGTCATCGGACGCACCGAAACACGCACCGGAAAACCGGTGACACTCGCGTTCGGTCTCGTCAAAATTGCGTCCCCCGAAGCTATCGTTCCGGGTAAGCCGGACGCCTACGCGGGCAAGCTCGCCGTTCTCGTGGACGCCGACAGCGCTAGTGCGTCTGAGGCCACGGCGGGTGCGTTGCAATCAACCGGTCGCGCCATCGTCGTTGGCGAAGTTTCCTGCGGGTGTTTGCTCGCCTTTTTGGGCTACGCAGCGCTGCCGGGCGGCGGTGAACTCGCGTTTAGCGAAATCGGATTTACCAACGCCAAAGGCGGGCGTATCGAAGGACACGGCGTGATTCCCGATATCGCCGTTGAGCGCAAACGCGCTGATTTTGTTGAGCAGCGAGATCGCGCGCTGGAAGCGGCTCAAACGGCGTTACTGAAGTAATTTTTTATATCAGCTTTTCAATGCAACGGCATTTCTATAAGGGCTGATAACGCGTTTTGTTCGTTATCGACTTGTGGCTAAATGCTGCGTTAGCCCCTATTAAATGGGCGTTTCAGAGAAAAGTTGATGCGGGCACGAGCTACTAAACTTGGCTCCGCTACGTCCCTACGGCGTTACTTTCCCGGCCAACTCCGGCACCAGAGTTTTCACCGGCTTTCCGGCGAAATGCAGCAGAAGATTTTCGACGCAGAGATCGGCCATTGCCTGCCGTGTTTCGTGCGTTGCGCTGGCTACGTGCGGCAACAAAATCACGTTCGGGCGATTGAACAAAGCCTTCGGCACTTTCGGTTCATCGTCGAACACATCAAGCCCTGCACCGGCGATACCGCCGCTCTCAATGGCCGCCACCAGCGCGACTTCATCGACCACCGTGCCGCGCGCGACGTTGATGAAATAGCCGGTCGGCCCAAGCGCTTCGAGCACTTCAGCATTCACCATGTGCTTTGTCGCCGCACCGCCCGGCGTGATCGCGATCAGCACGTCGACGTCGCCCGCCATCTCGACCAGCTTGCCGTAATACGTGTAGGGCACGTCCTGTTTGTTGCGCCCAAAATAGGCAATGTTCATCTTGTGCGCGCGCAGCCGATCGGCGATTTCTTTGCCGATGCGCCCGAGCCCGATGATGCCCACGGTTTTGTTCCACAGCGAATGCTGGAGCGGATACTGGCCCTTGAGCCAGCCGCCTGATTCGACGAATTTCTGCGCGTCGACGAATTGGCGGCACGTCATAAGCGTCAGCGCAACCGCAGTGTCGGCGACCTCATCGTTCAATACATCGGGCGTGTTCGTTACTTTGACTTTTGCCCCTGCGCAAGCGGTCAGCGGCATGCCGTCATAGCCGACGCCCATCACGCTGATGACTTCCAGTTTGGGGAAATTCGCGAGCTGATCGGGTGCGAGCTGCGAGCCACCGAATGCGACCATGCCGCGTGTGGTGGGTGCGATCTTCGCGATCAGCGCGCGCCGAGCTTCGGTGTCGGCCGCGCCATGCAAATCGTGAACGGTAAAGTTTTCATGCAACGGCTTAGCCAGGAATCCGGGCAGCGGGGCGATGGCGACGATTTCGGGTTTGGACATGATGTTCTCGGTTCAGGTATCAGGAGCGGTTAAGCAATGCCGTGATTAGGCCAGCATCGCCTGCCTGCGTTTCGACGACGTTTCGGAAACCCAGCGCGCGGGCGCTTTCGACGATGCGTGCATGGCTGGCATACACGGAAATCGGGAACAGAATTTTTTCACGCTCCTGAGCGGGAACGAGCGGCACGAGATTGGTAATCGCATCACTGCTCATCGCGGAGATTGCGTTGACTTTTCCGCCCCGCAGGAGCTCCAGCAAACCGGTTGCAGGAATGGACGGCGCGCGCCGGTGGTACGCCGTAATCGCGTCCACGATTGCTCCACGCCTGAGCAATTCCTCACGCAGCAATTCGCGACCATCATTACCGCGAAAAATTACGACGCGCTTGCCTTTGACCGCCGCCGCCTGCATTGACGGCAGCGCAAGCAACCCTTCGCTGTCGAACGACGACTCGGGCATTTCAACACGCTCAACACCCAGCCGCGAAAGCTCTTCCGCCGTGCCGGGGCCGGGCGCGAAGACGTGCAACGCCGCCGGCAATTTGAAAGGCGTCGACGACATCGGAGCGAGCGCCATTTCGGCGGCGCTCGGGCTCACAAATAGTGCGGCGTAATAGTCGGCAATCTTGCTGAGTGCTACTTTCAGCGGCACGCTATCAGCGGGGGGTTCGATGATGAGCGTCGGAAAAATCAACGGCGTCGCGCCGAGCGCAGCCACGCGCACGGCGGTGCGTGAAGCGGGCATCACCGGTCGCGTGATCAGCACGTTTAGTGCTGACAACGGCCCGCCGGTTTCCGCTCTCGTCGCGCCTAAATGAAAGTCGGCGCTCATTTCAGACTTGCGATGATCTTGTCGGCACCTTGCACCTTGAGCTTGTCAGCAACGATTTCACCGAGCGCTTCGGGTGCGTCCGGCGTGCCGAATGCCTCGGCGGTCAAATAGACACTGCCGTCAAGATTCGCTACAAACGCGCGCAGACGCAGCGGTTTGTCGCCATCCACAAAGTCTGCGTAGGCTGCCAGCGGCAAATCACAACTGCCGCCCAACAGGCGACTGACCATACGCTCGGCAATGCAGGCAATCGCGGTCGGCGCGTGATCCAGCTCAGATACGATTTCGGCCGTGTCTTCGTCGTCACTCACGATTTCGATCGCGATGGCCGCCTGGCCCGGCGCGGGGAGCGATTCTTCAATCGAAATCCGGTTGCTAATACGCGACGTCAAGCCCAATCGAATCAATCCTGCCGCGGCCAGAATGATGCCGTCGAACTCGCCGCCGTCAAGCTTGGCCAGCCGCGTGTTCACGTTACCGCGCACGGGCTGAAAATCAAGCGTGGGGTAAGCGCGTTTGAGCACCGACGCACGACGCAAGCTCGACGTCCCTACCACCGCGCCCGCAGGCATCTCGGCCATCGTGGCAAACCGGTTCGACACCAACGCATCGCGCGCGTCCTCACGCTTCAAAATCGCGGCCAGCGCAAACCCCTTCGGCAGCACCATCGGCACGTCTTTCAGCGAATGCACGGCGAGATGGGCGCGGCCTTCCTGCATTGCGACCTCAAGCTCCTTGATGAAGAGCCCTTTGCCGCCGACTTTCGCGAGCGGTTTGTCAAGAATCTGGTCGCCGCGCGTGGTCATGCCCAACAGGGCAACCGTCAGGCCGGGGACTACACTCTCTAATTCGGCTTTGACGTGATGGGCTTGGGCAAGTGCCAATGGGCTTTCACGGGTAGCAATGATGAGGGATTCGCTCATGCGGTGTGTTTTATTTGGGTTGCGTGGATTTATCTTTTTGATTATCGCACTGGGGTTTTCATGGGCGTTCGCGGCGACTACTCCCGCAGAGGTTTCGCCGCCGCTGGAACCGGGCAGCCTTGAGTGGGAGCGCATCCTCCCCGTCGCACAAAATTTCAAGGCCGACGGTGCCACCGCCGCCGCGTCGCGCAAGCCAATCCTGATTTTTTTTAACCTGACGGGCTGTCCCTATTGCCGCGGCGCGCTGCGCGAAGCCATCGTTCCGATGTTTCGCAACGCAGAATGGCGAGCCGCTATGGAATTTCGTCAGGTCACCGTTGACGATGGCAAATCGCTGATCGACTTCGACGGCAAGACCCTCGAAAACATCGCTTTCGCCAAAAGCCGCAAGGGTACGTTCACGCCAACCGTGATGCTGGTGGATGACAAAGGCCAGTTGCTGGGCGACCCTATCGTCGGCATTTCCAGCTTTGATTTTTATGGTGCCTACGTCGATGCATTGGCAAAGAAAGCGATTGATGAAATGAGGGCGCGCAAGTGAGCGGTTTCCTCTACCTTTCCTGCATCCTTACTGGCGTGCTCTCGGGCGGTGCGCTCGGCATGGTCGGCGGCGTATTACTCACGCGCCAGCCTTGGGGCAAGTGGGCAGGCGCCGTGGTCGGCGCGGTGCTGCTCACTGGAATACTCTTGCATTATGGTCGCAAATTGCAAAAAATGATGAACGAGAAATGAGAGCGTTTCGGGCACCTCATAAAATTTATTTTTGGGGATGCAGTGTTAGGAGCGCGGAGCGCAGCAACCTTCATTACCGCGCTGGTACATGAGCGCCTTTGACAATGCGCGAGTACCCTCATTTGTGTCATTTGACGACGCAATGCGCCCCACAAATGAATCTTAAGAGGTGCCCTCGTGGCTAGAGAAAAAGTAGTCGGTCTGGGCGGCGTATTCATCCGCGCCAAGAACGCAGAAGCGCTGCGCAAATGGTATTTTCGTCACCTCGGCGTCGACATTACCGAATGGGGCGGCGCGGCCTTCTCGCAAAACACGGGCGACGAAACGTACTGGAGCGTGTTCGAGGAAAAGAGCGACTACATGCCGCGCCGTCAGTACATGATGCTGAATTGGCGGGTGCAAAACCTCGACAAAATGCTCGATCAACTGCGCCTCGCTGATGTGCGAGTCGATGACAAGCTGGAAGCGTCGGAGCAAGGTAGATTCGGCTGGGCGTACGACCTTGAGGGCAATAAATTTGAGCTTTGGGAGCCGCCGAAGAACGGCTGACCCCACTGAAAATGCGCATCGCGATCATTGGTTCGACCGGTTCCGGCAAATCCACCCTGGCCGCCAGTCTGGCTGCAATGCTACAAATTCCGCACACCGAACTCGATAATCTGCACTGGTTACCGCAGTGGCAGGAACGCTCGGACGTCGAATTTCGCGAACGGGTTGATGTTGCAACCAACCAACCCGCGTGGGTCATTGACGGTGCCTACTCAGTGGTGCGCGATCTGGTCTGGGGGCGCGCCGATGTCATCGTCTGGCTCGATTACTCGTTTGCCAGAACTGCATGGCAGTTACTGCGGCGAACGATTCGACGCAGTTCACACAAAGTGCCCTGCTGCAATGGCAACTACGAGTCGTTCAAGCTCTCGCTCAGTCGCGACTCAATCTTGCTTTGGTTGCTCAAAACTTACGCTAAAAATCGCAGAGAGTTTCCGCTTGCGTTAAAGCAATATGCAGATGCTCAGCAGATAGTCTTGCGATCCCCCGCTGCAACGGCGCTTTGGCTGACAACAGTGCGTTAGTCGTTGAAGCCGGGCACGCGGCGCTCTTTTTGCCGCTACTCGAAGTCGACTAGTCTGCCCGGTTCCGCATCCAGTCTGCCGTACCCGATAGTTGCCCCATCAACCAGTCCGCGAGTTTCAAGTCGATTTCACAATCCACAAGCGCCAATCGCATGCAGGCTGTCCACGCGTCACGTTCCGGCGACCCGATCGGGAACGGCATGTGCCTTGCCCGCAATCTCGGGTGACCAAAGCGATCAACGTAGTGATTCGGGCCGCCCATCCAGCCACATAAAAACCAGTAAAGCTTGTCGCGCGAACCGTCCAGCGTTTCAGGATGCAGCTTGCGGATGCCCGCGAATTCCGGGTCAAGGTCCATGTGATCGTAGAACGCGTCGACCAGCATGCGAATGCCTTCTTCGCCTTTGAAAAGAACGAATGGGCTTTCTGGTGAGGGGTTCAAGGCGATACTCACGTCGTCACCAAATCGTGCAGCAGCACTTCGCGAAATGTCCGCAACATGCCCGCCGTTGCACCCCAGATGTAGCGCTCGTTGAACGGTACGGCCCAGTATTCGCGGCGTTGGCCTTCGCGAAGAAAGCTGTCGCGTCGCCAGTTTTTGTCATCCAGCAAATGCGCGAGTGGCACTTCAAACGCGTCAGCGACTTCGAACGCCTCACATACGTATTTTTGTGGATGCGACTTGGCAACGACGGGCGTGATGTCGTAAGCAGTTACGGTGACGTAGTGCGGCAAAGTGCCGACGATTTGAATTTGCGACGAATCGGTGCCGATTTCCTCGGCGGATTCACGCAGCGCCGTGGCGATGATATCGGCGTCGCCTTCGTCCTGACGGCCGCCAGGAAAGCTGATTTGCCCGGCGTGATCGTAGAGATGCGCGGTGCGTTGGGTGAGCACTACGTTTAACTGTTGTTGACGTTCGATCAGCAAAATCAACACGCCGGCAGGGCGCACGGTGCGACCGAGTGCTTCGTGATACTGCCGACGTTCGAGTACGCTCATGTCGCCCGCTTCGCCGAGCGGCGTGCCACGCCACGACTGCGCGCGCGCGATCTGCGCCTCTACCTGCTCAATGTTCATCATCTCGCTCCGAGTCTCACTATGCGCCTTCCCTCAGCACTTGAATCGGTGGTGTGGTGAGCACGGATCGCGTGCCTAGCCAGCCCGCGAGAAGCGTAAGCCCCGTGGCCGCAGCAAAACCGACGATCCAGACCGTGGGCGATGCCGAGAACTCAATCTTTAATACTCGCGTGGCCAGCACCCACGTCAGCGCCAGCGCGCCGAGCACACCAAGCAAGCCCGCTGCGCCGCCCAGCGCTGAGAACTCCGCGATCAGTGCACTGCGAATCTGGCTGCGCGTGCCGCCCAGTGTGCGGATCAAGGCAGTGTCGTAACGGCGCTCGTCCTGCGTAGCGATGACGGCGGTGTAGAGGGTTAGCAATCCCGCAGCCAGCGTGAAGGCGAACACGAATTCAAGCGCGCTCGCGACCTGATCGACGATGCTGCGAACGCGCGTCATGATTTCGGAGACATCGATCACCAGCACGTTCGGTGCGGCGGCCACGACGGTAGGCAGCGTTTTGTTGTCGCCCGCAGGCAAGTGCACAGCAGTGATGTAGCTCTTGGGCAACGGCGCAAGCGTGGCCTCAGGCACGAGCGCGAAAAAATTGACTTTGAAACTGTCCCAATCGACCTTGCGCAGGCTCGTGACTTTCACCTCAACCTTGTCGCCCGCGACGTCGAAGGTCATCCGGTCACCGACGTTCAGGTTAAGCGTCTTTGCGATGCCGTCTTCGAGCGACATCACCCCTTGTTCCGTGGCCGAGAAGTACTCGCCCGACAAAATTTTGTTGCCGGGCGGCAAAGTGCTTGACGCAGAGAGATTGAACTCACGGTCAATGAGGCGTTTGGCTTGCTCACTGCTGTAATCCTTCGCGCTCACCGTTTTGTCGTTCACGGCGATCAGGCGGCCGCGCACCATCGGATAGAAAGCTGCGGGCTTCGTGCCTTGCGTTGTTGGCAGAAGTTTGCGCAACGCGTCCACCTGCTCTGACTGGATGTTGATAAGAAATCGATTGGGCGCATCGGCAGGAATGGACTTTTGCCAGGCACTGAACAGATCAGTGCGCACGAAACCGACGGTGATAAGCGTCATTACGCCCAGCCCGAGGCAGGCGATTTGCAACGCGGTGGACAAGCGCCGCCGATCAAGATTAGCCAGTCCGTAAGCCCAGGAGCGAGCGCCACCCAGCATGGCGAGTTTGCCGGAACGCACAAAGCGGCGAATAAGCCATAGCAACGCCACCGCCAACAAGGTGGCAGCACCGACCAGCGCAACGATGCCGCCAACGAAAATCGCACCGGTTTTCAGGTCTTGCGACTGCATCATCACGACCGACAAAACCGCTGCTCCGCCCAGTGCAACAGCGAGCGCTCCGCCGCCGCTGGCGGTCGGCATGTCGCGGCGCAAAGCTCGTACCGGCGGCGTAGAAGACAGCGCAACCAACGGTGGAATGGCGAAGCCCAACAACAGCACGAGTCCGGTCGCGAACGCCTTGACCAGCGGCATCCACCCAGCGGGCGGCAACGTCGATGCGAACAGGCCACGCACCGCGAATGCCAGGCCCGCTTGCGCCGCAAAAGCAATGGCAACGCCCAGCGCGCAAGCGATTAACGCAAGCACAAAAAACTGACCGACGAAATGCATGAGCGTTTGCCGCTGGCCTGCGCCGAGCGTTCGGAACAGGGTGGCCGTGTCCAGTTCGCGCTTGAGGTAACGACGCAGCGCCAATACGATGGCAACCACTGCCAGGAACACTGCAAACGAAGCGGCCAGCCCAAGGAATTGCTCGGACTTCTCCAGTGTGCTTCGGACTTCCGGTCGAAGTTCGCGCACTGTTTCCAGCCGCTGGCCGGGGCCGAGTTTGGCTTTGATCGTGTCTGCGAATTCCTGGGCACGGTCACCCGCCACTTGCAGGCGATACGTGGCGCGGCTGCCAGGGCCGAGCAACTCGCTTGCTGCGACATCGGCGTTCGCCATCAGCACTTTGGGCGAGGCCGACATGAAGTTGCCAGCAATCTCGGGCTCTTCAGCAAACACCTGCGCGACGCGCGGCGTTAGTTTGCCAACTTCAATCGTGTCGCCCGCTTTAATGCCAAGACGCGTGGCCAGTCGCTCGTCAACAAATACTTCGCCCGCATTGACGTTGGCCTTCAACGGCACGCGCTCACCATTCGCGCCATGCACTTCAATTTCGCCGCGCAAAGGGTAAGGCGACGACACTGCTTTAACGTCCGACAACGCCGAGTCTTTCGCCGCGCCGCCGTCTTTTGCGGGCGCACTTACCATACTGCCGAAGCGTGTCGAGTGGGTTACTTTCAGGCCCATCGCAAGGGCTTGCTGCGTGAATGCCTCGGGTAGCGGCCGATCGCCGGAAATCATCGCATCTGCGCCGAGGAGTACGTTCGCCTGATTGGCGAACGCCACTTTGACCCGATCAGCAAACATGGCGACTGCGCCAACGCTGGCGACTGCGAGCGCGAGCGCCAAAACGAGAATTCGCGCTTCGGTGGAGCGCAACTCACGTCGGACGAAGCGCAAGATCAAATTCATTTAAATCACCTTGCCGCGCGCCAGTCGCACCATCCTGTGACAACGCGAAGCCAGCTCCAGATCATGCGTTACCAGTACCAGCGTTGTGCCCTGTTCGCGATTGAGCGTGAACATCAGCTCGACGACTTCTGCGCCGGTGTCGGTATCCAGATTGCCCGTTGGCTCATCGGCAAACACAATGCTCGGGCTCGCGACGAAAGCGCGCGCGATGGCAACACGTTGCTGCTCGCCGCCCGAGAGTTGCTTCGGCAAATGATCGACACGTTCACCCAAACCGACGCGGTTTAGCCAGTCCTGCGCCCGCGTCTGCGCGTCGTTTGCCCCTGCAAGCTCCAGCGGCAGCATGACGTTTTCGAGCGCGGTCAACGCAGGTAGCAACTGGAACGACTGAAAGACGAAGCCAATCGCACCCTGTCGCCGCTTGGCCAGCGCATCTTCCGAAAGACTGCTCACGGTCTCGCCGTGCCAGGCAACGCTGCCGTGGTTCGGTCGGTCCAACCCGGCGAGCAGACCCAGCAAGGTGGTTTTGCCGGAGCCCGATGCGCCCACGATGGCGAGCGTTTCACCCTCGGCAACCGTTAGCGAGACATTGTCAAGAATGGTCAATTGCCGCTCGCCTAGCGGCACCACGCGCGATAGCGTGTCGGCTTGAATGGCGGGTGGCGCGTTGGAAGAAGGCTGCGAACTGACTTTGATGGTTGCGGTGTCGGGGATAACGGGTGTCATGACGCGGTTTGCTTGTTTTTTGGTGGGGTGTCTTGCATATCCAGCAACGAGCACTCCTTAGAATGATTGTGATGATGACAGAACAACGTGTTTTTCGGTTCCTGCAATCGCTCTTTTTGGTTGCGCTTTGCGCGTTTGCCTCGACCGGCGTGCTCGCTAAATCGTCACAGATTCTGGTGGTCGGCGACTCGATTTCGGCAGGTTACGGCTTGTCCTCGGGCGAAGGTTGGGTCGATCTGCTGACTAAAAAGCTGGGCAAAGAAAAAATTCCAGCGGAAGTTGTGAACGCCAGCATCAGTGGCGACACCACGGCGGGCGGGCTTTCCCGGCTACCTACGCTGTTAGCAAAACACAAACCGGCGGTTGTCGTGATTGAGCTCGGCGGAAACGACGGATTGCGCGGCTCGCCGGTGGCGACGGCGAAGGCGAATCTGCTCAAGATGGCTCAATTATCGAAATCGTCGGGCGCGAAAGTGTTGATTGTCGGCATGCAGATGCCACCGAATTTTGGCCCGAGTTACACCGCTCAATTTGAAGCGATGTATGTCGATGTGGCGAAGTCGGTGAACGCCGGTCTGGTGCCAGCATTGCTCGGAAAGATCGGCACCGATCTCTCCAAATTTCAGGCTGATCGAATTCACCCGACAGCCGCAGCGCAACCCGCCCTGCTCGACACTGTCTGGCCCGCGCTCGTGAAGCTACTCAAGTGAGCGTAGCCGCCCCCAACTCCGGATCAATCACCGTAGCCGATCTCGACCACTATCCCGACATCATCGACGCCCGCTCCGAGGGCGAATACGCGGAGGACTTTATCCCCGGGGCGGTGAACCACCCGGTGCTCAATAACGAAGAGCGCGCCCGCGTCGGCACGTTAAACAAAGTTCAATCGCCGTTCGCCGCGAAACGCATGGGTGCCGCGCTCGTTTCCCGCAATATCGCCGCGATGCTGGAGCAACACTTTGCCGATAAACCGCGCGACTGGGCACCGCTCATTTACTGCTGGCGCGGCGGCAAACGCTCGCGCTCGTTGACGCTGGTGCTCAGAGAGATTGGTTTCAAAGCGGTGCAGCTGGAAGGCGGCTACAAAGCTTACCGGGCGCGGGTTGCGACTGAATTGACAGCGTTGCCGAAGCAGTTTCACTACGTCACTATTTGTGGTTGCACTGGCACCGGAAAAACCGCGCTGTTGCATGCATTGCGCGACGTCGGTGCGCAGGTAATTGATCTCGAAGGATTAGCGAATCACAAGGGTTCGCTGCTAGGAGAAAGCGTGACGGCGGCGCAGCCAACACAGAAGCGTTTCGATAGTTCGCTGTGGGCGGAACTGCGTGCCCTCGACCCTGAGCGACCTGTTTTCGTAGAGTCGGAAAGCAAAAAAATCGGTCTGGTGCAAATGCCAGAATCGATGCGCGACCAGATGGCGGCCGGTCAATGCGTGTGGCTTGACGTGCCGGTCGCGGCGCGTGTTCTGCATCTGCGCGGCGAGTACGAGCACTTCGTCGCTGATCCGGCATTGCTCATGAAAAAACTGGCGCCGCTTAAGGCACTGCGTGGCGGTGAAATGCTCGGTCGCTGGCAGGCATTGGCGACGGCGGGCAACATTGATGGCGTGGTCAAATCATTGCTGGTGGATCATTACGATCCGCTGTACACGACTGCGATCAAACGCAATTACCCGACATTAGCGACGGCGCGTCATGTGGCGATTGGGTCGCTGACGCCGGCTGCGCTGCGACTGGCTGCCGAAGGGCTTGTTGCGGTGTAGCCGCTATCGTTTGCTCGCCAACGATAGCGGAACGCCTGTGGGTTCCGCACTACCATAACGCATATGGCTTTTTGCTAAAACGACGTCTGTTCATGGGCTAGCTGATGTTTTAATATAAAGTCGACTTTCTATCATATCATGTCTCTGCCCTAGTGAAATAGACGTTTCATCGAAAAGTTGTTGTTAAAAATGCGCTACGAGAATGACTAACTTTGCGTCCGCCGAACGCCTGCCCGCCATCGATCTGGCGCGCGGCATCGCGCTCTTCGGCGTGGCGTTGGTGAACGTGCATGCGTTCGCTGCGGTTTGGTCATCGGTTTACGGGCTCGATCTCGCGAAAAATGCCGCCGATGTAGTGGCCGAGTACGCAAATGCCGTGTTGTTCACGCATCGCTCGTATCCGGTGCTGGCATTCTTGTTCGGAGTCGGGTTGGCGTGGCAATGGCAGCGCCTGCCAGCGGCTGATCGCCAGCCGAACCGCTTGCGCGCGCGGCTGTGGGCGTTGCTGCTGATTGGCGTGGCGCACGGCCTGCTGTTGTGGCCGGGCGAAGTGCTGACGGTTTACGCGGTGATGGGCCTGGTGCTGGTGTCGGTGCTGCGCTTGGGTGATCGCGTCATTTTGGCCATCGTGATCGCCGTGTATGTGGCGACGGCGTCGATGTACTCAAGCATGGCCGTGTCGTGGTTCATGTGGGACGGTGCGACCACGCCCGTCGTTGAGCCCACGGCTTCATTCGCGCTGTCGTCCCTTCGATCAGCGCTGCAATCGCATCGTCAGGAGTTTCTGGATCGTGGCGTGGTGCAGTTGCTGGTGCCTGATTTTTGGGCGCATGCCTTGCTCGGCATTTGGGCTGGCAAATCCGGCGCGTTGCAGCGCTTTTTGCGTGATCCATTGCGCAATCGCTGGGTGGTAATTTCTGGGGCGTTGTGCTTCTCGTTCGGAACAACGCTTGAGCTCATGGCCGCGCGCTACGGCGGATGGGACGCCCTGATGACGCAGGACAGGGGCGTGGCGCTGATGACGCTGGCGCTCCTGTGGGCCAGTCTGGGTGGTCTTTGGCTGTGGTTGACGATTGCTGCTGTGTGGGCGCAACGCGGCGACAATGGCTTGAAAAATCTGGTCGCCGCAGCGGGCCGGGCGCCGCTGACGCAGTTCATCGGGCAGTCGATCGTGTTTGCTGCATTGTTCAACAAGAGTCTCATCGGTCTGTATGGTGAGCTCGGGCGTGGCGCTTATTCGCTCATCGCGATTGCGACCTACCTGCTGCTCTGCGCGTTCATCCGTGCATGGCTGGCGAGCGGCCATACTTTCGGGCCGATGGAAATTGTCTGGCGGCGGTTGACAAGTGTGTTTTCGCCGCAAATTAAGCTCAAATCCGCTGAAAAACTTCCCCTCGAACCATGAACACCTCCGCCACCACGACCGCTCCGCTGACCATCGACATCGTTTCCGACGTGGTGTGCCCGTGGTGCTACATCGGCAAACGCCACGTTGAGGCGGCCGTTGATCAATGGAAACAGGCCAATCCTGATGGCGAAGTCAACATCCGCTGGCATCCGTTTCAGTTAAATCCCGATCTGCCGCTCGAAGGCACTGATCGCAAAGGCTATCTCGAAGCGAAATTTGGCGGGCCGCAGCGGGCCAAAGAAATCTATGCGCGCGTCGCGGCGGCGGGTCGTAACGCGGGACTTGATCTCAATTTCGACGGTATAAAAAAGCAGCCCAATACGCTGGCCGCACATGCGTTGATCGCGTACGCGCAAAGCGTTGACGACGGCCGTCACGCTGACGCGATCGTCGAGCGCCTGTTCAAGGCGTATTTCGTTGATGGCGAATTTATTGGCGACATGGATACGCTGGTTGGCATCGCTTCTGAATGTGGGCTGAATGCCGACACGACGCGCACTGTTTTGTCCGAAAGCGGAACGCTGCAACAGATCGCCAGTCAGGACGCCAGCGTACGGCAACAAGGCGTCACTGGCGTGCCTTTTCTGGTGTTCAACAACAAGGTTTCGCTGTCGGGTGCGCAGCCGCCTGAAGTGATGCTGGACGCGATGAAGAAGAGCCTGGTGTAGGCAGGTCGGCGCGAAGTTAAGGGAACCGCTAAAGATTTACTATCCGCTGCGCTCAGCGCAAATAGCCACCACTTGCCGCATCCACACATGACCCATTGACGTACTCCGGCGCATCAAGCGCGAGCCACTCGATCACTTTGGCGATCTCATCGGCCTCGGCGAATCGTCCGGCAAACACCAGTCGATTGAATTCATCCTTTCGTGACTGCGGCAACTGATCGAACATGCCGGTTTTTGTCGGACCCGGCGCGACCGCATTGATCATCACGCCGTGCGGGCCGTAGAGTTTGGCGAGGCTCTTTGTCATATTCAAAATCGCGCCTTTGCTGGCGCCGTACCAGACGTCCGGATGGCCGCCAAAACCCGCGACGGAGGCCAGATTGACGACACGCCCGCAGATGCCATCAATCCTCGGTCGCGCGACCATTTTCGGCACCAGACAACGAATCAACTCGGCAGGCGCTTCGATATTGGTGGCGATCACATCACGGCGATCTTTCGGCGTGTAGCTCGCGAACGTTTGTGAGGTCAGCATCGCCGCGTTGTTAATGAGCACATCGATTGCGGGTAATTGCGCACACATCATGCCGATGGCATCGGTTTGGCGTAAATCGAACACAACACGCTCGCAATTTTCTCCATCGAGATCAAACGCAGAAAAGTCGCGGCCCAGCGCATACACGCGCTCGCCGCGCGCAAGCAATCGTTTCGCCGTCGCGTAGCCAATGCCGCGCGTCGCCCCGGTGACCAGAATAGTTTTCATGCGGTTAGTGTACGGGCGAAGCTACCTACAATCGCTACCCATGTTTCCTGTTCTCGAACTCTCCGGCACCCCTTTCGAACGCGGCAGAACGCACGGCCAGACTGCGCGTGCGCAGGTCACGGGCTCCGTGCGCTGTTACGCGTCGCTGTTTGCCAGTTGCGGCATCGACTGGAGCGAAGCGCAGCGACGTGCCGCCGAGTACAGCGAAATCATTGCCGGATGTGGCGGCGGCATGATGGAGGAGATTGAAGGCATTGCCATCGGCAGCGGTTTCACCGTGAACGAGATCCTCGCGCTCAATTGCCGCACTGAAATCCTGCCACCTACTTTTATGGGGATGGCGACGACGAACAGCGATCAGGCGCGTCGTAAAAATGCGGCCCTCGGGCTCTTCGACATCGGTGAATGTACGAGTGTCGCGGTCAGCAGGACGCGCTGCTCCGATGGGCAGACTCGGGTCGCGCAGAACTGGGACTGGATCGGTTATCAGCGTAAAAACGTGTTGGCTTTGCGCGTGTTGCGCGACGCGCCGTGGCCGTCATTTTTGACGCTGACCGAAGCGGGCATTCTCGCCAAAATCGGCGTCAATGATCTCGGCGTAGCGATTGGCCTGAACATTTTGCGCGCGACCAACGATCGTCAGCAACTCGGCATTCCGGTGCATATTTTTCAGCGTATGGCGCTTGATTGCGCGAGCGTCGATGACATCGTTGCGCTCGCGCAATCGCTCGCCTTCGCAGCGTCATCGAACGCGATTCTCGGTGATGCGACCGGCAAGGTGTGCTCGCTGGAATACAGTCCAAGCGGCGCTGCGGTGATTCCACCGGATCAAGGCGTGGTCGCGCACACCAATCATTTTTGCGATCCGCGCCTCGCTGAAAAGCAGGCCCCGCTCGCGCAAATGCTGACCACCGAGCCGCGTCTGCACTGCGCCGACACCCAGATTGCCGATTGGCCGGATGAGATTGATGACGTGTATCTTGGGCTGCTGCTGCGCGACGAGACGGGCGCACCGGGCGCGACAGGTCAGGACGCGAAGTACGGAGCGATTTGCCGCTCACCGGACATGAGTTTGCCGCCCGATTTGCGGGTGGAAAGTGTCTTCGGCGTGATCATCAATTGTGACAATCGCACGATGCTTGTTGCGCCGGGCATCCCTTCGCAGGTAGATTTCGAGTTGCTTGCCCTGTAATGTAGTTTCAGGGCTCACTTCTCAACGTGATCGGCCCGCTATGCCCTCTCGCTACTACACCCTCGTTGCCGTCCTGTTCGTTTTCATCGCGAGTCTGGTTCTCGAAGTTTTCTTCAAGGCACCGTGGGTGACCTGGCCGATCATCGTGATCAGCGGTACGCTCTCGCTCGTGGGCTTGCGCGACATCACGCAAACGAAGCAGGCGATTCGCCGCAACTACCCGATCCTCGCGCACTTTCGTTTTCTTTTCGAATACATCCGCCCCGAGATCCGGCAGTACTTTATCGAGAGCGAAAACGAGGCGTATCCGTTCTCGCGCGCGTCGCGCTCGCTTGTGTATCAGCGCGCAAAGAAGGACTCTGACAAGCGCCCGTTCGGCACCCAGCTGGACGTCTACGAAGCGGGTTACGAATGGATGAACCACTCGGTTTCACCCACCGTGGTGCCAACGTCTGACTTTCGTATCACCGTCGGCGAACACACCGCTCAGCCATATTCCGCGTCTGTCTTCAATGTCTCCGCGATGAGCTTCGGTGCGCTCTCGGCGAACGCGATTCGCGCGCTGAATCTGGGCGCAAAAAACGGCGGATTCGCGCATGACACCGGCGAAGGCTCCATCTCGCGCTACCACCGCGAACACGGCGGCGATCTCATCTGGGAACTCGGCAGTGGTTACTTTGGATGCCGCACAGCGGACGGAAAATTTGACGCGACCCGCTTCGCCGATCAGGCGCAAGATCCGCAGGTGAAGATGGTGGAGCTAAAGCTCTCGCAAGGCGCAAAGCCGGGCCACGGCGGCGTGTTGCCCGGCCCGAAAGTGACACCAGAGATCGCTGAGGCGCGCGGCGTTGAAATCGGTGTTGATTGTGTTTCGCCCGCCAAGCACAGCGTGTTTTCCACCCCCATCGAGATGCTGGAATTCATCGCGAAAATGCGTGCGCTTTCGGGTGGCAAACCCGCCGGGATGAAGCTCGCCATCGGACATCCGTGGGAGTTTTTTGCGATTGCCAAGGCAATGGTCAAGACCGGTATTACGCCGGATTTCATCGTGGTCGACGGCTCTGAAGGCGGCACTGGCGCAGCCCCGGTCGAATTCACTGATCACGTTGGCGTGCCGCTGCGCGAAGCGCTCATGCTGGTGCACAACACGCTCGTCGGCGTGGGGCTGCGTGATCGCATCAAAGTGGGCGCAAGCGGCAAGATCATCACCGCGTTTGATATCGCCAGGACGATGGCGATGGGTGCGGACTGGTGCAATTCGGCGCGCGGATTCATGTTCGCGCTGGGCTGCATTCAGGCGCAGACCTGCCACACCGGCACTTGCCCGACCGGCGTGACGACGCAGGACGCGTTGCGTCAACGCGCGCTCGTGGTGCCGACCAAGGCCGAGCGCGTTTATGAATTTCATCACAGCACACTGCATGCCTTGTCCGAGCTGCTCGCCGCCGCTGGGCTCACGCATCCGCAGGATGTGAAGCCCGAGCACATCATTCGCCGGATCAGCTCGACCGAGGTTGCGTCGCTGGCGGGGCTCTACAAATTCCTGAAACCCGGCGAACTGCTCAACGACACCGCAGAACACAAGGTGTTTGCCTACTACTGGGGCAAAGCGCGCGCGGAGTCGTTTGCGCTGGCGAGCTAGGAACCGTTGTTTGTTGATAACAGCTTTTTAGCTGAAACGTCCAATTCACTTGGGTTAATGCATTAAAACAATAATTATCGACTTATGCCATAAATTGGCTTCAGCCCGCATGCAGCAGTGCTTTCAGCAACAAGCTGTAATGCAGAAGTCTTCGAAAATCGACGGTGCCGCGACCCTGTTTGGCGGTAGGGCGCTCGCTACAACAATCGCACCCGTACCGTTTTTCCCTTGATCTTGCCCGCTTGCAGGCGGGCAAGCGCGGCTTTCGCGACATCGCGGCTGACCGCAACGTAGGTCGAAAACGCGGCAATCGAAATCTTGCCGACTTTGTCGCCCGCGATACCGCCGTCGCCGGTGAGTGCGCCCAGCACGTCGCCCGCACGAATTTTTTCTTTGCGCTCGATCTGCAATTGCAGCGTCGCCATCGGCGGCACCAGCGGCTCGTCGCTCGCGGGTTTGAGCGACGCCAGATCGTGCCATTCCATCGGACGGCCCTGCTCGTCCTCAATATTGGTCACGCGCAACATTTCTTTCGGGCTCGCCAGACTCAGCGCCCAGCCTTCATGTTCGCCACGACCGGTGCGACCGATGCGATGAATGTGCAGCTCGGGCTCCTGCGTCACGTCCACATTGATCACGGCCTCTAACTGCGCAATGTCTAGGCCACGCGCGGCAACGTCCGTCGCCACGAGCACCGAACAGCTGCGATTGGCGAATTGCACCAGCACCTGATCGCGATCACGTTGCTCAAGCTCGCCGTGCAACGCCTGCGCGCTGAAACCGCTCGCCTGCAACAGCGTCACCAAATCTTTGCAGCGCTGTTTGGTATTGCAAAACGCGAGCGTGCTGATCGGGCGATAGTGATTCAGCAGTTTGGTCACGGCGATCAGTCGTTCGCTGTCTTCAATCTCGTAAAAACGCTGGCGGATCTTGTCGCTCTCGTGCTGCGCCTGCACCGTAATGCGTTGTGGACTTTTCAGGAATTGCGCGGCGAGTTTGGCGATGCCTTCGGGATAAGTCGCGGAGAACAACAGCGTTTGCCGCTCGGTCGGCACCTTCTTTGCCACGTACGCGATGTCATCGTAAAAACCCATGTCGAGCATACGATCCGCCTCGTCGAGCACCAGCGTATTCACTGCGCTCAAATCAAGATTGCCGCGATCCAGCAAATCCATGATGCGCCCCGGCGTACCGACGGCAATATGCGCCCCGTGCTCAAGGCTCGTGCGCTGTCCGCGCATCATGACACCGCCCGCCAGCGTCAAAATTTTGATGTTGTCTTCGGCGCGCGCGAGGCGGCGCAGCTCTTGCGTGACCTGCTCGGCCAGCTCGCGCGTCGGGCAGAGCACAAGCGCCTGCACGTCGAAGCGCGCTGCGTCAATTTTCGCCAGCAGCGGAATCGCGAACGCGGCCGTTTTGCCGCTGCCGGTTTTCGCCTGCGCGATCAGATCTTTGCCGATCAGCGCGACGGGCAGGCTGGCGGCCTGAATCAGCGTCATCGTGTGATAGCCGAGCCGATCCAGATTCGCGAGCATCGCGGCGGAAAGTGGGAGCGCCGAAAAGCCCGCCTCGTGAGCCGCTTTGGGCGTGTCAATAGTCGATATTTGCTTCATTTATGAGTATGTTAGGGCTACGGGCGACAACAACATGGAAAATATAGGATGACAAAAAAATCAATATTCATCGCTCCCGCCCAGTTTGACGACCCCGCAGCCGCCCTCGCGCAAGTCAAACATATCTACGACACCTCCATCGCGCATCTGCGCGAAGCCCTGCAACACTTTGTTGCTGGCGAAGAATTGGGCGGTCACGTCCGCGCCTGTTACCCCTTCGTTCGCGTACACACGCGAACCAATGCCCGCCCTGATACGCGCCTGTCGTATGGCTTCGTGCACGGGCCCGGCGTCTACGAGACAACGCTGACGCGACCCGATCTCTACGAAAACTATTACCTCGAACAATTTCGGCTGCTCTTAAAAAATCACGGCACGATGCTCGAAGTCGGCACCAGCGCGCAGCCGATCCCTGTGCACTTCTCGTTCGCTGAACATGACCACATCGAAGGCAATTTGACGCGCGAACGTCGCGAACTGATGCGCGATGTGTTCGATCTGCCCGACCTCGCCGCGATGGACGACGGCATCGCCAACGGAACGTACGAACCGCCGCCCGGCGCGCATCAGCCGTTGTCGCTGTTCACCGCACCGCGCGTCGATTATTCGCTACACCGCCTGCGCCACTACACCGGCACTGCGCCCGAGTGGTTCCAGAATTTCGTGTTGTTCACCAACTACCAGTTCTACATTGACGAATTCGTTCGCTTGGGCCACGAACTCATGAACGATGAAAGCGGCGAATACGTCGCCTTCGTCGAGCCGGGTAACGTCGTCACGCGTCGCAAAGGTTTGCCCGCAGTCGCTGGTGACGAGCTGGGCGCTGCGCCGCCACGGCTGCCGCAAATGCCCGCGTATCACCTGCTGCGCGCAGACGCCTCCGGCATCACCATGGTCAACATCGGCGTCGGCCCCGCCAATGCCAAAACCATCACCGATCACATCGCCGTGCTGCGCCCGCACGCGTGGATCATGCTCGGCCACTGCGCGGGTCTGCGCACCACGCAGGCGCTGGGCGACTACGTGCTCGCCCACGGCTACGTGCGTGAAGATCATGTACTTGATGAAGATTTGCCGCTATGGGTGCCAATCCCGGCGCTGGCCGAAGTGCAGGTCGCGCTCGAATCTGCGGTCGCCGACATCACGCAGCTCAAAGGCTACGAACTCAAACGCATCATGCGCACCGGCACCGTGGCGAGCACCGATAACCGCAACTGGGAGTTGCTACCCATGCACGGAAATGCGCGCTCACCCGAGCGCCGCTTCTCGCAAAGCCGCGCGATCGCGCTTGATATGGAGAGCGCGACGATTGCGGCGAATGGCTTTCGTTTCCGTGTTCCATACGGCACGTTGTTGTGCGTCAGCGATAAGCCTTTGCATGGTGAGATCAAGTTGCCCGGCATGGCCAATCATTTCTACCGCGAACGCGTGAATCAGCATTTGTTGATTGGGATTCGTGCGATGGAATTGATGAGAAATGCAGGCGCAGATCACTTGCATAGTCGGAAGTTGCGCAGCTTTGCTGAAGTTGCGTTCCAGTGACGTATCGATCCGGTAACGCTACCGCCCCAACGCCGTCATTCTCGTCCTGAACGTGTCGAGGGGCGAGAATCCAGCTCGCAGTGCACGCGAACCGCCTTTCAGTCCCCTCTCCCTTGAGGGCAGAGGGGTAGGGCCAGGGTGACGGTGGCGTCCGCGTACTACAGGTGCCACGCTTCGTGACACCTAGCAATTCAACGGCGCTATACCCGCATAAGGCCGCGGATCAAACTTGAATAATGGTGAGTCCACTGCAACTCCGTCCAGATACACCGCCGGAAGCGTCAGGGTGCCAGAGAACGTGATTGGCGGCAGGGCAGCAAATTCGAAGCTGTGCTCAAGTACGCCTTGGCGCTTAAGGTTTTCACGTCCAAAACGATCCTCCCACCGCTCAACGCGCCTCAACTCGAAGCGGATTGGGGCCTGCCCTTCGGGCGTGAGGTAGCCGATTGCCTCGTGCATTAAAACGACCATGTTCTGTGGCGCTCGTACTCGCAAATAACCGGCACCGGAACCTGCAAACAAGCTTGGCCCCAAAGTGACAGCGAAGCGAGCGCCTTTCGCTTCGTAATTTGCAAAGATCGGAGGGCCCGCGCAGCCACCAGCGTTTGTGGTGCCGGACGCCTGGAGGTGAACATAGCTGGTGACGTACGGAAAACAACCCGATAAGGTCACCAAAAGAACCAAAATCGCAAGCAGTTTCGTCATGACGGCCTCACGTTTTCAATACGCGCTTCGCGCACCCAGCTTTTTAAAAGTGCAAATCGTGATTCGCATGCCCACCTGACGATTCACTGATTTACCGCACACACCCTTCTTATAACGTGTCCGTGCCGATACAACAATGCGGCGACGCAGCTCGGATTCTCACGTCCGCGCAATCGTAGTCGTCATCGCACAGCGATCAAATATCGGTTCGCTGCGCTCCCCGTGTATTCGCCCCCGAGATTTGGAGTGGAACGTCTCGCATTTGTATGATCCGGCGGTCCGTAGCGGAGCGAGAAGAGTGACTGCCCTGCGGCATGAGCGGCTCGTGGTGAACAATTGTCTTGCGCCACCAGACCCTTCGATGGGCCCAGGGCAAACGGGGAATTTGCTCTTTCCGCAGAAGGCGGCGCTATCCCACCAACCCCTCACCCTAACCCTCTCCCACAGGGAGCAAGGGGACTGATTTGGGGTCGAGCCCTAAAATAACCCGGTGTATTACCCCCGCTCCCTGACCAACGTCATCCTTGCCTGCTTCGTACTCTCCGCGGTGCCGTTAGTGGTGGCGCTGGCTGAGTTGGCGTTTGGGCTGGACAGTCTGGCCAAGCGCTCACAGCTTTCAGTGCGTGAGGCGGAGGCAGCGAGCACGGCTTCGCGCGAATTGCGCGACGTGACGTCGAAGATCGAGCGGGCGGTTCGGCAGTCCATCGTGCTGGAGGATGCGTCGCTCATCGATGGCTATCGCAAGCTGGATGCGCAGCTTGATCAGACGTTGATTCGCGGGCAAAGCTTGCCGCTGTCGGATGAAGAGCGGGCGGCGCTTAAAAAATTGAACAGTCAGCGCATTGTGCTGGCGGCTGCGCTCAAGAACGGTATTCCTGAAGTGTCGGAGCGTCCGAGGCTTGCCGAGTCTGCGGCTGATTTGGCCGACAACGCGGCGCAGGCGGCCGCGATGCTGGGACGCGTGACCGAGCGCGAGGTGGTGACGCTGCGCGAAATGGCGGCGAAGACGCGTGAGAACTGGCCGTGGTTTTTGGGCGTTGCAGCGGCGACGGCCCTCCTTCTGGCGGTGGGATTTTCGATTCTGATCTCGCGGCCGTTGCGCAATATTGATCGCAGCATCAGAAAGCTCGGGCGAGGTGAATTCAGCGAAAGCATTTTGATCAAAGGGCCGCGCGATTTGCGCTCGCTCGGTGAGCGCCTGGACTGGCTGCGTCGCCGCCTGCTGGAGCTGGAGACGCATCAGTCACGTTTTCTGCGTCACGTTTCGCATGAACTGAAGACGCCGTTGACGGCTGTGCGCGAAGGTTCCGAACTTCTCAAGGATCGCATTGTCGGAGAGATGTCGCCGCAGCAAAACGATGTGGTGCGCATCATTCGTGACAACACGCTGTCGTTGCAACGGCTGATCGAGGATTTGCTTTCATATCAACAGCACAAAAGCGCTGCGCCGCTGAAGGTTGAGAAGATTGATATGAAAGCGATCATCGAGCGCGTGGTGCGTGAGCATCGGCTGGAGATGTTGTCGCGGGCGATTTCGGTCGATGTGCGTGGTGAGGCGATCACTTTGCAGGGCGACAGCGAGCAATTGCGCGTGGTGTTGGATAATCTGTTATCCAACGCTATCAAGTACACGCCACGCGGCGGCAAGGTACGCGTCATCGGTTCAAGCGATGGCGCGATGGCGCAGATTGATGTTGAAGATGATGGCCCAGGGGTTGCTCTGGAAGAACAGGAACGTGTGTTCGAATCGTTTTTTCGGGGTGACGCCAGCGCGAATGGCAAGGTGAAGGGCTCTGGCCTCGGGCTTGCCATCGTGCGCGAATATGTGCTGGCGCATCAGGGCCATGTGTTCGTGGTCGATCCTGGCAAACCGGGCGGACGTTTTCGCGTTCGGCTGCCTTTTGATTTGGCCCGCGGCGACTCGTTTGTCGGCGCAGTGTCGCAGGGAGATTCTGTTGCGCAATAGTGTTGGCTGGTTAGGGCTGTCAGGAGCGCTCGTTGCGGTTGGAGCGCTGCTTGCGCTGGGCGGCTGTGCGGCGGTTCCCGATGGGGCGCTGCTACCGAAAGCGCCAACGCCTGAAGTCGTGACGCAAACGGTCTATGTTCCGGTCTATGTGGAGAAAGAAGCACCCGCGCTCCCAACCCCTGTGCCGGAGCCGCTGAAGTTGCCGGAAGATCAGGAGCAAAGTCTCGCGCTGTTGCTGGAAATGGCGCGAGCAGCGAGCGCATCACCAGACGATTTGCGCAAGGAATTTGCTGCCTCGCAGACTGCGTTTAACAAAGAGAAGTCATCGGTCAATCGCTTGCGATTTGCTTGGCTATCGGTGCTGCTGGGCCCCGCTGCGGGTGACGACGCGCGCTTGTCGGGATTACTTGAGCCGCTGGTTGCCAAGACCGGTGGCCTCGCGATGACACACCCCTTGCGCCCGGTGGCCGATGTGATGCTCCTGCAGATTTCGGAGCGCACGCGACAGGTGCGCGAAGAGCAAAAAAGGGCTGACGCTTTGCAACAAAAACTCGATGCGTTAAAAGCGATTGAAAAGCAATTGCTCGACCGCGAACGTCGTCGCAACTAGGGCGGAAGATCAAGCATGGCGGCCGAAATCCTTCTCGTCGATGACGATCCTGATTTGCTGAAACTGATCGGCATGCGCTTATCCGCTGCCGGCTATCGCGTGCGCTCCGCTGAGAGTGGCGAATCGGCGCTGGCGCAAATTGCGGTGGCGAGGCCCGCCGTGGTGGTCACCGATTTGCGCATGCCGGGCATCGATGGCATGCAGCTTTTCGAACAAATTAACGCGCAACATCCGACGCTTCCCGTGATTATTCTCACGGCGCATGGAACGATTCCTGATGCGGTGGCGGCTACGCAGCGCGGCGTTTTCGGTTTTTTGACCAAGCCGTTTGATCCGCAGGAATTGCTTAAAAAAGTCGCGCAAGCCGCAGCGGTCGCCGGTGAGGCGCGCGACGGCGGCGCGCCCTCGGGTGCAGGCGAAACCTGGCGGGCCGAAATCGTGACGCGCAGTGCCAAGATGGACGATCTGCTGCGGCGGGCGCGCCTCGTCGCAGACTCTATGGCCTCGGTTTTGATTCTTGGCGAATCCGGCACCGGCAAAGAGCTTCTGGCGCGCGCCATTCATGCTGCGAGTAGCCGCGCTAACAAACCGTTTCTTGCGGTGAATTGTGCAGCGATTCCAGAGCAATTGCTGGAGAGCGAGCTGTTCGGTTACGCCAAAGGGGCGTTCACCGGCGCGTCGACGGCGCAGCAGGGCTTGTTTCAGGCGGCAGACGGTGGCACGCTGTTTCTCGATGAGATTGGCGACATGCCGCTTTCGTTGCAAGCCAAACTACTCCGCGTATTGCAAGAAGGTGCCGTGCGGCCGGTCGGTTCGACGCAATCGGTGAATGTCGACGTTCGCATTGTGTCGGCCACACATCGCAACCTGGATCAGATGCGCGCCGAGCGCACCTTCCGCGAAGATCTCTTTTATCGCCTCAATGTGGTGGCGCTCAAATTGCCGTCGCTGGCTGAGCGGCGTGAAGATATTCCGCTGCTGGCCAGTCATTTTCTAAAGAAGATCGCAACCCGTTATCGCAAGCCGGTGCCAACGCTGGCACCCGATGCGCTCGCCTCGCTGGTCCCCGCGCCGTGGCCGGGCAATGTGCGCCAACTCGAGAATTTACTGGAACAGGCGGTTGCGCTGTCGACCACCAACATGATTCCGCTCTCACTGATTCGTAACGGATTGGACGACAGCGCTACACCACTGGTGTCCTTCGAATCCGCCCGCAAAACATTTGAGCGCGATTACCTCGTGCGCATTTTGAAACTCACGGCGGGCAATGCCGCGCAGGCCGCTCAGATGGCCGGACGCAATCGCACCGAGTTCTACAAATTGTTGCAGCGGCACAATCTTGAACCGAGTATGTTTAAGGATTAGTCACGGCGTTGTGCGCGTTGCGTCGTGGGAGCGGCCCCCAAGAAAAATGAGTCTTCAATGAAAGTCCAATACAAAGTTCTGCGTGAAAGCGCTCGGAAGAATTTGCCCGCTTACGCTACAGCTGGATCGGCCGGCCTTGATCTGCGCGCCTGCATTGATGCAGACATCGTGCTCGAACCGGGCGCCACTACGCTGATTCCCACAGGCATTGCAATCTACATCGCCAACTCCGGATACGCCGCGCTGATCCTGCCGCGCTCTGGTCTTGGCCACAAGCACGGCATTGTGCTCGGCAATCTGGTCGGACTGATCGACAGCGACTATCAGGGCGAGCTCATGGTCAGTTGCTGGAATCGCGGCCACGCCGCGTTCACGATCACGCCACTTGAGCGCATTGCGCAGCTGGTCATCGTTCCGGTTCAGCAAGTTCAGTTCGACGCCGTCACCGAATTCACGGCGAGCGATCGTGGCGCTGGTGGCTTTGGCAGCACTGGGCGCGGCTAACAGCTTTTTCTAAGAAGCGTTGTTTTATTGGGGCTAGCAGCCCATTCGATGAATAGTCGACTTTTACGATAATTCAGCTACAGGCCATGAGCAGCAGTCATTACAGCGCAAATATGCTGCATTGAAATTGGTGGGCGAACCCCTTTCGTGCGACCAACGGGAGATTGGGGCGACGAAACGGGGAACCTGGCCGAACCGGTCACAGGTCAAACCAACACCACTCATGAACAGCCATAAGGTGAGCAAGCACTTACATTTGCGAAATTTTTCTATTCCCGAGCAAAAGAGTCGGGAACTAATTACAATTCTTAGCACTCTCATGTTGTGAGTGCTAAGATGGTGAATCGAACTAGTCACCTGATGCACTTGAGTCACTCCGGTTGGAGCGGCTCGGCGGAACTGGCAAGCGATCGATGCTTGCGCGGCCGCCCCCTCGTGGGGGTCACAGGGATACCTTGCGACGCAGGTCAAATCGGCAAATGTGCCGGTTGGTTGGCGTCACACACGGCGTACCGTCCGCTTTAGTTTTTTTAGACGGCCCTTTGAATCGGAGTATGTTTTCCATGTCCAATCCAACAGCCACATTAAATTTCCCGGTGCCATCCGCACTAGGTACGATTGACCAGTACGTCACTGCCGTCAACAAATATCCGCTCCTCACGCTTGAGCAGGAACAAGAACTCGGCATGCGCTGGAAATACACGCAAGACGTCGACGCTGCCCGCTCGATGGTGATGAGCCATTTGCGCCTCGTCGTCTCGGTCAGCCGCAATTACATGGGCTATGGCCTGCCGCAGGGTGATCTGATTCAGGAAGGCAATGTCGGCCTGATGAAAGCCGTGCGTCGCTTTGATCCTGAGCGCGGTGTACGACTCGTGTCGTTCGCGCTGCACTGGATTCGCGCCGAGATCCACGAATACATCCTGAAAAACTGGCGCATGGTCAAGGTCGCGACAACCAAGGCTCAGCGCAAATTGTTTTTCAATTTGCGCGGAATGCGCTCCGGCGAACATGCGCTCACGCAGGCGGAAGCCAAGCGCATCGCGAAAGAATTGAACGTCAAGCCTGAAGAAGTGTTCGAGATGAACATGCGGCTTTCAGGTCGTGACATCGCGATGGACGGCACGCCTGACGACAGCGAGAGCGAATCAACGTCGCCTGCGTCTTATTTGCAGGCCGACGAAAACGTTGATCCCGCCCGCATCATCGAGGCACAGGAAACCGGGCGCGTGCAGAGCGAAGGCCTGAAGCGCGCGCTGACGAATTTGGACGAGCGCTCACGCGACATCATCACGCGTCGCTGGCTCGCCGAGGATCAGGAAGAAACGCTGCAAGTGCTCGCCGATAAATACGGCGTATCCGCAGAGCGAATTCGCCAGATTGAAGTGAAGGCGATGAAGCAAATGCGCAAGGAAATCGAGAACTAAGGTTTTCGGTTTGACGCGAGACGGCTGGGCTTTGCCTGGCCGTTTTTATTTGTGCTGCCGTGGTACTTGTAAGCGTTAAGCAGGCGCGAACATTGTCTCCATCTCGCGTCGCACTTTGTAAGCGTCGGTGGTCTCGTCCATCGCGACGTCGGCCCACGTCAAACTTTGCCCCTGCTTCACTTCGCGAACCACCTTTACATTGTGTGCAAGCCCCAACGGCAATCCCCCCATCGCGGCTGATTTCGTCGCTGGTAGCAATTTGCCCCACACCGTGTAGCCGCCCTCGCCATCAAGCATTTCACCCGGTTTGAGATCGCGCTTCGCGGTAGCTACTACGTCCGCATTCCACACCGTTGCAACGCCAGTCGGCTCACCGCGCAACGCAACGGACGCGACCGAAACGCCCACTTCCAACCCAATCAAATGCCAGCGCTTGTAAAGCGTGAAATAGCGACCCGACGGATCGGTGTGCGCGTTGTATTCCTCAAAGCAATTTTTGATGTAGTCCGTCTCCGCTTCCACCGTCACCCATACACCCATGCGGATGTCATACGGAATTTTTCGGCCATCGGCTTCAAGCGATGAAATCACCTCGACCATGCCTTTGTGTTCGAGGACGCCGCCTTCGGACTGCGGCCGCGTCACGAAAGGAATGTCTTCGACGCTCGCGGGCGGATAGAGCAAGCCGTTGCTTGGCACCGACAGGCCCGTAGCGTTGCTGACGGCCGTGCTTTCTATCGACGGCTTCGATCCGTCGAGAAAGCTGTTGAACATTTTTGGATTCAAACCACCGCGCGTCGCCTGCTCGGGCGTGAGACCGTAGTAGCCCCATACTGTATCCGGCGTGCTCTGCGAAAAATGCGGCAACCATTTGTGACCACGACCCGCCGCGACGACCGGAAAGCCGCAGGTGCGTGCCCAGTCGACGAGGTCGCAAATCAGCGCGGGTTGATCACCGAATGCGAGTGAATAAATCACGTTCTTTTCGGCTGCGCGCCGAGCAAGTAATGGCCCGCAAAACGCGTCGGCCTCGACCGTGACGTTCACCACATGCTTGCCATGATTGAACGCGGCCAAGCAATGCTCCACCGCTGCAATCGGGTTACCGGTGCATTCAACAATCACGTCAATCGCCGGATGCGACACCAGTGCGCGCCAGTCTTCCGAGATGAACGTGCTGCCGAGTTTCATCGCTTCATCAAGCGACTCTGCCTGAGTACGTTCAACGATCCAGCCGACGCGCGCGAGATTGGTTCGCGCAGCGTCCGGTGACAGATCGGCGATGCCCACAAGATGAACACCCGGCGTGCGCGGCACCTGCGCGAGGTACATGGAGCCGAATTTTCCGGCGCCGATGAGGCCGATGCGGATGGGTTTGTTCTGTGCTGCGCGTTGTTGGAGTTTTGAGTAGAGATTCATGTAGGTTTGGCTCTCTCTCCCTTGAGAGGAGACGGTTGAGGAGAGGGTGACTGTGGATAGGCGAATTAGGGTTGATGTACCGCCACCAACCCCTCACCCTAACCCTCTCCCGCAAGGGGAGAGGGGACAGAACTGTTTGCTCCACGAAATAGGGAGCAGCGCTACGCAGCGATCTTGAACGGCTCCGGCGTAGTGACGAACGCACTCTGCGGCACGCCATCCTTCCACGGCAAATCGACCGGATAGTCCTTCAACAAACAATCATCCGGCAAGCACTCAATCGGCGTGAAATCGCGGTGCGCGATGTACTCGGGGCGCTTGTGGCGGCGGATGTGGTTGGAGACGGCGCACAGACTGAGATACACCGCGACGCGGTTGAACGGCGAAAGATTCGACGTCGATGCATGCACCAGACAGGAGTGAAACAGAATCATCGAACCCGCCGGGCCTTTCGGCGACACGATGCCGCCCCTGCTGCCACCGGCGCGATTCACCAGCTGCGTGATGAGCTTGTTGTCGACAGTCCACAACGGATAGCTGGTGGTCGTCAGGTCATATTTGGCGTCGATCACGCCCTTCTTGTGACTGCCCGGAATGAACATCAGCGGGCCGTTGAATTCGTTCACCTCGTCGAGAAAAATTGCGATGTTCATCGCACGCTCGGTCGGCATCAGGTCGTCGTTTTTCCAGGTGCCGTAGTCCTGATGCCACTGCCACACGTCGCCCTCAAACGCCATCTTGCCGTTGATTTTGAACTGGTGCATGTAGAGCTTTTCGCCGAGCAAATCCTCCACCGGTTCGATCATGCGCGGATGGCGACCGAGTCGCGCGAAGGGTTCGCTGTACATATGCGCCGCGAAGTTGGTGCGCACGGAGTTTGTCCCCTTCTCGCGCACGTTGTATTCCTCCTGCCGCGCGTAAAGCTCAGGCACGGCATCCGTCAGTGTGCGTGTTTCATCGGGCGTGAACAGGCCGGGGAAAAACAGGTAGCCGTCGCGTTCGAATTGCTCCTTTTGTTCGGTGGTCAACTTCATGGTGAACTCCTTGCTTTGTGTTGCAGTGCCCATTCTCCTCGCATCGGCGGCTGCGCGCGTTGCACGATTTCTAAATTGCTACCGGTGCATTGCTTTCGATGCCGCTGCGTGAATGTGCGCAGCATCGACACCAAAGTGATCGCGCAACGCGGCGCGCGTGTCGCTGCGACCAAAGCCGTCGGTGCCGAGCGTGACATAGCGACGGTTGACAGGTACGTAGGCGCGGACACTTTCGGCGACCAGGCGCACGTAATCGGTGGCGGCGATGATCGGGCCGCGCGTCGCTGCGAGTATCGTGGCGATGTATGCGTCACCGCTGTTTTCCGCTTCACAACGCATGCCGTCGCGCGCGAGTTCGCTCCAGCTTGTAACGCTGATCACGGTGACGTTCACGGCTTCGTTTGCGAGTTGTTGCGCGGCTTTGATGACTTCGGTCAGGATCGCGCCGGAACCTAGCAAGGTGGCGTGTTTCGCGACGGGTGGTTCGACGGGCTCACCACGAACGGGATCGGCGGGAAACTCCGCAAACACATACGCCCCCCGAATCACCCCAGCGTGTTTCTCCACAGGCAAATCCGGCTGAGCGTAGTTCTCGTTCATCAGCGTGACGTAGTAGAAAACATTCTTCTGCTCGGTCACCATTTCACGCATGCCGTGATCGATGATGACGGCCATTTCGGCGGCGAATGCGGGGTCGTACGCTTTGCAATTCGGCACGGTCGCGGCCCACAAATGGCTCGTGCCGTCCTGATGCTGCAAGCCTTCGCCCGCGAGCGTGGTGCGGCCCGAGGTTGCGCCGAGCAGGAAACCGCGTGGCTGCTGATCCGCTGCGGCCCAGATCAAATCGGCGACACGCTGAAAGCCGAACATCGAGTAATAAATGTAGAACGGCAGCATCGCGAGGCCATGCACGCTGTAGCTCGTGGCCGCTGCAGTCCAGCTCGAAATCGCGCCCGCTTCGCTGATGCCTTCTTCAAGAATCTGGCCGTTCATCGCCTCACGATACGAGAGCACGCTGCCGATATCTTCCGGCGCGTAGCGCTGGCCAACGCTTGAGTAGATGCCAATCTGTTTGAACAGATTGGCCATGCCAAAGGTGCGCGCCTCGTCAGCCACAATCGGCACGATGCGCGGGCCGAGCGTCGCGTCTTTCAGCAAATTTCCGAGCATGCGCACGAAGGCCATTGTGGTGCTCATCGCTTTGCCGTCCGGCGCGAGCGCGAATTGCGCGTAGCTTGCAATCGCAGGCACGGGCAACACGTCCGCCGTGGTCTCGCGCTTCGGTAGATAACCACCCAGCGCTTCGCGACGCGCGTGAAGATATTTCATCTCGACGCTATCGTCCGCCGGTTTGTAAAACTGAAGCGACGTCGCTGCCTCATCATTCAGCGGCAGATTAAAACGATTGCGGTATTCGATGAGCGCGTCACCATCCAGCTTTTTCTGCGAATGCGTGGTCATCTTGCCCTGACCGGCGCTGCCCATGCCGTAACCCTTTTTGGTGTGCGCCAGAATCACCGTCGGCTGGCCCGCGTGCGTCGCGGCCGCTGCGTAGGCCGCGTAAATTTTTACGAGGTCGTGACCGCCGCGTTTGAGGCGATCAATCTGCTCGTCGGTCATGCCTTGTGCGAGGCGTGCGAGCGCTTCGTTTTGCCCGAAGAAATGTTCACGGTTAAAGCGCCCATCGTTCGCGGCGAAAGTCTGCATCTGACCGTCCACGGTGTCGGCGAATGCGGCGAGCAGCGCGTTCGTTTCGTCGCGCGCAAAGAGGCCGTCCCAGTCCGAGCCCCACACCACTTTGATCACGTTCCAGCCGGCGCCGCTGAAGAGTTTTTCCAGCTCGTCAATCACGCGGCCGTTGCCGCGCACCGGGCCGTCCAGCCGCTGCAAATTGCAGTTGACGACCCACACCAGATTGTCGAGCCGTTCGCGCGCGGCGAGTGTGAGCGCGCTCATGCTCTCGGGCTCGTCCATCTCGCCGTCACCAAACACGCCCCACACTTTTCGACCACTGCAATCGAGCAAATTGCGATGCGTGAGATAGCGCATGAAGCGCGCGTGATAGATCGAGCTGATCGGGCCGATGCCCATCGAACCCGTCGGAAATTGCCAGAAATCCGGCATCAAATACGGATGCGGATAGCTCGACAATCCACGCGCGCCCGCCGCGACAGCGCCCAATTCGCGTCGATAAAAATTCAGGTCATCCGCCGTCAATCGCCCTTCGAGAAACGCCCGCGCATACACGCCCGGCGCGCTGTGCGGCTGAAAGAAAACGAGATCGCCGCGATGCGCTTTTTTCTCGTCGCGCGCATGAAAAAAATGATTGAAGCCGACCTCAAACAAATCAGCCGCGCTGGCGTAGCTCGCGATATGTCCGCCCAGCTCGCCATACGCCGCGTTCGCCCGCGCCACCATTGCCAGCGCGTTCCAGCGGATGATGGAGCCGAGCCGCTCTTCAATCGCCAGATCGCCCGGAAATGTCGGCTGATCGTTCACCGCAATCGTGTTTTGATACGGCGTGCACAGCTCCGGCTGCCAGCGCACGCCCTGATTGCGCGCGAAGGCAACGAGCTTGTCGAGCAGAAACGCCGCGCGCTCCGGCCCGTCTGCACCGCCCGCCGCGATCAGCGCCGCCAGCGCGTCCAGCCATTCGCTGGTTTCTTGCGGATCGGCATCGATGGGCGGAGGCAAAAATTCGGTGGCGGCTTGAGTGGCGGACATGCAGATTTCAGTTAGCAGTTGGAATGTCTGTTTGTGGGAGCGGTTCTACCGCGATTCCCGGTCGCAAGGCAAGTCGCGGTAGAACCGCTCCCACGGCGCGAGGGTAGTTTGAATTTTGACCGCTCGCACGCAGCATGGGCTGCTGATTGCGCCTAAACTTTGCGCCATCACAGCGCTTTATGCTGTAAACGAGCGATTTCTCAGCATGAACCATCTCGACCGCATCGACGTAAGCATTCTTCAGGAACTGCAAACCGACGGCTCGCTCACCAACGTTGAGCTGGCGCGCCGCGTGAACCTGTCGCCTTCGCCCTGCCTCGCGCGCGTGAAGGCGTTGGAGGCGTCCGGCGTGATTGATCGCTACGTGGCGATTGCCAATGCGAAGTCGCTGGGGCTCGGGCTCAACGTGTTCATCTCGATCAGCCTGAAGGAGCAAAGTCGGCACGCGCTCGCTGAGTTTGAGGCGCGCATTGCCGAGCACGACGAGGTGATGGAGTGCTACTTGATGACCGGCGACAGCGATTACCTGATCCGCGTCGTGGTGCCGGACATTGAGGCGCTGGAAGCGTTTATTCTGGAACAGCTGACGCCGATCCCCGTCATTGAAAAGATCCGATCCAGCTTCACATTGAAACAGGTGCGTTACAAAACGGCGCTGCCGTTGGGTCACACTGCGATTTGAGTTTTCCTGAGCGTTCGTGCATGTGCATGAACGCCAAATGTGTGAAGCATGCAGGTGCGCAAAGGCAAGAATCCGGGTGAAATTATGACTACAGCTTTTCGCTGAATCCGTTACTTCATTTGGGATAGCAGCGAATAACCTTTAAAGTCAACTTTAGTCGTTTTACTCACCTTGCCCCAAAGTAACCGCCGTTTCAGCCAAAAGCTATAAAAGAAAAATTGTCCATGATTCCCCTTTCCGTCCTCGACCTCGCCCCCATCGTTGAAGGCAGCAACGCCGCCGAGGCGCTGAAAAATTCGCTCGACCTTGCGCAACACGCCGAAAAGCTCGGCTACAACCGCTACTGGGTCGCCGAGCATCACAACATGGACGGCGTGGCCAGCTCCGCCACGTCAGTGCTCATCGGCTACCTCGCGGCGGGCACGAAGAGCATCCGCGTCGGGTCCGGCGGCGTCATGCTGCCGAACCACGCGCCGCTCGTCATCGCCGAACAGTTCGGCACGCTCGCCACACTGTATCCGGGCCGCATCGACTTGGGCCTCGGCCGCGCGCCGGGCACCGACCAGATGACCATGCGCGCGCTGCGCCGCACGCTCGCCACGCAAACCGAAGACGATTTCATCGGCGACGTCATCGAGCTCGCCGAGTATTTCAAACCGCCGCCCGATCAGCGCCGCCCTGTGCGCGCCATCCCCGGCATCGGTTGCGACGTGCCGATCTGGCTGCTCGGATCGAGCCTGTACAGCGCGCAAGTGTCGGCACACCTGGGCCTGCCGTTCGCGTTCGCCTCGCACTTCGCGCCCGCCATGCTCATGCAGGCGCTAGAGATTTATCGCGCCCGCTTCAAGCCAAACGGCAGCGAGGGCGCGCTGACCCAGCCCTACGCGATGGTCGCCGTGAACGTCGTCGTCGCCGACAGCGACGACCAGGCCGCGCATCTGTTCACCTCGCTCCAGCAACGATTCCTCGGCATGCAAACGGGCAAACGCGGCCCGCTGCCCAAACCGATCTCCGTCGCTGAAATGAACGCGCTCGGATCGCAATCGGAACGCGCAGGCATGGAACAAATGCTTACCGTCACCGCCGTCGGCTCGCCAGCATCCGTTCACACCAAACTCGAAGCAATCATCGCGCAAACGCAAGCCGATGAACTCATCATTGCAGGCGCCGTGCATGACCATGCGGCGCGGCTGCGGAGTTATGAGTTGTTGGCGGGGATTGCTGCGTAGCGAATGCGTCCAGGCAGCGACTTGGGATCGTAGTCGGAATGATTGCAGACACTCTGTTTAACGTAAACTAGATCCCAATTAACGTTAAACCGGCAATCACATGCACCAGCTAACGCTAGAGCAGTTCCGCAGCGGCGCTGAAACAGGGGCGCTGCTTTCGGTCACGATTCGCGCCTTGGGATCAAAGTTTCGCATCGTGGCGGAAACCCGTGGCGGCGACGCCACCCTCATCACCAAGCGCGAAAAAGCGCCAAGAGAATTCGCTAACCCGATCAAAGCGTTTTCGTTGTTGAAAGAGTTGGGCATCCAGGAATATCGTGTTGATGCGCATGATTGGCGCCCGGAAGAGGCGGTGCTTGCCCGCCGTTCCCGGCCCGACCGCGCCGAGGCGCTTCGATCCTCGCATGAAGCCTACGTGCGCATGAAGCTGGAGCGCGCGCTGGCGGATCCGCGCCCTGCGATAGCGCATAGCGACGTGATGGCCGAGGTCGACGCCATCATCGAAGCAACGGAGAGAAAGCCCGCGCGTGCGGCTTGAATGGAGTGCGTTAGCGCGCGACGATCTGTTAGCCATCATCACCGCAATCGCGACCGACAAACCGACGGCTGCGCGTAAGTTCAAAATCGAGGTAGACGCGCGTGTTTCCGTATTGCCAGCCTTTCCAGAAATCGGAAAGGAAAGTACACGGTACGGAGTCGCGGGTTTGCGTGAACTGGTTGTGCACACGAACTACGTCGTGTTCTATCGGTTTGACGCCGTGCGCGTTGAGATCGTCGCCGTCATTCACGCGCACCGGAAATGGCCTTGAAGGGGCAGCCGGGTGCGCGACGATGGGCGATCAACGGATAGCTACGCAGTCGCGCGCAACTTGGCTGCCAGCGCCGCCAGACCTATCGCCTCAACACCACCGCGCAACGAAAATGATTCACTGCCCGGATAGACCACGTAGCGCGACTGCACGGCGAGATCCGCCGTCGCCAGCGTAAAGCCGCGCTCTACCCTCGGCGCGGAGGATCGCTTCACTTCGATGGCGATCTCCGGCGTGCCGCCGCGCTCGAACACGAGATCAATTTCTGCGCCGTCGTGGGTTCGATAGAAATACGCGCGCCGTGCATTGCCCGCCGCCTGAATCAAGCTCTCGATTACAAAGCCCTCGTAGCTGGTGCCCGCCACCGGATGTCCGAGCACGTCGTTCCACGTGGCGAGCTCTAGCAGTGCATGCACGACGCCACTGTCGCGCACATAAACCTTCGGCGTTTTGGTCAGACGCTTGCCGACGTTGGCGGCCCAAGGAGGCAGCCGACGCACCAGTTGCAAGTCCACCAGCAGATCAACGTATCGCGTGAGCGTGCTGGCGCCGATGCCAAGGCTCGCAGCGAGGCGCGCCTGATTGAGCAGCGCGCCCTGCTGATGCGCGAGCATGATCCACAAGCGGCCCAGCGTCTCGGTCGGCATGCGCGGCGCAAACATCGGCACATCGCGCTCAAGGTACGAGCGAATGAAATCGCGCCGCCAGTCAAGGCTCGTCGTGTCGTTCGCCGCCAGCAAACTTTCGGGAAAACCGCCGCGAACCCACAGCGTTTGCGCATCAATACCCGCCGGTTCTGCGTCCAGAATATCGACCGGGCTAATCTCCATGTACGCGACCCGCCCGGCCAACGATTCGGACGACTGGCGCATCAGCTCAAGCGCCGCCGAACCCAGCAACAAAAAGTGACCAAACCGCTCGCCCCCCGCGCGACGGTCATCAATGATGCCGCGCAGAATTTCGAATAATCCCGGCAGCCGCTGAATCTCGTCAATCACCACCAGCTTGCCGTGCTGCGCCCGCAGATACGCGTCCGCATCATCAAGCCGCCGACCATCCGCTGGACGCTCCATATCCAGATAAACCGCGCCGCCCGGCCAGTCTGCCGCAATCTTCCTGGCAAGCGTTGTCTTGCCTACCTGACGTGGCCCCAAAAGCACCACAGCAGGGACGGAGCTCCGAAGGCGCTCGCGCACAATGTTTTCGATGTTCCTCGCAATCATTCCCGTAAATCATACATTTAATATTTGTTTTACGGGAATGATTTAGCAATTCTCAGTATTTTTTTTGTAAACGCACCCGCGAGATGCGCGATGCAAAGTGTCAACCAGCCCAAATCAGCCAGCTTATAATCTAGCTTATTAAAATTAGGTCGGGTCACGTCATGGCAAATCTCGCACACCACGAAGTCGGAGCCTTTGAGGCAAAAAACAAGCTGGGCACGCTGCTCGACTGGGTTGAGGCGGGTGACGAGGTGATCATCACCCGTCGTGGACGTGCGGTCGCCCGCATGGTGTCCGCTACCGCGCGTCACGACCGCGACGATGCCCGGCGCGCAGCCGACGCTCTGCTCGACACCACGCGTTCGTGGCGGCTGGACGGCCTGACTGTTGACGCGCTCAAAGCCCAAGGCAGACGATGAGCTTTGTGCTGGACTGCTCCGTCACGATGGCGTGGTGCTTCGAGGACGAGAGGACCGCGGCGACCGACACCCTGCTCGACAAGCTGGTCGCCGAGGGTGCCGAGGCCCCGTCGATCTGGCCGCTGGAAGTCACCAATGTGCTGATCGGCGCAGCGCGGCGCAACCGGATCAGCCCCGCTGCCGCAAACGTTGCCGCCCAACGTATTGCGGCGCTGCCCGTGCAGATCGACCTCGAAGGCAGCCGCCGCGCGTGGGACAGCCTGCTGCAACTTGCCGTGCGTTACGGTCTCACCAGCTACGACACCTGTTACCTCGAACTCGCGCTACGCAAAGCACTGCCGCTCGCGACGCTTGACAAGGCGTTGCAGCGGGCGGCGAAGGAAGCGGGGGTGGTGGTTTTGTAGCGGAGGTCATCGTTCGGAAGACGGGAGCGAGAACCGGGCTCTCGGAAGATGTCTTGTTAGGGTCGCGGGGGCAGATCAATCACACACACACTTCACCGGCCTACGGAGGGTTTGTTAGGTGGGTTTTGGTACTCCGTGAGTTTTCGCCGTTGCAGAATAGGGTAGGCTTCCCACACAAACGGTATTGCAGGCGTCAAGCAGTTATGGATTGGACTCGCGAGGAGGTTGAAGCGATTGTTGCGGACTATCTGCTGATGCTTACGCTCGAACTTTCCGGTCAAAAGTACAGCAAGGCGGAACACCGTCGACAATTGCGAACGAAGTTACTGCAACGCTCTGAAGGCTCAGTAGAGTTCAAGCATTGCAATATCAGTGCGGTGATGATTGACCTTGGTTTCCCAAGCATTCGCGGCTACCAGCCTCGCGGAAATTACCAGCGCTTGCTAGCTGAAGTTGCGGAGGAACGAATCGGATCGAAGCCGTCGCTCGATCAGGCCGCTTTGTCTGCGGTGCAACAGCCAGCCGTTGCCCCAATTCAGACGGAGTTTTCTAGCGTTAAAACGTCACCGCCGACTAGGCAGCATCGCGCAGCGGAAGCACAAGCAACCTATTTACGTCGAGCCGTCAAAAGAGACTATCTCGAGCGGGAGGCTCACAATCGGTCCTTAGGACTCGCTGGCGAACAATTTGTTGTTCAGTTCGAACATTGGAGATTGAATCAGCTTGGTCTGTCCAAACTGGCAGATCGGGTTGATCATGTCTCGCAGAGCAAGGGCGACGGGCTTGGCTATGACATCTTGTCATTCGAGGCCGATGGGCGTGAACGCCTCATAGAAGTCAAGACAACGTCCTTTGCGCGTGAAACGCCGTTTTTCGTTACAAAAAGCGAGTTGGCTCTTTCACACGAAGCAAAAGACCAGTTCCGGCTTTATCGCTTATTCGAATTTCGTCAGTCGCCGCGACTCTTTGAACTGAGCGGCGCGCTAAGCCAGCACTGTGAGCTTGATCCAATCACTTATCGCGCGAGCTTTGGCTAGTGTTGAAGACGCAAAACATTCACTGGGACGATTGCGACGCCGTTGAGCGAAATCCTGAGAAAGTCAGCGGAGCATGGGTGTTCGTGGGCACGCGCGTGCCAGTTGCATCGTTGTTTGAGAACCTTCGCGCTGGCGTGACTGTCGACGAATTTTTAGAACTGTTTCCCGGTGTTACCCGGGAACACGCGGCATCGGTACTGCGACAAGTGCAGCGGAGCTTGTCAGTGACCACGTAGGGAAAATTTCTTAATGTGCCCTCTCACGTTTCGCAACCAGGAATGTGCTACGTCGCAAAAGCTGAATTTAGCATCTATGTGTCACAAATTACACATAAATGCATATATTTGAGTAAAATGCGACGCATATGTCGCGCGCCGCACCCTCACTTCTACCCCGCCTCACGCGCCTGCTGGAAACCGTCGGCAGCAACCTGAAGCTTGCACGTCTGCGCCGAAAGTATTCGGCTGAGATGGTCGCCCAGCGCGCTGGCGTTTCGCGGAAGACTGTGTATCGCGTTGAGCTGGGCGACCCGGCGGTGGCGCTGGGCATTTATGCGCGGGTGATGCAGGTGTTGCGGCTGGAGCAGGATTTGGCGACGCTGGCGGCGGATGATTTGCTTGGGCGAAAATTGCAGGATGCGGCGTTGCCGACGCAGCGGCGCTCTTCGAAGAAGATTGCTGAGTCGATTGCGGTGGTGAGCGACGACGCCCTCACCCCAGCCCTGTCTCGCGAACGGGAGAAGGAGTAGCGCGCATGGCCGCTTTGATGAAGACGGTTCAGGTGTGTGTTGAGCTTGAGCAGCTTGCAGCCACTGCCCAGCCCGCCGTGATGGGCGAATTGCATTGTCAGTCGTCCGGTGCGGGTGAGATTTTCTCGTTTGAGTACGACCGCTCGTGGCTGCGAGGGGCGGCGGCGTTTGCGTTTGATCCTGACCTTGCTTTGGTGTCGGGGCCGCAGTATCCGGCGGCTGATCGGGCGTCGTTTGGGATATTTCTCGATTCGTCGCCGGATCGCTGGGGGCGCGTGCTGATGCAGCGGCGCGAGAGCACGCGGGCGCGGCATGACGGGCGGCGACCGCGTAGCTTGACGGAGTGGGATTACCTGCTGGGCGTGCATGATGAAACGCGGCTTGGGGCGCTGCGCTTTCGGGCGGCGGCGGGCGGGCCTTTCATCGATAGCAATGCGCGACTTGCTGCGCCTCCGATTGCGTCGCTGCGCGAGTTGCAGGCGGCGAGCCTCAACTTTGAGGCGCATGTGAACGACGAGGAGCACCCCGACTACGAGTACTGGTTGTCGCAATTGTTTGCGCCCGGCTCATCGCTGGGCGGTGCGCGGCCCAAGGCGTCGGTTCGCGACGAGGCGGGCGCACTGTGCATGGCCAAGTTTCCGAGCCGACAGGACACGCGGGACGTGGCCGCGTGGGAACTGGTGGCGCATCGCCTGGCCGAGCGCGCGGGGATCAAGGTGCCGCATGCGAGGCCGCTGCGCTTGCCGGATAGCCCGTACACGACGTTTCTGGTGCAGCGGTTTGATCGCACGGCAGCGGGCCGTCGGCTTGCGTTTGTTTCCGCGATGACATTGACGCAGCGGGTGGACGGTGAGGCCGGTGCGAGTTATCTTGAACTGGTGGATTTGTTGCAATCGCGAGGGGCCGATACGCGCGCGGATTGCGAGCAGTTGTTCCGTCGCGTTGTGTTCAATATCCTGATTCACAACACGGACGACCATCTGCGTAATCACGGGTTTTTCATTGGTGCGGATGGCATCCGGCTATCGCCCGCATACGACATGAATCCGTCGATTGAGCGGCGCGAATTGTCGCTGGCGATTAACGAGGTAGAGACCGCGTGTGACGTGTCCATCGCGATGGATGCGTGTAAGGATTACGGGTTGTCGGCTGGGGGTGCGGCGCGTGTGTTGAGTGATGTGCGCTCGGCTGTTAGCGAGTGGCGGAGTGTGGCGGGCAGTCTAGGGATTCCGGCGTCGGAACAGGCGTTGATGGCTAGTGCGTTTGCTGCGTGAATTGGTCCTGCCTTAACTGTGCCGCCCAGTTGATGCGAGAGTGGCGATCTTCTGGCCGTGATAGGGCGCAACCGCGTTTGTAATTGTGGCCATACCTAACATTGCGCCTCCGCAGAATCACGTATTTACTCCGCCTCTGTTACTCAATTCGCATCGCTCGCGAAGCGTGCGGGCTTTCGCAGGCGCAGCTTTCAGAGCGTGCGGGGGTGAGCCACCGTGAGCAGCTTAGCGAAGATGAATTGGTAGCGTCGCTGCTCAGCGGGCGGCGGAGTTGAATGTGGCGGTGCCGACGTGAACTCGTAACGATCACGATTGGTAGGCAACGACTAAACAGCCCCGACTAACCTACGCGGCCTATCATTGCGCCGCAACGAAACCCACATACAAATCCGCCCATGCCCTTCTCCGACATCAAAGAAGAAAACGAAGACGATTCGCCGATCTCGGCGGCTGAGCGCTCGTCTGCGGCGTCGCGTTCGACGTGGGTGAGCGTGGTGGTGAATGTGGTGTTGTCTACGGCGCAGATCGTGGTGGGCGTGATGTCGAAGTCGCAGGGGCTGATTGCGGATGGCATTCATTCGCTGTCGGATCTGGTGGCGGATTTTGTGGTGCTGCTGGCGAACCACGCGAGCCAGAAGGACGCGGACGAGGATCATCCGTATGGGCATCAGCGCTTTGAGACGGCGGCTTCGCTGGCGCTGGGCGTGATTTTGCTGGCGGTGGGCGTGGGGATGTTGTGGTCGGCGGCGGTGAAGCTTGAGAACCCGTCGGCGATTGCGCAGGTACATGTGGTGGCGCTGTATGTGGCGCTGGGCGCGCTGGTGGCGAAGGAGTTGTTGTTCCGCTACATGCTGAAGGTGGCGAAGCGCGTGAAGTCGAGCATGCTGGTGGCGAACGCGTGGCATGCGCGCTCGGACGCGGCCTCCAGCCTGGTGGTGTCGGTGGGCATCGTCGGCAATTTGCTGGGCTATCCGATCCTGGACCCGATTGCGGCGCTGATTGTGGGCTTTATGGTGGCGAAGATGGGCTGGGGCTTTGGCTGGGACGCGCTGCACGATTTGATGGATCGCGCGGTGAACGAGGAAGAGGCGGCGGCGATTCGCAAGACCGTGGCGGACACGCCGGGCGTGAAGAACGTGCACGACATCCGGACGCGCAAGATGGGCGACATGATCGTGGCCGACGCGCACATTGAGGTGGACGCGACGCTGACGGTGGAGGCCGGGCACGACATTGCGGTGGAGGCGCGGCGACGCGTGATGCAGCGGCACCGCGTGCTGAACCTGATGACCCATGTGGATCCGTGGAAGCGGCCGGATCTGGATCATGGGGCGGTGGTGGCGAGCGCTGCGGGTGATGAGGCTCGGACTTCCTGAGCGTCAGTGTTGTCATTGGCTTTTTAAGGAAATCAAGACTGCACTGGGGCTGGAAGCGCAAAATGCTTTAAGTCGATAAAAGTTTTTTTATCGTTCTAGCCCCTATGAAATAAGGCTTTCATCACAAAGCTGATAAATGTTCTCACACGCTGCGCGGTGTCATTCGCGCACGATGTGTCGACGCCAAAAGCAAAAAAGCCCGGCAATGCCAGGCTTTTTATTTTGTTATTTTTTATTTTTGAATCTTTAACGCCAAAAGGCGGTGGTAGGACGTGGCGGGCTCGAACCGCCGACCAACGGATTAAAAGTCCGCTGCTCTACCAACTGAGCTAACGTCCCGAAGCCTTCCATTATAG
>JANXNI010000067.1 GCA_025354165.1 Burkholderiales bacterium | reverse complement strand
GTTTGACCGCATCCTCACCAACGCCACCCCGCGCGGCAGCGAGAGCTTCAGCTTTGATCCGGTCAACGTCGGCGACATCGCCTCCAAAACCGGTGCCACTTTCAACTACAACGCAAGCACCCGGCTGCTTGCCTCAGTGACCGGGGCCACCCCAGCAGGTAACCGCGCATACAGCTACGACAACTATGGCAACGCCACCGGTGATGGCCGATTCAGCTTCGACTTCGATGCGCTGAACTCCCTGCGTCAGGTGAAGCAAACCCCCGCTAGCGGCGGCAGCACCGTGGCCAGCTACACCTACGATGGTCATCAACATTTGGCCCAGAAAGTCTCACCTGAAGGCAGCACGCACTACCTGTACGGCCAGCACGGACGGCTGTATGGCGAATACAGCATCAGCCCAAACGGCGACAGCAAGCAGAAGGAATTCGCCTACCTTGGCAACAAACTGGTCGGGCAGTCGACTGCATTTGTCCCCGCCACCACACCGAGCGGGTGCGGCTTCAATGTGGATGGGCTAAGTAGCAGCGTAAGCGCAGACGCCACCAGCGACGGCCTACTGATCACGCGCCACAACCGAGGGCTTGCGGGAGGTGCGCTCATCGCTGGCGCACGTGTCGATCAAACAGCGGCCAACCTGCCCACCACGTCCGCCACGATCAACGCGCACATGGATCGCTATCAAGCCGCGCACGATATGGACGGCAACGGCAGTGTCACGCTCACCGACGCACTCCTCATCACCCGCTATTTGGCAGGCTTTAGAGGCCCTGCCCTGACCAGCGGCTTGAGCTTAAGCGGTACACGTACCAGCGCGACCGAGATTGAGGCCTACATCGCGCAAGGCTGCCCGAGCAACGCAAACAACGAAACACTCAGTTTCATTCACCCCAACGTCAGTGGCTCGCCGATCATGGCCACCGATGCGTATGGCAACCCAAGTTGGCGTGAGGACTATCTGACCTTTGGTGAGAAGACCAAATTCGAAGCCAGCCAAAACGCCAACACCAACGCGTTTATCGGCAAGCCACAGGACGCAACGACCGGGCTCGTGTACTTTGGGGCGCGCTGGTATGACCCCACAGTGGCGCGTTTCCTGAGTTTCGATCCTACGGACGTTGACGAAGGGAATCCGCATAGCTTTAATCGCTATGCGTACGGCAACAACAATCCTTTCAAATTTCTTGATCCAGATGGGAGGGCGGCTATTGCCATCGTCGGTGGCATGGCTCGACAGGCCGCTGCAGCGCAAACGATAGGCTCAACCACGCTTGCGAACCCAGGTGCACCAAGGCTTGATCCAGCCACCGGGATCATGGTCAATCCGGCGCAGCCTCAAAGCACGCCGTATCTGGGTGGCTTTCTCGCGCATGTCAATCAACTCCTCACACTGTTTACGCCGATTCATTTGGCGGATGCGTTGGCGGGGATATTGACGAACGCCACCTACTCGAATCAAACACGAGATCAACTTTTTTCATCTAAATCTAGTTTTGAAAAACTCATCGCGGAACACCAGCAAAAAATTGCGGACTTCAAAGCCGATCCATACGCACCGGATAATTTGGGCACTTTGCGCAATTCAAAATCCGAGCATGCTCAAAAAATTATCGATGGCAGAATTCGCGCCCTGGAGAAACAGCTCTCCAAGCAACAGGGCGAGTTAGATAAAGTCAACAATGCACTGGAGGGAAAGTGATACCGCTCGACGATTTGATTTCTTTGCTTGCGCAGACCATAAAGCATGTGAAAAGAATACATCCTGCCGACGTAGATTTATCGGAAATCGATTACTACTGGCAGTTAGGGAATGAGCAGTTCGATATGTCAATTGAACCGCCCACTGCGATTGAAGTCGGCTCGCTGAGCGACGATGTGTTGAATCTAAAGCTCGCGTTGGCGGAACCGAATCGAGCGTCAGCGCTTGATCTGAATCGTATCGCCGCAGTGCTGCGTGCGCTGTCAGAAAAATTAGTTCCTGAATCACCTGACTCCAGATAGGATTGGTGATGGGCCACATTCGTGCTGCCCGGAACTACGTTAGCGACATGCTGCATGACGAGTCGCGTCGCAGCCGCAAACGAAATGACATCCAGATGGATGCGGCCGCCTGCATCATCACGTCTTATTAGCGCGCCTGATTAGTTACCTGCCTCAGACAGGCGGAGAACGCGTCGAGGCAGAGGGGCGGTATGCATGGCAGCGTGGATCAAACGAGGCACCATCGCAGGCAGATCGTAGCGACGGTTGAAACGATAGGCAAACTCAGCGAGGTAGCGATGAGCATATTTGGCGTAATCGAACGCATGATAAGTGCCTGCCAAGGCGGTTTTCAGGTTGCCCAGCATCGTATTGACCCGGTGAAACTCGGGACGCTTGACCGCTTGCGGGCCAACGCCTACGACGTGACGCTCATGCGTGGTGTCGGCCACTTGGGTCACCGCCTCGAAGCACCCCAATCCGTCGGAGACGACGTGAGCGCCAGGGGCCAGCGCGCGTTTAGCCCAGTCGGCGAGCGCGGCTTTAGTGAAGCCCGCCACCGGCGTCAGGCGCATCAAATGCGGCTTGCCTGCACGGTCGGTTTGCACCGCCGCCACAAACGGGACTTTGTTCGGAGAGCCGCGCCCAGGCTTGTCTCCTACTCGCTCTCCGCCGAGATACGCATCATCGATTTCCACCCGATCGGTGAGACGACGGGGAGCCTCGCGCACGAGCATTGTCTGCATCAGCTTGTGCTTCACCAGCCACGCCGTTTTGTAGCTCACGCCGAGCTGGCGCTTAAGCTCCAACCCCGCCACCGCATTCTTGCTCTGCGTCATCAGGTAGATGCCCAAGAACCACTGCGTGAGGCGCAACTTGGTGTGTTCAAAGACGGTGCCGACAATCGAGGAGCACTGATAGCCACAGTCCAGACACTCCCAGATGCGGCGACCATTGTAAGTCAGCGCAAAGCGCTTGCAGCTACAGCGCGAGCAGACAAAGCCGTCCGGCCAGCGCGTGGCAACCAAGTGGTTCTCGCACAGCTCATCGGTGCCGTAGCGCTTCAAGAATTCAGCCAGAGACAGGCCATGTTGAAACTGAACACGATTCATCGCCATATTGAAACCCCAGTCTGCATGCGGCTTGCCGCTATACTGCATATGCATACAGTATAGGCTATGCGCCTGTCTGAGGCAAGTAACTAATCAGGAAGTATTAAGTGGCGTGGGTTAGGGATTCAATGCCCGGCAGGCGCACGAGCGCTTGATTGTGACGAGGGCACGAGGCACGCGGAGCCGACGGAGTGCGTGCGCGAGTGAAGCACGGGTGGGTGACGAACGACGGACGACGGCCGACGGCGGTGAACTACTGCACGTGTGTGCTGTGCGGATGATGATGATGCTG
>JANXNI010000057.1 GCA_025354165.1 Burkholderiales bacterium | reverse complement strand
TATCTGGCGGAGTTCGCCTATCGATTCAATCGGCGATCAAACCTGAAGGCGATGCTGCCCAGACTGTTGCACGCCGCCGTTGCCTCAAGCCCTCAGCCACTACGCAAAATAAGGCTTCCTGAGACAGCTTGCTAATCAGGTATCGACTTGTGCAATTTTTTGGTAATTACATACTTGACGGCACAGGCAGAAACAAAAAAGCGACTCTCGCGGAGTCGCCAGTTTTTGGACTTAGTTGATGCCGCGTTTGATCTTTCGGAGCTGTAGCTGCATCCACGCTTCAAAGTCAGCAAAACTGTCTGAACTCATTTTGTCAGGCCATTGCAGGACAACGTTGCCCTCGTCTAGCGAGAAGGTATCTTGCCTTGATCCTGCTGTTAATTTGACCAAAGGCGGTAGCTGTAGGGCTCCGGTCTGAGGCGCTGCTAGTGGGATGATCTGTGGTTGTTGCACGAGAGTTAGCTCCTTGATTGGAACCCCGCTAGACGTACCAGTGACGAAGGCGTAGATGCCATCTTCAGACAGGCCAGTTACTTGGCGCGGTTCAGCAAATTGAATAACACCGCTGCTCTCCCACTGAACGTACTCGCCCACCTTAATCGGGTTGATAGGCGGGATTCCCGCAGGGGGTGTAACAGGCGGCTTAGCGGAGGCTATTGTATCGTCGTTACCGATTTTTGCAAAGGCTAACGACCCACGAAAGTCCTTAATAAAGCTTTCAAGCGTCTTCGGATTGAAGTCTCTGTCTTTTTGCAGGTGAAACGAAATGGTGTGGTCGGACGGCAACCCTTCGGGCCATCGCGCAAGTAAATCGCTATACAGCTTAGGGAATCGAGCCGCCTCACGCAGCGCAGCAAGCCTAGCGGGAGAGTCGGGCTGATCTAGCAAGATAACTAGGGCGCGCTCAGTCAATTTAACTTGTCTGTTCTCTTTGATCCCATGATCTTCTAAGAGCCCAAATTGAATCAGCGCAGACACTGTCTGACGTCCGCCGCCGCTGTTCTCTCCGTAGCCAAAGTGCCGCATTGCCGCAACAACGGGTACGGCAGATTTGCGCTCTTCGTTGTAAAAAGCCCGTGCCTTCTGAATCGCATCTTCGAGACCAATGAACGGGTACGAGATGCCGCGCCCCTGTGGTTTGCTACTCACAGTGTCCGTTTTAGTTGGGTCTGCCATGGGTTGTCCTTTCGCGTTTTTCGAATGTTACCTCATATCGGAGGCTTAATGCAAGGCGCCAATAAAAACTGTATAGAGGCTAAATGAAGGCGGAGCAGAATTAAGCCTTTGACAACGCGAGGCTTATGATAAACTTCTTTGCATGGCGTCGAAAAAACTGTTTCGCATGCCAGAAATGACGAACGCCCCAATCGACGGCAATCGAGAGGAGCGTTCAAGTTCAACCAAAACCCATAGCAGGGAGCGCAGGCTGAGCGCGCCAATCAGCCAGAAAGGCCAACATGGCGACTAGCAACCGTCCGAACGATATATCGTGTTAGCGGTGCAAGTGACTGAATTTTAGAGGCTTATAGACTTTTTGTCTATGCGTTTTTGGTCCCTTGCGCTGCTCCTACACGGTACTCCCGCGCTTACTGCGCGGTCATTCACTCCATATAGGACAGGTTAATACCATGGCAGCTAGATTTAAATGTACTCATGTGCGGCCTTATGTGCGCACGAGGCACGGCAACCTTGAGCGCGTGCGCGAGCACTGGCGTTCCGGGCCTTGGTGTCAGCTGATGCTGGCAATCTAAAGCAACAAAACGTGCCGCTGACTTGATTCAGCGGCACTACCAAGAGCGTTACTGCTTTTTGGTTTTAGCGCCCAGTTTCGGGCGCTTTTTTATTTCTGGTTTCCCGCCGATAGCAATCATCGTTAACGCCTGATTGAACGTCAATGGCACGACCAGCGGTTTCTCCGCTGACGGTCTCTTTTCTTCTGCCATCCTATCCTTTCAAGCCAATCAAGCGGGCATACGTTAAACGGCGACCAGCGGCCAACTTTAACAGCGACTCAGTTCGCGCACCTGTAGACAACTGCTTACGGTTCCAGCGCCACGCAAACGCGCTCAGGTAACGATTGATATGTGCATCGCTCACCTTGTGATAAACGCCTGTCACTGAGCGTTTGAAGTGACCAAACGCGCCTTCTAGGGAGTTGGTTGTCACGTCGCCGCGAACGTACTCATTGAGGCTGTGATTAACCGTCTCGTGCGCGTAATGCTCGCGCATCCAACGATACGAAGTGGCTTCATCGGTATGAACAGTAGCACCGTTGGCAACATGACGGCGAAGATGACGCTTCAAGGTTGCAGGCTTGCCGGACTTGATTTTCTCTATGCGCAGTTCACCGCCACGCTCAATCATTCCGAGAACGCCCGTCTTAGTTTTGAACGAGCCGTAACCCTGAGTGCCCTTGGTTTTCTTGTTGCGATGCTTCCACTTTTCTTTGCCGCCAACATACATTTCGTCGACTTCAACCGTGCCCGTGAGTATTGGCTTCGGCGCGTTAGCAATCATCAGTTCGCGGATGCGCTGAACGACGAACCACGCGCTTTTTTGCGTGATTCCCAACTGACGATGCAGCTCCATGCTGCTAACGCCCTTGGGGTTGCTTATCAAGACGAATATTGCGTGAAACCAAGTTGCGAGCGGCAACTTTGAATCTTCAAAAATGGTGCCGTTGCGAACGGTGAATTTCTTCGAACATGCGGCGCACTTAAAACCACCAGTTGAAAGGCTGTAGATTTTTTTCGCAGCGCAGTGAACGCATTTCACACCATCGGGCCAGCGCAAATCACGGAAATATTCGATACAGCTCTGCTCATCCGGAAAGGCTTTTTGTAACTGCGTGATGCTTTTGAATTCGCGGAGCATGATGTGTTTCCTAGTCGATGTAGGAATTCTGCCCGTTTAGTCTTGTCCTGTCAAGTATATAATTACCAATTTTTTCCTTGTAGCCCCTATCTAATAAGGGCTGCATGAAAAAGCTGTAAGCAATCAATGGAATCCATATGAACCTCGAACTCACTAACAAACACGTCCTTATCACCGGCGGCAGCAAAGGCATTGGCCTCGCCTGCGCGCAAACCTTCCTGGCTGAGGGCTCGCGCGTGACGCTGGTGTCGCGCTCTGTGGAAAATCTGCTGGCTGCACAATCGGCATTGCTCAAAGACGCGCCCGGCGCGACGGTCAACGTCATTGCCGCCGACTTGCGTGACGCGGCGGACGCCGAGCGCGCGGTGGACGCCGTGGAGCGTGACTTCGGCGCGGTCGATGTACTCGTCAACAGTGCCGGTGCCGCGAAGCGCACGCCCGCCGACGAACTCACCGCCGCCGCATGGCAAGACGCCATGCAGGCCAAATTCTTCACCTACATTTTCGTCACCAACGCCCTCATCAAACGCATGGGCGAACGCGGTCACGGCGCAGTGGTCAACGTCATCGGTTCGGGCGGAAAAGTCGCTGCCGTCACTCACCTCGCAGGCGGCGCCGCCAACGCCGCGCTCATGCTCGCCAGCGCCGGACTCGCCGCCGCCTACGCAGGCAAAGGCGTGCGCGTAAACGCTGTCAACCCCGGCCTCACGCTCACCGAGCGCCTGCACGAAGGCATGCAAGCCGAAGCGCGACAACAAGGCATCAGTATCGAAGAAGCGCTGACTCACGCTAAAGCGACCCGCCCGCTGGGCCGCATTGCGGAACCCGGCGAAATCGCCGATGCGGTGGTGTACCTCGCTTCGGCTCGGGCAAGTTATGTGACGGGAGCGCTGTTGGCTATGGATGGGGCGGTTACGCCGATGGTGGTGTAGGGAACGCTCTCGCCCGACTGGTCAGCTAAATTGCATAAATTGATGAGATATGTAGATAAAATCAGGTATGGCAAGAACAAAATCACTACGTGCAGCGCAAGTCCAAACAAGCGTGTCCACCGCTTTTTCATCGTCAAGCTTTGCAACGTTGTTCCAGGGCGACTGTCTAGATTTGCTCCGCTCCATGCCGGACGCATCGACTCAGCTTGTGGTGACGTCACCGCCCTACAACCTAGGTAAACCTTACGAGAAGCGGGGCGCGCTGGAAAAGTATCTTGCATGGCAAGCTACTGTTATCGACGAATGCGTTCGCGTGCTCGCTCCAAAAGGCAGCATTTGCTGGCAGGTGGGCAACTACGTCAACGCCGGAGAAATTGTTCCTCTTGATATCGCACTGTATCCAGCGTTTGTAAGGCACGGGCTCAAGCTGCGAAACCGAATCGTATGGCATTTCGAGCACGGGCTGCATTGTTCAAATCGTCTATCGGGGCGACACGAAACAATTCTGTGGTTCACAAAAGGTGACGATTACACGTTCAACCTTGACCCCATCCGGGTGCCACAAAAATATCCGGGCAAGAAGCACTTCAAGGGCCCAAATGCGGGGAAACTTTCTGGAAATCCTCTTGGAAAGAATCCCGGCGACGTTTGGATTCTTCCTAACGTAAAAAATAATCACGTTGAGAAAACAATTCATCCGTGTCAATTTCCAGTCGAATTGGTCGAACGGCTAATTCTCTCTTTGACCGAGGTTGGTGACTTAGTGCTTGATCCTTTTGCTGGGTCTGGAACATCCATTGCTGCAGCGTTGAAGAATCAACGGCGTGGTTGCGGCGCTGAACTTATGCCAGCGTACATAGAAGTCGCCCATGCGCGCATTTTGCAAGCACTTAACGGACAGCTTCCAACACGCCCGATGAACACGCCTGTGTACGATCCGGCAAAAGCGGGCCGCAGCTTAACCACAAATTCCTGGTCGGCACCTTACCCAACATCTAGTCAGTCGCCCGACCAGTACCGACTGCTACAGGAACGCCTCGCTTACCAGGAGGCGCAATGAAGATTGTTAAAACGTACTCACACCTAAATGGACTAGAGTATTTGTTAGTCCACAAAAAGCAGCTCTGGAAAGAAATTCAGGAAGTTATTCGTGCGGTAGATGCCGAGGCTTGTAGAACAAAAGTCAGCAAGGAAGTACGCATGCAGGGGCAGTTGAAGTACAGCCCCATCGACATGAATCGCAACTTCGATACTCTATTGAAAACACGCGACTGGAAGGAAAGCCGAGTTACGTATTGGGTGACCGATGACGAGCGGATGATTCGTCAAACCATGACGCAATCAGCCGAAGTTCAGAAGCGTGAAATAGAGGCTGCAGGTCAGTCGCCCATAATGAGCTACAACCAGACGGACTTCGTAAAGGATCGAGTCGCAATTGAAGTTCAGTTCGGCAAATATGCGTTTGTTGCATACGACCTATTTGTTAAGCATCTCGCGTTCTATGTACGAGACCAAATTGATGTTGGCATTGAAATTCTGCCGATGAAGTCGCTGCAACAGCACATGTCGTCCGGCCCCGGATACTACGAGGGCGAGCTATACAACGTTATTCGAAATGGGCGCGGCGTTCCGTCAGTTCCGCTAGTGATGATCGGAATTGCGCCTTAGTAAACAGCTACGATACCTCCGATACTGCCCAACTTCAGAGGACATATCTGTACTCGGTCAAGGCGTAGCAAACTTGCATGCGTCAACAAGCGTGACCACAAGCTACAAACGCTTAAAGTTGAGTTGCTCACGCAACCGACTCATCGTCGCCTCGGCTGCACGCAGGTCTGCTTCCATCATTTCACGCATTCGTGCATCACCAATGGCACGCTTCTCGCGTACCACGCGTAAGACATCATCCATGACTTCAGCAAGCTGCTCGTCAGTCGGTTCCTGATCTACAGCCAGCAGATCAACGACTGGTTTGTTTGGCAGATTCATGCTGACAAATTGATGTACTAGACACGTGTCTACATACTCCGCCGATACTGCCCACCCACTTCAAAAAGCGCATCTGTAATCTGCCCGAGTGACGCGACTTTCACCGTTTCCATCAACTCAGCAAACACGTTGCCGCCGTTGATGGCAACCTGCTTTAGCTTCGCGAGCGCAGCGCCCGACTCAGCTTCGTGAACGTGGTGGAAATCGGCAAGGCGCTTCAACTGACCCTGTTTTTCCTCCTCCGTTGAGCGCGCGAGTTCTAGCGTGTCGGGCGCGGCTTCGCCGTGCGGGTTGCGGAAGGTGTTGACGCCTATGATGGGGTACGAGCCGTCGTGCTTTTTGTGCTCGTAAAACATCGACTCTTCCTGAATCTTGCCGCGCTGGTAGCCGGTTTCCATCGCGCCGAGCACGCCGCCGCGCTCGCTGATGGCTTCGAATTCCTTGAGCACGGCTTCTTCCACGAGGTCGGTAAGCTCGTCGATGATGAACGCGCCCTGATTCGGGTTTTCGTTTTTGGCGAGACCCCATTCGCGGTTGATGATGAGCTGGATCGCCATCGCGCGGCGCACCGATTCTTCGGTCGGTGTGGTGATCGCTTCGTCGAACGCGTTGGTGTGCAAGCTATTGCAGTTGTCGTACACCGCGATCAGCGCTTGCAGCGTGGTGCGGATATCGTTGAACTGAATCTCCTGCGCGTGCAGGCTGCGGCCGCTGGTTTGAATGTGATATTTAAGCTTCTGGCTGCGCTCATTCGCGCCGTATTTCTCGCGCATCGCGACGGCCCAGATGCGGCGCGCCACGCGGCCAAGCACGGTGTATTCCGGGTCCATGCCGTTGCTGAAAAAGAAACTCAGATTGGGCGCGAAATCATCGATGTGCATGCCGCGCGCGAGGTAAGCTTCAACAAAGGTGAAGCCGTTTGACAAAGTGAACGCAAGCTGCGAAATCGGGTTCGCGCCGGCCTCGGCGATGTGATAGCCGCTGATCGACACCGAGTAGAAATTGCGCACTTTGTTCTGCACAAAATACTGCTGGATGTCGCCCATCACCTTGAGTGAAAACTCGGTGGAGAAGATGCAGGTGTTCTGGCCCTGATCTTCTTTCAGGATGTCGGCCTGCACTGTGCCGCGCACGTTTTCAAGCGTCCATGCCTTGATCTTGGCGAGCTCGTCGTCGGTCGGCTCGCGCTTATTGTCAGCGCGGAACTTGGTGAGTTGCTGCTCCATCGCGGTGTTCATGAAGAACGCGAGGATCGTCGGCGCAGGGCCGTTGATCGTCATGCTGACGCTGGTGTTCGGCGCGCACAAATCAAAGCCGTCGTAAAGCACCTTCATGTCTTCCACGGTTGCAATCGACACGCCAGAGTTGCCAACCTTCCCGTAAATGTCCGGTCGAATCGCGGGGTCGTTGCCGTACAGCGTGACGCTGTCGAACGCCGTGGAAAGGCGCTTGGCGGGCATGCCCTCGGATACTTTCTTGAAGCGGCGATTGGTGCGGAAGGCGTCCCCCTCGCCCGCGAACATGCGCGTCGGGTCTTCGTTTTCCCGCTTGAATGCGAACACGCCCGCAGTGAACGGGAAGCTGCCAGGCACATTCTCTTTCAACTGCCACTTGAGGATTTCGCCGTCATCCTCGTAATGCGGCAGCGCGACTTTTTTTATCTTGCTGCCGGAAAGCGAGGTGTAAGTCAGTTGCGTACGAATTTCTTTGTCGCGGATTTTGACGACGTATTCGTCGCCGGAATAGGAGGCTACGGTTTGTGGCCACATGTCGAGGAGCTTTTTGGCGCGAGGGTCGAGGGATTGGGATTTCTCTTCAATCAAACGTTCTAGCGCGCGAGCCGCCCCCTCACCCCAACCCTCTCCCGCGAGGGGAGAGGGGGCCGAACCGAGCATCCGCTGCGTGCCGATCAGTTGTTGCCGTTCGCGCGCACGGCGAGCCTGCGTGTCTGCCCACTTGTGATAACCGCGAACGGTGTCGGCAATTTCAGCCAGATAGCGAACGCGTGCCGACGGGACGATGGCGGCGGTTTGCGACGAAGCATGCGTGGTGACGCGAGCGAGCTTGCCCGCGGCAAGTTTGAGGCCGCCGTTCGCTTTGGCGACGAGCACTGGCGCTATCGCCTGATACAACGCGGTGACGCCGTCATCCGCAAAGCGGCTCGCCATCGTGCCGAACACAGGCATTTGATCTGGCGATGTGCTCCACGCTTCTTTGTTACGCTGCACCTGCTTGCGCACGTCGCGCTGCGCGTCCTGCGCGCCTTTGCGGTCGAACTTGTTGATCGCCACAAAGTCAGCAAAATCAAGCATGTCGATTTTTTCGAGTTGGCTCGCTGCGCCGAACTCTGGCGTCATCACATAAAGCGAAGCATCGACGAAAGGCACGATGGCGGCGTCGCCCTGACCGATGCCCGACGTTTCGACAAAGATCACGTCAAAGCCGCTCACTTTGCACGCGGCAATCGCGTCGGGCAAAGCCTTGGATACTTCCGATCCGCCGGAATCGCGCGTGGCGAGCGAACGCATGTAGACGTTCTCACTATTGATCGCATTCATGCGGATGCGATCACCCAACAGCGCGCCACCGGATTTGCGCCGTGACGGATCAATCGAGATGATCGCGATCTTTAACTTGTCATCCTGATCCATACGGAAGCGACGCACGAGTTCGTCGGTGAGCGAGGATTTGCCAGCGCCGCCGGTACCGGTGATGCCGAGGCTCGGCGTCCTTTTTTGCGCTGCGAGATCGTGCAGTGCTTTGACTGTAGCGGCGTCAACTGCTCCCGCTTCCAGCATCGTGATCCAGCGCGCGAGCGCGTTACGGTCGCCCGCTTTGAGCGCGTCGAGCGTGAGCGGCATCGAAGACAAGTCATGATCGCAGGTGGCGATCATGTCGTTAATCATGCCTTGCAAACCGAGCTTCGCACCGTCCTGTGGCGAAAAAATCCGCGCGACGCCATACGCATGCAGTTCAGCAATTTCAGAAGGCACGATCACGCCGCCGCCACCGCCGAAAACCTTGATGTGCGCCGCACCCGCCTCGCGCAGCATGTCAATCATGTACTTGAAGTACTCGACGTGTCCGCCCTGATAGGACGACATCGCAATACCGTGTGCGTCTTCCTGCAGCGCGGCATCAACCACCTCTTTCACGCTTCGATTGTGGCCGAGGTGAATGACCTCGCAGCCGCTGCCTTGAATGATGCGCCGCATGATATTGATGGATGCGTCGTGCCCGTCAAACAAGCTCGCCGCCGTGACAAAGCGAACCTTGTTCTTAGGCCTGTACACAAGGTTTTTGCTATCGAGATTTGACATAACGCACTCCGGCAGCGAACAGAAATTCAGCAAGAAATGGATTGTCGCAGAAATCACCCCAAGTTGACGTTAACGTCAACTTGGGGTGATTTTCGACAGGCACGCTGGCGCATGGCAGCCGTACCCCGATTACGCGCGACCTTGTCCTACGTCAATGGGTGTCTGCGTCGGTCACCACAGATTGGCGTTCTAGCAGTATTCTCGATGTTCGCTCAAAAGGAGTACCTATGTTCAAGAAAATTTTGATCCCGATTGATGGCTCTGACCTGTCGCTGCGTGCTGCGGGTTGTGGCATTCAACTCGCGAAGGAGATGAATGCTGTCGTCGTGTTCGTTCATGCGATGGCACCGTACATCATTCCGTATTCAGCGGACGTCGCGATGCTCGACAGCAAGACGCAGAAGCTGTTCGAAGATGAGGTTAAGGCTGGTAGCCAGCAGCTGCTTGATGACGTCAAGCGGCTCGCCAGTGGCGCGGGTGTTGCGTGCGAATGCATTCAGGCTCCCAGCGGTCGGCCGGAGGTGTTGATCGAAAAGACCGTGCGCGAATTGCATTGCGATCTCGTAGTGATCGCCACGCACGGACGCGGCGCGGTCGGACGTTTTGTGATGGGCAGCGTGACAACGCGATTGCTTCCAGACTGTCCGGTACCCGTGCTGGTCTATCGCGATGCGTCTATGACGACCGATACGCATTGATTGAGCTAACAGCGAGCCACTGAAGCGCTCGCTGTTACACACTGTTACGGAGTGTTTATCGTCCGTTTGCAGGTGAAGTCGAAACTCGTAACCATGCCAATCAAGGCAAAGTTTTCAGGAGACCGACCTCATGCACGCGCACGTATCCCCGATGCTTTCGAACAATCGTCAGAGCTCGACGTTGTCGCCGTTTTCAGGCGCTTATTCGACGCGCGAATATGGGCGGAGCGGCCCGCTCGATGAAATCGTTGCCTTGGGCCGGGCGCGCATGGTGACGGAAGGTACTGCTATCCATCGCGCAGGCGATGCGTTTCGCTCGGTGTTCTACATTAAATCCGGGGCCGCCAAACGCGTTCTGATTCAAGAGGATGGTCGCGAGCAGATTCTCGGCTTCCCGATGCCAGGTGACATCGTGGCGATCGAGGCGATTTCTGCAGGAACACACAGCACCACAGTCGTTGCGCTCGACATTTGCGCAATTGTGGAAATCCCGTTCGAAGCGCTTGAAGCGCTAGCGGCGGAACGACCCGATGTCGCGCGCTTTTTGTATCAGCGCATGAGCGCTGCGCTTCGTGAAGAACATAGCTGGCTCGCAGCGCTCGGACTGTTCAACGCGGACGAACGACTGGCTACTTTTTTACTCGATCTCTCGCAGCGATTCTCGGCTCGCGGATTTTCTGCGCAGCGCTTTATGTTGCGCATGACGCGTGCCGAGATCGGCAGCTTTCTCGGCCTGACCCTGGAAACCGTGAGTCGCGTCTTCTCGCGCTTCCAGAAGCTGGGGCTACTGAATGTGACGCGTCGCGAAATTGAGTTGCTTGATATGGACGCGCTGTACAAATTGGCGCACACACGACCAACGCATTAAAAAGCAGCCTAGCGCTTCAGCGCCAGCCGGAGCGCGCGAGCGAGTTGATCGCGCGAATACGGCTTGCGCAAAAAACTGATGTTGTCATTCAGGCCAAATTGCAGCGGTAGCGCGCTACGCGCATAGCCGGACGCGTAGAGAACGTGAAGCGTCGGCTTAATCTTTTGCAGCGTTTTCGCTATTTTTGGCCCGGTCTCGTCGCCTGCGAGTACCACATCAGTAAATAACAGTTCAATGTCGGGATTGGCGCGAAGGCGCGCGATCGCTGTACGACGGTTGTGCGCCGTAAAAAGCGTGTAACCCAATGCCTGCAGGAAATTCACTGCGACGTCCATCACGTCAGCATCGTCCTCAACGACCAACACGCGCTCTGATCCGGTAGGCGCAGACGCAGGCTCGCGGGGCATGGGCGCTTCATGACCCGAACCGGTAGCAACCGGAAGAAACAGATTGATCGTGGTGCCTCGTCCAACCTCGCTGTAAGCTGTGACATGCCCGTGCGACTGTTTGGCGAAACCATAAACCATGCTCAGCCCCAGGCCGCTGCCTTTGCCGATTCCTTTCGTCGTGAAGAAAGGTTCGAAGGCGCGCTGGAGAGTTTCCCGGTTCATGCCCGAGCCCGTGTCCGTCACGCTGATGCGTACGTAGCGCCCGGCGGGCCAGTCATCGATCGATTGAACGTCGTCGGCAGTCAGATCGACGGCGCTTGCCTCAATGAGCAGCCTGCCGCCGCCGACCATCGCGTCGCGCGAATTGACGGCGAGATTGAGCAGCGCCGTTTCCAGTTGACCCCCGTCAGCCAGCGCGGCCGGAAGTGACGCCTCTGTCTCAACTTGAATCTCGATATTGGGGCCGAGTGTTCGTGCCAGCAAATCGCGGAACGAACCCAGCAATTCAGGGATGGGCACTGCGGACGGGCGCAAGGTTTGTCGACGTGAAAATGCGAGCAACTTGGCGGTGAGTTCGGCGCCCCGCTTCGACGCACGATGCGCCGAGGCGATAGCGCGCTGGGCGTACGGGTCTGGCAGATCGGAATCTTGAAGAATCTGCAAGTTGCCCGAGATGACCGTCAGCAGATTGTTGAAATCATGGGCGACGCCGCCGGTGAGTTGCCCGAGAGATTCCAGTCGCTGCGAGAGGAAAAGCTTTTCCTCGGCCATTGATCGCTGCATGGCAGTCGACGCGATGTTGGCAATGGCCTCCAGAAAGGCAACATCGTCGGTCGTGAAGTGGTGCGTCGTCGCGGATCCCGCAACCAATAGCCCGCTGCTGTGTTCACGATCACCCAGCGGCGCGATAATGAGGCTACGAATCCCGACTTCGAGGAGCGCCGCGCAGATCGCAACGCCAGACGTCGCGGTGTCCCCCACGAGCAAGGGTACGCCGCGCTCGAGGACGGCCCCGGAACGCACCGTTTGTGTGTTTTCGATGCGGGCGCTGGCGACCCGGTGCGCGAGCGTCCCGACGGCACCCTGACAGCGCAGTGCTTCGTCGCTCGTTTCGTGTCCAAAAATGGCGACAACATCCGCAACCAGCGGCAACCGTGCACACTCGATGGCGTGTTGGCCCACTGCATCAAAGTCTCGCTCGCGCAATGCCAGCTGACTCACCCGGGCGAGCGCATTGGCGCGCACCAGTTCGCGCTCGGTTCGGCGTGCGTTCAGGCGTTCGCTGACATCGCGCATGATCACGATGACTTCGTCTCCCTCTTCGCCATGGGTCGGAGCGAGAGAGATTTCTACCGGAAACTCATGCCCGCTCAGCTTGACCGCTTTGAGCGCCAGTCCCACGCCCATGGGTCGCCGCTGCGCCTGTGTCTGAAAGCCTTCGCGCAGTTTCGGATGCTGACGCCGTGTGGTGACGGGAACCAGACGTTCTACCGATATGCCGCGCAATTCTCCGGGCGCAGCATCGAGCAGACGCTCTGCTTCCGTATTGTTCAGGCGGATGCGACCACTTCTGTCGACCACCAGAATCGCGTCCGGAGCTGCGTGGAACAAAAGCTTGAACGCGTCTTCACTGCGCTTGACCATGTGGTGCCTACTTAAATCTTCAGGTGGTCACTAGTACGTAGCCTGCGCCGCGCACTGATTTAATGATGCGTGGATCTTTGCCGTCGTCACCGATCTTCTTGCGCAGACGTCCGATCTGAACATCGATCGTACGATCAAACGGTTCGGCGTCGCGCCGGTGGGTGCGTCGCAGCAGATCGTCGCGACTCAAAAGATGTCCCTGCTTCTCAAGCAGTGCCACCAGAAGCGCGAATTCACCTGTAGTCAGCGCGATCTCGTTTCCACTTGCGTCGGTCAGTTTGCGTCGTTCAACGTCAAGCATGAAGCCATGAAAACGCAGTGTGTTCGGCGAGTCGGTTGTGGTTGGCGACGGTTCAAGCTGCACCACCGCCCTGCGGCCCACGCTGCGCACGCGCGCCAGCAGTTCGCGCAGATCAAACGGTTTGGTCACATAATCATCCGCGCCGATTTCGAGGCCCACGACGCGATCAACGGTGTCGCCCCGTCCGGTGACCATCAACAGCCCGCCGGACCAGTCGGCGCGCAATCGGCGGGCGACGGCGAAACCGTCTTCCATCCCGAGATTCACGTCAAGCAACACGACATCCGGCGCTTTCGCAATCATGATCGCGCGCAACTCGGCCTCAGAGCTGGCTTCAAATACTTCGATGCCCTGTTTGCCCAAGTAGGCCGACAGCAGGCCGCGAATGTCCTCTTCGTCATCAACGATCACTACGCGAAGCGGACTGGAACCTTGCGGGGGATTTGAACCACGTAGGAGATTTGAACCGCGTAGCGGTTGAGCAGCTATCAAGCGAGAACTTCCGGAAGGGCATTGCCAATTCCTTAGTATTATCGTGTTGAAGCAGGTCGCTGCGCTCCACAAGCGCACACCCGGCGTTACTTGGACGGGCTGAACGCGGCATCAGGGTGGTTGGACCCTCTGGTGTTCTGATTAACTTTTTGTTGAAACGACCTCTGATTATGGGCTGAACTCCGTTTTGTAGCAAAGTCGACAATCACTATAACTTGGCGCTATCCCCAATGCATAGGTCGTTTCAATCAAAAGATGTAAGTTTTTGGTTTGCGCATTGAAGACGGGTAGCGCGTAAACGGGTGTGACGCCAGCGCGCTTTGAACGCCGCCTCAACACGCCATCAGAGCGCCATCAATGCGCCATCAGCACCGGCACGGTCATGTGTTCCAGCAGCGTTTTTGACACGCCGCCGAGCACCCATTCGCGCACACGCGTATGCCCGTAGCCACCCATCACGATGAGGTCAGCGTCAAATTCATTCGCCCGCGACAACACCGATGAGCCCACATCGCCGCCGCTGGTGTCGCGGTTGACGATCACCTTTACGCCTTGCCGCGCGAGATACGTTGCGACGTCGCTGCCGGGCTCATCGCCGTGACCGCCCATGTTGGCTTTGGCGTCGAACACACTAACGCGAACCTCGTCAGCCCGCGTGAAAAACGGCAGCGCGTCCGTTGCAGCGCGCGCCGACTCGCGACTGGCATTCCACAAAAACATCACTCGTCGTCCAAGAGTTCTAAAGTGGCCCGCGTAGGGAATGATCAGCACCGGGCGACCGCAACCAAGCATCACGCTCTGAGGCAAATCTGCGGGCGTTGCAGCCGTCGATTGCGCCGGTTCGGTTTGACCAAGGACAACCAGATCGGCATAACGCGCGTCGGTACACACGCGATACGCGGGATCACCGCGATGCACGCGACTCTCGTAGGACGGCAGGCCTGCGGCCTTCGCCTTTGTTACAAATCGCTCGGCCGCTTTTGCGGCCAGATTTTCCATGTCGTCCATCGCCTCGGCCATGTAGGAGGGCGTGCCATCAAGGCCATAAGTGTTTGCAAGCGCGATCATGCCGACCGTTGCCAGCCCCACCAGATGCGCATCATGGGTTTGCGCCAATTCAATGGCGATTCGAATGCGCTCAAGTGCACGTTCGCTGTTGTCTACGTGGACAAGAATGGTTTTATAGCTCATGATTTATCTCCAATGGACGCTGAAAATTCGTTCGCCTCTGCTGCATGGTGTTCATAAACTCAAGCGGATCGACGATGAGCCAAGCATGCGCGTTGCAACCCGACAGCGCGTTGACCTAGCGCAAATGATACGCACGTCGGCGCGCCTAAGCTTGCCACTTGATAGCGCGCAGTCGTTGCGAATTTGCGCGCCTGGCCCAGCCATTTTGCTTGATAAAAGGGGGCGAAATCATGCGATTAGCGCTCTCAATACGGCCATGGCAATCAGAGCGCGAGCGCATCGGCAGTTTCTGACTTGATGTGCTTGGGTTTCATCAAGAAACGAGCGTGACTGGCTGGAAGAGGAGCGCAACCCTCTGGGGCCGCTACAGGGAGTCGGCGCAGCGCTCATCCGCAACCTCTGCTGATCTTCCACGGTTCGCGCCGCAGCCGGGCGCGCAGGCCGAACGAGCAGTTTTCTGACGTGCCTTGATACAGCACAAGACAGTTTTTTACATAGCGAGTAGACTAAATCCGGTAGACGCAACTGATTTTCTCGAAAGGACAATTGCCATGGATACGATAGAAGGTCTCAACGCCGCCAAAGACAAGTTGGCGCACGACTTCCAGGCCGTCGTTGACGGAGCGGAAGAGTTACTGAAAGTCACGTCGAACAATACTGAGGCGGGCTATTCAGCTGCCAGAAAGAAGCTCGAGCACAGCCTCAAAGTGGCCCGCGATGAGCTCGATCAACTCCAGCATGCCGCCCGGCTCAAGGCCAAACAGGCGGCCCGCGCGACCGACGACTACGTGCACGATAACCCGTGGCAGGCCATCGGCGTGGGTGCGGCCATTGGCCTCGCCCTCGGCGTGCTGATCGGTCGCCGCTAGCGATGTCTGCGGACGGCGACGCCCCGGCAGGCATTGCCGGGAATCTGCTTCGTGCGCTGCAGAATCTGGGCGGGTCATTCCTGGCCATCGTCCAGACGCGGCTTCAATTGCTGTCGACAGAATTTGAAGAAGAGTGGCTCCGCCTTGCGGGATTAGCTGTCCTTGCACTCGCGGCGCTATTTTGCGCAGGCGTGGCCATTGTGCTGGCCGTCGTTTTTGTCGTCGCAGCGTTCTGGGATTCGTATCGCCTCTCGGCCATCATTGCGCTGGGCGCAGTATTTGTATTGATGGCTGTGGTGCTCTGGCGAATGCTCGTCATGCGCTACGCCGCAAAGCCGCCGCTGTTTGCTGCCAGTTTGAAAGAGCTTCGCAAAGATCGCGAAGGCACATCCGTGGAGCCATCATGAAAACCAGTGTCCGCGCAGCAGAATTGTCGGCGCGGCGGGAACGACTGCTGCGAGACGTGTCGGAGCAGCGGCTACAACTCGCGCAACAGTTGGCACCCGTGTTTCGCGGCGCGTCAGTAGTGGATGCCCGAGTGACCGCCGTGCGCAACGTGGTGAGCAATCCGATCGTTATCGGAGCAGTCGGGATTACGTTGATGCTGATTGGCCCAAAGGGTGCGCTCGGGTTTATCAAGCGCGGCGCGAAAGTTTGGCTGGTCGCACGGAACTGGTTGCCGCTCGTGTCGGCCATAGCGAACAGGCGATCGTAGGCGTTGCTCGCTAAGCGGTTGTGCGATCAGGTCGCAGCCATCGCGTTAAACTAAAACTGACTGCAAGTGCTCTACAGTATTCACAGCCCAACCCAGCTGATCGTGCACGCGAAGACGTAGCGCGTCGGCGGCATCACGTTCGCCGTGAACCACGAAAGTTTGCTTCGGCGGATTGCGAAATTGCGATAACCAGCGCATCAACTCGTCGGCATCCGCATGTCCGGAAAAGCCTTCGATCTGGCTCACCTGCGCGTTTATCGTGACATATTGGCCGTGAATTTTTGTTTCGCGATCTCCGGCGAGCAGTTTTGCGCCACGCGTGCCCGGCACCTGAAAGCCCGGAAAGACGATGTGATTTCGCGGATCCGGACCATACGATTTCAAGTGATGCAGGATGCGGCCACCGGTGGCCATGCCGCTGCCTGCGATGATGATCGATGGGTAGTTAAGCATTGAAATTTTGTGCGACTCTTCGGGCTTTCCGACGAATTTTGCGCATTTGCAAATCGCCTCCATCTCGGCCTGACTAATGCGCAGGTCAGCCGGGTGTTCACGGTGAATGAGCGTAGCCTTTGTCGCCATTGGACTATCAAGAAATACCGGAAGATCAGGAATGGCCCCCGACTTTTTCAGGCGAACCAGACTCAGCAGCAATGCCTGCGCGCGGCCGACAGCGAATGACGGCATCAGCACCGTGCCGCCGCGAGCCGCCGTGTCGCGGATGATCCCAGCCAGTACGTCGGAGACCGATTCGCGAGGATGAAGGCGATTGCCGTAGGTTGATTCAACCAGCAGCACATCGGCACTGCGAATCACAGCAGGAGGTGCGACCAGCAGATCGTCCTTGCGGCCCAGATCGCCACTGAAGACGAGACGACGCTTACGATGCGTCAGCGTGACGACAGCCGCGCCGAGCAAATGACCGGCCCGTGACAGCTCAACATCAACCGGCCCCACCCGATGTCGTTGCCCCCAATCGAGGGGCACAAATTGCTTCACACAACGGCGCACGTCCGCAGTTGTGTAGAGCGGGAGCGCGGGTTTATGTTTGCTGAAGTCATGGAGGTTCGCGTATCGCGCTTCTTCTTCAAGCAGGTGCGCACTGTCCAGCAGCATGATTTCGGCCAGATCGCGGGTCGGCTTTGTACAAATTATCGAACCGCGAAAACCATCACGCACCAGCACCGGCAAGTAGCCGCTGTGGTCGAGGTGCGCATGGCTCAGCACAACCGCATCAATTTCTCGTGGCGAAACCGGAAACGGCGCCCAGTTGCGTAGTCGCAACGTCTTGAATCCTTGAAACAGACCGCAGTCGAGCAGTATTCGCTGGTCGCCGGTTTCGACAAAGTGACGTGACCCGGTAACGGTGTCGGCAGCACCTGCGAAGGTGATTTTCATGGCATCTCGCACGTTGGGCTTCCCTTGATATCAGTGTAGAGAGCAGCGACGCAATCCGACGGTCAAGCCGCAGTTCTCACGATCTATGCGTGATGATGCGGACCAAGCCGTACCTTAGGCATCGCAAAAAAGTGCCGTGCATAGTCAATCAGTTGGCCCGATGAGGCATGGTCCATCGGTTCCACCTTGACGATGCGTTTGGCCAGTTCGGGGCGATGACTTTCGGCGTACTTGCGGAACTCCGTCTTCGCGTCGGCTGGCCCGACCACAAGGATTTCAGCGCTCTCGCCAATGGCTGAAATGACGTCAATAAAGTAGTCGGGATGTGATTTGACGTTGCCATCACCGGTGGCCATGGCCTTGTGATGCAAATGCTCGTTACCGTGCTTGGACGTTACCGTCGTGACTTCGTCTGTTTCGCGGTCAAAGTGAATTACCTGAGCACTGCGATGGTCGATCCAAACGAGCGCGTGGTTGGTCTGCATTGTCATGTCCGTTGTCTGTTGAATGAATCGCTCAACGTTATCGGGTTTGCTGTGACTTGCATTGATACGAATCAAGCATTGCAGGGGGTGACGCTGAAGTGGAAACAGCGCATACTTGAGAAATGGCGATTCCCCACGCACACTCTGGTCAACTCATCGATATTGGCGCCTTTGGCGAGGAGTTCGCCACTGCCAGAACTACCGCGCTGTTCAAGACCGATGAAATTGAAGTCATGCGGCTGGTGCTGCCGGCGGGCAAGTCAATGCCTGCGCACAAGGTTGTCGGCGAGATTACCGTTCAGTGTCTCGAAGGCAAAATTGAATTTGCGTACGACGGCGGCAGCACGCTGCTTGGCGCGGGACAAATGCTATATCTGTCCGGCGGCGTCGAGCACGGTCTACTGGGAATCGAAGATGCGTCGGTGCTGGTGACCATCGTCCTGCGCAAATAGACAATCTCCGCCAGACTACCCACTGTCTCCGCACTCGCTAGATGCCCTGATCTATCCGGGTGTCATGCGCCTGAGCCGCATGTCGTCGCTCATATCCCGTAGAGCATCCTCGGTCTTTAGCCGCGCTGCCACCGGAAACAACGTTCTGGACTCGGTGTTGAGATGTATTGCGTATAGGGCTGTAAAGGCAGCGATTTGCTGTTCAAATTCCTGCGCCACTAAGCAAGCAACGCGTTCGGCATGGTCGTCTGCGGCTATTTGTACAAGCGTCAATCGCAGAGCGGCCCATTGAGCGCTCATTTCTTGATGATCGTTCAGCATCTGATTCACCAGCCCAGTGGTAGCCGCGTCGTTCTGTTCTAACAGTAACGGGAAGACATGCCGCTCTTCGTCGCCGTGATGCAAGGGCGCTGCAACGTCGAAATAGCGCAACACATCCACGGCCGCTCGCTGCGCCTTCTCATCGATGCCATGCGCCGCTACGTGCGGAACGATTCGAGCCAGCAGTCGTAACGTGCGCTCCACACGTTCGTGGCAAGCGTCGAGCATTGCAAACGGTTCATCGAGTCCGACGCCGGGCGAATTGAAACCGGGAATCGCGCTGCCGACGGTGAATGGGGTTTTCATTGCCTAATGTGCACTGTCGCTATGAGTGTGCCGACGCTAATCGTCTATCCCGCGTATCCGACAACTGCGATCACATGACACACACTCCCTGCCACCACGAAAAAGTGCCATATCGAGTGAAAATAGCGCACCCGTTCTAACGCGAAGAACGCGGCTCCGACGGTGTAGGCAAGACCACCCGCAACAAGCCAAAACACGCCCCATGCAGGCACCAGCGTCCACACTCGCTCGAACGCAATCACAACGATCCAGCCCATGCCCAGGTAGGCCCACGTAGAAAACGCGCCGTAGCGGGCTCCGCCGACGGCTTTGAACACAATGCCAACCACAGCGATGCTCCAGACCAGTCCGAATAAGGTGTAGCCCCACGCACCGCGCAGCACACCCAGCGTGAACGGGGTGTACGTACCTGCGATGAACAGATAGATCGCGCAGTGATCCAGTCGCTGAAAAACGCGCTTCGCACGACCGCGAGGCAGCGCGTGATAGAGCGTAGAGCATAGGTAGAGCAGTATCAGTGCCGTAGCAAAGACACTTGCCGCAACGATGTCCGCGCTGCTTCCTCGGGCCGCCGCAGCAAGCACCACTATGGGAGCCGCAACGAGCGCGGCAACCAGCCCGGCACCGTGACTGATGCTGTTCGCGATTTCTTCGCCGAGTGTTTGTGGTCGCTCCAGCACGGTTGCGGTCTGGCTCATCGGGCACCTGTCAGGCTTGCCGCGACGAGTCGCTTGAATGGCGGCAGGCGTTGCCCAACCGCAAGGCAGAAGTCGCGAATGCGGCGCGCAGGCCTTGAGTCGTCGGTGTAGAGCTTGGCGAGGGCGTGCGTTGCGACGAACAACGGCAAGGTCGCGCACTTGTGGCCGCGCTGATACGTGGCGAGCACGGTGGCGTCCGCAATGTCGGCGTTGCGATCTGCCTGGGTCGTGATACCCCGCGCCAAGGCATCGGCGCTGCGCAAACCCAGATTGAAACCGTGCGCTGTAACAGGATGCATTCCAACCGCCGCGTCGCCGATCAACGCAAACCGCTGCGCGACAAATCGGTTGGCATAGACCGCGACCAACGGATACGCGTGCCGCGTGCTGACTAGGCGCATCTTCCCAAGGCGGTGCCCGAATCGTTGCGACAATTCGGCATTAAAAAAGTCGGGCTCCAGCGGGGCAAGACGCCGGATATCGTTTTCCGGGAGCGTGACCACGATTGACGAGCGGTTCCCGTTCATCGGCAACAGCGCAAGCGTCTGACCGTAGTCGAACCACTCCCAGGCAACGTGGTGGTGCGGCTCATCATGCTCCATCACACAGACCATCATCTGCTTGCCGTAGTCATGTATTTTTGCGGCGATGCCCATCGCCCTGCGAGCCATGGAATACCTGCTATCAGCCGCGACGATTAACGAGCATTCAATTGACGAACCGTCACTGAGCGTGAGGTTTCCGCCAGCGGCGCTGGTATTTAGCGCAGTCACTTTGACGCCCGTGCGCAACGTGACATTGGGCAGCGTTTTCGCCACATCGAATGCAGCCTTGCGAATGAGATGGTTAGAGACCAGATAGCCGAGCTCTGCCTTTTTGCCATGGCTGCGCTCGATGGTCAATCCCTGCAAAGCCACGCCATTCAGCACTTTCGCGTCACATAGCGGCGAAATCGCTTCCGGTGCAATCAGTTGCCAGAGGCCGAGCTTTTCCATGATGGATTTGGATCGGTGGGTCAGCGCGATTTCTCGCCCGTCAAATGCAGGATCGGCAATGGCGTCGTGCGTCTGAGACTCAACCACCAAAACGCTGAGCTCAGTTTTTGCCAGTGCGCTGGCGAAGCACAGTCCCGCAGGGCCACCACCGATTATTGCGATGTCAAACTTCATAGTGCCCTTTCAGCGTCCGAACACGAACGCGACGGATTCATTGGGATGGCGAATGTCATCCGCATTGCCCCACGTAGCCACACGCCGTACAAAAATCGCAGCCGTCACGATGAATCATGGTTGGATTGCCGCACTCTGGGCAGCGCTTGCCCGGCATGGTGTGCACGGCACCTGCTGCATCTGGCGCGTCAAGCACACCCATGTCATGCACGGGCAGTCCTGCTTCATCGAGAATACCCAGCATCGCGTAACGATGAATGATGAGGCGTGCCATGTAAGCCACTGTTGACGGCCACATTTGCTGCTGCCGCTCGCCGTACGGCAGGCCCGGCACAAAGGCCATAAACTGCCCTAATGGTTCGGCATAGTTGAGCAGTTTGCGCAGCTTCATGCCAATCCACGCTGGATCGATCACTCGCATGTCGAGCGAAAGAAGCCGCGCCACGCCATCGAGCGCACGAGGGTAGTTGCCCGAAAGTCCGAGCGCGCACGGACGGGTGGTCACGCTGCCTTCGCCGTCGGGTAAGGTGACCTCCTTCAACGTCAATGAGAAACGTTCGCCAGCCACCGGGTTATCGATGTCCACCGTCCAGGCCAACGTGCCAGAGGCACCGGTTTCGGGTTCGTCGCGACTGAACAATGCGTCCATCACAGGGGTCGGCGCTTCTCGCGCTTTGTGTGGCAGCGCATTGAGCATGTCGCAGCGCCAGCGAATCACGGCAGCGGTCGCTGCGACGACGCCGGGGAACATGCGCATCTGACCGTGAGGGGGAAACGGCATTTCGAATGCGCGCTCCTCGGCAACGGTTGCAAGCGTGTCGAGTTTGAGCTGTAGCCAGGCAGCATCATTAGCGCGCATATCCATCGACAGCGTTTTAGCGAGCGCACCCAGCCCGCGTGGCTGCTCGGCACCATTCACCCACACTTCAAACGGACGTGATTTGCCCGATTCCTCGCTGGCAAGTTCGCCCACGAACAGCGCGAAATGACCAAACGGATGGTGAATCATGTAAGTCCACGCCTGATTGCCGCCGGGCAGCTCCGGGCGTCCGGGCCAGCGCAGTGATGCGAGTACGGGGGCGGGCAGGCGCTTGAGCGCAAGGCGTTGATTGACGCCACCTGTGGCAAGGGTTTCACTGACCTTCGCGGGTTCGTGCGTACTTAGCACCGAGCCCAGCACTGCATTGGGCCGGTAAGTTGCCAGCCCTTTCAGACCCGAACGCCACGCGTCGAGATAGAGATCCTGAAATTCCGGATACGGGTAGTCGGCTGGCACGTTGACCGTCTTCGATATGGCCGTATCGATATAGGGTGCGACCGCCGCCACCATCGTGGCATGCGAATGTGCGCTCATTTCCAGTGCGGTGACAAACGCATGCGGCAGCGGTTCGTTCTTGCTGTTCTCACCACGCAGATGATGAAACAGTCGCCACGCGTGGTCTTCCACCGAATATTCTTTTGTGCTGCCGTCTGGCATGCGCTTCTTGCGCAAATAGCTCCAGCTAAAGGGCGGTTCAATACCGTTGCTCGCATTGTCAGCAAAAGCGAGGCTGATGGTGCCGGTCGGCGCAATCGACAACAGATGCGAGTTGCGGATACCCGTTTTGCGAATGTTTGCCTTGATGTCGGAGGGCAGGCGCGACGCGAAGGTCGGCGCGCTCAGGTAAAGATCGGCGTTAAACAACGGAAAAACCCCACGCTCTTTCGCGAGTTCCGCCGAAGCAGCGTACGCGGTATCCCGCATCAGCTCCGAGATACGCCGAGCCATCTCACGCGCGGACTCGGTGTCGTAGCGCAGATTAAGCATTACCAGCGCGTCACCCAACGCGGTAAATCCCAGTCCAACACGCCGTTTGTTGTCGGCCTCGTGCTTTTGTTGTGGTAGCGGCCAGACCGTCACATCCAGTACGTTGTCGAGCATACGAACGGCGACGCGCACTAGCTGCGCGAAACCCGCTTCGTCAAAACTAGCACGCTTAGTGAACGGCTGCGTGACGAAGCGAGCGAGATTGATCGAGCCGAGGCAGCAGCAGCCGTACGGCGGCAGCGGCTGCTCCGCGCAGGGATTGGTGGTGCTGATCGTCTCGCAATACGACAAATTATTGTCGCGGTTAATGCGATCCAGAAAGAGCACACCGGGTTCGGCATGGTCATACGTGGAGCGCATGATCTGATCCCACAATGTCCGGGCGGGAAGCTCACGGTAAACCCATAACCCGCGTTCGCCAGCATCCAGCTGAAATGCGCCTGCCGCGATTTGCGCTGATCCGGGCTTGGCCAGGTGGGTCAACCGGATCATGTCGTCGTTGACGACCGCGTTCATAAATACGTCTGTAATCGCCACCGATACGTTGAAGTTTTTCAGGTCGCCCGTGTCTTTGGCGTGAATGAACTCTTCAATGTCCGGATGATCGCAGCGCAGCACACCCATCTGCGCGCCACGTCGTGAACCGGCCGATTCCACCGTTTCGCACGAGCGATCAAATACGCGCATGTACGACACTGGACCCGAAGCAAGCGACTGGGTGCTCCCGACGGCGGCGCCGCGTGGTCGAATGCGGGAGAAGTCATAGCCCACGCCACCGCCGCGACGCATCGTTTCTGCGGCTTCAGCCAGTGCTGCGTAGATGCCAGGATGCCCGTCTTCGATATGGGTGATCGCATCGCCTACCGGTTGCACGAAGCAATTGATCAACGTTGCCGATAGTGATGTACCGGCGGCCGACTGAATGCGGCCAGCAGGGATGAATCCGTTTTCCAGCGCATGCAGGAATTGTTCGGCCCAATGCGCACGATGCTCGACTGGCTCCGCTTCTGCCAATGCCCGAGCCACGCGTGCATAGACATCGGCAATGCCGCGCTCGTCACCCTTGGCGTATTTTTCGAGCAACACCTCTTCACTGATTGTTTGCGCTGCCAGTGCGCTGGTCGAGTCAACGGCGGGTAGTAATTCGGTCATTTCCGATCCTGTGAAATTGAGTCACTAGATGCTCATCGTGTGGACTTAGAAGTTGTCCGCAAATCAGCCGCGATGGCTGACTGGCGCTTTTGGTCTCATTGGGGGCGGACTTTAGCCCGGTTTTCCGTCTTCGCGCGGGCGCCCGTACCAGAGTCCGTACCGAAGTGCCCACGATACGCTTGCCAACGCCCAAATGGAAGCGGCAAGCGACGTGAGCCAGGGTGGAGACGACAGCCATACTGCGGCAACGATGCGCAGCACTGTTGCGACTTGTTGCGTCCAGAAAAACGTCCAGACGAGATCGTCGGCAACCAGATGGCGACCGCTATGCCCGGCGCTGACACGGGTGGCCATTGCGAATAGCGTGGCCCCCATAAACCCCATGGTGAGCGCGTGTGTCGGTGCCAGCCCGAGCGACATGGCGTCGCCGGAAGCAAACATTAAACCGTGTGAGACAGCTTGCAGCAAGACGGCGAGTCCAAGCCAGACAAAGCCGACGTGGAGCATAGCCAACAGACGTACGCGCAGGCTCTGCATGAGTCCCCACTTCACGGCCATCGTCAGCAGCCCGGTGGCTGATACCAGTTCGAGCGACATTTGGACGAAGCGAACGATGGCTCCAAGCGGCCACACCGTCAGATCGAGAATCGCAAATAGAAGCTCCAGCGCAAGTACGCCAACAAACACACCGAGCAGCCACATCGGTCGCCCTGCGTTGAGCATCGGCACCACATTAACCGTAAAGAACGGAATCATGCGATGTGATACCGCGACGTACACGATAGCCGTGCAGCCCCAGATACCGACGAGCACAGCAATGCGAGCGGCAGTGAACGCTTCGAAGGCCAGCGCGAGCGGGGTGCACCATAGCGCCAAAGCACCGGCCGATATACCGACCAGTACCAGCTTTGCATGTATCCGGTCTGCCACTTGGCTGCGGGCAACCATGCGCGCAAATGCGACCACGACAGACGTCCACGCGGCGGCGGCTAACGCGACACACACCGCAGCGGCATTTGCATCAAGATGCACCGCGACCATATATCCGAGCCAGGCGAATGCGTAGGTCGCCACGGGATGCAGCAATGCGCGTGCGCCTACCGCTGGTTGCCCAAGCCATTTCGGGCCCGCTGTGAACAGAAATCCGATAAAGAACAGTGGCATATAGCCAAAAGCCATCAACACACTATGCGCGATGGGGCGCGGCACAACCCAGCGCACGGGAACACCCATTGCACTCAAACTTAAAAGTAGCGCCCACCACAGTGAGCCGGTGGCCAGAATCGCGACCCCGGCCGCAAATGACAGGCGATGGGGTGCCTGCAGAAGCGTGGATAGTTGCCAACGCACTTGCGACTCTCGCAACCCGGCGGTGGGCGCGACGACGGGTCTGCGTGTTCCGTTCGACAGCGGTTGAATGGGTATCGTCTTCATCGTTGGGCCACCTTACAAAGTCGCAGTTGAAGTGGCGGGTAAAGGCGACAACATGCGCTCCATCAGCGCATACACAGATCGGATCGCCTGTCCAAACGGAAGCGCACCAGCGCCGCGAAAGAAGAGTCCTTTCTTTACGTCGCCACGCAGCGCGGCGGCAAGCTGGTTGTCGATACAGAACTGTCCCCAATCGGAGATACCGTCACGCAGCCCGCACTGCGCCAGACAATCGAATTTCTTCGTGCAACGAGTCTTGGGGTGGGCGATGGCCTTGAGCGCGGGTTCTACGCGCAGATAGTTCTTCATCCATGTCGTCGCGACCGCGCGAGCAGGCAAACCGGCAACGCTCAAAAACTCAACGATGTCTTCGTCGCGTGCGTTCGCCAGAACTTCTTTAAACGCCGGATGTGCGTCGCATTCTTCGGTGACGGCAAAGGGCGTTCCTAGCTGCACCGCCGCAGCCCCCATCGACTGCAACCGCGATACATCTGCGAACGAACGAATGCCACCTGCTGCGATGAGTGGCACTGATGCCTCGATACCCGCGCCGCGCAGAAATTCCTTCGCGGCCGGGATCACATTTTCGAAATCAAAGCGCGAATCGTTCACGTCGGCGATGCGTGTAGCGCCGAGATGCCCGCCTGCATAGCGCGGGTGTTCGATGATGATCGCGGCGGGCAGGCGACCCTTGCGCTCCCACTTTTTGACGACCAGCTGAATGCCGCGCGCATCCGAGAGGATCGGGATCAGGCAGACGCCGGGATACTCTTTTGCCAGGTCAGGCAAATCAAGCGGCAGCCCGGCACCCACAACAATCGCGTCAATTCCGCATTCAAGAGAGGTTCGCACCGAGGCCGCATATTCGCTCACCGCACGCATGACGTTAACCGCGAGCAGGCCGCGCCCTTCCGACACGACCCTCGCGCTGTGAATTTCCCGCCCTAGCGCTTCCAGATTCGCGCGATCAATAATGAGTTTTGACTCTGCGGCGATCGGTAGCGATGCCGTTCGTTCCAGTAGATCAGTGTGATGGTGACGCAAGTCCACCGACGCAATCGTCCCCATCCCGCCAAGTGAGGCGACCGTTCCCGCCAATCGGTGCGCCGATACGCCCACTCCCATTCCACCCTGAACGATTGGCAGCAACTTACGACCCTGCAACATGAGTGGTTGCAAACCACTTTTATCCGCAAGCGCTGCGAGCTGCGACCACTGTGCGTTCGCTCCATCACTTGAAAATTGCAGGGGTGGCGTGTCGCTTTGCCTTGTTTTCACCATCGGGGCGGCGTGAATGGATGAGCACATAACTATCAATGGCCTTGTTAAACGTTGTCAGGCGCAACCGCGTCCTCATGATGCGCGTACGGCCCAGTTCCGCTGTGACCGGCCAGGGAGGACGGCACGAACGATCCGCTCCTGACATCGAAGACATGAACCTCGCCGTCTTCAATGACGTAGTGCCAGCCGTGCAATGCCAATCGCTTGGCCTCAACGCGCTCGCGAACCATCGGATAATCCATCAACCGTTCAAGCTGCAGCACCACCGCGCGTTGCTCGGTGCGTCGTAGCGCTTCCTCAGTAACGCGAACCGGTAGCGCAGCCTCACGGCCCAGCTCAAGCCACGCAGCGAGATTGTTCGCGCCAGCTGGTACTTCCTCATAGAGCGCACGAATGCCGCCGCAGTGCGTATGTCCACAGACAATGATGTGCGACACATCGAGATTCAAAACAGCGAATTCGATGGCTGCCGCAGTTCCGTGATATCCCGCAGAGCCGTCATACGGCGGTACGAACGCACCCACGTTGCGAACAATGAACAGCTCACCGGGCCCGGTGCCGGTCAGAAGATAGGGAACGATACGCGAATCCGAGCACCCGATGAACAGGATCGTCGGATGCTGACCGTCCTTCACCAACGCCTGAAACTGACTTTCAACGCCGGGAAAATAGTCGTCGTGAAAGCGGCGCAACCGTTGTAACAACTCGTCTGGCTGGTCACTCATCATTCAGTTCTGCCGTTACCCAAGGTACCTCCAGGCGCGCGTCAGCCCTCGCCTACTGCACGAGCGGCGAATCAGCAGTATCGAGCTCGACTCCCACGATGTGCGCACTCCCAGCGATCAGCTGCAGATATTGCCGCAATGCCGTCACATAGGTCTGCTGTTGCAACACCTGCGCCACCGCCCCGCGTACCGCTTCAAATTCAGGCATTTCGCCTGGTTTCCGTTCAATGACTTCCACTACGTGCAACCCGAAGCGACTGTGAACCAGCCGTGGCAATACGCCAACTTCGGTGCGGCCAAAAACTTCACGGGCAAACTCGGGCGCGCATTCGCCCTTTGTCAACCAGCCAAGGTCACCGCCGTCGGTCGCGCTGGGACAGTTGCTGAGTTCCTTGGCCAGCGCAGCGAAACGATCTACGGCCTTGTCTTCGCGACACCGCGCGTCGAGGAGCGCAGCTTCCGCACGATTACGCAGACGGACGACGTCCATTCCGGGAGTGACCGCAAACAGGATGTGGCGCGCTCGAACCTCTTCACCGTTTTGAAAACGAGACGGATTCGCCGTGAAAAAACGACGGCTGGTTGCTTCATCAGGCGCTGGCACCACCAGCACTGATTCAAGTAATTTTTCAATCGCCTGGGCTGCGGCTTCGCTTTGAATGCCATCGTCGGTAGCAATGTCCTCTTTTGGCAGCAGCCCGGCGCTTACAGCCTCCTGCCGTAGCAATTCGCCGTAGGCGCGCTGCCGAAGCGTGTTGTCATCCGGCCGATCCCCTGCCGCATGCAGAGCGACGCTATTAACACTGGCTTGTATGCCGTGACCGGCCAACGCTACCGTTGAGCTGGCCGATGCAACAGCACTAAAGTCAAACTTCTGGGCAATCTGCTTTGGCGGTGTAGTAACTGGCTCAGCTCGCGTTGCGGCGTCTGCCTTTGCTTTCCCTGCACATCCGCACTGCCCAGATCCAGATCCGCATCCGCCACTAGTTCCGTGTTGCATGACATTTTCCCTGTGCGAGTAATTTAATGAAAATTTGCATCTTGCGTCACGCAAGGTTCACCGGTTCGCCACGCCGGTTAAACGGCAACATGCCGTCGAGGCGACCGGCTTTGATCGAATCGACCATTTGCTGCAAAGGTGCCTGCGCATCAAGAGGGGTAGGCATCTTTCCGCCACGGCCCGACAACGCGGTCGTAAACACGATCGCCCAGAGCGGTCCTGCCTCGGCCGCTTCAGCCACCAGCGCATCGAAGTGCGCAACCTCATCAACTGCTTTGTCAACGCACATCAAGGGTGCCAGTTCTCCGCCTTCGCCGCTGGCAAATTGCTCACGCTGCTCGGCGCTTGCCGTTGAAGGCAATTCGGCTCCCGCAAAGACAAAAAGCAGGCGCTGCGGTTCGGGTTGACTCTTTGCTGCGCTGAGTAAATCGGAAAAACAGGTGATATTCATTGGTGCTTAAGACGCCCTCAGTTGCGGGTCGGTGGTGTGTTGTGGCCCGGGGGAAGGTTCAATCGCCGTGAGCGCGCCACCTGATAGGGGCGGAACAGGTATACGACGGACGCAAAACCACTCCATACGTGCACCAGGCGGCTGAACGGGAACAACAGAAAGATCGTCATGCCCAGCACCATGTGGGTCTTGAACTGCCAGTCGATACCGGCCAGCATGCCCGCATCGGGTCGCAGAGTGACGATACGCTGCGCCCAGTCGGCGAGGATCAGCATCTGGTGTGCATCGGCGCGGTGCTGAAACGATAGCGGAAGTGTAAGCAGCCCAAGACAGAGCTGCACCCATAGGATGATCAAAATCGCCAGATCCGTACGATGGCTGGTAAGCCGAATTCGGGGGTCAAAAATCCGGCGGTACAGCAGCAATGACAATCCAATAAAACACAATACACCTGCTGTGCCGCCAGTGACGATGGCGACCGTCTGTTTCGTCGATGCGCTGATGAATGGCTCGTAGATGAAGTGTGGCGTGAGCAGACCAGCAGCGTGACCAAAGAACAGGAACAGGATGCCAATGTGAAAGAGATTGCTGCCCCAGCGAAGCGTGCCTGTGCGCAACATTTGCGATGAGTCGCTCTTCCATGTGTACTGGTCGCGATCAAACCGCGCGAGACTGCCCATAAAGAAGACGGCCAGACAAATATACGGATAAATCACGAAGAAAAAGTTTTGAACTAAACCAGGTGCGGCGTTCATACGCGTGCTCCTTGTGCTTGAGTTGAACGAACAATTTGTATCGTTTGCGGCTGAGCTGGACGGGTTTGACCCTGCGACGAACAGCCGTCAAACGCGGCTGGTTCAGCCCAGCTCTCGTCAATAGGCTCTTCGTCGGGCACATTGACTGCACGGGCCTTCTCACCCGCCAGATCAAGCAAAGCGCCGAGCACGCTCGCGTAACGACTGTTGCGCTTTTCAAGCGCGTTAAAGATCACATTCAGGATGTGTGACGTTTCACCAAGAAAAGCACGCGCCTCAACGGGCGGCTGTGTGGACGCGTATTCGAGCGCTACCGGCAAGTGATCGGGCATCTCGCCTTCGCTGAGGTAGAGCCCAGCCTTTTCATAGGTCTGCGCGAGATCAATCATGGCAGGGCCACGATCCCGTGAATCACCGTGCACATGCTCAAAGAGCTGCAGCGACGTGCGGCGCCCGCTATCGAAGAGCTGCACGTAGTCAGCCTCGGCATCAATCGCACTTTGACGCTCAATGCTGGTTATGAAGGCGCCGAGTTCGGCGATCCGGGCGGCGCTCAGAGCGCCTTCGTCACCTAGCACCTTTCGCATATCCGAAAGGTGTTGGCGAACGTCTGAATCCGGGTAGCTCAGCAAGCGCGCCAGCACGCGCAAGGTAAGCGCCATCACGGGCGGTTTGGGCGAAAACATCGGTTAGACCTCCGCTTTGATCGGAATGGTGCGACGTTTCTCGCTGCCGAAAAGACTGGTCGTACCCGTACCTTCCGAACAGCCGTTGCCAAACGTGAAGCCGCAACCACCGCGAACGTTGAACGTGTTCTCGGCGTACTCACGATGGGTCGAAGGAATCACGAAGCGATCCTCGTAGTTCGCAATCGCCATGACGTGATACATATCCTCAACTTCTGCCTGTGTAAGCCCTACCTGCTTGAGCACGTCAAGGTTGGTGTAGCCATCAACGTGTTTGCCACGCTGATAGGCGCGCATCGCCAGCATGCGCTCCAGCGCACGCTCCACCGGCATGGTGTCTCCGGCCGTCAAAAGGTTAGCCAGATACTTCACCGGGATGCGCAACTGCTTCACGTCCGGAATTTGCCCGTTGCTACTCACCTGGCCTGCGTTTGCGGCTGCGGTAATGGGCGAAAGCGGCGGCACGTACCAAACCATCGGCAATGTGCGGTACTCCGGATGCAGTGGCAACGCCACTTTCCAGTCGACAGCCATTTTGTAGACCGGGCTCTTGCGTGCGGCTTCCATCCACTTGTCTGGAACCCCATCAGCGCGCGCCTGTGCAATCACCTTCGGATCGTTCGGATCGAGGAAGATGTCGATTTGCGCCTGATACAGATCACGGTCGTGTTCAACGCTCGCCGCTTGTTGAATACGATCCGCGTCGTACAGCAACACACCGAGGTAGCGAATGCGGCCCACGCACGTTTCCGAGCACACCGTCGGCTCGCCCGCTTCGATGCGCGGGTAGCAGAAAGTACATTTCTCGGCCTTGCCACTCTTCCAGTTGTAGTAAATCTTTTTGTACGGACAACCGCTGACGCACATACGCCAGCCCCGACACTTATCCTGATCAATGAGAACGATGCCGTCCTCTTCACGTTTGTAGATCGAGCCGGACGGGCAGCTCGCCACACACGCCGGATTCAGGCAATGCTCGCAGAGACGCGGCAGGTACATCATGAAGGTGTTCTCGAACTCGCCGACCATTGCTTTCTGAGCGGCTTCGAAACCATCGAAGTTCTTATCGGCGCTTCGTTTGCTGAATTCGCCGCCGAGCAGCTCTTCCCAGTTCGGCCCCCAGACGATTTTGTCCATCTGTTTGCCGGTAATCAGACTGCGTGGCCGCGCAGTCGGACTCGCCTTCATCTCAGGCGCACTTTGCAAATGGTCGTAGTCGAACGTGAAGGGTTCGTAATAATCATCAATCTCGGGCAAGTTTGGATTGGCGAAAATTTTCATGAGCAGCTTCCACTTGCCGCCTTGCCGTGGCTCGATGCTTCCATTGGCTTTTCGAACCCATCCACCGTTCCACTTGTCCTGGTTCTCCCACTCCTTCGGATAGCCGATGCCGGGCTTGGTTTCGACGTTGTTGAACCAGGCGTACTCCATGCCAGGTCGACTCGTCCAGACGTTTTTGCAGGTCACGCTGCAGGTATGACAGCCGATGCATTTATCAAGATTGAGCACCATGCCGATTTGTGCACGGACTTTCATGCGTTTTCTCCTTGAGCTTGCACCAGTGCGATACGTTCTTCACCCACCGGCGTATCCAGCCAGTCAATCTTGTTCATCTTCCGGACAACCACGAACTCATCGCGATTGGTGCCCACCGTGCCGTAGTAGTTGAAGCCATATGAGAGCTGCGCGTAGCCGCCGATCATGTGCGTTGGTTTCAATACGATGCGCGTCACCGAGTTATGAATGCCACCACGCACACCAGTGATTTCCGCGCCCGGTGTGTTGATGATTTTTTCCTGAGCGTGATACATCATCACCATGCCGGGATTGACACGCTGGCTCACCACGGCACGCGCTGCGATGGCCCCGTTGATATTGAATAGCTCCACCCAGTCGTTATCGACGATGTCTGCTTTCTTCGCGTCGTCCTCGCTCAACCAGATGATCGGTCCGCCACGACTTAGCGTGAGCATCATCAGGTTGTCGGTATACGTGCTGTGAATGCCCCACTTTTGATGTGGCGTGATGAAGTTAAGCAGGATTTCAGGGTTGCCGTTGCTGCGCAGGTTGTGAATTCCCGCCGTCGTTTTCAGATCAACCGGTGGCCGATAGCTGGAGAAACCCTCCCCAAACGCGATCATCCACGGGTGATCCTGATAGAACTGTTGACGACCTGTGAGCGTGCGCCACGGGATCAACTCATGCACGTTGGTGTAGCCCGCGTTGTAGCTCACTGTCTCGCTCTCAATGCCGCTCCACGTGGGGGCACTGATGATTTTTCGCGGTTGCGCCTGAATGTCGCGGAAGCGAATTTTCTCGTCTTCACGATGCAGCGCCAGGTGGACGTGATCGAGACCGGTGGCCTTGGACTGCGCTTCCCACGCCTTGACAGCGACGTGACCGTTCGTTTCAGGGGCGAGCTGCAATACAACTTCGCAGGCGTCAATATCGGTATCGATTTTCGGCATGCCTTTAGTCACGCCTTCGTCCTGCACCAGTCCGTTGAGTTCGCCGAGTTGCTTGACCTCCGTCTGCGTGTTCCACGCGATGCCTTTGCCGCCATTTCCCAATTTGTTCATCAATGGGCCGAGGGCGGTAAAGCGCTTGTAGACGTTGGGATAGTCGCGCTCCACGACCGCAATCTGCGGTGCGGTTTTCCCGGGAATCAAATCGCATTCACCGCGCTTCCAGTCGGTCACCTCAAAGGGTTGGCCAAGCTCACCTGGACTGTCGTGCATGAGGGGTGTCAGTACGACTTCTTTTTCCACCCCCAGATGGCCAACACAGACTTCGCTGAGTTTCTTCGCGAAGCCTTTGTATATCTCCCAGTCACTGCGGCTCTGCCACGCAGGGTCGACGGCTGTTGAGAGTGGATGAATGAAGGGATGCATGTCGCTGGTGTTGAGATCGTTCTTCTCGTACCAGGTCGCGGTTGGAAGCACGATGTCTGAATACAGGCACGTCGTGCTCATGCGGAAATCAAGCGTCACCAGCAGGTCAAGCTTGCCCTCAGGCGCCTTGTCGTGCCAAACCACTTCAGTCGGCTTGGCGTCCTCTTTGCCCAGATCTTTTCCTTGCACCCCATTGCTGGTGCCAAGCAAGTGCTTGAGGAAATATTCATGACCCTTACCCGACGAGCCCAACAAGTTGGATCGCCAGATGAACATGTTGCGTGGCCAGTTATTCGGGTGATCCGGGTCGGTGCAGCTCATAGCAACTGTTCCGTCCTTGAGCCCTTTGACCACGTAGTCTTTCGGCTCAAGTCCAGCCGTTTGCGCGTCCTTTACCAACTGCATCGGGTTGGTTTTCATTTGCGGTGCTGAAGGCAACCAACCCATACGCTCGGCCCGCACGTTGTAGTCGATCATGCTGCCGCCGTACTTGCTCTTGTCGGCCAGCGGCGAAAGAACTTCGTCCATTCCGAGCTTTTCGTAGCGCCACTGATCGGTGTGGGCGTAGAAGAAGCTGGTGCTATTCATCTGGCGTGGCGGACGAATCCAGTCCAGCGCAAACGCCAGAGGCAGCCAACCGGTCTGCGGACGCAGCTTCTCCTGACCGACGTAGTGTGCCCAACCGCCCCCGGATTGACCGATGCAGCCGCACATCATGAGCATGTTGATCACGCCGCGATAATTCATGTCGCTGTGATACCAGTGGTTCATCGCCGCACCGATGATGATCATCGATTTGCCATGCGTCTTGTCGGCATTCTCCGCAAACTGGCGGGCCACAGTGATCACCTGGTCGCGCGGCACACCGGTAATTTTTTCCTGCCATGCCGGGGTGTACGGCTGGTCGTCGTTGTAGTCGCTAGCCGCGTGTTCACCTTTGATGCCGCGCGCCACACCGTAGTTCGCAACCTGTAAATCAAATACTGTGGCAACTAGCGCATCACGCTTGTCACCGGCTTTGCCGAGCATGATGCGGCGAACCGGCACCGTGCGAACGGTGACATCACCACCCGCGTTGTTGGGGAAATGAGTGTGTTCAATTCCACCGAAATACGGGAAGCCCACCTTCGCGGTTTCGATGGCCGTCTCGTCGTTCTCCATGACCGACAATTGCAGCTTGACGTTACTCCCGTGCCGCGCCTCTTTTGCTTCGAGATTCCACTGGCCCTGGTCAGCACGCCCGTCAGGCCCCCACCGAAAGCCGATGGCACCGGTCGGAAGTACGACTTTACCGTCCTGGTCAAACGCTACGGTCTTCCACTCGGGATTGTTGGCTTGACCTAACTTGCCATTGAAGTCGGAGGCGCGAACATAGCGATCCGGCACCAAAACTGTATCGCCTGATGGCAGTTTGTGCTCTTTGAGCATCACCAACATCGGAAGATCGGTATATCGCCGCGCGTAGTCGTCGAAATACGTTGAACGATTATCGATGTAGAACTCTTTGAGGATTACGTGCCCCATCGCCATTGCCATCGCGGCGTCGGTGCCCTGCTTGGGGTGCATCCACAAATCTGCGAGCTTTGCGACTTCCGAGTAATCCGGTGTCACCGCGACGGTCTTTGCGCCCTTGTAACGAACCTCGGTAAAAAAGTGCGCGTCTGGCGTGCGCGTTTGCGGCACGTTCGAGCCCCAGGCGATGATATAGGTCGAGTTGTACCAATCGGCCGATTCCGGCACGTCGGTCTGCTCGCCCCAAACCTGCGGGCTTGCGGGCGGCAGATCGCAATACCAGTCGTAAAAACTCATGCAAACGCCGCCGATGAGGCTCAGGTAGCGCGAGCCCGCTGCGTAGCTGACCATTGACATCGCCGGGATCGGCGAAAATCCGATCACGCGATCTGCGCCATATTTCTTGATGGTGTACACATTCGCAGCAGCGATGATCTCGTTGACTTCGTCCCAACTTGAACGAACGAATCCGCCCAGCCCGCGCACCTTTTGATAGTCGCTGCGCGTGGCATCGTTTTCCACAATGGCCGTCCACGCGGCGACAGGGTCGTTCGCAAGCCGCGCGGCGCGCCACGACTTAAGCAGTCGTCCACGCACCATCGGAAACTTTACGCGATTGGCGCTGTACAAATACCACGAGTACGACGCTCCGCGTGCACAGCCCCGCGGCTCGTGATTGGGCATGTCCCAGCGCGTACGTGGGTAATCGGTCTGCTGCGTCTCCCACGTCACGATACCGCCTTTGACGTAAATTTTCCACGAGCATGAGCCCGTGCAGTTCACGCCATGCGTCGAACGCACAATTTTGTCGTGTGCCCAGCGATTGCGGTAGGCGTCTTCCCACGTGCGGTCTTCACCGGTGGTCACGCCGTGTCCGTCCGCGAAGCTTTCGCGGGGTTGCGTGAAGTGGGTGAGTCGATCAAGAAAATGGCTCATGTGTGGCTCCTTGGAAATCGTTGGCCTGAGCGGCTAGCTAGCTGTCGTGAGTAAGCGAACATGGTCGGGGTCATGGGTTTTTGATGTACGCATCCTTGCGCAAGTAGAACCACCAGTTCAGCACCAGGCACAGTGCATAAAAAACGGCAAAGCCATACATCGCGGCCTGTGGCGTTCCGGCCTTGATCTGCTCACCGATGACCACTGGCGCGGCGAAAGCGCCGTAAGCGGCTACAGCCGAAGTCCAGCCCAGCACTGGGCCGGCCTGCTGCCGATCGAAGATGTAGCCAATGCTGCGGAAGGTCGAACCGTTGCCAATCCCAGTGGCAGCAAAGAGCACCACGAACAGCGCCAGGAATGGGAAGAAGTATTGCTCGGGTGTGGCCGAGTGATAGGCCAGCATCATCAGGTAGCCAACGGCCACTGCGGCCACCGTCATCACCACGCATACCCACTGCGTGACGATCGAACCGCCGAACTTGTCCGATATCCAGCCGCCCAACGGGCGCGTCGCCGCACCGACGAAAGGCCCGATCCAGGCATAAGCGAGTACGGGCAGCGCATTCGGGTTTCCCTTCGTGTGCGTCATCACACCGTTCACGTCTGGCACGTGAATAACGTCGAAGATGACCTTCATCGCCAGCGGCAGCGCCATCGAAAAGCCGATGAACGAACCAAAGGTGACGATGTACAGAATCGTCAGGGACCAGGTGTGCTTGTTCTTGAATATTTCAAACTGCTTGGCCACGCCTTCCTTCATCGGTCCGAATGCAGCGAACTTCATCACCATCAGCATGAGCATGATGTCCAACGGAATCGCTACCCATACATTGAGCAGTCCCAGGCCCGTCGGTGCTGGCAAGTACAACCACAGCATGAAGATCGATGGTACGAACGCCAACGTGTACAGGTAGGTGATCTTCGAGAACGCAACGAGCGAATTGCCGGTATTGGGTGAGAGTGTCTTCAGGTTGTTCATGCCGAACCAGCACAAGATCGACAACGGCACCAGCGAGAGCACCCAGGCAAAGCCGGAGTTCTGGATCCACGTTGGCGTGCCAGTGGCGATCTTGCCGAAGATCCAGCCGCTTTCCTTTACCAAAATCGCGGGCGGGCCACCCCACGCACCGAAGATTCCGGCCGTCATGACCAGCGGGATGACGATTTGCATCGTTGTCACGCCGAAGTTTCCCAAGCCCGCATTCAGCCCCAGACCAGTGCCCTGCAGACGCTTCGGAAAGAAACCGCTGATATTCGACATCGAGGAGGCGAAGTTACCGCCACCGACACCGCACCACAAGGCCATCAGCTGGAAGGCCCATAGCGGCCATTCCTTGTGTTGCAATACGATGCCGGTGCCGATGGCCGGCGCCAACAGCATGGCGGTCGTGAGGAAAATGACGTTGCGCCCGCCCGCCAGACGAATCAGGAAGGACGCCGGGATACGCATCGTGGCACCGGCAATACCAGCAATGGCGGTTAGCGTAAACAGCTCAGCCTGGGTGAACGGAAAACCCAGATTGAGCATCTGCACGGTGATGATGGCCCACATGCCCCAAACCGCAAAGCCGCACAGCAGCGCTGGAATCGATATCCAGAGGTTGCGATAGGCAATCTTCTTGCCCGTCGATTCCCAAAACTGCTCATCCTCAGGCCGCCAGTCTGCAATATCTGCACTGCTTGCGCTTGCAGCCCTATCGGGCGAACGTGTTTGAAAATTATTCATTGTCTTTTCTTTGAGTCGCGTTTGAGTCGCGATTTACTAGCCGTTAAGGCTGAAGGAATGTGCGTTTTTTCCCATGACTTCTGCGCGGCGCACTTCCGTCCAGTACATCCAGATAAGCGATACCCAGACCACGCCGTACATCAACATGAAGGCGCTAGAACGAACGCCGGTCATGTCCATCAGCACACCGAACATAATTGGCAAAACGAAGCCGCCAAGACCGCCTGCGAGGCCGACGATGCCGCTGATGGCACCGATGTTGGTGGGGTAATCGTCGCTGATGTACTTGAACACACTCGCCTTGCCGAATGCCCAAGCGATTCCCAGCACAAACATCAATCCAGTGAACACATAGACGTTTAGCCCGAGGTGAAATGTCTTCGGGCCATTGATGGTCACCACTGTGAAGTCAGTCTGCGGATACGAAAGCAGGAACAGGCAGATCCAGCTCACCCAAAGCACCCACCAGGTCACGCTGTGCGCGCCGTACTTGTCCGAGAACCAACCGCCCACTGCACGTAACACACCGCCCGGAAGCGAGAAGCAGGCAGCTAGCAGCGCGGCTGCGCGAATGTCCAGCCCAAACTCGCCGACGTAGTACTGCACCATCCAGAGTGACATGGCGACGTAACCTCCAAAAACGATGCTGTAGTACTGGCAATACTTAAGCACTTTCGGATCTTTGAGTGCTTTCAGTTGCTCCGAAAATTTGGTGTTCGACGGCACCAGATGCGTAGGGTCGCTGTAGCTGAAAAACCAGAACAGAACGACCGTTCCCAGCATGATGGCCGCATATACCTGCGGTACCATAGCCCAGCCGAACGCGACTACCAAGGCAGGCGCGACGAATTTGTTGACGGCGGCCCCCGAGTTCCCGGCACCATAGACACCCATCGCAAAGCCCTGCTTGTTCTTCGGAAACCAGCGCGCGACGTAAGGCGTGCCAACCGAAAATGAACCGCCAGCCAAACCTACGAAAAGCCCAATGACCAGGAAGTGCCAAAACTCCGTGGCGTAGCTCATCATCCAGATCGCTGGCACTGTGATCGTCATCAGAATCGTCATGACGATGCGACCGCCGAATTTGTCAGTCCAGATACCCAGCGGCACGCGAATGAGCGACCCTGTGAGCACTGGCATTGCCGTCAGCAGGCCAAACTGGGTCGCATTGAGATTGAGCGCTTTTTTGATCGGAATGCCAATCACGCCAAACATCATCCACACCATGAAACACACAGTGAACGCTAACGTGCTGCTAATCAGCACGGATAGTGCCTGCCTCTTTTTGTCCATCATTTCCATCCTTCCAGTTGACATATGAACTGTAGGGATAATCACGCTCTATCGGTATCCACCGATTGGTGCGGCTTACGACGAATTAAGAACTAGCCCTGCATGTCTGACATCGTTCTGAAGAACTACTGCGCGAACAACTCGCTTCCCACATGATGCAGATCAATGCCGCGCAAGTCCGGCCGCGATAACGGCTGCCTGCACGCGAGAGGCAACATTGAGCTTGCGCAGCACATGCTGCACATGAATCTTGACGGTTGTCTCGGCAATGCTCAAATGGCGCGCGATGAGCTTGTTGCTCTCGCCAAGTGCGATACCACGCAGAATATCGAGTTCACGCGGCGAGAGTTGCGACAGCGGGGAAGCCGCGTTGGTTGTCACCTCAGCGGGTACTTCGACATCGGGAGCGTGCAAAATTGCCCCGCGATACGCGTCGACAAGTTTGCTCGTCATTTCGTCGGCAATCACGCTTTGACCGCGCATCACTTGAGCAATCGCGGCGACGAGCGAGTCAGCGTCCATCGTCTTGAGCAGATACCCGTTCGCACCCGCTCTTAGCGCGACCGCCAGATCGTTTTCGTCTTCGCTTACCGTGAGCAGGACGATCCGCACTTGCGGAAGTTCCGCTCGCAACGCGGGCACGGCGTCCACGCCATTCACACCCGGCAAGTGATTGTCGAGCAGTATGAGATCCGGCCTCAATTCTTCGGCGCGCCGCTGTGCCTCCGTCGCGTCGCCAGCGTCCCCAACGACCGACATACTTGGGCAACGCGACAAGATGGCAGTCAGGCCACGGCGAAAAAGGGTGTGATCGTCCACTACCAGAATGCGGATAACGGTCGTGTCGTCGTGTACATGGACTTGGGCGTTGCCAGCAGCGCTACTCATGTCGCCATTACTTTCTGGTTCGCGACGATTGACGAAAGCAACGATTTAGTCGCTGTATCGGAAGCGGCGCGATCAGCAGGTAGTGTCAGGATGACCGAAGTGCCGTGATTCGGCGTGGAAAATACTTCCAGCGTCGCGCCGATTCGCTCGGCCCGTTCCGCCATGATTTGCAGGCCGACGTGTGTTTCGTCGAGCAATGCGCTACCTTGAGTGAAACCCTGACCATCGTCGCGCACCTCAAAACGCCACTGCGGTTGCTGTTGAACGTCGAGCCAAACACATTTGGCTCCGGAGTGTTTGCGCGCGTTTGACAGAGCTTCCTGTACGACATGAAGCACCTGCAACTGTAAGTCAGGCGCAAGCGATACGCCATGTCCTTGCATTGACAGCTCAGTGCGGATGCCGCTCTGGTGCTCAAACTTGCGAAGTGTGGTGCGCAACGCAGGCTCTATGTCTTCGACGTTAGCGCGCGTACGAAAGTGCAACAGCAGCGCCCGGACGTCACCATAACTCTCTCGCACACCGGCATCGATCTCGCTCACAGCTTGCTCGATCAGCGATGAGTTGCCCTTCGTTTGCGCATCGCGAAGCAACTGCACCTGAAGTTTGAGGAATGCGAGTGACTGGGCGATGGAATCATGCAACTCGCGCGCGAGAAAATTGCGCTCCTGTGCGACCGCAGCTTCGCGCTCGAGCGCGCTCAAACGCAAATTTTCCATAGCTGCGGCAAGATGTGTCGTCAGGGCCTCAAGCAACGAACGCTCCGCCGACGAGAGTTCGTAGCGCGCGTGAAAGAAGAGATCAATTTCTCCTTTGATGCGGTCATGATGTCGTACGGGCACGCACACCACCGTCTGGAACCCCGCGTCGGCGCAGTATGGAAAAGTTGCCGGTTGCTCACTTCGAATGGGAATGACGCGGGCTCCGCCTGGCAAAGCGGGTGAACCACAATGGCACTGATTAGCCATCAGGCAATGCTCATCGTCGATCATAGTCGCAGGCAAACCTTTGGACGCAAGCATGACGTACCTGGAATTCCCTTCGTCGGACCAGCGGAGTGCTACACCATCAGCATGGGCAACGGCCATCACTTGATCGACAAATCCGTGCGCTAACGTTTCTAGTGCGGTCGCGCCTGCCACTAGTGACGTCACACGATAGAGCGCCTCAAGCCGTGCGTGTTTTTCCTCTAGTTGAGCGGTCTTCTCTGCTACCTTTCCCTCGAGATTTCGATACATCGACTCCAGATTTCCTGCCATGCCGTTAAACCCGGTGGCCAATGTCGCGAACTCATCATTGCCAGCCGCGCTGACACGTGCGCCAAGGTCACCTCGCTGGATTCTGGCGAATGCCTGCTTGAGTAGTCCAACGGGTTCCAGCACGAAAAGATAACCGGTATAAACGAGCGTTGATGCGCCCAATACGGTCAAGGCCAACATTACTATCTGCAGCAGATGCAGTAGCGCCGTCCAGCGTGACATGTGCCGCTCGATGGCGATGACCCACTGATCAATTTGGTCGGCAAATTTGACCGTTGAACTTACCAGTGCCTGATCGGCGGCCTGCCCTTGACGCCCAGCCGCTTCACGAAAGCGAAGCCAGCTTGCGTTGATATCGGCAAACCCGGCAGTAACTGCATCGTCCCACGGAACAAATAGCGGACGTTCCGGATCGCCGTCGCGCAAAAGCGCGAGATCGCGTTCGAACTCGGCGACGTTGACGTAAACGCTAGCCTCATCGTGGGTGGACTGGGCCAACGAAATGCGAAAGGCCTGCATCCGCATTCGCCCAGCTTCATTAACCGCAGCGGCACCGCCTTCCAGCTGCCAAGAGACCCAGAGCGTTAGCGAAATCGCCAAAAATCCGAGCAAAAGAAACGGCGTTGCGGTTGCAGTCAGCTTTGCACCCAGACTCCACTGAGAATCACGATTCATCGTTCGAACTCAAGCTTTACCGCAGTACGCTGCTATTCCCGACACATTCATCGTGGTTGTCTGGACAGTCCAGAGCGTGAATCGCGTTTGGCCTCGACCGCCTGCTGGCAAGATAGGCAGCGCCGGGCGGCAGGATGAACCAGCAAACGGGTGTACCCAATATCCTTGCCGCAGGCTTCACAGACGCCATAGTGACCGCTCTGAACGCGATTAAGCGCATCGGAGACTTCGGTGAGTTCACTGGAGTCTCGCTCTGCTCTGGCAATAGACGTATCGGTGTCAACGTCGGCGGCAGTCCAGTCGGCATCGGTTGCTGTCGTGACGGACACTTCCGGCGTACCATCGGCGTGCAATTCGCGCTCCACAAGCAATGAAAGATCGCGATGGCGTTGACGCAACAATTCGCTGAGATCCGTCAATCGCGTCGATGTTAATTGGGCGGGTGGCATGGGGTTTCTCCTCGACAGTGATCATCAGTCGAAACAATCGGTTTCGACTTGATTTCGATCAACCAGTACGCAGGCTGTGCAATTTACGCTCGCATCAATGCTGAATCATCAGATCACCGTTGGCGACTTGCATGACGCCGAGCTCGCCGCGATCAAAATTCAAGCGACGACGACAACCCGCACGTTCGATGTATTCGACATGCACTGTGCGGCGTGCGCAACACTGATCGAAGACAAGCTTCGCCACTTTCAGGGTGTGCTGTGCGCTCGCGTTCACTATTCAACCCAGCGCGCCAGAGTCTCGTTTAATCCGGCCATCGTCAGCGAAGAACGCCTGCTCTCCGCGATTGATGACCTGGGGTACAGCGCCAGCGCCGAGTCCGCCCGGAGCCGCGCCGATGCTGTCAAACATCAGCGTCGGCGGCACATCTGGCAATTTGGTCTGGCGACGCTGTGTGCCATGCAAGTCATGATGCTGACGTTGCCGAGATTTCTGGCTGGAACGGAAATGGAGCCGGAGCTTGGGCCGTTACTCGACTGGGCCGCGTTGGTGCTTTTGCTTCCGGTTGTCCTGGTGTGCGCCCGAAGTTTCTATCGGGGCGCAATGCGCGAAATACGCATGCAAAGGCCGGGAATGGATATGGCAATCGTTCTCGGAATTGTCTCGGCATTTGCAGGATCAGTGTGGCATCTCGTTGCCGGCACCGGTGCGCTGTACTTCGACTCAGTGGCGATGTTCGTCGCGCTGCTGCTCGGAGTTCGCTGGCTGGCGTGGGAGCAACGCGAGCGCAATCAGGCGGCCATACAACGCGCTGCGAGCAGCGCGACAACGGCGGTGGTCATGCGCTTTCGCGGTGATCATCGTGACCAAAACATGCAAGCTGTTGCTGTTTCAACGGTCCAACCGGGAGATCGGCTCTGGATACGCACCGGTGAAGCGATCCCTGTGGATTGCGTGCTCGAGAGCGGCAACGCATTCTGTGATGAAGCGCTTCTGACGGGTGAGTCGGCGCAAGTTCGACATGCGGCGGGCGAGGCCCTGATTGCCGGGGCGATCAACTGCGGTGGCGCGATCACCGTGCGTGCTGTGGCAACTATCGGTGAAAGCACCGAGCGCCGCTTGCTCTCGCTCGCCGACGAGTCGACAAAACCCGAGACGCTGGCCCTGGCCGATGTTGTTGCGCGATACTTCATGCCGACGTTGCTAGCCGTGGCCTCCCTAACATTTTTCGTAATGCTGCCGGGTGGTGTGGCGATCGCATTGGAGCGCGCAATCGCCGTACTGATTATTAGCTGTCCGTGCGCGTTGGCGCTGGCCGCGCCAACAGCGCAGGCGCGGACGTTTGCGGGTCTGCTGAGTCGGGGAATCGTGTTGCGCCGGGTCGCCGTGCTGGATTGTCTGGAGCGTGCTGACTGTTTTCTACTGGACAAGACTGGAACCTTGACTACGCCAAATCTCGTTGGCCTGACCGGGCTTCGGGCGGACTTCACGCAGACACAGGCGCGTAACCTGATTGCGATTCTGGAATCCTCGGCCAATCATCCACTAAGCTCGGCGTTGCGTGCTGATGCCTCGCCTGAACCCCGTGATCTTAACGTGCAAGACTTGCGGTGGACGCCAGGCCAAGGTGTATGCGGGATCGTGAACGGAACCGAGTATCACTTAGGTCGCGCGGAGTTTGTTAATACGATATCTAAATTGCCGAAGGCGGAGTCTGACGGGGAGTACCTATGGCTAGCCGATCACTCGGGACCTATTTGCGCCATCGAAGTTGGCGAGACGCTGCGACCGGGGGCTATCGAATTAGTAGCCAAATTGAAGCGGCGCGGGATGGTTGAAATTCTGAGTGGCGACCACGAACACAAGACCAAGCGCATTGCCGCATTACTGGGTGTCCATGCGACAACAGGCGCGCCAACTCCAGAGAAAAAGGCCTTACGCGTCGAATCGCTACAACAAGCCGGGCACACCGTGGTGATGATCGGGGATGGTGTTAACGACAGCGTCGGCTTCGCCGGTGCCGATGTGGCCATCGCAGTCCGGTCGGCAACTGACGCGACGCGCGCCAGTGCTGACATCGTATGCACGTCCGATCAACTTTCAACAATTTCTGAATGTATTGACTATGCAGAGCGCGCCAGACGAGTGATGAAGTCGAATTTTGCCTGGGCCATCGCTTATAACGTGATCGCCATTCCGTTCGCGGTGGCCGGATTCATCAATCCACTGGTAGCCAGCATCGGCATGGCTGCCAGCTCCGCCGTCGTCATGTTGAACGTGATGCGCCTCGACGTGAGCACTGCCTAGACATCCCAGTGGAATCACTGTTCATCCTGATCCCTCTGTCTCTTGTACTCGCTGTCGTGATTGGCGCAGCGTTCTGGTGGTCGACCACGTCAGGTCAGTTTGAAAATCTCGAGGACGAAGGTCGGAGCGTGATCGAAGACGACGACAGCTAACGATTGCCTATCGAGCTACGCCTTGACATCGGTCAATATGGCAACGCTTTGCTACAGCTAACTTCTCTACCAAGCGGTAGTCGCCGAAAAATGGAGTCAGGCATGGAGAACAAACGCGCGATAGGTGCGGTACCGGAGCTATACAACTACAAAATTGTGTACCAATTTTCAATCGCGACGGTGGTTTGGGGCTTGGTGGGAATGCTCGTTGGCGTGATCATCGCAGCGCAGTTGGTGTGGCCCGAACTCAATGTACATGAGTATTTGAACTTCGGTCGACTGCGTCCTTTGCACACCAACGCGGTGATTTTCGCATTTGGCGGATGCGCGCTGTTTGCAGCATCGTACTACGTGGTTCAGCGTACCTGCCATGTGCCACTGTTTGCGCCGCGTCTGGCGGCGTTCACATTTTGGGGCTGGCAACTAGTGATTGTGCTGGCCGCGATTACGCTGCCGCTAGGCATCACCCAGAGCAAAGAATACGCCGAGCTAGAGTGGCCTATCGACATCCTGATCGCCGTGGTTTGGGTGTCGTACGCAGTCGTATTTTTCGGCACACTTGCCAAACGCCGGACTTCACACATCTATGTGGCGAACTGGTTTTTCGGTGCGTTCATCATCACCATCGCATTGCTACACATCGTCAATAGTGCGGCGATTCCGGTGTCGCTGACCAAATCCTACTCAGCGTACGCTGGCGTTCAGGACGCGATGATCCAGTGGTGGTACGGCCATAACGCGGTGGGCTTCTTTCTCACTGCTGGCTTTCTGGGCATCATGTATTACTTCGTGCCGAAGCAGGCCGAGCGTCCCGTCTACTCGTATCGCTTGTCAGTAGTTCATTTCTGGGCTCTGATCTTCACTTATATGTGGGCAGGCCCGCATCACTTGCACTACACCGCGCTCCCAGACTGGACGCAGTCGATTGGCATGGTCTTTTCGCTGGTGTTGCTCGCGCCCTCATGGGGAGGCATGATCAACGGAATGATGACGCTGTCGGGCGCCTGGCACAAGTTGCGCGACGACCCGATCCTCAAATTTCTGGTGACATCGTTGTCCTTCTACGGCATGGCTACCTTTGAGGGGCCGATGATGTCGATCAAGACGGTCAATGCGCTGTCTCACTACACCGACTGGGGCATTGGTCACGTTCACTCGGGTGCTCTAGGTTGGGTCGCCTTCGTGTCGATTGGAGCGATCTATTACATGATCCCCCGGCTGGTTGGCAAGGAAAAAATGTACAGCACGAAGCTGATCGAAATTCATTTTTGGGTGGCGACATTTGCCATCGTTCTGTACATCGCCTCGATGTGGATCTCGGGCGTGATGCAGGGGTTGATGTGGCGTGCGGTGAACTCGGACGGTACGCTCACCTACAGCTTTGTTGAGGCGGTCAAGAGCAGCTATCCGTTCTGGTTTATTCGTTTCGTTGGCGGTTTACTTTTCTTCGGCAGCATGTTCCTCATGGCTTACAACGTCTACATGACGGTGCGCGGCGCGAAGGTAGTAAACGCCGTTGTGCCGCCGCCGGCGTCGGGCGCTGGACTGCCGGATCTCGCGATACCAGTGGCCGCTTAGGAAGAGCACGATGAAAATTACACACGACACCATTGAGCGCAAAACAGGGCTGCTGATTGCGCTGGTCATCTTCGTTGTCAGCATCGGCGGACTGGTTGAAATAGTTCCTTTGTTCTTCCAGAAGAACCTCATCGAACCAGTCGCCGGTCTCAAACCGTACGACCCGCTGCGTCTGGTCGGTCGTGACATCTACGTGCGTGAGGGTTGCTACAACTGTCACTCGCAGATGATTCGCCCATTCCGTGCCGAGACCGAGCGCTACGGCCCCTACTCGGTAGCTGGTGAGTTCGTTTATGACCGTCCGTTTCAGTGGGGCAGTAAACGCACCGGGCCGGATCTTGCTCGCGTGGGTGGCCGTTACAGTGACGACTGGCATCGACTGCATCTTGACAATCCGCGTGCTGTGGTGCCGGACTCCAACATGCCGCGATATGACTTCCTTGATCGCCCTATTACTGGGCCGTCGGTGAATCGACGAATGAAAGTTTTGAAAACGTTAGGCCATCCGTACAGCGACGAAGAAATTGCCAACGCTGAATCCGTTATTAAAGACAAGACCGAGCTGGACGCATTGATCGCGTATCTGCAAGGACTGGGCATTCAAATCAAAGCATCGAAGGGGCAGTCATGAACGAACTCAGAAGCATTGTGACCGTCGTTTCATTGCTAACTTTTATCGGTATCGTTTGGTGGGCTTGGCGTCCTGGCAGTAAGCAGAAGGCTGACCTGGTGATGAACGACACGCTGCTCGACGATGACCGTAAACCCTACGCTACTACGCCTGATCTGGGAGGCCCGCGATGAACGATCTACTGGCGTCTGGTTTTCTTGCGCCCGGTTGGGGCTGGTATGTCGCCATCATGACGGTGGTGAGCTTGCTCGCCTGCCTGTGGATTTTGCGTGCGAACAGCACAAAAAAGGAACACTCTGCGGAAGCTCAATTGCACGGCCAGAACGAATGGGACGGGTTGCGCGAATACGACAATCCGCTGCCCAAGTGGTGGTCGAATCTCTTCTACCTCACCGTGATTTTCGCCTTCGGTTACCTACTGCTGTATCCCGGCTTGATCGTCACTAACGGCCTGCTTGGTTGGAGCACCGCCTCGCGCTACCGAGCCGAGGTGAACGAGGTCAAAGCAGAGACTGATCCGATCTTTGACGCGTACGCAAAGCAGGACGTGAAGACAGTCTCGGTCGACAACGGGGCGCTAAAGATCGGCGGCCGACTGTTCCAGACCTACTGCGTGCAATGTCATGGCACCGATATGCGTGGATCAAAGGGCTTCCCGAATCTTGTCGACAACGACTGGCTATATGGGGGTACGCCGGAGGCGATTGAGACGACGATACTTGAGGGCCGGAATGGCGTAATGCCCGCATTCACGGCGGCGCTGAAACCCGAGCAGATCACCGACGCCGCACAGTATGTATTGTCGTTGTCAGGGCGATCTACTGTAGCTGCTGCAGTAGGTCGCGGTGAGGGCACGTTCAAGCAAACGTGTGCGGCCTGTCACGGGCCAGACGGCAAGGGTAATGTTGCACTCGGGGCGCCCAATCTTACCGACAACATTTGGCTCTATGGCGGCAGCCTCGCAACCATCGTAGAAACGGTGACCAAAGGCCGCCAGGGTCACATGCCAGCACAAAAAGACATATTGGGCGAAGCCCGTGTGCATTTGCTGGCGGCTTACGTGTACGCGCAATCTCAAGAGCAGGCGCAATCGCAACTACAGTCCAACCGCAAGCCATAATGCAAGAAGTCAGCGCCCAGCCATGAGTATCGCAACGGGCGAGACGAAGGTAATCTCGCTCTATCAATCGCAGAAAAAAATCTACACGAAATCTGTTGTGGGTCGCTTTGCCAATCTGCGGGTGTTCATGGTGTTCTTCACGCAGGCCATTTTTTATGGCTTGGCGTGGTTGCCGTGGAATGGTCGTCAGGCGGTGCTATTTGACCTGAATGCACGCAAGTTCTATATCTTCGACTGGGTGTTCTGGCCACAGGATGTGTTGTATCTGACGTTCATCCTGATCGTCTCTGCTTACGCGCTGTTCTTCGTTACTGCGATTGCCGGTCGCGTGTTCTGCGGCTATGCGTGCCCGCAGACGGTGTACACCGAAATATTCATGTGGATCGAAGAGAAGTTTGAGGGTGATCGCGCCGCCAGAATCAAACTCGATCAAGCCCCAATGTCTGCGAACAAACTGTGGCGCAAAGGCGGAAAGCACTTTTTTTGGATACTGATCGGCTTGTGGACCGGATTCACGTTTGTCGGTTACTTCACGCCGATTCATTCCCTGATGCAAGAGGTGCTATCGCTTTCCACCGGGCCGTGGGAAACGTTCTGGATATTTTTCTATGCCTTCGCGACGTGGGGAAATGCTGGTTTCATGCGGGAACAGGTCTGCAAATACATGTGCCCCTACGCACGCTTTCAGAGCGTCATGTTTGATCGTGACACGATGATCGTGACCTATGACCAGGCGCGCGGCGAACCGCGTGGTGGTCGCAAAAAATCCGTCGATGCCGTTGCGTTGAAAGCACTTAATCTTGGATCATGCGTCGATTGCTCGCTGTGCGTTCAGGTTTGTCCCACCGGTATCGATATTCGTGAAGGGCTGCAATACGAATGTATCGGCTGCTCGGCGTGTATTGATGTCTGCGACACGGTGATGGACAAGATGAGCTATCCGAAGGGCCTGATTCGGTATTCCACCGAAAACGCGCTGGAAAAAAACTGGAGTGTGGCAGCTATTCGAAAGCATATGCTGCGCCCGCGGATCATCATTTACTTCAGCGTGCTGGTAGTGCTGGTGGGTGGGCTTGCGGCATCGTTGCTTTTGCGCAATCCGCTCAAGGTTGACGTCATTCGCGATCAACGGGTGCTGGCGCGTGAAGTCGAGGGGCGCTACATTGAAAATATCTACAAATTCAATCTAATGAACACGGCTGAGCGAGCCCAACGCTTTGTCGTTACCGTAGATGGACTCCCTGACGCGCAAATCAATCGTGGCGGCCAGATCATCGCTGAGCCCGCGTCGACTGCCGCTTCGAGCGTTGCGGTGCGTATCCCGGTCGACACTGCCAAGCCAGGCAGTCACACCATTCATTTCAAAGTTCAGTCTGAACAGGACGCTGCCATCAGCGTCACCGAGAAGACTGTATTTCTTGTTCCGAGGTAACCTGTGAATTCAACAACCGCCGATCCTCTCATAGTGCCTGTGAGCCGCTGGATATGGCCTGGCATTCTGATCGCTGGTCCGGCTTCGGTGGTCGTTGCCTGCATCATCACCGCGTTTTTCATTGTCCGGCATCCGGACGGTCTGGTGGCAAGCGACTACTACCAGCAGGGCAAGGCAATTAATGCGCATCTTGCACATCTGCATCGGGCCGAGGAGCTGGGTTTGAGTACCATGAAAATGGTCGTAACTGAGCGTGCCGTTTTGATTACGTTTCCCGATTCGCTGCTGCGCGACCGTATTGAGGTGGTGCTTGCGCATCCGGTCGAACCCGATCTGGATATTCGAGCTACCGTCTCGCCGAATGTGGCAGGCGTATACGAGATTCCGTTGCAGAAGCAGCTCGGCGAGCGTCGTCGCGTGATCGTCAATGATGCGCCCTTGCGAAGCTGGCGTGTGGAGTCTCTACTCATTCCGGCACACCGCTAGTGCGCCCTTATCTGGTTTTGGAGGAGGATGCATGAAGTTCAACGCCGCCACCTGGGGGGCTGTGTTGTGGCCCGCTTTTCTTGGCGCAGCGCTGGCCGACGCCGTGTTGTTCACATTGATCGACCCCGAGACGATCATGCTGTTCGGCGTGCAATCAGGTGTGTCGAGACCGTCAGCCTATACCGTTGGTTTCTTTGTATTCTGGTTCATCATGATCATCGTCAGCTTAACTGCATTGTGGTTGCACGCTGACAACGCAGAAAAATCGAAGCAGCGACCGTTGCGCTGACTTGGGTCAACAACAACCGCCGTTGTTGGTTCGATACTCGTGCCGACTTCATCCGAACTACAGCACTAGCCGTGTTTTCAGCAGACGTACTCAATCGCTTTGACCTCAATGGGCCGCGATATACCTCGTATCCCACTGCCGATCGATTCACCGCAACCTTTCAGGCTGAAGACTACGCACGGGCGCTGCAAACGATGCAGCATCGTCGTGCTTCGCTCTACGTGCACGTGCCCTTCTGCCGCTCGCTGTGTCACTACTGCGCGTGTAACAAGATCATCAGCAAGAGCACGACGGTGGCGAACGAATACCTGGTTACTCTGACGCAGGAAACGGCGCTGATTTCCGACACGGTGCCGGAGTTGCCGATTGCGCAACTGGCATTTGGCGGCGGCACACCAAACTTTCTGACCATCGAACAACTTAGCCGTCTGATGGCTGATTTGTCGAGTAAGTTCGAATTGCTCGGCGAGCGCGAGCAAAGCATTGAACTGGATCCGCGCTATCTCGACGCAGCCTACGTAAGCGCTCTGCCCGCGATGGGCTTCAACCGCGTCAGTTACGGGGTGCAGGACTTTGACGAGCGCGTGCAGACGCTCATCCATCGCTCGCAATCGTTTGAGCAAACAGCCCAGGCAGTTCGTGCCGCCCGAGATAGCGGCATTCCGTCGATCTCGTTTGATCTGGTTTATGGTTTACCGATTCAGTCGCGTGAGACATTTGCGGCGACACTCGAACGGACGCTATCACTTGAACCTGATCGCCTGGCCCTGTTCAACTATGCCCACATCCCTGAGCGCTTCAAGGCGCAGCGGCGCATACCAACGCATACGCTGCCAACCATTGAGTTGCGTACGGAGCTTTTTCTCTATGCAACCGAGCGTCTCGTTGATGCGGGTTACGTGGCGATTGGCCTCGACCATTTCGCCAAACCCAGCGACTCGCTGGCACAAGCGCTGAGCGCAGGTACGTTGCGCCGTAATTTTCAGGGCTACAGCACGCATCAAAGCACCGATCTCATCGGACTCGGTGTATCAGCGATCAGCAATCTTAACGGCGTGTTCTCGCAAAATAGCCCGCAGCTTGATGTCTATCGCGAGCGCATCGAAAGCGGGGAATTCGCCACGGTGCGTGGCTTTGCACTGACTCACGATGACCAGGTTCGCGCGGCAGTGATTGAGCAGATCATGTGCATGGGGAGCGTCAACTGGGCCGCCATCGCGCAAGTCTTTGCGATTGACTGCGAGACTTATTTCAGCGCTGAGCGCAAAGCGCTTGCGCAGTTTGTCGCTGAAGGCATTGTCACGCTTGATGACTCGCAGCTGGTAGTAACGCCGCGAGGGCGACTGCTGCTGCGCGCGGTGGCTATGGTGTTTGACGCGCACTTGCCATTGAAGCGTGAACAGACGATCACCTTCTCACGCATCGCCTAGCCAACTCACTCCAATATGACGCTCTCGCTTCTCGCATCTGCCGTCATCATGGGGCTGATGGGTGCGGGCCACTGCGCCACCATGTGCGGCCCGATCACACTGGCTCTGGTCACTCGCACCCCCGAACGCCCGCGACAACCGCTGGTGTCGCACCTTGGCCGCATCAGTGTCTATTCGCTGCTCGGTGCGATGGTCGCCGCTTTCAGCGCTGCCGCAACGAGTTTCTTGCGCAGCGAGGTGCTGCAAACTGCATGGCTGTTGCTGCCGAACCTGTTGCTCCTGTTCTCGGCGCTCTATCTTATGGGCTTTCAGCAGGCGTACGCGCCGGTTGAAAGTGCGGGTCGTCGCGTGTGGCGCGGACTTGAAGGCCCGCGCAAGTGGGCGTCATCGAAGTCAGGTGCGGGCGGCGATTTCATTCGTGGCGCGCTGTGGGGCATGCTGCCATGCGGCATGATCTATAGCGCGTTGGGGCTCGCCGTACTCGCCGCGAATCCTCTTGACGGCGCGCTGGTGATGGCGGCGTTCGGCGCATCAACGCTCCCGGTGTTGCTCGCGCTCGGTATGTTGTCGCAGACCGCCGTGAAGCGATTGCGCACGCGCCAAACGCGACGCTGGCTGGGTGCCATGCTGCTACTGCTGGTCGCGTGGAACATGTATCTGCTACCGGATCGATTGCACGGTGTCAGGTTTTCGTTTCTCTGCTAACGGGCGCCTGTAAAAATTCGTTTTTGCAGAGACCCGAACAGGTCACAGCGCGACCCAGAGCGCGCCAAATGCAAACAGCACAAAAGCAGCGCCCGCGATCATCACGCAGCGGTGCGCACGCCTCCAGTCACGCTCGATCAAATCGGGATCCGAGTCGCGACTCGCGTGCGACAGCAGCACCAGCGCGACGACGGAAAATGCTACCGCCAGTAATGCCATTGCACCTACTGAAAAGCGGATCAACGTCGACGATGACCCGCCCTGCAGCCCATGCGTCGCACCGACGAAAGCCATCACGCCGAGCAGCGCGGCCGAAGCCAGCACACTCGCCACCATGATGGTGTTGCGCATGCTTTGAACGAGGACAATGTCTCTGGGTTGTGGACTGGGTGACATCACTCAAATTTCAGATCAGGAGAACCACTTCTTAGCGACAAGCATACCCGGCAGCATCGCTCCCAGAAACCACAGAATGTCCGTGCCGCCAGTGAACAGGCTGGACAGCGCGGGGCCGGGGCAATAGCCCGCGATGCCCCAGCCCACTCCAAACAGGATCGCCCCGACGACCAGCTTCGCATCAATGTCACGTCGTGTTGGCAATTCGAAACGCGCGCCCACCCACGGCACGTGATGTGACTTCACCGTGCCAAAGGCAAACAGTGACACCACCAGCGCGCCGCCCATCACAAAGGCAAGACTGGGATCCCACTTGCCGCCGCCCCAGCCAAACAGAGCGCCAACATCTAGAAAGCCTTGCACCTTACGCGGATCCATCATGCCGCCAAGCGTCAGGCCCGCCGCAAAGAGGATGCCTGCGAAAAGCGCGATGGTTGCAGCGCGGATATTCGACATCGTCGAACTCATGCTGCACTGCCACTGAGTGCACGGATCACAGCGACCGTTGCCATGCCTGCCACCATAAACGTGAACGTCGCGATGAGCGAGCGTGGCGAGCGACGGCCCAAACCGCATACGCCGTGGCCACTCGTGCAGCCGCCGCCGAGCACGGTGCCAAACCCCACCAGCAATCCGGCAACGATCAACCCGGGTGTGCTGGCAACGCCTATGGACGCCGTGTTGAACAGGCGCATGAACAGCAGTCCACCGCCGATGAGTCCGATCAGGAAAGCGTAACGCCACAGACTTTCTTTTGGGGCAGTGAGTGCTGTTGCTGCAATGCCGCTAATGCCAGTGACTCGACCCAGACCGGCGAGCATGAGCCATACCGACGCGCCGATCAATAGCCCGCCAAAAAGTGAAACCAGATAGGGATGCATAGGTCAAAAGCACCATTTCATTTATATACTGGTAGGGAGTATATTAGACATAATGAAAATTAGCGAACCAGCGAACACAGGCACACTGAAAGTCGTCTCTTCCAAACGCGCACCGAAGCGCAGCGCAATGTCGGACGCAAATGTACGGGCACTGACCTCGCGCCTGCGTCGCGCCGAGGGGCAGGTGCGCGCTGTGGCACGTCTGATCGAAGAAGGCGAAGACTGCGCAGTCGTCGCGCAGCAATTGACTGCTGCCAGGCGCGCCCTCGATCAGGCATTCTTCGTGCTCGTTGGCTGTGCCGTGCAGCACGGGCAGGTGCCACCTGATGGTGTGACGAATTTGCTAGCAAAATATGCCTGATCAAAGTATCCCCAAAAGCGAGAGCATCCTCATGCAACCCATTCAATGGTTCGACCCCGAATCGTCCACCTACACCTATCTGCTGATTGACGAAACCACGCGCGATGCCGTGCTGATCGACCCGGTCGATACGCAACTGGAGCACGATCTTGCGGCGCTGAAGGAACATAACGTTCGTCTCAACTGGATTCTTGAGACGCACGCCCATGCCGATCACATTACCTCAGCCGGTCAGTTGATCGAGCACACTGGCGCAAAGGCTGCGGTGCCCGCTGGATGTGGCATTCAGTCGGCGGCGCGGCAACTGCAGGACGGCGACGTGATTGAGTTTGGCGGCGAATCGATCAGAGCAATTCATACGCCGGGGCATACGGCGGGGAGTATGTCGTTTCTGTGGCGCAACAACGTGTTTACCGGAGACACGCTGTTGATCGATGGGTGTGGCCGCACTGATTTTCAGTCAGGTTCGGCCGACGCGCTCTACACCAGCATTACGGAGCGCTTGTTCACGCTGCCGCCGGAAACCCTCGTGTGGCCTGCGCATGATTACAGGGGCCGCGCTCACAGCAGCATTGGTCATGAGCGAGCTCACAACAGTCGTCTCGCCCACAAAACCCGCGCTGAATTCATCGCGATCATGGATGCGCTGCACCTGCCAAAGCCGCGGCGCATTGACGAAGCGGTCCCCGCCAATCTTTGGCTCGGCGTGCAACATCACGCGGGCGCAGTCGACGATGATGCGCCGAAGGTAGCCGCGGGTTACGCGGGGGACGTGTCGCCGGAGCTGGCGTGGCGTTGGTGGCAATCGGGCAAGGCTGTATTCGTGGACATTCGCACGCAAGCGGAGCGAGAATGGGTCGGCTTTGTACCGGACGCACTACACGTCGCGTGGAAAGAGTGGCCCGGCATGGCGATGAACCCGGAATTTGACGCGCAAATTCGCTCAGTGGTGGATGCGTCGGGCGGCAAGCCGCTGGTCATGCTCTGTCGCTCCGGAGTTCGCTCGATTGCAGCGGCAAAACGCGCGACCGAACTGGGCCTCACGGCCTACAACATTCTCGAAGGGTTTGAGGGCGACCCGGATGCAGTCGCGCATCGCAGTTCACGCGGTGGCTGGCGCTATCGCGGGTTGCCGTGGCGACAGAATTGAGCGTGCAGTGATTTCGGAGTGCTGTCTAGCGTGGGGGAGCGGTTCGACCGCCATAGATCGTCGCGAGGGCAATCGCGGTTGAACCGCTCCCACAATACATCGTCAGATTCAGCGCACCTTACTTAAATAGCGGCAGCAGAAAAATTGCAATATTCACAAAAAATGCGGCGCTCCATACCAGTGATCGTGCACGCTGTTTTGCAGTGACATAAAGCCAGACATAGATCACGCGAAGCACGATGAACGCCACCGCGAGCGCATTGGGCAACCAGCCGATCACGCCCAGCATGTGGCTCACGATCACCGCTGCGGCGAAAAACGGCAGCGCTTCCCAGCAGTTCTCCTGCGCGGCCTGTGCCCACTTTTTGAAGCCCTCCTGCTTCGCGACCCAGTCGCGCGGACTACGATTGTCGTAGCCGCCGTCCTTATGCGAAACGGCCATGTCACGTCCCTTGGCAAGGCCCGCGCAGACGATTGGCATGAGGGTGGCTAATAAAATGCAGAACAGCGCGATGGTCATTGTGTGACTTTCTTTGAGTGTTTTCAGTTAACGGCTTTTGGCTACAGCCCATGCTGCATTGGGACCAATCACACAAAAACCTAAAAATCGACTAGCTACGTTTTCAGGCGTTAGCCCTTATGCACTGAAGCTATCAGCGAAAAGCTGATGCCTACAATCCGAGTGCTGCGATGCCCGCTTTAGCGATCTGCACGTCTTCGGTTGATTTCACTCCCGATACGCCGACAGCCCCGACAAACTGGCCTTCCACTATGATCGGCACGCCACCTTCGAGCGGCGTCACCGGCTGCACCGACAGAAACGACACCCGGCCTTCGTTGATCATTTTTTCGTACACGCCGCTCTCACGGCGGCCGATGGCTGAGGTGATTGCCTTTTGCGGGCCGATCCATGCGGACACCGGCGCTGCGCCGTCAAGGCGCTGGAGCCACATCAAGTGCCCGCCGTCATCGACAATCGCAATGGTCACCGCCCAATTATTTTTCACCGCCTCAGCTTCAGCGGCCGCCGCGATTTTTTTTACGTCTTCGAGGGTCAGTACGGGCTTGGTCTTCATGCGGTTTTCTCTTTGAGTTTCATTAACGAGGAATACTTGAGCAAGAGCTGATCCTTGCTTTCGATGTGATCGGGGTGAACCGGAATGCAGTCCACAGGACACACCTCACGACACTGCGGCACGTCGAAATGGCCCACGCATTCGGTGCATTTTGCAGGATCGATCACATAGAACTCCGATCCCATGCTGATCGCGTCATTGGGACATTCGGGTTCGCAAACGTCGCAGTTAATGCATTCGTCGGTGATCATTAGCGCCATGCAGCCATTTTAGGTGCAGCGGCGTTGATCGCGTCTGTGCGGCTTTAGCCGCGCCTGCAACGACTAGTCGCCGTTGGCCTTGCGCTCAGCCACTTTACGCCTGAGCGCATCGGCGACCACCGGGTGCACAAAGCGCCCGAAGTCACCGCCGAAAAACGCCACCTCACGCACAATCGTCGCCGAGATAAACAGATACTTTTCCGACGGCGTGAGGAACACGACCTCCACACTCGGGTCCATGCCGCGATTCATACCCGCCATCTGAAATTCGTACTCAAAATCGCTCACCGCGCGCAGGCCGCGCATGATGATGCTGGCGTTTTGCTGATGTACAAAATCGAGTAGCAAACAGGAGAACCGCTCAATCCGAACATTCGGCAATTCTTTGGTCACTTCCTGCGCCAGTGCCACGCGCTCATCGGCCGTAAACCACGGCCCTTTGCGCTTGGAATCGGCGACACCAACGACCACTTCGCCGAAGAGTTTCGAGGCGCGACGAATCAAATCTTCGTGGCCTTTGGTCAACGGGTCAAACGTGCCCGGATATACGCAGCGCAACATAGTCACCTCTCCCTGTCGTGATCGCCTCAGTTACCGGAAGCTCCTTCTGCGGGAACTGTTACGGCGGGCGTGAACAAATGATAGTGCACCACACCGGCGCGTCCGTGTCGTGTTCTCGTGAATCCGGGAAGCGCATTCATTTCTTTCGCGAACTCGCAATAGATCAAGGCTTCGGGTGCGGCCACGCGTGCGATCAGGGGTGCGAGCCGATCCCACCAGTTTTGTGCGAATGGCGGGTCGAGAAAAATCACATCGAATTTATCGGGGGTTGCGGTGAGAAACGCGAATGCATCGGAATTGACGATTTTCAAATTCGGGAAATCCAGCAATTTCTGATTCTGCGCGATGGCTTGCGCTGCCGCGCGCGAATTTTCAATGGCGATCACCTGAGTCGCATGGCGCGACGCCGCCTCAAACGCCAGCGCCCCCGAACCCGCGAACACATCAAGGCAGAGCTTGCCCAGCAAATCCTGCCCCAGCCAGTTAAACAGCGTCTCCCGCACCCGATCCGGCGTCGGCCGAAAACCCGGCACGCCTTCCATGTCGGGAAAGCGAACAATGCGCCGCTTGTGCGTGCCACCGATGATGCGAACTTGATTTTTGTAGGGAGTCATGCCGAAAGTCCCCTCTCCCCTTGCGGGAGAGGGTTAGGGTGAGGGGTATCGTAGATAAAGAGCAACGCTCGCCGTGAGCACTGCCGCCTAAAATGCAATTGTCTCGAATCCCGTAAGAAAGCGCTCCATGTGGGGCTTGTTCAAGAAAAAAACTCAACCGACCGTCGCAGAACCGGTTGAGTCACCCGCGATAGCCGAAACCCTTTCGACCTCCGACGTTCCCGCAAAATTACCTGCGGAGACCGTCCCCGTTGCTGTCCTCGTCACTGTTGTCGAAGAAAAAAAAGGCTGGCTCGACAAACTTAAAACCGGCCTGACGGCGACGCGCAACAAGCTCGGGCTCAATGTCCTGTTCGCGGGCAAACTCGATGAAGAGACACTCGAACAACTGGAAGCGCAGTTGCTCATGGCTGATTGCGGCATGCCCGCCACGCAACACCTGCTTGATGACCTGCGCAAACGCTGGAAGGCGGCGGGCGGTGCGGGCGATCCGCGCGCGATGCTCGTCGACGCACTCACTGATTTGTTGAAACCGCTTGAGCAGCCCTTCGCAGTCGCCAAAGAAGCGCCCTTCGTGATCATGATCGCAGGCGTCAACGGCGCAGGCAAAACCACCAGCATCGGCAAGCTCGCGAAGTACCTGCAGGGTCAGGGCGCGAGCGTATTGCTGGCAGCAGGCGACACCTTCCGCGCCGCCGCCCGCGAGCAGCTAGCGATCTGGGGCGAACGTAACAACGTCACGGTCATTCAGCAAGCCGGCGGCGATCCTGCAGCCGTCATGTTCGACGCCGTAGCCGCCGGCAAAGCGCGCGGAACGGACGTCGTGATGTGCGACACCGCAGGCCGCCTGCCCACGCAACTGAACCTCATGGAAGAACTGAAAAAAGCCAAACGCGTGATTGGTAAAGCGATGGCGGGCGCGCCGCACGAAGTGCTGCTAGTGCTAGACGGCACCACCGGCCAAAACGCCATCGCGCAGGTGAAGGCGTTTGATGATGCGTTGGGTTTGACCGGGCTTGTGATGACCAAACTTGATGGCAGCGCGAAAGGCGGCGTCATCTGCGCCATCGCCAAAGAGCGGCCGATTGCGCTCAGGTTTATTGGGGTGGGAGAAGGGATTGATGATCTGAGGCCGTTTGTGGCGAGGGAGTTTGCAGAGGCGCTGGTTTAGGGGTTCGCCTCGCCCGTGCCACCGCGACCACCACAGCCACGTCCACCATCACCGCCAACAACGCCGTCATTCTCGGCGCAGCCGGGAATCCAGCGCGTAGTCCCCGCGAAGCGCAAATCAGTCCCCTCGCCCCTTGCGGGAGAGGGTTAGGGTGAGGGGTCGGTTGCGTCCGATTGCAGCATGGATTGAAGAACCAATTCGCCGTTCGTGGTGAGCCCGTCGAACCATGAACACGAATAGAAGAACAAACGTGGATTCACACACCACCAACGCGCTCTGTCGCCGCGCGGGGCGACCTACTTTCTGGCATTGCCCAGAAAGTAGGCAAAGAGGCTAGCCCCTACTGCCCGCCTGATCCTCCAGTGCTCGCGTTGTGCGGGACGCGTCGAACGGCACACGAAAGCTTCGCTATCGCTACGCAGAGTGTGTGCCGACGACGCATCTACGACCGCACAACACTGCGCGCTTCGGGGCGGGCAAAAGGGGCGTTAACTCGGACTTCGCGCGGAGATAGTAGGCTGTATGTAAAAACAGCCGCTCTATACAATCAGGCTTCGACGTCTTGCATGGTAGTTGCGACACATGATCACAATAAATTCTGACAAAGGTCTCGTTAATATCGAAACGTGGGATGACGTTGTTAGCCGTCCGGGTTTCGTTAACAACCTAAATGCGCAGGCGCATTCGCTCAAAGCTATTCTTGGCCGCTACATGTTCAGAGATACCGTCAACTGCGGATTGTCGGAGTGTCATACGCCGCATGGAAAAGGTTATTTGGTACTCACCACCGATGGTCTGGAAACCAACATAGGGCGCGACTGTGGCAAAAAGTATTTCGGCGTTGACTTTGAGACATTGTCCCGAAAATTGGATCGCGACATTTCCGAGAAGAACAATCGTGAATTACTTGTAACGTTTTCCTTTCGACTCGAAGAGATTCGAGCCCGAATCTCTTCGAGCCGTGAGGGGGAACTAGGCGCAAAGCGAATTCAAGCTCTTATGCGACCGTTGCGCGTACTATCTTCAGGATGTCCCGAACCAGTCGTAACGAATATTTTGAGGATGATCAAAACAAGGATCTCTGCCATTACGATTAGTCGACAAGCCACTGAGGATGAAGTGCAGCGCCTTGAGGCGTTCAACGACACGACGTTACCTCGGCCACACTACATCGAGGAACCCGTAGCTAACTTAGATGGTTTGGACGCGTTGTTTCCTGAGAACGACTTGCATGTCCTGCTCGTTAAGGAACTGGAAGAGCCTCTAAGTAAATTTGAAACTGAAGATGTCGACTTGATGTCCTTTGACGAGCTTCGAAAGTGGGTGAAGTGGACATCCGCATTGGATCGGAATCTGGATCGCGTTGAAGAAATTGTCAATATTGCGCGCAGGCTCCTAACGCAGTCAAATCTTAAGCCGCTCGAAGTATTCATACGTCGAGATGATGACAAGCATCTCTTTAAAGAATACCTAAGGAAGCTACCCGTCAACTGAGCGGATTGCCCCTTCTGCCCGCCCCGAAGCGCGCAGTGTTGTGCGGTCGTAGAAGCGGCCTCTAGCACACACTCTGCGTAGCGATAGCGAAGCATTCGTTTGCCGTTCGACGCGTCCCGCACAACGCGAGCACTGGAGGATCAGGCGGGCAGTAGGGGCTACCCTTTTGGTCACTTTTGGGCAATGCCAAAAGTGACTCGCCTTCAGGCGAAATGAGGCTGTGGCATACGAACCACCTCACTCCACCAAACCCGTCACCCTAACCCTCTCCCGCAAGGGGAGAGGGGACTGATTTGCGCTTCGCGTGGTTTACGAACTGGATTCCCGGCTGCGCCGAGAATGGCGGCGTTGCTGTGGTTCGATAACTTGATTGCAGTGGGACATTTTGCGTCTGAACATAGCAATCAGCTTTTCTATGAAACCCATTCTTCACCGGGGCTAGATTCGTAAAACGCTATTTATCGAGTTAAGTCTAAATGCGCGTACAGCCCCTATGTAATAGTGCTTTCATCAAAAAGCTGATACCTCAATTCTGTCCGTACAAACCCTTCGAACCCGTCACCTAACTTCCGCCACTTTCAATCCCCCGCGAACAGTCACGGTCACCCGATCCCGCTCTTCACCCACTTTATCCAGCAGTCGAATCGTGAAATTTCCCGCGCTCGGCGACCAGAATCCGTTGCCTTCGGAGCAGCCGAGCGATTCGCCGTTCACCTCCCAACACGCCGCCTGCGCAACGTCGCCGCTCTTCAGCGCGACGCGCTGATTTTTAGTCGGAATGTCCGGGTCGAGCGCGATGATGGTGCCGTCGGTGGGTGAGAGGATGCGCGCGCCGGAGCCGCTGGCTTCTCTCGCTGCAACCTGCATTTGTGCGTTGACGTTGGGCTCGGTGCCGCGCACAAACCACTCGTCGCGCGAGGCCTCTAACCCATCCGAAAAAATTACCCGGCGCTTGACCAGCGCGCCCGGCGCGGCGGCTGGGCGGCTCACGCCGTAACGCGCGGCCGCAGCCTCCATCACATCGGCCCAAATCGGCCCGGCACCGGTGATGCCGGTAACGCTGTGCATCGACGCACCACTGGCGTTGCCGACCCACACGCCGACGGTGACGCGGGTGTTGAAGCCGAGGGTCCAGTTGTCGCGCATGTCTTTGCTGGTGCCGGTTTTCACGGCGGCCCAGTGCGACAGCGCGAGCGGATTATCAAAGCCGAATGTGACGTAGCGCGCGCCGCGATCCGCGAGCATGTCGGCGATCAGCCAGGCGGTGGGCTCGGAGAAGAGGCGCTGCGCAGCCGCTGTAGGAGCGGCTTGCCGCGACCCACTTTGCTTTACTGGCACGGTGGGTCGCGGCAAGCCGCTCCTACAAGAACCTCCGTTGCACGGCGTAAATGAGACTCTGCTCGCCACACCGCCATTGGCAATCGCACGATACGCGTTCGTAAGCTCAAGCAAAGACACATCGGCGCTGCCGAGCGCGAGCGAAAAACCGTAATGCTCGGGATCGTCAACGAGTGTCGTCAGGCCCGCGCGCCGCAGCAGCGCATGCGCGGGCGCGACGCCGACGAGTGTGAGCGCGCGGATGGCGGGGACGTTGAGCGAGGACGCCAGCGCTGTGCGCACGGTGACTGGGCCGACGTATTCATGCGCGTAGTTCTGCGGCGTGTACGCGCCGCCGCCGACATCGACAGAGAACGGCGCATCGTCGAGCAATGTCGCTGCGGTGAACAGATTTTTCTCGATGCCGAGACCGTAGATGAAGGGCTTCAACGTGGAGCCTGCCTGCCTTGGCGCGCGCGCCGCGTCGACCTCGCCCGCTTCGGACAGTCGGCCCGAGGAGCCGACATAGGCGAGCACTTCGCCTGTGGCGTTGTCGATGACAATGACCGCCGCATCATGTGCGTTGCGGCCACTGATTTGCGGCAAATGCTTGGCGATGGCGTCGCGTGCGGCTAGTTGCAGCTCGCGATCGAGCGTTGTGGTTTCGGTTCGCTGGGAGTTTGTCGAAGCGCTGTGGTTCGACGGGCTCACCGCGAACGAGGGGAGATATTTTGCGACGTGCGGCGCGATAGATTCTGCTTCGGAGCGAAGGCTGGACGTGCTGCTCCAGCGATCAATCGAATACGCGAGCGTTGCGCAGTCGCCTTTCGCATCGAGACCTTTGAGCACTTCGCAAGCGCGGCGCTCCACGACGGCGCGCGACGCCTGCGGGCCGCGAATCAGCGCGGCAAGTAAAGCAGATTCTGTGGCGTTCAGGCCATGCGGCGATTTACCAAACAAGAATTCAGCCGCTGCGCCAATGCCCTGAATCTCGCCACGAAAAAACAACGTGTTGAGATAGGTTTCAAGAATCTGCTGCTTCGACCAGGTGCGCTCAAGCTCCCACGCGGCTTGCGCCTGATCGATCTTCTGCTGCACGGTGCGGCCATCGCTTGCACGCGTCAGCGACTTGTCCAGCATCGCCGCGACCTGCATCGAGATGCTGCTCGCGCCGCGCAACGTGGTGCCGCCGCGCAGATTGTTGATAGCCGCCGACGCGGCAGCACGCAGATCTACGCCACTGTGTTCGAAGAAACGTTTGTCTTCCGACGCGAGCACCGCATCAATGAGCGCGGGTGAAATTTGATCGAACGGCGTCCACGTGGCGCGACGCACTTTATCGTCGGTGCGGATGTGCTGAATGGGCGCGCCGTTGCGGTCAAGGACGACGCGTTCGCTCGGGGTGTAGTTGGCGCGCAGGGATTCGTACGTTGGCACCGCCAGTGTTTGTGTCGACAACAACATAGCGACGACAAGCACGAGCCAGCCATGCGTCCTTTGAGCCTGCGTAGGGCGGGCATTGCCCACCTCGTGAACACCGGCGGGCAATGCCCGTCCTACGAAATGAATCTGACTAATCAAGGCTCAATCTCAAACACCGTATTACCCAGCTGCCCGTTCACCTCCGGCGAGTACATCGCTTCGGCATGCGTGGGCGGCATTGAGAACTTGCCCGGCGTCGTCAGGCGCAGTTGATAGGTGAAACTGTGCTGACCTTTCGGTGCCCATTCAAACGACGAACGAACATTGGTAAATGTGCGCTCGATGTAGCGATAACCGCTCCAGGTTTGCGGCATTTCGGCGGTGGTGCCGAGCTTCGCGAGGCCACCCAATACCGTGCTGCCCGCTGGCACTGGGTCATCCACAGCTAACCAGCCGATGCCTGCCTTGTTATCAGCGGTGACGGTGACCTGAATGATGTCGCCCACGCTGTAATGGCCGGCGCGCTTCTGTTGCACGGCTTTGAAAACCTTCGACACGTTGATGCCGTTGTCGACCTTGCCTGCGAGCGGCACGGGAGCGCGCAATTGCGCACGCGCCCACGGCTCGCCTTTGCCAAGATGCTCCACCGCCACGCCGGTCGCGTTGCTGCTCCACGGGAAGGTCAGTTCGCCTTCGGTCGTGTTGCTATCCCATACAACTTCTTTGGTTTCATTGTTGTAGGTGACACGCGTGCGGCCATCGGCGGACGCCTGCTTATTGTGGCGCTCCAGCGCGAAAGCGGCCCACAGATTGGCCTGCGTACTGTAGAAATAGCCGCCGCGTTGCATGCGGTTGTTGAGACCTTTGAGCAGCGGCAATTTGAACTCAGCGAGTTCGCGCGTATCAAGGCTCAGACGGAACATGCGCGCCATCGTGTAATCATCGCTGCGCATGAAATACCAGCGGTCGTCGCTACGTGTGATGGACGCAACGTTCGCGGCGACCTTGATGTTGTCGCGCAGTTCCCTGATCGCGGCGGCGCGTTGCGCGTCGCGGTTCGGGATGTCTTTCGCGCGATTCAAAATATCCAGCCAGTCGGCGAGCGATGCCGCAGTGAGCTTCACCGGATCAACACGAATGGTGTCGAGCAAACGCTTCGATGCACGGTCATAGCGGGACAGCGCTTCGAGCGCGATCAGTTTTTCTGAAAGCAGGTAATAGCTGTCATTCGGCAGCCATGAGCGCTGCGTCTTCAACTCGCCCGCAACATAGCGTTCAAGCCCGGACAACATGCGCGCTTTCGCCTCATCGGGAATTACCCACTTGGCTTCATGCGCACCTGCGAGCACAAACGCCGTGAGCACAGGATTGCCTTCGTTCGTGTCGCCGGGGTAATAGTTAGCGAGACCAGAAGCTGCCAAATAGTTCAGCAACGAGCCCGCGATCACATCCCACAGCGCATCATCTTTAGTACCCATCGTGCGCGTCATGCGCTGCTCAAGGCAGGCGAACGGATAGCGCGCGAAATAGGCACGTATGCCGCTGGTGTCCGCGCCATACGTGCGCGCCAGCGACACCGTTAAATCCCCCTTGCTTGTGGGCGAATCCGGTTTCAATGTAAGCGCAGTTTTGCCTTTGATTTCGGCGCTGGTGTCGGCCACGGTGCGCTCCGGCAGCGGTGTTTGTAGCGCTTGCTTGATGCGCAGCGCGTCGCCGCGATCTTTGCCTTTTTCAGTAGCCGCGAAATTCCAGACGGCTTCCTTGCCGTCGGCCGGCGCTTTAACGTCCCATGTGATGACGGCGCTTTCGCCCGATGCGATTTTTTGCTCGCGTTTGGGCAATGCGGTGCCATTCAGATCGGCTGATACGTCGGCCGTGACGACGCGAGGTGTAGTGTTGCGCAGTGTGACCGCGGCGCGGTATTCGTCGCCATTCCGCGTGACGGCGGGCAAGCCTGAGAAGAGCTGCAAATCGCGCGTGGTGCGGATGCTGGCTTCACCAGTGCCGAATCTCTCACCATATGCATCCGCCACCGCAACGATGCGGAAGCGTGTGAGTGAATCGTTCAACGGCACCTCAACGCTGGCTTCGCCGTTGGCATCGGTCATGACGCTGCCTTGCCACAGAATCAACGTGTCAAACAGCTCACGCGTGCCCGCGCCGCGCCCGCCGGAGCCGCCCGGTGGCAGCGCCTTACGACCGAAGTGGCGTTTGCCAATCACCTGCATTTGCGCGGTCGCCGTGGTGATGCCATAGTCGCGGCGCTTCATCATGGCTTCGAGCAATTTCCATGTGTTGTTGCCTTGCAGTTCGAGCAACGCTTCGTCAATGGCGAAGATGACCAGCTCAGCGTTATCACCTGCGCGATTGTTATTCGTGCGCGTCACCTTGACTTTAACCATCGACTTTTCGCGCGTCTGGTATTCCGGTTTGTCCGGTGTGACTTTCACGTCGAGACCATAGCGCTGCCAGTTGACGTCGACGTTGGCGATGCCCAGCTTGAATGCGGGTTTCGCCAGATCAACCAGTGCCGTGGGTGCAGGCGCTCCCACGCGGCCACGGATCAGCAATGCGGAGACGTAAGCGTTCGGCGCCCACTCTTCTTTCACTGGCACTTCGATCACTGCGGATTTGCCCGACAGTTTCGTTACGAAGCTTGAGAGCACCGCGCCTTCGCGCTCGACGGTGACCAGCACAGTCGCCTCGCGGAAAGGCATGCGCACCTGAAAGCGGGCTTTTTCGTTGGGCTCATAGCGCTTTTTCTCGGGTAACAAATCAATACGATCCGAACTTTCCGAACGGAACATCCAGTCGTCGCCATTCGACGCCCACAACGATGTACCCGCGCTTGCTGAACGGCCTGCGCTGTCAGTCACTTCGGCAAGCAATTGCACTTCGCCTGACGCCGTGACGCTGCTGGTACAGGTGTATTTGCCGCTGCGATCTGACGTGCCTTCACAGAGCACGCCAAGATCGCTATTTTTCTGATTCGATTCGTAGCTGTAGAAGCCACCAATGTTGCGCTTGCGGTACGCGTCCCACGTGCGGTTGGTACCGCGCACTTTGAACTTGACGCCACCGACCGGCTTGCCGGTGACATCCGTTGTGATGATGTCGTACGAGAGTTTTTCGCGAGCCATCGCCCAATCGCTCGTCTTTATCCCCACGAGCACTGCGGCGGGCCAAACGGTGGTGCGCGCTTGTGCAGTGTAAATCTCACCGTTCGGGTCTTTGTATTCCATGTCGGCGACGAGGCTGTAAGGGCGATCAACATTCGGCGTTGCCAGCGCAACGCGCGCCGCGCCCGCAGTGGAGAGCGCGAGCGACTGGTCTTCGCCTTCGGGCTGCTTGCTTTCCCGCGAGCCGCGACGTGGCGCACCCTCATCGTCAAACGCTGACAAGTTGAAGTTGTAATCTGGCAGCGAATCAAACCCGGGCCAGGTGCGCGAATCAAAGCGCGAGCGCACCGTCACGACATCGCCACTGGCTGGGCCACCCGACAGAAACGACAGACGCACGTCCACATTCGCTTTGTCGCCGCCGACCACGTTCGCATTGGCGATGCTCACTTCGGATTTGTAAACGGGCAAACGGAAATCAGCTACTGTGAAACGGCCCGTGGTGCGACCGGCCAGCTCCAGACGATATTGCCCGCGTTTCGCATTCGTTGGTAATTTGAGTTCGGTAATTGCGTTGCCACGTGCGCTCCATTCCAGATTGAGCGTGCTGCGCTGGTTGTTGCCCTCGTTGATCACGGCAATCGTTTTCGGCAGTTTGCTGACCTCTGGCGCGCCAGCACCGAAGCGCTTCAAATCGCGCGCATAATGTTTCATGTACACCGTTTCACCGGGGCGCAAAAGGTTCCGCGCGAGGACGGTGTGGAACGCTTGTTTGCCGCTCGTATCGTTGTCGCCGTCATAGTCCCACGGCAAATTGAATCGCCACTGCTCAATGCCGCGCGTCCAGTCGCTGCGCGTGAACGCCACGTCATCACCACTTTGTGCAAACACAAACATCGGGCAGGAATCGTTGCGCTTGGGTGCTTTTGCTTTGTCCGGTGCTAGACGTGCGATGCCATCCTTGTCCGTCTTGCCAGCCACCAGTTCAACGCCCTTGCAATCGCGAATGCGAACCGCGGCATCAGCCACTACGGTCGCGTCATTGAGTCGCGTGACCCAGACAAACGCGCCGCCAGTGCCCGTTTTCGTATGCACGGCAAGATTGGTGACCAGCGCCATCGTGCGCACGAACATCGCGCCCTTTTTCTCAAGCAGTGATGCGCCAAGCGCCGTGGATTCAGCCTCAACGACATGCAGACCGGGCTCTGGCAGTGGCAAGCCGATTACCTCGAACTCTTTTGGCCCGCCCGGTTTCGGTAGCGGCATAGCGACTGCTTGTGCATTGCCTTTCAGCAGCGAGCGCGCACGCTTGTCGTCATCACCTTTTTGTCGTTCACCGAAATCTGCATAGTCGGATTCCTCGTCGTCCATCGAGCGATCGCTTTGCTGAAAACCCAGCGTGCGGGCGTACCAGCGGATCATGTCCTGCTCGCTGGTCACGCGCAGCTTGCGGATGGTTGCGCCTGCGCCGCCTTCGAGATTACGCACCGTGAGCGGTAGCGCCGGATCGGCGTTGCGCTCGATGATGCCGAAGCTGCGTGAAAACTTGACGAGCGGTGGATAGGCGCTGGTGCGCAGCGTCATCGGGCGTTTCAGCGTGAGTACGGTTGTAGTGCCGGATTCCTTCAGGTTCGGCGGCACCACCAGTGTGAAGCGCGTTTCGGCCGGCAACTTGGTGAAGGTCGCCTTCACTGTCGGAATCGCCCGCAATCGGAGGATAAAGTTTGCCTGCGTCATCGCGCAAGCGAAAGCGTGCGGTGTCAGCCGGTTCAATACCGCGCTTGAGGTTGAAGTAAACCGTGGCGAGCGGATTGCAGCCCGCATCCTTGTTCTCGCGTCCGCAAGTCATCTCGATCCACTCTCCGGAGCGAACTTTGAACTTGAGCGTGTCAACTGCGTTCTTCAGGTTGTTCGCCGCCGCGTCCCAGCGAATGGTGACGTCCGCTCCAGCGGGGAACGTTTGCGCGCAGCGAAACGCGATCCAGTTCTCCGCATTCGAGATACCCGCTGCCTTGAGCAGCTCGGTCTTGCGAGCGCCGCCCACGACACGTACGGTGTTGACCGAACGCACGCCTTCGACTTCGCAAAACACGCGATCAATGAAGGTTTTGGCGTCGACCGGACCTTTGGCGCGGGTCAGGAAAACCTGCTGCTCGTCAATGTCCCTGGCCTCGTGCGACGGGCGCGATTCGGCAAGTGCGGGCAGATCGGCGGCCTGCGACGAAAACATCGCAAACGCGGCCAGGAGGGCGGTCAATGGAAGACGAGGCATAGGAGGCGGTTAGGCTAAAGATGGGTTGCGCATTTGCGAATGAAGTGTTCTACCTCAGTCGGCTATGCGGTGCAATGATGGCGGGATCGCCACCCGATAAACTTCGCGCGTGACGACCGAACAGGAACAACAGACGTATTTACCCCCAGCTTTGCGACCTAAATTCGCAAAATTGGGCGTGCATCATTTGCGCGACTTGCTGCTGCATCTGCCAATGCGCTATGAGGACCAGACGCGGGTTCGAGCGATCAGCGAACTGGTGGCGGGTGAATCGGTCGTGGTCGAAGGCGTGGTCGAACACTCGGAAACGACGTTTCGCCCACGGCGGCAGTTTGTGGCGCTGGTTCGGGCGGCGGACGACGATGGCGGCAACAACTTTGCGCCCAGACTCACGCTGCGCTACTTCAATTTCTATCCGAACATCACGCAAGCCTTGAAGCCCGGCGCTCTGGTTCGTGTGTTCGGCGACGTTCGCGACGGTCGCTATGGGCTGGAGATGGTCCATCCCGTCTTCAAGAAAGCCGACGCGGAGGTTCCACTGGGTAGCGCAGGCGAAGTGTCCGGTTCGGCCGCGCGACTGACGCCCGTTTACCCCAGCGCTGCCGGTGTACCGCAGGCTGCCATTCGCACACTCGTGGCAAAGGCGAGAAAGATCGCTGACTGGCAGCAGGACTTGCTGCCGCGCGCGTTTACTGAGGCGCTTGCACTGCCCGCGTGGCGCGTAGCGCTGGATGTGTTGCACGTGCCGTCGAACACGGAGCCGGTGATGCCGCTGGAAACACGCACTCACCCGGCGTGGCGACGCATCAAATTTGACGAATTACTTGCGCAGCAGCTCGCTCTGCGCGACGCTAAGTCGCTGCGGTCAGAGGAAGCCGCGCCTAAGCTACATCCCACGGGCTTGATCACGACGCTGCTGCGTCAGCGCTTGCCGTTCAAACTCACCGCTCCGCAGGAGCGAGCGCTGTCCGAAGCGCTGCGCGACATGCAGCAGGCCGCGCCGATGACACGCCTGTTGCAGGGTGACGTCGGCAGTGGCAAAACGGTGGTCGCGGCGCTTGCTGCGCTGGTTGCCGTGGAGGCGGGTTGGCAGGTTGCATTTATGGCTCCGACGGAGCTGCTGGCCGAACAACACTTCAACAAACTATCGCACTGGTTGGCAGAGTTGCCGATCAAACTGACGTGGCTCACGGGATCGCTACCTGCGGCCGAAATGCGGGCTGCGCATGCGGCGTGCAAACGGGGAGAGGCCAATATCGTGATAGGGACGCATGCGCTGTTTCAGAAGAAAGTTTCGTTCGCGCGGTTAGGGTTGGTGGTGGTGGATGAGCAGCATCGATTTGGCGTCGAGCAGCGGTTGCAGCTGCGGCAGCGGGGCCAGCGTTCTACTCCCTCCCCCTTGGAGGGGGAAGAGAACCTAACGCTGACACCGATTGTCGCGCCGCACACTTTGATGATGAGCGCGACACCGATCCCTCGTTCGCTCGCGATGAGCTATTACGCTGACCTCGATGTTTCAGTGATTGACGAGCTGCCCGGTGGACGGCAGCCCATCGCGACCAAGCTCGTCAGCGAAGCACGACGCGGCGAAATCGTGCGTCGTATTTATGAGGCGGCGCAGCAAGGCGCGCAGGCCTATTGGGTGTGTCCGCTGATTGAGGAAAGCGAAAAACTTGCCGAGCAGGATGTGCAACTGCAGGACGCCACTGCGCTGCATGCCGATCTCGTTGCGCTGATGCCGAACGTGAAAGTAAAGCTGCTGCACGGCCGCATGAATGCGGACGAAAAGGCCGCAATCATGAAGGACTTCACCGCGAATCGTATTCAGATTTTAGTGGCGACCACGGTGATCGAGGTCGGCGTGGATGTGCCCAACGCGAGCTGGATGGTGATTGAGCATGCAGAGCGCTTCGGCCTAGCTCAGTTGCATCAGTTGCGTGGTCGCGTCGGGCGCGGCAGCGTGGCGTCCACCTGCATCCTGATCTTCGCGGGAAAGCTTTCTGACACCGCCAAGCAACGGCTAAAAGTCATCTACGAAAACACTGACGGCTTCATCATCGCGCGCGAAGATTTGCGCATTCGGGGGCCCGGCGAATTGCTGGGCCCGAGGCAATCCGGGTTACCGTCGTTGCGCTATGCCAACATCGAAGAAGACATCGATCTGGTGGAAGCAGCACGCGATGCAGCGACGAAACTTGAAAGCGACGCTACCTTCAACAGAGCTGCGTTTGTCGACCGATGGATCAAGCATCGCGCGGAGTTCGCCAAGGCGTAGTCGCTCTTCACAACATTCGCAAATGCGCCACCGTTGCACCATGAACTGCGTGCAGTGGAATATTTTGATCGAAGGTCGTCAGAACGCCCTCGTGCTTGACCGCGAGCGCAAGCAGATAGAGATCGGTAATCTGGTTATGCCCGTGGACACGCGTGAAATCCACCGCGGCATCGTCGCGAAGCGACACGTCGGCAGGCCAAAACTCATGATCCAGCGCGGCGCAGGCGTTCACGAGTTGTTGGCGAACCGCCATGATTCCCAGCGCACCGCGCCGCCCGTAACTGGGCACATTGAGTACGCGAATCACACCGTTCTCGACCAGCGGACAGGTGGCAATTTTGATGCCGGGCGTCTCGATCAGTGCGTTCGCTCGCGCAGACGCTACGTGCGCATCATCAAACAACGCGACCCACACATTGACATCGAGCAGAAGCCTCGTCGGCGTTGCAGACTGTTTCGTCGCAAGGTACTTTGCATCCGGTTCGCGCACGGAATGTGCTGCATCACGGTTCAAAGCAATGGAGGGCGGCATGTCAGATGCCTTCGCGTTCCATCAGCTCCCGCACGTGATCGATGGTGATCACTTCGTCGCGCGCGGGCAGCATGGCGAACCGTCCGCGAAGCGCCGCCATCGTCGACGGCACTTGCGCCTGCACCTGAGCGCCAGCGCGAACGAGTGCAGAAACGGCGTCACCTAGCGAGAGCTGTTGGCGCGTGGCGTAGTGTTTGGCCACATGCAGCGCGTCTTCTGAAAGGTTGAGTGTGGTTCGCATGTTTGGCGTGCGTAAGGTTGGGCGTGGAATCTAAGTGCGCATCATATCATCAATTTGGTGCTTTCATGCCAGTTTCAGTCGAATAGCGACCTAAACTGACCTGGCAAGACCGCTACGTCCTCCTTTGGCCGCCAAAGGGCACTTGCAAATGAAGTGTGGTGCCGTTCAAACGGCCTAGAATTGAGCCCAATGTCCCTTTAGCCACGCCCACCCGCTCCCTCGCCTTTCCGGGTGATAGCTTGTGTTACGCGTGGCTTTTTCGTTTCTAGAGCCCCCATGAAAGACACTTTCCGCATCAAGCTTGAACAACTCTCGCGCCGACAGGTGGAGGTGGAGAGCTTGCTGTCTGACCCGTCCGTGACCAATGACATGAATCGCTTTCGGGCGCTGTCGCGGGAGCGGAGCGACATCGAGCCGATTTCAGCGTTGTTCGCGCAGTTTCAGGCGCGTGAGGCTGATCTGGCGGGCGCGCAGGAGATGCTCGCCGATCCGGAAATGAAGGAGATGGCGCAGGAAGAAATCGACACCGCCAAAGCCGACATTGAGCGCATTGAGAAAGAGTTGACGCTAGGCTTGCTGCCGAAAGACCCAGCCGATGAGCGCAATATTTTTCTCGAAATTCGCGCGGGTACGGGCGGTGATGAGTCAGCGCTGTTTGCGGGCGATTTGCTGCGCATGTACACGCGGTTTGCCGAGCGGCAGCGCTGGCAGGTGGAGATTGTTTCGGCCAGCGAGAGCGAGTTGGGCGGTTACCGTGAGGTGATCGCACGCATCATCGGGCAGGGCGCGTATTCGAAGATGAAGTTTGAGTCGGGGACGCATCGCGTGCAGCGCGTACCGGTGACTGAGGCGCAGGGACGCATCCACACCAGCGCCTGCACGGTGGCGATCCTGCCTGAAGCTGATCCGGTGAAAGACATCACGATCAATCCGTCGGACTTGCGCATCGACACCTTCCGTGCGTCCGGTGCCGGCGGCCAGCACATCAACAAGACCGACTCGGCAGTGCGCATCGTGCACATTCCGACTGGCGTGGTCGTCGAATGTCAGGACGGGCGTTCGCAGCATCAGAACAAGGCGCGCGCAATGGAAGTGCTGGCGTCGCGTTTGCTGGAGCGCGAGCGCGCAGCGGCGCATGCGAAAGAAGCAGGATTACGCAAATCGCTTGTGGGTTCCGGCGACCGCAGCGAGCGCATCCGCACCTACAATTTTCCGCAGGGCCGGATGACCGATCACCGCATCAACCTGACGCTGTATAAGCTCGATTTCATTATGGATGGCGACATTGGCGACATGGTCGATGCGCTGATTTCCGAGCATCAGGCAGAACAAATGTCCTTGATGGAAGGAGCGATTGCATGACCACTTTCAATCAAAAATTACAAGCCGCGTGGACGAAATCACGGTCGCTCGTCTGCGTTGGCCTCGACCCGGAAAAGAAGCGGTTGCCCGAGCGTCTGTTCAATCGCCCCGATGCGATTTTTGCATTCAACAAAGCGATCATCGATGCGACGCACGACATCGTTTGCGCGTACAAACCGCAATTTGCACATTACGCCGCGATCGCGGCTGAAGACCAGCTTGCGGCGACCATTGACTACATTCACGACCGCTATCCCGATGTACCAGTGATCCTCGATGCCAAGCGCGGTGACGTCGGCAGCACGGCCGAGTTCTACGCGGTGGAAGCGTTTGAGCGCTATCGTGCCGACGCGGTCACGGTCAATCCGTACCTCGGCGGCGATTCGATTGTGCCGTTCACGAAGTATGCGAATAAGGGCACGATCCTGCTGTGCCGCACGTCGAATCCGGGCGGCGCTGATTTGCAGGAGCAGATGATCGACGGCGAGCCGTTGTATCTGCGTGTGGCGAAACTCGCGGCGCAACAATGGAACGCGAACCAAAACATTGGCCTCGTCGTCGGCGCGACGGTGCCGCAGGTGATCGCCGATGTGCGCAAAGTGGTAGGCGATATGCCGCTTCTGGTGCCTGGTGTTGGCGCGCAGGGCGGCGACATGAAAGCGACCGTTGCCGTGGGCCGCGACAGCAAGGGCGCCGGGCTCATTATCAACGCGTCGCGCTCGGTGATTTACGCCAGCGGTGGCGACGATTTTGCGCATGCGGCGCGCGGCGTTGTTGAACAGATGATTGAAGATGGCGCGATGCCTTGACGCTGGCTCTGAGTCCTACAGCTTTTTCATGAATCGTATGCTGCACTGGGGCTAAGTCGTATTTTCATGGAAAGTCGACTGTTCTATTTTTCGGCTGTTTGCCCGCTTTCAGGGGTGCTTTTGGCGAAAAGCTATATGTCTTCGAACATGAAAATAATCATCACACGAAGCGCTTGCAGCCAGTGAATATCCGCGAACTCATGACGTCTCTAGTCACGCGAGAGCTACCCCGCGCTGAGGTTCGCATGCTCGTAAGCGACGTACTGAATCGAGACAGCGCGTGGCTGGTGGCGCATGACGATGAAGCAGTCTCGGACAACGAGCGACAGGGCATTGCGACTCTGGCGGCGCGGCGCATGCTTGGCGAACCGATGGCCTATTTACTCGGCGAGCGTGACTTTTTCGGGCGGACCTTTCGCTGCTCGCCCGCCGCGCTGATCCCGCGCCCGGAGACGGAGCACTTGGTGGAGCATGTGCTCACACTCGTCGAAGCCAAGACAAGTCCGACGATTCTGGACGGTGGCACTGGTACCGGATGCATCGCCATCACGTTGGCTTTGGAGCGACCCGACGCGCGAATCGCCGCGCTCGACGTGTCACCCGACGCGCTTGAATTAGCCCTAGAAAACGCTGTTCATCTCCACGCAAACAACGTCGAATTCATTCAAAGCAACTGGTTCAGCGCGGTCCAAGCCGACGCAAAATTCGACCTCATCGTTAGCAATCCGCCCTACATCGTGCCCGGAGACGTGCACCTCACGGAGGGCGATTTGCGCTTCGAACCGGCCATCGCGCTGGCTGATGCGGTCGACGGGCTGGAGAGCTACCGCCAACTCGCAAGCGGCGCAATTAAGCACTTGCACGCGGGCGGCTGGCTGGTCGTAGAGCACGGTTACGATCAGGGTGAATCCGTCCCGGCGTTAATGACGGCGAGCGGCTTCACCGAGGTGTGCACGCTGCGCGACCTCGCAGGCCATCCGCGCGTGACGGCGGCGCGCAAGCCGCAATAGGGTGACCTCGAACAAACTCGTGGCTGCCAGTCCATAATGTGAGCAGCATTCCCTGCTGTTGTTTTATTAAGGATGTTTCGATGTTGCACGAGTCAAATTTAGCCGCCACCCAATCAGAAATTGATGCTCTGGTGCCTGAGACAAAGTTAAACCGTCGTGGTTTTATCGTCACTTCGCTCGGCGCGGGCTTTGCCGCGGCGGTGCTGCCGGTGTCGGCGCAAACGATCACGACCAGCGCTGACGGATTGATCGCCGGTGAAGTCAAAGTGCCGACCAAAGACGGCGACATGGTCGCTTATCGTGCGATGCCTGCCAACGGCTCCAACTTCCCGGTCGTACTCGTTGTACAGGAGATTTTCGGTGTGCATGAGCACATCAAGGACATCTGCCGCCGCTTTGCCAAGCTCGGCTACTTCGCGATTGCGGGTGAACTTTACGCACGGCAAGGCGATGTCTCGAAGATCACCGACATCTCAAAAATCATGTCGGACGTAGTCAGCAAAGTGCCTGACTCACAAGTGATGTCGGACCTTGACGCCTGCGTCGCGTTCGCTAAAGCCTCAGGCAAAGCCAACACGAAAAAGCTAGCGGTTACGGGCTTCTGCTGGGGCGGTCGCATTACGTGGCTGTACGCCGCACACAACCAGAACGTGAAAGCGGGCGGCGCGTGGTACGGTCGCCTCGTTGGTCCGACCAATGCGATGAACCCGAAAAATCCGATTGATCTCGTCGACAAAATCAACGCGAAGGTGCTTGGTCTTTACGGTGGCGCAGACGCTGGAATTCCACTCGACACGCTGGATCAAATGCGTGCCGCACTCAAAAAAGCTGGCAAGCAAAGTCCCATCATTTCGTATCCGGACACGCCACACGGGTTCAATGCGGATTATCGCCCGAGCTATCGCAAGGCCGCTGCTGATGATGCGTGGGAAAAATTGACCGCGTGGTTTAAAGCCAACGGGGTTGCCTGACCGGCAATCGTTTGCGGCGGTGCTCGCGGGCACCACTCACCCGCATGGGCGAGCGCTAGCTGAGCTCGTTCGGTTTGACCCAAACCCAGTCCGAGCCCTCGCTCACCACGTCGCTCGCTTCGTAGCGACGCTGTGAGCCCTGAACTTCGTACGTGACGCCCGCCTGATAGTCGGCGGCGCTCATGATCCACGACGCCCCCAAAATCGGACGTCCAAAAAAAGCGCTTTTCAAGCGGATGGCCTTGAATGTTGCGCTGGCCACCAGCGTCGCGGCGTTATCGCGATAAAGGCCGTGGCGTGATCGCAGTGTGCGCAGCTCGATGGTGTCCACCTCACGCGAAAGCACCTGAAGTCCAATTTCGATGTGGCCTGCGGGCAGCTTAAGCAAACGCACAATGGTCGCGACCTGCCAGCCTGCCGCAGGTGCTTCCTCGGTCACGGCAACAATGTCGCGCAGCCGCAAGCGCTGGGTCGACGTATTCGGCACCACACAGCGAAAGCCTGTATCGCTGCGATCACGCAAATGCCAGAACTGCAAATTCAAACGCGCCGCCTCGGGTGGCAAATCGCGTCGGAGCCGCTTCAGGGTTGAATCTTTAAGCAACCCCAGTGTTTCAATTTCAAGCGTATCGGCGTAGTCGTAGCTATCGCCTTCAAGACTTCCGGCCAACATGCCCGGATCGAACGAAATCGCTGTTGCCACCTTGCCAACGCTATAGGTAGCAGCGACGCGGCCATGATCATCATTACGCGCGCTGGCCCGCGTGAGTGGCTTGAATTCAGGGTCAATCCGCAGCACCGCGCTGCGCAGCGAGAGCAGTGGATTTTGCGACAGCGATCCGCCAAGCGTCACGTTGCGACCGCCGTCTTCCGATTCCACCTGATCGAGCCAGGCCAGTGCGCGGGCGTGAATCGCCGTGGTGTCGCAATACAAATATTGCCCGCCCTGCGGTACCGAGTGACGCGGCACCAGCCCGTCCGAGCCCGCCAGATTGATGGCAAAGCCACTCTCGTTCGCTGGACGCGCAGTCAGCTTGAGATCGTGCGTGAATTCTTCAATTTTCTTGTACAGCGCGTTGATCTGCGATGGCGTATAGCCGCCCGCGTTACCAAGCCGCAACAGCGCAAGCGCGGCGAACGCCCGCGCTGGATAGCTCACCTGCCCACTTTCAGCCCCAGCTACAACGACGTGGTCAACGCCCAGGTCACAGGCCTTGCGAAACACCTGATGCGTCTCGACCCAGATCGCGGGAATCCACTCTTCATGACGATACAACCGATAGCGATAAGCCATCGCACGGAAGTAAAAGAAACGAATCGCCACACGTGCAAATTCCGAGGCCGAACGGCCTGCGACAGACGCCGTCTCGCGCATCAAAATCAGCCGATACGCATCGGCAAAGCGCATCGCCCAGTCGTACCCCGTATCCCACAAACGCTCGCGCAGCGAATGCGATTGCAGCGACGCGGCAAGATAATCACGCTCGAGGCGCATCGTCATCGCCTCGGTGCGCGCATCCAGTTCAAACAGCGGAGCCGGACTCAAAACCTCCTGATTTTCAGCGTCGCTATTGAACGACCGGAGCACCGCGCACACCGCATCGGAGGCACTAAAAATATCGCGATCCAGTGCTGCGACAAACTTTCTCGCGCCGCTGGCTGAACCCAACGGGCGCGAATCGGTCAAATTTGTGAGCCAACGGAGCATGTTTACCGGTCTTTTTGAGCTTTCGCTCGCGCGATTGCAATTGTTATCAAATCGTAGAATACCGCTCCATCCCTGCTGCGGCAAGCAAAAGCGGGCGAGCGGCCTCCAGAGGCGGTTCTACCCTCCCCAATTGTCACGATTTTTCACTTCGCTATGGATTCCTCGTTATGAATATAGTTAAACCCTCGGTCATCGCAGCCGCCGTTCTTTTCTCGCTCCTGAGCGGCAGTGCGATGGCGCAAACCGCCGCCACGGCGTCTCCAGCCTCAACTATGGGCGCACCGACCACGCTCAAACTGATCGACCGCAAAATCGGCGATGGCGCGTTGGCCGAAACCGGCGTGCCGGTCAATGTGCACTACACCGGTTATCTCTGGAACGCGACCGCCCCTGACAACAAAGGTGCCAAATTCGATTCCTCAATTGACCGCAAAGTTCCGTTCGGCTTCATACTGGGTGCGGGCCGCGTGATCAAGGGCTGGGACGAAGGCGTCGTCGGCATGAAGGTCGGCGGTCAGCGCACACTAATCATCCCACCAGACAAAGGCTACGGCGAGCGCGGCGCGGGCGGCTCCATTCCCCCCAATGCGACGCTGGTATTCGATGTTGAACTGATCTCGGTGATTGGCAAAACGGTGAACGCATCCGCAGAACCGTCAGCCTACGTTCCAGCCGCCAAAAAATAAGTACAGAGCATCATGAAAAATCCGGGCGCTGTAGCCATTCACCGCGCAGACTACCGCGCCCCAGCGTTCTGGATTGATCGCGTCGATTTGCAGTTTGATCTGGATGTGACCAACACCCGCGTGACGTCCACGTTGGCGCTGCGGCGCAACTCGCAACCGGGCGCGAGCGATACGCTAATCCTTAACGGCGACGGCCTGACGCTTGAATCCATTTTGCACAATGGGCATGCGTTAACGGTCGCCGATTACCGTCTCGACTCCAACCGCATTGTGATCAACGCGAGTGCGTTTGCTTACGCGGGCGATTCGAGCACGCTCAGCATCGTCACGCGGTTCAATCCGTCGGCCAACCTTGCGCTGGAAGGGCTGTACGTCACCAACGGCACGTTCTGCACGCAATGTGAAGCCGAAGGTTTCCGCCGCATTACTTACTTCCCGGATCGACCGGACGTTCTGTCTGAATATCGTGTCACGATTCGCGCGGACAAGGCGCAGTTTCCGGTGCTCCTCTCGAACGGTAACCTCGTGACTGAAGCCGATTTAGCGGATGGGCGGCATGAAGCGGTGTGGCATGACCCGCACAAAAAGCCGTCGTATTTGTTCGCGCTCGTTGCAGGGAAAATCGACAAGCTCGCCGATCATTTCGTGACTGAGTCGGGCCGCAACGTGTTGCTCGAAATTTATTCGACCACGGCAAATCTGCCGCGCTGCTTCTGGGCAATGGACTGCCTGAAAGCCGCGATGCGCTGGGACGAAGAGGCGTACGGTCGCGAGTACGACCTTGATCGATTCATGATCTACGCGGCAGATGACTTCAACATGGGGGCGATGGAAAACAAGGGATTGAATATTTTTAATTCGCGTTTTTTGCTCGCCGACAAAGACACTGCGACCGACATCGATTTTCAGGTCGTCGACGCCATCGTCGCGCACGAATATTTTCACAACTGGAGCGGTAACCGCGTCACCTGTCGTGACTGGTTTCAGCTCTCTTTGAAAGAAGGTTTCACGGTTTTTCGCGAGCAACAGTATTCCGCATTTCGCGGCTCGCCCGCCGTAGTTCGCATTGAAGAAACTGCCTTCATGCAATCGCGTCAATTCGCGCAGGATGCGGGCCCGATGGCGCATCCGATTCGCCCAGACGAATACGAAGCAATCGACAATTTCTACACTGTGACCGTGTATGAAAAAGGTGCGGAAGTCATCCGCATGCTGCATACGTTGCTCGGCGCTGAAACGTATCGCAAAGGCACCGATCTTTACTTCTCGCGACACGACGGCACGGCAGCCACGTGCGATGATTTCGTTACCGCTATGGAAGATGCGAGCGGCGCTGATCTCACGCAATTCAAGCGTTGGTACAGTCAGGCGGGCACGCCAACGATCAACGTAACGGACGCGTTCGATGCGACAGCGAAGCGCTACACGTTGACTGTCGAGCAAACCGTTCCCGCGACGCCAGGAGAGCTGAACAAATTGCCGACGGTCATCCCGTTGTCGATGGCGCTCGTGCAACGCGACGGCAAGGTGTCACATGCGCAGGTGCTGAGCGTCACCGAGGCGCGGCAGGAATTTCACTTCGACGGCGTGGGCGACAAGCCGGTTCCGTCGTTGCTACGCGGCTTCTCCGCACCGGTGAAAGTGTCGTTTGCCTACACCGATGACGAGCTCGCGATGCTGGTCGCGAAAGACAGCGACGGCGTGGTTCGCTGGCAGGCGCTGCGCGAGCTTTTCTTCCGCGCGTTCGATAGCGAAAAACGGGGCGAACCATCCGCGTCGGGCTTGCATCAAGCTATCAGCGCACTGCTCGCCGATCAGCAGACTGATCCGGCGTTGATCGCGCAAATGCTCGCGCTTCCGGGTCACGCCGAAATCGCTGATCGTGAGTCGGTGATTGATGCGACGGCTATTGCCGACGCTCGAGACGCCGTGATGTTGAGCCTTGCGACTGCGAATTTCGCCGCGATGATTGGCAGATACGGAGTTGAACGCTCGGCATTGGCGGACGCGCCCTACGCCATGCATGCCGACGCGGTGGCGCATCGCTCTCTGGCCAATACCTTGCTTGCCTTGATCAATGTGACCGGCAGTGAGGCGGGTCAAGCGCTGGCGCTCATCGCGTGGACAGATGCCGATAATTTGACCGATGTGATGGGCGCTATAGCCGCACTGCGCGATCTACCTTGCGTCGCGCGTGACACGATGTACGCCACATTCCATGACCGCTGGTTAAGTGATTTGTCGATGTTGAATCGCTGGTTCCAGATGGAAGCCTGCGCCAATCGGCCCGATGGCGCAGCGCTCGCGCGAGTGCGTGAACTGTTGACACACCCAAAATTTGACGGCAAAAATCCGAATCGCGTCCGCGCTGTTGTTCATGCATTCGGAGATCAAAACTGGCGTGGTTTTCACGCGGCAGATGGCGCCGGATACGCATTTGTTGCGCAACAAATCCTGCATTACGACGCACAGAATCCTTCGCTCGCTGCGCGATTCTGCGACCCGTTTCTGCGATGGCACAAGTGCACCGAGCCACAACGCAGTTTGCAGAAAGCACAACTCGAAATGCTCGTCGCACAGGCAGCGTTGTCGCCCAATGTGCGCGAGTTGATTGAGAAGGCGTTGAGGGCGGGCGGGCCACCCGCATAGTTCCGCCGTTTGTAGGAGGGGCTTGCCGCGACCACGGCGGAATTGGAACGTGGGTTTCACTCGCAGCGTCGGGTGGCGGCAAGCCGCTTCTACAAGCACTTAAAATCGCGTAATGAACACCCCTGCCTACCCCTCCATCCGCATGCGCCGTTTGCGTCGTGATGCGTTCAGCCGCAACATGGTTCGAGAGACGTCACTGTCCGCCGCCAACCTGATCTGGCCTGTGTTTGTGATTGAGGGCGCGCAGCGCACACAGGCGATTGCCTCGATGCCCGGCGTCGAACGCGTGTCCGTTGACATCCTGATCGAGCGTGCCCGTGAAGCGGCCTCGCTCGGCATTTCTGCCATCGCGCTATTCCCGGTCATCGAGTCAGCAAAAACGCCGTTCGCTGAGGAAGCCTATAACGATGACGGCCTAGTCCCGCGCGCCGTCCGCGCGCTCAAGGCGGCCGTGCCGGACATTGGGATCATCGCCGACGTGGCGCTCGATCCGTACACCTCGCACGGGCAGGATGGCATCATGGACGACACCGGCTATTTGATCAACGACGAGACGGTCGCGGTGCTTGTGAAACAGGCGCTCACGCATGCCAAAGCAGGCGCGGACTTCGTCGCGCCTTCGGACATGATGGATGGTCGCATCGGCGCGATCCGCAGCGCCCTCGACGATGCCGGTTTTATCCACACGAAAATCATCGCCTACAGCGCCAAATTTGCCAGCGCGTTCTACGGCCCATTCCGCGACGCGGTCGGCTCGGCCGGCAATCTGGGCAAGAGCAGCAAGGAAACCTACCAGATCGATTTCGCCAACAGCGACGAAGCGATTCGTGAATGCGCGCTTGATGTTGAAGAAGGTGCAGACATGCTGATGGTGAAGCCTGGCTTGCCGTATCTGGATGTCCTCGCCCGAGTGAAGGACGAATTCAAAATGCCGGTCGCCGTCTATCAGGTCAGCGGCGAATTTGCGATGCTCAAAGCCGCGTCCGCCAACGGCTGGCTCGATTACAAAAAGTGCCTGATGGAGACGCTCATCTGCTTCCGACGCGCGGGGGCGTCGGCGATTTTGACGTATGGCGCGGTGGATGCAGCGCGCTGGATGAAGGGTGAGTCGTAGGCGCGTTAAAAACGCGCCGTACCGCCGCAGTTCAACCGAGCCTGTTAGCCAGAAAAAAGCGCAGCATTTCTTTCGTGGCGTTCGGCCCCCTGGCGTCCGCATACGATCCTTTTGCGCTACCGCCTGACCAAGCGTGACCAGCGCCTTGCACCGTCCAGTGTTCCGCCAATACGCGTCCGTCCGCTGAGTAAACGCTACGCGTAAAACTGCGTCCGTTGTCGCTGCCAGTCGTAAGGATTGCTGCGACGCTTCTCGCGCTCGCGTGCACGACCTGCTCTCCGTTCACGGGGTGAACGGTGCTATCTTTGTCGCCATGAAAGACAATCGTCGGTACCGGTTTCCCGTCGGATTTCAACGTGGCAGACGCACCACTTTTCATCGCTGTAAACGCAGAATTCACGTCCTTCGCAGCGCCAACCGCCAGACCCGAATGCACGCCGACGGCGGCAAAAATATCCGGGTACGCTTCGCCCAGAATCGCGGCCATCGCACCGCCCGCAGACAAACCCGCGACGTACACGCTTTGCCGGTCAATCGCGTAGCGCTCGATGACGCTGCGCGTCATGTCAGCAAGCAGCGCGGGTTCGCCGAGATCGCGTTGTTGATGGCTGCGTTTAAACCAGTTCCAGCAGCGCGACGGATTGGCTTGCGAGTTTTGCGCGGGATAGAGCACAAAAAATCCTTCGTCGGACGCCAGCGCCGCTTCGTTCATGCCGGTGCCGAGCGCGAAATCGTCCGGGGTTTGCGTGCAGCCGTGCAACATCACGACCAGCGGCAGCGTTTTTCCGGTGCCGCTTTCGAGCCCGTGAGCCTGAGGCGGGACAAACAATTTGTACTCACATGAATCGTTCGCCCACGTGTGGCGCCCGTCGATAAACTGCCCAGTTCGCGGCGCGTCTTTTTGCGCAGGCGTTGAATCCGGATTCGGCAGATCGAGGCCGTCGACGCGACGCGCCGTGCCATCAATGACGTCCGAGTCGTTCGCGTTGGGCGACGTCGATGTCGCACGCATCGATCCGCGCATCGCGGCTTGAATGGCCTCTGTCGCGGCGCGCAAATCGCCCGCCTGCGTAAGCCGGGTTGCGTCGGCCATCAGACGATCAAAAGTGGTGTTCATTAGGGTGCTGGGCAATTGTTAATGATGGACATGACGACGTTAGCGAATGCGCGCAGCCAAAGCGGCTTTGACTTCTGGGCTGGCATGCAACGCACCAAGCACTACAACCGATTCGATGGCAGCAAGCGCTAACTCCGGCGTGACATCCGCGGCGATTGATGCGAGGCCGAGCACGCGAATTTGCAGCGATTGACCGGCCGCGCGCGCCGCCCGCAGTTCGTCGGCGCTGATTTGCTGGATGCCGAGAATGAGCGTTTTGCGCGCGACCGCCTGCTTGACGACATCGGCGTGACCGGCGAGCTGGTTGCGGATTGCAGTGCGAATAAGGTCGGTTCGGTTGGCATAAAAGCCTTCCTGCACCAACAAATCAATCTGACCGAGATCGACGTAACCGAGGTTGATCGTAATTTTTTCGTCGGGCGGTTTGGTCGCGGTGACGATTGAAGTTTTGCTTCTTGGAGGCATGGGCGAATCATAGCATCCATCCATAAAACATCCAAGTGGATGTTTTATGCGATATTTTTCGATCAATGAACTATCGATTTAATTTTATCTGACTAACAGCATTTTCATGAATTAACCGTTTTATAAGGGCTGACCGGCAAAATAGCTGTTTATCGACTATCTGTAAAAATCAGTGTTACCCCTTATTCATACGTCATTTCAGCGAAAAGCTGCCTCGCTTCAAACCCAACTTACACGCGCATTGGGTGAAGCACAACACCGACGCCTAGAGCCAATTTTCTAGCGCAAACACTAGGCGTTAAGGCGTTTTCATGCAAAATCGAACAATTGTTTGAATCGGTCGATTAAACCGACCTGGAAGGCGTCAATGTCGTTCGCTATGCTCAGCACCCCCAGTTTCCCCGCGCTCAAAATCCGTGAGCGCGAGCCACGCAATGAGGGCCGTGCGGCCACCAAAACGCGGATCCTCGCGGCGACGGAAAAGCTCTTTATCGTGCATGGATTCGACGCTACCAGCCTTCGCGCGATCACGACTGAGGCCGGCGTGAATCTCGCCGCCGTGAACTATCACTTCGGCAGCAAGGAAGAGCTGTTTGCGCTGGTGTTAACCAACCGCCTCGATACGCTTAATCTGGAGCGCGTTCGCCTGCTTGATGCGCTGGAGGCGAAAGGTTTTGACGCCGTGAATACGGTCGAACAATTGATCGCCACCATGTTCCTGCCCGCGCTTCGCCTCGCGCGCAACGCCGAGCGCGGCGGCGAAGATTTCCTGAAATTCCTGGGCCGCGCTTACGCCGATCCCGCCACGTTCGTTCGTGATCTGTTGCAAGAACGCTACGCCGCACAAAACGCGCGCTTTGTGCAGGCCTTCGCCCGAGCGTTGCCCGAACTCGCCACCCAGGATTTATCGATGCGCCTGCATTTCATGCTCGATGCGATCTCGTCCACGCTCGCCAGCGAAGACGCGCGAAAACTGATGACGGGCCTGGCCGCCACCAGCAACAGCGCGGTTGATGAGGACGCTGCCGTGCTCGCTCACCTTGCGCCGTTCCTCGCGGGCAGCTTGCGCGCCAAAGTCAATCAGTCGAGTCAGCAAGAAGCTATTCGCGCCGTACTGGCGTTCGCCTAAATCCACTTTTCGAAAAAGGTATCGCTATGGCATCCGCCCTTCGTGAACCCATCTATGTCGTTGACGGCGCACGCACACCGTTCCTGAAAGCACGCAACGCACCGGGCCCGTTTTCGGCTTCCGATTTGTCGGTCGCAGCAGGTCGCGTCCTGATTTCGCGCCTGCCGATTGAACCGACGCAGTTCGACGAGGTGATCCTCGGCTGTGCCAATCCATCGCCGGATGAAGTGAACATCGGTCGTTACGTGGCCATGCGTCTCGGCTGCGGCGACAAAGTCACCGGCTGGACCGTGATGCGGAACTGCGCCAGCGGCATGCAGGCGCTCGACTCTGCCATCAACAACATGCTCGCTGGGCGCTCGGAGCTGGTGCTTGCGGGTGGTGTCGATGCGTTATCGCACGCGCCGCTCCTGTATTCGAAGCCAATGGTGCTGTGGTTCGCCGCGCTCGCCAGCGCAAAGACGATGGGCCAGAAGATCGGCACGTTTGCGAAATTGTCGCCAACGGCTTTGCTCTCGCCCGTCATCGCGTTAATGAAAGGTTTGACCGATCCCAAGGTTGGGTTGCTCATGGGCCAGACCGCCGAGAACATTGCGTTTCGCTTCGGCATCACGCGCACCGAGATGGATGCGTTCGCGGCCGAGAGCCACAAGCGAGTGCTCGCTGCGCAGGCCGCAGGTGCCTACAAAGGTGAAGTGATTCCGTTGATCGACGACAAGGGCAATGTCTACAACGATGACGACGGCGCACGCGCCGATTCAACGCCAGAAAAGCTCGCCAAACTGAAGCCCTTCTTCGACAAGAAATACGGCAACGTCACGGCTGGGAACAGCTCGCAAATTACCGATGGCGGCGCGTGGCTGGTGCTCGCGACCAAAGCCGCCGTTGAGAAACATAACCTGCCCGTACTCGGCAAAATCGTCGACACGCAATGGGCGGGTTGTGATCCAGCGCAGATGGGTCTGGGTCCGGTCTACGCCTCGACACCGATCCTGACGCGCAACGGTCTCACGCTCAATGATCTCGACACCATCGAAATCAACGAAGCCTTCGCCGCGCAGGTGCTCGCCTGCAAACTGGCGTGGGAAGACGATAAATTCTGTAAGGAAGAGTTGGGTCTTGACGGCGCGATGGGTTCGATTGACATGAATAAATTAAACGTCGATGGCGGCGCGGTTGCGCTTGGCCATCCGGTCGGCGCGTCGGGCGCGCGCATCGTGCTCCACGCTCTCAATGTGCTTAAACGCACGGGCGGCAAACGGGCGCTCGCGACGATTTGTATTGGTGGCGGACAAGGCGGCGCAATGCTGGTGGAAGCCGCATAGTCCCCTCTCCCCTTGCGAGAGAGGGCTAGGGTGAGGGGTTACGTGCCACTCCCAGTCACATTTGATCTCCAAGCAACCCGTCACCCTCACCCCAACCCTCCCGTCAAGGAAGAGGGGGTCAAAACGGTGACATTAAGCGCACAGGACACAAGAATGATCTATCAAAACTTCAAACTCAAGACCGACGAAAACGGCATCACATGGGTCGGTATTGATGTGGCGGGCAGCAACGTCAACACGATGGGTACGCCGGTACTCGATGAATTCGCATTTCTACTGGATCAGTTCGACAAAGAATCTCCGAAGGCTGTCGTCTTTCATTCGCTGAAATCTTCCGGCTTCATCGCGGGCGCAAACATTCAGGAATTCGAGGCCATCAGCAAAACAAGCGATGTCGCCGCCGCATCAACCCTCATCAAGCGTGGCTACGATTTGTACGAGCGCCTCGCGGTCGTGAAGTACCCAACGCTTGCGCTGATCAGGGGCTTCTGCATGGGCGGTGGGCTAGAGCTTGCGATGGCGTGTCGCTATCGCGTCGCGGTCGACGAGCCCGGCACGCGTATGGGCTTGCCTGAAGTGATGCTGGGCATTCTTCCAGCCTGGGGTGGCGTCAAGCGCCTGCCGCAATTGCTCGGCGCGCCCGCTGCGTTCGATCTCATGCTTTCCGGCAAAACGGTCGACGCATCGAAGGCAAAAAAACTCGGCCTCGTGGACGAAGCCGTGCCGCCGCGCATCGTGGGTAACACCGTCGCAGGTGTGCTCAAGACGCTGCCTGCGCCACGCCAGTTGAGTTTTGTTCAGAACCTCATGACCAATGGTTTCCTGCGTGGCTACGTAGCGTCGCAAGCCAGGAAGCAGGTCGCAAAACGCGCTCGGCCCGAGCACTACCCAGCGCCGTACGCGATCATCGATCTCTGGCAAAAGTACAACGGCGACGTGCACGTGCCCGCCGCAACTGAATCGTGTTCCATGCAGGCGTTGCTGTCACATTCCACGGCGAAGAATCTGATCCGCGTGTTCAGCCTGCGCGAAAAACTGAAAGCACAAGCCAAAGGCATCAACTTCAAGGCGATGCATGTTCACGTCGTCGGTGCGGGTGTGATGGGCGGCGACATCGCGGCCTGGTGCGCATTGCGCGGCATCAAGGTCACGCTGCAGGATCTGGACGCATCGAAGATTGCGCCCTCGATCAAGCGCGCGGCTGATATGTACAAAAAGCGCCTGCGTGACGGGCGCCGCATTCGCGATGCGATGGATCGCCTGCAACCGGACATCACGGGCGACGGCGCGAAAAACGCCGACTTCATCATTGAAGCCATCGTTGAAAATCTCGCCGTCAAACAAAAAGTGTTTGCGCAACTCGAAGCGAAGGCCAAGCCCGACGCCGTGCTTGCGACCAACACCTCAAGCATTCCGCTTGAGCAGATTGCCACCGCGCTGAAAGATCCGTCGCGCCTTGTCGGCGTGCATTTCTTCAATCCAGTCGCGCAGATGATGCTGGTGGAAGTCATTAGCGGCGCACAAACCAATCCCGACATGGCGCGCAAAGCCACGGCCTTCGTCGATCAAATCGACAAGCTGCCGCTTGCCTGCAAGAGCGCGCCGGGATTCTGGGTGAACCGTATCCTCGCTCCGTATCTCACCGAAGCGATGCGCTGCCTCGATGAAGGCATCACGCCGGAAACACTCGATGAAGCCGCGCTACTGTTCGGCATGCCGATGGGCCCGGTTGAACTCGCCGATGTGGTTGGTCTCGACGTGTGTGCAGCGGTGGGACAAGTCGTTGGCGGCGAAGCCGCTTTGCAGAATGCGCCGAGAAAGTTAGCCGCGAAACTCGAAGCAAAAGAACTCGGCAAGAAGACCGGTAAAGGTTTCTACGTTTGGGTCAACGGCAAACCGCAAAAAGGCGCGGCGGGTGCCGTACCGGCAGGTTTGACGGATCGTTTGCTCACGCCGATGTTGAACGAAGCGAACAAAGCGCTGGCAGAAGGCGTGGTCACCGACAGCGATCTGGCCGACGCAGGTGCGATTTTTGGTTGCGGTTTCGCGCCGTTTACGGGTGGCCCCTTCAACTATCAGCGGTCAAAAGCCGCGTAGGTATTGCAATCGCAACGGCGGCAACGCAATGTTCCGTTCGCCAATGCCAAAATTGCGGCATGCCACTCCAAGTTCTCTCCATTCAGTCGCACGTCGTTGCCGGGCACGTTGGTAACGACGCTGCGGCATTCACGTTGCAGCGACTCGGCATTGAAGCGTGGCCGATTCACACCGTGCAGTTCTCCAATCACACGGGCCACGGCACCTGGACTGGACAGGCGTTCGCAGCAGCGCACGTGCGCGAGTTGGTGGATGGGCTGGATGCGCGTGGCCTGCTCGGGCGCGTGGACGCGGTGCTGTCCGGCTACATCGGCAGTGCTGAGACGGGTGAGGCGATTGCTGACGCCGTACGTCGTGTGAAGGCACAAAATCCGGGCGCACTGTATTGCTGCGATCCGGTGATGGGTGACGTGGGGCGTGGCGTATTCGTCAAACCGGATGTACCGCAATTTTTCGCGAAAACGGCGCTAGATGTTGCCGACATCATCACGCCCAATGTGTTTGAGCTGGGCTTGCTCACCGAAAGCAATCCGCAAACGCAAGATGAACTCGTCGCTGCCTCCAGAACATTGCTCGAACGCGGCGCGCGCATTGCACTCGTCACTAGCGCCCGCGCCGAAACGGACGACGATATCGCGACGCTCGCGGTGACCGCCGACGCGGCGTGGGCCGTGTACACGCCTTACCTGCCACTGGAACCGATGCCCAATGGCATGGGTGATTGCATTGCAGCGCTTTTTCTGGGGCGCTATTTGCAACATCACGATATTGCATTGGCGCTGTCACGGGCGGTGTCTTCGCTGTTCGCCTTAATACAGGGGACTGACGCTGCGATGCCGCGAGACTTGAATCTGATTGCGATGCAGGATCGGCTGGTGAATCCCGCGCAACACTTCGCCGCTGTGGTTCTGTGAGCGCGGAGCAACTGGTTCGGCAGGCGATGGCAATGCTGCGTCAGGGCGCGTTTGCCGATGCCGTGCGGCTCATTACTGCGGCACCCACGTCGTACCGCAACACGCAAGCGGCGCAGCGGACGTTAGCGGCGGCGCATGCGCAGTCGGGCGATCTCACCTCAGCACAAGCGACGATTCAGCGTGCGCTGATGATGTGGCCGCCAGAGCCGGCGACACGCGCACTGGCGGGCCGCATTGCGCTTGATCAAAAGTTTCCGGAGCGTGCGTTTCCGCACTTCGAACACTTGGTACAAATTGCGCCGACGCAAATGGCTTTCTGGCGCTATCTTTGGGATGCCGCGTCAACGCCAGCGACGAGTGCGCGTGCGTTGCAACTCACGGAGTCGCACGCGATTGACGTTAGCGCGGATGTGTCTATTGCGTGGGCAGTGAGTCGCGCGCTGGCGGCACAGTCGCGCTCCGCAGAGGCTGTTGAACTGGCGCGACACACTTTTTCTCGTCATCGCGAGAACGCGGCGGCGCAATGGCTGTGGGTGAAGCGACTCACCGACGATGCACCGTTGAACGCACTTCAGGCGTTGGCCGATAACCCGTTGCCGCCATTGACTGAGTTGACGCCCGATTCCGTGGACTCGAGCTTGACGGTGCCGGAAAACTATCCGGATGAGAGCGCGATTAACGCGTGGCGCGAGCGTTATCGCGACGGTCTTGCACAGCTTGCCAATGCGGCACCGACCACGCTCAATGACGATGAACGACTGGGACTCGTACGTCACACCGCGTTTCGCCTCGCGTATCACGGGCGTAACGATCTCGAATTGCAATCAGGGCGCGGCGATTGGCTGGCAGCGCTCATGCAGCCCCTCACGCCATCGTTGGCAAAACGCGCGACAGATCGCGGCCACAGAATCCGCGTCGCTTTCGCGTCGAAGCACATCCGCGATTGCACCGTCGGACAATACTTCAAACACTTCTTCACCGGCATTTCAGCGAAGAACGATGAGCAGATTGAAGTGTTTATCTACGCTTGCGGCCAGCGCGACGCATTCACCGACGAAGTGCAAGCCAGCGTCGCGCAACTCGTGCATTTTGAAGATGACGATCAGGCGTTACTCATGATGGCACGGGCCATCGCGGCAGACGCACCCGACGTACTCATCTACCCGGAAATCGGCATGGAGCCGATCATCGAGAAGCTTGCGGCGATGCGTCTCGCACCGCTGCAATGCATGCTCTGGGGGCATCCTGTCACCAGCGGGTTGCCGACGATAGATGTGTTCTTCAGCGCCGCTGCGCTTGAACCAGGCAACGCGCAGGCGCACTATCGCGAGCGATTGCAGGTGCTGCCGGGACTAGGCACCTGCTATCCGCGCCCGCCTGCACCGTCAGCATTGACGCGAACGCAACTACGCCTTCCGCAGAACGTTCCGCTCGCTGTGTGCGCGCAATCGCCGTTCAAGTGGAGTCCGCAATTCACGCGCGCCGTCGGCGAAATTCTTGCGCAATCGCCGGATGCGCGCCTGGTCGTGTTCGATAGTCCGGCCGGCAACCGCTCACGACTGTTCGATGCTTATCTCGACCACTTTTTCGCGCCGCTGGGCCTCATCACCCAAACGCGTGTGATTCGCCTGCCGCAAAGCGCTCGCGCTGATTTTCTTGCCGTACTTTCGGTCTGTGACATCGCGCTGGACAGCTTCGGTTTTTCCGGCGGCAACACCAGTCTGGATGCGTTGTCTGTCGGTTTGCCGATTGTTACCTTGCCCGGCGAATTCATGCGCGGGCGGCAGACGTTCGCCATGTTGAACGCGTTGTCTGTGAAGATGAGCTCTGCGCTGGTGGCGAATGACGTGAATGGCTACGTGGCTATTTCAGTGCGCCTGTTACGTGATGCTGAAGAGCGGGCCAGTTTGCGCGACGAAATTGCGACTAGCGCGGCAACACTTTTTGAAGATCCCGCGCCGGTAGCCACGTTACGGGAGTGGTTGCTTAACAACGCGGCGAAGGATGCCAGCACTGCCAGTTGAGATAACAGCTTTTACGGAATTTCTTCGGATGCGCCGCGGCTAACTGCGAGAACTTGAGCAAGTCGACTTTTGCCAAAAATAGCCACCAGCCCTTATAAAACAAGGACGCCAAATAAAAGTTGCTAGGCCCTACCCGGCGTTGCCAACCGGTCAAACGCTTCCTGATACTTCGCCGCAGTCCCCACAATCACCTCGGGGGGCAACGTCGGTGCGGGCGCTTTTTTACCCCACGGCTGGCCATCGACGCGAACGCTTTCTAGCCAATCGCGCAAATATTGTTTGTCGTAGCTCGGCGGATTTTTGCCAGCGGAAAACGCAGCCTCGTATCCCTCAATCGGCCAGTAACGCGACGAATCCGGCGTCAACACTTCATCCATCAAGGTCAGCGTGCCCTGCTCGTCGAGCCCGAATTCAAACTTGGTGTCGGCGATGATGATGCCCTTGGTCAGCGCGTAATCGGCGGCGCGCGTGTAGAGCGCAATGGCCGCATCACGCACCTTGACCGCAAGCGGTTCGCCAATGATTTCCACCATGCGTGCAAACGAAATATTTTCGTCATGCTCGCCCATTTCCGCCTTGGTCGCAGGGGTGAAAATCGGCGACGGAAGCTTGCTGGCGTTCTTGAGTCCGGCTGGCAACGGCACGCCGCAGACGGACTGAGACTGCTGATATTCAACCCAGCCCGACCCCGCCAGATAGCCGCGCACCACCGCCTCCACAGGCAACGGCTTCAGCCGCTTCACCAGCATCGAACGACCCACCACCTGCGCCCTTTCGGCCTCGGTCACCACGCTCTCCGGTTCGTCGCCGGTCAGGTGATTTGGCACGATCCCCGTCAATTTTGCGAACCAGAACAGCGCCATCTGCGTCAACAACGCACCCTTGCCCGTAATCGGCTCGCCCATGATCACATCAAACGCACTAATGCGGTCGGAAGCCACCATCAGGATACGGTCGGTACCCACGGCATAGTTGTCACGTACTTTGCCGCGCGCGAGGAGTGGGAGGGAAGTGATTTGGGAGGTGTGGACGGGGTTCATGGCTAAATTATCGCCGCTTGGTTTGCGCAGCTATCGCAGGCTACGTTGAGACGGCAAACTCAGTGGTGCTAATAAGCGCCTATATAATATACCCATACGATCTTCCTATATCAAAAAGGAATCATGCAAACCGTTAACGTCTCAGGCTTAAAAAATAATCCCAGCGAAGCGCTGCGCAATGCCCGCGACGACGTAGTGGTGGTGATGAATCGTGATCAGCCGGATGCGGTGATGATTGGTTTGCAGTCGGGCAAACTGCTGGGAGAGCCCGGTGCGCGTATCGCGCTGGCGACGGCGCTGTTTCGTGATGGCGGCTTGTCGTTGGTGCGCAGCGCGCGCATGGCGCAATTGCCGCTGGCTGCGTTTATTGCGCATGTATCGCGACTGGGCATTACGGTGGTCGAGATGGATGCAGCCGAGACTCAACGGGATATCGAAACACTCGATCAATGGCTCGCCTTGTCCTGAGCGATGCGAGTCCGTTGATCGGGCTCGCGATTGTTGATGGGTTGACGTGGCTTCCTGAACTGTTCGGCGACGTGTGGGTTCCAGCGTCGGTGCATCGAGAAGTGTTGCCGGGTGTCGCGGCGCGCGGTGAGCTTGAGATTGCCGCAGCGGTGAAACGGAAGACGATTCGTGTCTGGAGAAAATCGATTCCTGACGCTGGCGTTGCGCTCCCCGATCTGGACGAAGGCGAGACAGACTGCATTCGCATCGCTGTGTCGCACGGCGTTAGCGAAACCCTGATCCTGATGGATGAGCGGGCGGGTCGCGCAGTCGCAACAGAGAATGGAATTCGCGTGGCAGGCACGGCGGCGCTGATCGGTCTTGCGAAGAAGCGCGGCTTGATTACATCAGCCAAAGCGCGCTTTGCCAAACTGCACGCGACCGATTTTCGGATCAGTGCGGCAGTCATCCAGACGGTGCTGCGCGACGTCGGCGAAGGCTAGACCGGGGTTCCACGCGTGGCGCTGCCCGGCTCAATCCGTTCCGGCGTTACCACCACCCGCGCAGTTCTGTTGAACGTCATGTAAGACCACGCCCAGTCCATGAGCACGACGAAGCGATTGCGGAAACCGATCAAGAAATAGACGTGCACGAAGAGCCAGAACAGCCAGGCGAAGTAACCGCTGAAGCGTACGTGGCCAAACAGTGGCACCGGTACGTCGACGACCGCCGATTTGCGACCGATGGTGGCCAGTGAGCCGTAGTCGTTGTAGCGGAATGGCTGTGTCGCGCGACCGGCAATGCGCGCGAGGATGTTAATCGCTGCCACGCGACCCATCTGTTTGGCGCTGGGACTGACGCCAGGTACGGGTTTGGTTTCGCCATTCTTCTCATAACTTTTCGCGAGCGCGAGATCGCCAACCACAGAAATTTCGGGATGTCCCGCCAGTGAAAGGTCGGGTTCGACTGCAATGCGTCCGGCGCGATCAATACTCGTGTCCGGCAACTCGCAGGCGCGCGCCAGCAGCTTGCCGAGCGCTGATGCTGCCACGCCCGCCGCCCACACAATGGTCTTGCACACGACAATCTGCTCCACACCGTTCACGTTGACGCGAATGCCGTCACCATCGATCTGCGTCACTTTGTGTGACGTGAGCACTTCAACGCCTAACGACGTGAGTTGATCCTTCGCGCGTTCCGACAATGCTGGCGGAAACGCCTGCAATACGCGGTCGCCGCCTTCCACCAGCAGGATGCGCGCCTTGCGCGAATCGATGCGACGAAATTCCTCGGGCAACGTATGTCGCGCAATTTCCGCCAACGTGCCCGCCATCTCGACGCCCGTCGGCCCGGCACCGATCACCGCAAACGTTAGCCAGGGCGCACGCACCGATTCGTCGGGTTCGCGTTCGGCATGTTCAAACGCGAGCAGCACCCGGCTACGAATTTCGAACGCGTCTTCGAGCGTCTTCAGGCCCGGCGCGTGCGCAGCCCATTGATCATTGCCGAAGTAACTGTGGGTTGCGCCGCTGGCGGCGATCAGATGATCGTAGGCAATGCGTTCACCATTTTCAAGTACGACCTGACGCGACTTTGCGTCAATGTCCACCACTTCGCCGAGCAGCGTGGTGACGTTCCTCTGTTTGCGAAACAGGAATCGTGCCGGTGCGGCAATCGACGGCGCTGAGAGTCCGGCCGTGGCCACCTGATACAGCAGCGGCTGAAACAGGTGATGATTGGTGCGGTCGATCAGCGTGATGTCGACATCCGCCTTGTGCAGCGCTTTCGCGGCCTCAAGGCCACCGAAGCCGCAGCCGATGATGACGATTCTGGGGCGATTGTTTGGCTCGTTCGACATAGCTGAAAGTCTATGCCAGAACGGACGGCCTCCTTATCGTTCAGCCACGGTCAGGCGCAATCAGAGCGCGAAGAAAAAAACGCGACGAAGCTGTGTTTGTTGGCAATCTTGCATACGGCGATGAAGTTAAATCTTTGAGCGCGAACTTGTACCCAGCCGACAGGTTAGGGGTGTTCGCCATCATGTTGCCAGCGGCCGATCCCGGAAGAACGGCGAATATGCCGTCGTGAAGGCGATCACCTTTTCTGCGCTCCGGATGTTGACCGAGCGTGGAGATCACGAGCTTTGCTTTTTCGTTTATATATTTCAGCTTTTTTCTGAAATGGCTATTGCATTGGGGCTGACGGTCAGAAACTGCAAAACTCGACTTTTGCCGCAATTGGCTTCTAGCCCAATTGAAAGCGTACTTACAGAGAAAAGCTGATGGCAGAATGCGGTCGTCGGCCAGGCCGCCGCCGGAATGCCAGCGATGAAGAAAGCGCCAGTGCCTACGACGAGATTGACGAGCTCGAACAGATAAAGCAATGGGTTCATATTGCGATTCTCACCTCTTCGAAGCAACGAGCTCGCTCTTAGTTTGAAAAACTACCCGCCTACGCGCTACCCAGACGCTACCGTCGTAATCTGCTCGCGCAGCCAGCGCGCCGGGGCTGCCGTATGCGTACGCTCGTGCCAGAGCTGATAGAAGCGCAGCGGCGGGAAATCGAGCGGCGCAGGCATCACTTTGATCGGCAAAAATTTGGCGTAGTGCGCGGCGAATCGTCGGCCCGTGGTGAACACGAGATCGGTCGTGGTCAGCACATAGGGCGCAACGTGAAAGTAAGGTAGCGACACGCGAATGTCGCGCTTGATGCCAAGCTTGTGCAAATGCTCATCAATCGCGCCGCGCACGCCGCCGGCGTAGCGGACAGGCGCGAGATGCTTCGCGGCGATATAGTCATCCGCGCTGATTTCAGCTTTTTTTGCCAGTGGATGGCGATCCGAAAGCATGCAGACGACCTCATCGTCAAAGAGCGGTGTAGTGCGCAAATACTCCGGCGGATTCGGCCAGTTACCGACGACCACGTCAAGCTCACCTTCTTCCAGCAAACGCTCGAAATCAATGTCGAGCGACAGCGAGCGAATATTGAGCCGACCCTGCGGCACGCGTGCACGAAAACGCTCAATCAGATTCGACAGAAAAAATGCATCAAAATAATCCGGCGCGCCGACGCCAAAAACGCGTTTCGACTTTGCGGGATCGAACGGCTCAGCTTTGACCAGAATGCTGTCAATCGCGTCAAGCGCGGCCTTGGTCGGAGCGATCAAACCCTCGGCGCGCTCGGTTGCCGTCATGCCACTGCGCGTACGCACCAGCAAATCGTCACCGGTGATTTCGCGCAGCCGTTTCAGCGCGCTGCTCACGGCGGGTTGCGTGATGCCAAGGCGATCAGCCGCACGAGAAACACTCTTCTCCTGAAGCACGAGATAGAGCACACGCAGCAAATGCGTGTCGAGTGGCTCTGCCATGTCCTCCCCCCAGCGTCAGTGATGTCAGAAATAATCTCAAGCTTATCAGCGCAATTGGAAACACCGTCTATAGTGCGGAAATTGCTTGTATAGTGCGCTGAGTCAGGTTGAATACGGTGAATGTTTTGCGTTTCTTTTTGAACGGTGTGTTGGTCGAACGCGAAGGCGTTGATCCGCACACCACGCTACTCGATTTCGTACGCGAAGAGCGGCGACTGACTGGCACCAAAGAAGGTTGCGCAGAGGGCGATTGCGGTGCATGCACCGTTGTGATCGGCGAATTGAGCAAAGACAGTGCGGGGCGGGATCGCGTTTCGCTGTCGCCGATCAACGCCTGTATCCGATTGCTGCCGACGCTTGATGGCAAAGCCGTGTTCACCGTCGAGTCGCTCAAGTCCGCCAGCGGAACACTGCATCCAACACAGCAGGCGATGGTCGATTGTCACGGCTCGCAGTGCGGCTTCTGCACGCCAGGTTTTGTCATGGCGCTGTTTGCGTTGTTCAAAAACGAAACCAGCCCGACGCGTGCGCGAACGTGCGAGGCGATCGCCGGCAATCTTTGTCGCTGCACCGGCTATCGACCGATTCTTGATGCGGCCCAGGTGATGTATCAAAAGGTGCCCCCCGCTGCGGCATCGTGCTCGACGGACATGGAGCGGTGGTTGTTTTCGCCCGCAACCACTGGCGCGCCGCCGCTGCCCGGTGAGTCTGAACTGGCTGAAAAACTGATATCGCTCGTGCGCACCGAGGCGTTGCACCTGACGTCTTCCGCCGGAACGTTCATCGCACCACGAACGATTGAAGACTTTTCCGCCGCAGTGCTCGCGAATCCTGACGCGTGGATTCTTGGCGGCGGCACTGATATCGGTTTGTGGGTCACCAAGGGGCTGCAAACTAACGGAGTCATCATCTACACAGGTGAGGTCGCTGCGCTCAAGCGTGTCGACGAAACAGATACCGGAATTCGCATTGGCGCGGCGGTTTCGCTGGAGGCGGCCTTTCACGCGATGAACCGTCTCTACCCCGAGCTTGCCCATGTCTGGACGCGATTCGCGTCATGGCCGATTCGTTCTAGCGGCACGTTCGGCGGCAATGTGGCCAATGGTTCACCGATTGGTGACTCGATGCCTGCGCTGATTGCGATTGGTGCAGAGGTTGTTCTGCGCCGAGGTGAACGGCAACGCACGATCCCACTGGAATCGCTCTACTTGGACTACAAAAAACAGTCGCGTGAAGCGGGCGAATGGGTTGAGGCGATCGTCATGCCGAGACGCTCAACGGCGGGTGTGTTCCAAATCGCCAGTTACAAAAACTCAAAGCGCAACGAGCAGGATATTTCCGCCGTCTGCGCGGCAATAGCGGTAACAACTGAGCGTGGTGTGGTCTCGCAATGTCGAATCGCATTCGGTGGCATGGCAGGAACCTCAAAGCGCGCGGCGTTGACCGAGCAGACGCTCACGGGAAAAGCGTGGAGTGAAACCACCGTTCGCGCCGCGATGGAAGCCCTGAGTAAAGACTATTCACCGATCTCTGACATGCGCTCAAGTGCGGCTTATCGCATGCAGGTCGCGCAAAATCTCTTGCTCCGTTTCTGGCTGGAATCGCAAGGAGAACCTCAAGCAGTGAGGTTGTTTTGAAATGAACGCGCCACTCAACCCCACACAACTCCGGATTGATGTGTTGCAGCATGCAGTAGCGACCTCGATGCCGCACGAATCCGCGCATCTGCATGTCACCGGCGAGGCGATTTACACCGACGATATCGCCGCGCCGCGCGGCATGCTGTCCGCCGCGATTGGCTACGGACCCGCCGCCCACGCGGCACTGAAGTCTTTTGATTTAAGAGCGGTTCTTAAAGCGCCTGGCGTTATCGCCGTCTACACGGCGAAGGACGTACCCGGCGTCAATAATTACGGCGGCATCGTGCTCGACGATCCGATCCTCGCGAACGATCTGATTGAATATCACGGGCAGCCCGTGTTCTTGGTTGTCGCCGAGTCGCATCTGCTCGCTCGCAAGGCGGCCAGGCTCGCAAAATACGTTCTGGAAATCCGCACTCCAATCCTCTCGATTGACGAAGCTCTGGCCGCCAAGAGCTACGTGCTTGATCCTGTAACGACGGGTCGCGGCGATGCCGAGGCAGCGCTTGCGCGGTCGCCGCATCGCATCGGCGGCAAGACCGCCCACGGCGGACAAGATCACTTCTATCTTGAAGGTATGGTTGCGATTGCGCATCCGGTGGAGGACGGTCAGATTGCAATTCAGTGCTCAACACAGCACCCCACCGAGGTGCAACACATCGTGGCGCGCGCGATGGCGCTGCCGGATGCGAAGGTGCGTGTTGAGTGCCGCCGCATGGGCGGTGGCTTTGGCGGCAAGGAGTCGCAGCCCGCCCTATTTGCATCACTCTGTGCGATTGCCGCAGCGCGACTCGGGTGCAGTGTGAAGCTGCGACTTGATCGCGATGACGACATGATCATCACTGGCAAACGGCATCCGTTTCAGTTTGAATACGACATTGGTTTTGACGATGACGGGCGCATTCTCGGTGCAGATTTGATGCTCGCTTCGGACTGCGGCTATTCGGCTGATCTGTCGGGCCCGGTAAACGCGCGCGCGATTTGCCATGTCGACAATGCCTACTACCTTGAGCATGTGCGCATCCGCAATTTTCCATGCAAGACGCACAAGGTTTCCAACACCGCGTTTCGCGGGTTCGGCGGGCCGCAGGGCATGTTTTTGATTGAGCATGTGATGGACGAAATTGCCCATGCACTCGGCAAAGATCCGCTCGATGTGCGCAAGCACAATCTATATGGTCTGACCGAGCGCAACGAAACGCATTACGGGCAAGCGGTTGACGACAATATCCTGCACGACATCGTGCCCGAGCTTGAGCGTCGTGCCGACTATCGCGCACGCCGCGTCGCATTGCGCGAGCAGAACAAAACGTGCCGCATCATCAAACGCGGCATCGCAATGACGCCCGTCAAGTTTGGCATTTCATTCAACGCTTCGCATCTCAACCAGGCGGGAGCGCTGGTCAATATTTATTCCGACGGGTCGGTGATCGTGAATCACGGTGGCACCGAGATGGGTCAGGGCTTATTCACCAAAGTCGCGCAAGTGGTGGCGGAAGAATTGGGGATCGATATCAAGCGCATTCGCGTGTCGACGACCGACACCAGCAAAGTTCCGAATACCAGCGCGACAGCGGCTTCCAGCGGTAGCGATTTGAATGGAATGGCAGCGAAAGATGCGTGCCGAACATTGCGCTCGCGACTGGCGGAGTTTGCGGGGAAGAAATGGGATGTGGATACATCCGCCATACGTTTCGTCAATGATGGCATCGAAGCGGGCGCTGGCAATGGCGTCAAGCGATGGGCCTTCGCCGATCTCGTTCACGACGCCTGGTTTTCTCGCATTTCGCTCTCTGCGCAAGGCTTCTACAAAACACCAAAAATTCACTGGAACCGCGACACGTTCAAGGGCCGACCGTTCTATTACTTTGCGTACGGTGTGGCATGCGCACAGGTCGCCATCGACACACTGACCGGTGAATTGAAAGTGGAGCGTGTTGAAATCCTGCATGATGTTGGCAGCTCGCTAAATCCCGCGCTCGACAAAGGCCAAATCGAAGGCGCATTCATTCAGGGCGTGGGCTGGCTGACGGGTGAAGAATTGGTGTGGAACGGCAAAGGCGTACTCACCACGCATGCACCGAGCACCTACAAAATCCCAACGGCGGCGGATATCCCCGAAGAATTCAATGTGTGGCTCGTCGAGAATTCACCGAATCGCGAAGACACGATTTATCGCAGCAAGGCCGTCGGCGAGCCGCCGCTGATGCTCGCCTTCGCGGTGCATCAGGCGATCCGCGATGCCGTGAGTTCGGTCTCTGGCTACAAGGCGAGCGCACAGCTCGCCGCGCCTGCTACGGCTGAGGCGATTTTGAATGCAGTGATGGCGGCGCAAGCGCACCGTCTGGTCCCCTCTCCCCTTGCGGGAGAGGGTTAGGGTGAGGGGTATGGTGAATAGAAGAATTCGCGTTGCTGCGATCGCCACCTGTTCGCGACTCTCGTCGCTCCTACAAGAACGTGCGTGACATGTTGACCCCCGGTGCCTGTCTTCTTGATTTGCTCGACCGCTCGGAGCCCGCCGTCTGGATATGCATCGCGCGCTCCGCTGGTTCTGTGCCGCGCGAAGCGGGCACCACGATGATCGTCACGCCCTCGCACTCGCTGGGCACTATCGGTGGCGGTCATCTCGAACTTCGCTCCATCGAAGTCGCGCGTGAATTGCTTACGTTGGGTGCGGCGACAGCCACGCGCAGGCACTTTCCACTCGGCCCGGCGCTCGGTCAATGTTGCGGCGGTTCGGTCGACGTTGCGTTTCTGCCGATTGCGGAGATCCATCGCGAAAGTTTGCAGCATCTTCGCGCCATCGAAGCGCGCGGCGGCACGTACCAAATCGAGCGGCAACTTGATACGGGCGATACGCTCAAACTACCCATTCACTTTGATCCGTGGACGATCTGGGTGTTTGGCGCGGGACATGTCGGCGTAGCGCTGGTAACGGTGCTATCGACGCTGCCCTGCAGCGTGACCTGGGTGGACTCACGCGATGCAGCATTTCCAAAGATGCCGCCTGAAAATGTACGCGTCATCGAATCCGACGAACCTGCCAGCGAAGTGCACCACATACCCGCTGGTGCCGACGTGCTGGTTCTCACGCATTCCCACGCACTTGATCTCGAAATTTGCCTCCAACTCCTGAAGCGCGATGATCTGGCCTATTGCGGTCTGATTGGCTCGGCAACGAAAGCGGCGATCTTCGGTAAGCGCTTCGCGGCGCGCGGATTTTCTGGCACTGAGATTGCTCGTATCACGTGCCCGATTGGGCTATCGACGCTTCGTAGTAAACATCCCGGCGTCATTGCAGCGGGCGTAGCTGCCGATCTCGCAGAGAAACGCGAAAAAATTGAACTCCGCAGAGCGGTCGAACGAGCCGTACACAACAATGTCACGTAGTCACGAAACTGAGGGGAACACAGGTGAGTGAAACCACGCCGCTTCGGCTTGAGGTCAGGCACGTCAGCAAACGATACCCCGGCGTCGTCGCCAATGACGATGTGAGTTTGCTCGTCGCGCCCGGAGAAATTCATGCGGTGCTGGGTGAAAACGGCGCGGGTAAATCGACGCTGATGAAAATCATCTACGGCGCAGTGAAACCGGACACTGGTGAAGTTCTGTTTAACGGCAAACCCACACACATTCGCAATCCGCAAGAGGCGCGGGCGCTTGGCATCAGCATGGTGTTCCAGCACTTCTCATTATTCGAAACGGTGACGGTTGCTGAGAACATCTGGCTTGGACTCGACAAGAGCTTCACGCTCGATGCGGTGCGGCAAAGAGCAGCACAGAAAGCGAAAGAATACGGGCTGGATGTTGAAGTAGATCGGCCTGTGCATTCGCTCTCGGTCGGCGAACGACAGCGCGTGGAGATCGTGCGCGCGCTATTGACAGACCCCAAAGTTTTGATTCTCGACGAGCCGACGTCAGTGCTCACGCCGCAAGCGGTACGCGTGTTGTTCGTGACATTGCGCAAGCTCGCTGCGACCGGGTGCAGCATCCTGTACATCAGCCACAAGCTCGATGAAATTCGTGAACTTTGTACCAATTGCACGGTGTTGCGTGGCGGCAAAGTCACGGGCCACGTCGATCCACGAAATGAAAGCAATGCCTCACTGTCTCGCATGATGATTGGCGCGGAGCCACCGAAGCTTCAGCATCGCGAAGTCAACACAGGCGCCGTCGGCATGACGGTTCACGGGCTGTCGATTCAGGCGGAAGATCCGTTCGGCGTGACGCTCGACAATATCGCCTTTGAAGTGCGTGCCGGTGAAATTGTCGGCATCGCCGGTGTTTCAGGGAATGGTCAACAGGAGCTTTTGGCCGCACTCTCGGGTGAAAGCATTCGTGCTCCGAGCGGCAGCATCAAACTCTTCGGCAACGACATCTCCAAACGAAATCCCCGCACTCGCCGTGCCGGTGGCCTGCATTTTGTACCGGAAGAACGGCTGGGGCGTGGCGCGGTGCCGACACTCGCATTGGCTGCAAACACACTGTTGTCGCGGGCGTCGGATTTGGTTGGCAAAGGTCCTATCGGCTGGGTTTCACCGAGGCTCACGGCTAATCTGGCGAGCGAGATCATCAAGGATTTCAACGTCAAAGCGGGTGGCCCCGATGCAGCGGCAAAGAGCCTGTCCGGGGGCAACTTGCAAAAATTCATCGTAGGCCGGGAGATCGGTGCGAAGCCGAAAGTTTTGATCGTAGCGCAGCCCACCTGGGGCGTAGACGTCGGTGCCGCGGCGCAGATTCGCAGCGCATTACTCAAGCTGCGCGACGAAGGCTGTGCGCTTCTGGTGGTGAGCGAGGAGCTGGACGAATTGTTCGAGATTTGTGACCGTATGCATGTGATCGCCAAGGGGCGGCTCTCGCCTTCCGTCAAAACGAGCGAAGCGACTGTCGAGAAAATTGGTGAATGGATGAGTGGATTGTGGGAGGTTGAACATGCAGTGTAGGAGAGGCTTGCCGCGACCCAAGTTTGCTGCCTCTTTGCGATGGGTCGCGGCAAGCCGCTCCTACAAGAACAAGAGGGCTCACCATGCTTAAGCTGGAAGCGCGGCCACAAGCGTCGAAATTCTGGGCCATCGGATCGCCGCTCCTCGCGCTGGTGTTCACGGTCGTCATCGGCATCGCGATTTTTATGTTGATGGACAAAGACCCGATCAAGGGCCTGCTCGTGTTTTTCTGGGAACCCATCAAATCGGGTTATGCGTTGTCCGAGCTGGCAGTGAAGGCGACGCCGCTGGCCATCATCGCGCTGGGTCTGGCCGTTTGCTTCCGTTCGAACGTCTGGAACATTGGTGCCGAAGGGCAGTTTGTCATCGGAGCGGTCACTGCGGGTGGCGTGGCGCTGCTGGCTGACTCGACAACTGGCCCGTGGATCATTCCAGCGATTCTGCTGGCAGGCGTTCTCGGCGGTATGTTGTGGGCGGGAATCGCAGCTTTGCTGCGGGATCGTTTCAATGCCAACGAAATTCTCGTCACTTTGATGCTGGTTTACGTGGCCGATCTGGTGCTTTCGTATCTCGTCTACGGCCCGTGGAAAGACCCGAATGGCTTTAACTTTCCGCAAACAAAAACCTTCGAAAAAGTCACGCAAATTCCCAGATTGTTTGCCGGAACACGGATCAACATCGGGCTGGTGATCGCGCTCTTTGGTGTGGCGGGCATGTGGATTTATATGTTTCGTACTTACGGTGGATTCCAGTTGCAAGTGGGTGGCCTTGCACCGGCTGCGGCCCGGTATGCAGGCTTTTCATCACGTCGTGCGCTGTGGACGGCGTTGCTGGTTTCTGGAGGTGCAGCCGGTCTCGCAGGCGCACTTGAGGTCGCAGGGCCGATAGGGCAGCTCACGCCTTACGTGCCTGCGGGCTACGGCTTTGCAGCCATCATCGTGGCTTTTGTTGGCCGGTTAAATCCGATCGGCATCGTGTTTTCAGCCATCCTCATGAGCATGTTCTACATCGGTGGCGAGCTGGCGCAGTCGCGGCTTGGTCTGCCGAAATCGTTGACCGGTGTGTTTCAGGGATTGCTGCTATTCACTCTGCTCGCTTGCGACACGTTGATCGCCTATCGAGTCGTATGGAAGTCAAGCAACGTCACGTCGGGGGCCAAATAAATGGAACAGTACGCACTACTGATCGCTGCGACGCTGAACGCCGGGACGGTGCTGGCGATAGCCGCGCTGGGGCTCTTGATCAACGAGCGCTCCGGCATCGTCAATCTTGGCGCAGAGGGCATGATGCTCTGCGCGGCTATCGCTGGCTTTGCCACGGTCGTTCACACCGGCAATGACTGGGTGGGTTTTGGCGCGGGCATGCTGGCGGGCGGCGTGCTGGCCGCAATGTTCGGCTATCTGGTGATCTGGCTCAACACCAATCAATTTGCCACGGGGCTTGCCCTTACCTTATTCGGTGCCGGGTTTTCCGCGTTTGCAGGCGTGAAATATGTGCAGGAAAAGCTGCCAGAACGGTCAAGCTTTTCCGTCCCCGGTTTGGGCGATATACCTTTGCTGGGCACCGCGCTGTTCAAGCAGCACCCAATGGTTTATTTTGCGATGGCGCTTACCGCTTTCATCATCTGGTTCCTGTTCAAAACCCGCTCCGGTCTGGTGTTGCGCTCGATCGGCGAATCGCCTGAGGCGGCGCATTCACTGGGCTATCCGGTGCGGCGGATCCGTTTGGCAGCGGTGGTTGTAGGGGGCATGTTGTGTGGCTTGGCCGGCGCGTACCTTTCGATCATTTACACGCCGCTAGGGGTTGAGGGCATGGTGTCCGGCAAGGGCTGGATCGCGCTGGCGCTGACTACGTTTGCGACCTGGCGACCGCTACGCGTGCTGTTCGGCGCGTATTTATTTGGCGGCGTCACCATGTTGCAGTTTCATTTGCAGGGGCAAGGCGTGGAGATTCCGAGCCAGTTCCTTTCGATGACGCCTTACATCGCGACCATCGTGGTGCTGGCGCTGATCTCGCGAAATCCTGCACTTATCCGCATTAACATGCCAGCTTCAATCGGTAAACCGTTCTATCCTGGCTCGTAGTTAGCATGAATCATGCTTACAATTTTCACTAACCTACCTTTCAATTACATAGGGGATCTGGAATGAACACGAAACGCACCCTGCTCGCAGCAGGCATCAGCGCGGCGCTTTTAGCCGCATTAGCCGGTTGCGGCAAAAAGGAAGAGCCCAAAGCGGCGGCCCCTGCGCCAGCCGCTGCGCCGGCCAAAGCCGAGCCCCTCAAAGTGGCCTTCGCCTATGTCGGCCCGGTTGGCGACGGCGGCTGGACGTTTGCCCATGACAACGCGCGCAAAGCGCTGGAAAAAGAATTCGGCGACAAGATCGTCACCTCGTTTGTCGAGAAAGTGCCAGAGAGCGCTGACGCTGAGCGCGTGTTCCGCGACCTCGCCAGCCAAGGCAACAAGCTGATCTTTGGCACCACGTTTGGCTACATGGAGCCAATGCTGAAAATCGCGCCGGACTTCAAGGACATCAAGTTTGAGCACGCAACAGGCTACAAAACCGCCGAAAACATGCGCACCTACGACAGCCGCACCTACGAAGGTGCCTACATGGCGGGCGTGATCGCAGGCAAGATGACCAAGACCAACACGCTCGGCGTCGTCGGCTCGATCCCGATTCCGGAAGTGATCCGAAATATCAACAGCTTCACGCTGGGCGCGCAAAGCGTGAACCCGAAGATCAAGACCAAAGTCGTCTGGGTCAACGAATGGTTTAACCCACCCAAAGAAACCGAAGCCGCCACCGCGCTCATCAACGGTGGTGCCGACGTGCTGATGCAAAACACCGATTCGCCCGCGGTGCTGAAAACGGCACAGGAAAAGGGCAAGCGCGCATTCGGCTGGGACAGCGACATGACGGCTTACGGCCCGAAAGCTCACCTTGGTTCGGCGGTGATTAACTGGGCACCGTACTACATCAAGTCGACCAGAGACGTACTTGAAGGCAAGTGGGCAACCGGTTCGTCATGGTGGGGCGTGAAAGAAGGCGCGATCGACATGGTGTCGATCGCAGATGACGTTCCCGCTGAAACCAAAGCGAAGATTGACGAAATCAAGGCGGGCCTTAAAGCCGGCACGTTCCATCCGTGGGCTGGCCCGATTGTGGATCAAGCGGGCAAAGAGCTCGTCGCCAAGGGCGCCAACGCAGACGACAAGTTCCTGGGTGGATTGAACGTCTACGTCAAGGGCGTGGAAGGCAAAGTACCCGGAGGCAAATAAGCCAAAGCATTCTCGATGCGAATCAGCCGTCGCGTGAAAACTGCGACGGCTTTTTTATACCTGCGTTTCAGTGAAAATTGTTCGATGGCCAGTCGAATATGCAGAAAAATCTTGGTTTGTCGAACGCTGAGACGTTGTCGGCATATCCTGTGAATCACGTTTAGTGCCCGGAGAGGGTCGTCCTATGAAACAAACTGTTCACTTCATTCGCACGCTACTTGTTTTCGTAGGGTTAGCCGCGACTTCATGCTTTTCCGCGCCGCCAATTTTGCTGGCAAATGTGCTCGGCCCGTCGGTGGATGTCACGCAATATCTGGTGAGCGAAAAGTACGACGGCGTACGCGCGATTTGGGATGGCAAGACGTTGCGCTTCCGCAGCGGGCGCACAGTAGCGGCGCCCGACTGGTTTATCGCGAAATTACCACCCGAATCGCTGGACGGCGAGCTTTGGTTGGCGCGTGGACAATTTGATGCGCTCTCCGGCATCGTACGCAAAGCGGTACCTGAGGACGCCGAATGGCAACGCGTTAACTACATGATCTTTGAGTTGCCGCAGGCGGAGGGCGCGGCGGCGATGCCGTTTACCGAGCGCGCAAACCGGATCAAGGCGATCATCGCGCGCTCCAATTTCCCGGCGCTGAAAGCTGTCGACCAGCATCCGGTGAAAGATCGTGCGGCCCTCAAGCGCGAGCTTGATGCCGTGGTGAAAGGCAAAGGCGAAGGCTTAATGCTGCACCTCGCGGATGCGTCGTATGTGACGGGCCGCAGTGATGTGTTGCTGAAGTTAAAGCCACTGCTGGACACCGAAGCAACCGTGATCGAACACGTTCCCGGCAAGGGCAAGTACGCGGGGAAAATGGGCGCGCTGTGGGTTGAAACCAAGGCGGGTGTGCGCTTTAAGCTCGGTACCGGATTTTCTGATTCCGTGCGTGCAAACCCGCCGCCTGTCGGCACGCTTGTCACTTATACCTACCGTGACGTCACGCCGAGTGGCAAGCCGCGCTTTGCAAGTTTTTTGCGAGTTCGCGATGATCCGTAATTTCCAATTGAGTGCATGAGCGTGGGGAATCAGGCGCTTATTCTCGACACACTGCACCTCGCGCGCGAGGCCGCCAAGAATCGTCCCGGCCGCGCCTTGACGCCGATCCTCGCAGCCATCACTGCCATTGCACGTATGGGCACTGCCGAGCAATTTCGCGATGCCGATCAGCTGCTCGATCGCGAGACGTTTGCGTCGGGCCGTCATGCCCTAACGATCCGGCCACTGCTGGAGGCGCTGAGCGTGGCCGAGGCGCGCGGTGAGCGCTGGATCGCCGCCTGTGTTGAGCGGCGGCTCGGCTGGGTGTATGACTTTGCGGGTGACGATGTGGCGGCGCTCGAAATGAGCGAACGTGCACGTACGAATTTTGAAGCACTCGGTGACGACGAAGGCGTGGTGCGCTCGCTGAGCAATCTGGGCGTCTTGTGGACACGCCGTGGCGACTTGCCGGAGGCGGCACGGGTTCTGGGCGTGGCGATGGAGCGCGCCGACCGCATGCAGATGTTGACCGAACGCGCCCGTGTTCGCGTAAATATCGGACATGTTTGCAATCTGCTCGGCGAGTATGGGCGTGGCCGTCAATTGCTGGAAGAAGGCTTTGCGCTGTCAATGTCGTTGACCCACTATGCGGCGCAAATGGGCACGCTGTTTAATCTCGCTCGGATCGATTTGTCGGAGCACAAACCGGAACAGGCGGCAGCGACGCTCTTGCGCGTACAGCCGTTGATCGACGAAACAGAAAATCACTTCGGGCAGATTGAATCCTGGCTGATTCGCGGACTGATAGCGACGCAGCAAAGCCGGTTTGGCGACGCGATTGGTTGCCTCCAGTCAGGCATCAGGATGGCGCAGGAAACAGGCGCGTTACGCGAAGAGCGGGAACTGTGGCAGGCCTTAAGTGACAACCACGTCGCGTCGGGTGATTACAAGGCCGCTTTCGAGGCCGGGCAGCGCGTGTATACGATGGATGAGCAGCTACGACGCGAGCGCGCCGTGCTGCAAGCCGCCACGGCTGTTGAGCGCCGCGCCGCCGAGCAGGCGCAACGAGAGGCGGAACAGGCTCGCACCCGCGAGCTTGCGCTGCGCGAAACGCTGGATGAACTGCAACGAACGCAAACGGCATTGCAAGGTGCCAACGAAAAGAAAGATCAGCTGGTCGCCGAATTGCATCGGCAATCGCGTGAAGACGCATTGACAGGCCTGCTCAATCGGCGCGCACTGGACGAGGCGCTGGCCAGTGAATGCGCACGCGCTGATCGACATGAGCGGCCATTGGCGCTGGCGCTGCTGGACGTTGATAATTTCAAGCGCATTAACGATACAAAGTCGCACGCGGTGGGCGACGCCGTTCTCGTGGCGATTGCCCAGCAGTTGCAGCGCGAGCGGCGCAGTAGCGACATCGTGGCGCGTCTGGGTGGCGAAGAGTTGGTGATCGCGTTGCCCGAGACTTCGCTGGAACAGGGCATGGAACTGTGCGCACAGTTGCGCGGTGCGCTTGCTGCGATCGATTGGCGGGCGGTGGGCGTGGAAGCGCCAGTCACCGTGAGCATCGGGCTCGCCACCGCGCGTCCCGGCGAATCGCCGCAGGCCCTGCTGGCGCGCGCGGATGCGGCCATGTATCGGGCGAAAGCTGAAGGCAAAGATCGCGTCTGTTGGGATAACTAGGCGCGTTTTTCAGCTCCCGCCGTGGGAGGTGTATCAGCCGATTTTTCCGTCTTTGTTCAGGTCTTTTCCGGTGAGCTTTTCAGCGGCCGCGAGTGTGGCATTGCCCGCTTTTTTGGCGGCGTCGCCCATCGTTGACGCTGCGCCTTTGCCTGCGTCGGCGACAGAGCTGCCTGCGGCTTTCGCTTTGTCAGCGGCAGCGCTTGCGCCCTCAGCAACCGCATGGCCTGCGCTCTTGGTCGCATCGACCGCATCACCGGCCAAGTCTTTCGCTTTGTGCGCAACCGTGCTCGCGCCGTCGGCGACGGCGTGACCCGCGTCTTTCGCGGCATGGGCAACAGCACTGCCCGCATCCTTTGCGGCGTGCGCGGCTGCGCTTGCGGCCTCTTTAGTTTTGTCGAGGGCAGCTTGTGCTGCGTCTTTAGCTTTGTCGAATAAGCTCATGGGGACTCCGAAGTTGATGGCAAGAGCGCGAGTGTAGGCGCACACGGCGGCGACGAGCCACGCGGCGCGATGGATCCGCACATTTTCGGAATTGTCAGCGGACAACGATAGACCGCGTGACTGCGCCCGCTAAACTTCGGCGACAGGCGTCATGACGGCGGCGGATCAATTGAATTTTCTGAAACAGCTTTTGACTGAAACCACCACTATACAAGGGAAGATCGCAATATTCGCCGATTATCGACAAATGTGCTTTTCTGCGTATAGCCCCCGTTTCCGCGTCATTTCAGCAAAAAGCTGATTCGATGAGCGTACTCGTTTGCGTGCCCGTTTACGACGGTTTTGAAAGTGTTGAACGTTGCCTGTCCGCACTGGCCTCCGCACGCGTCAACGCGTCATTTCGCACCGTCGTCATCAACGACGCCTCGCCTGACGAACGCATCGCGCCGATGCTCAATGCGCTCGCTCTGGCAAACCCGCGAATGCAGGTCCGGCACAACGCGACCAATCGCGGTTTCACGTGGAATGTGAATCAAGCCTTCGTGGCAGCGAGCGCGGATGAGCATCTGTGTCTCCTGAACTCGGACACGCTGGTGACGTCGCACTGGCTCGATGAAATGCTGAAGTGTGTGGTCGACGACGTGAGTGTCGGCACCGTCACGCCGTTCTCCAACAACGCAACCATCTGCTCATTCCCGGACTTTTCGCGGGCATGGCCGGTGCCTGAAAAAGTCGAGCGCGAACGCATTGCCCGGGCGCTGCGCGAACACCCTGCAGCAGCGATAGATCTGCCCACCGGCGTGGGATTTTGTCTGCTGATTTCGACCGCATGCCGCGCCAAAGTCGGACTGTTTGACCTCGAAAACTTTCCGCGCGGCTACGGCGAAGAAAATGACTTTTGTATGCGAGCGGCGAGCGCTGGTTTTCGCAACGTGCTCTGCCCGAATGCTTACGTCGCGCACGAGGGCGGCGTGTCGTTCAGTGAGTCAACGCAGGCGCTGATGAAAGTCGGTGGCGAGCGCTTGTTGGCGAAACATCCGAGCTACGACACACAGGTCGCAGACTGGATTGCGCGCGACCCTGTCCGCACTAGACGAGAGGCTATCGCAGGCATGTTGCAATCGTAGTGCGGAGCCCGTGGCGGCGCGCTATCGCCGCAGATCAATAGCGCATGATGAAGAACTCGGGTTTCACCTGCACGCGTCGCAGCGCCCCCGCACGCAAAGGCGTCACCAGATCATCGACCGACATCCCGCCCACCACCTCGCGCTATAACTCGTCGTAAATCATCTGCGCCACGACTTCGAAGTCGTCGGGTGATTTCTTCAACCATAGATAGTTAAAACCGCCTCGTGAGGCCAAGGATAATTATTCAGCGACTGATATTGTGTTCAGTAAAATCAGTATGCGTAAATTGTTCATCTAATGCGACGAGAGTATTTCGGGTAGTCGTACGTACTCAAATCTTTACGGCAGCGTGCTTATTGAGTCGCGAAGCCTCGCCTGCGCAAGGAGCCTGCGCGTGTTGTGTCCATGACCGTTGCCCCAACTGCGCTCATTGGTCGGGAGTCCGATTTGCAGGCGCTTCGCCGGTTACTTAGCAATCATCGTCTCGTGAGCATCGTCGGCGCAGGCGGCGTTGGCAAGACGGCGCTGGCGCAGACGCTTTTCCATGCGTTGACCGAAGACTTCGCGGATGGTGTGTGCAGCGTGGATCTTGCGCCGCTAACCGATGCGCAGCAAGTATTGCCCACGCTGGTTACTGCACTGAAGCTGGGGGTGGGCTCCGTCGCTGCGCTCGACGCGGTGACGAAGAAGCTGGCTGGCTGCCAGTTGCTGCTGGTGCTCGACAACTGCGAACACCTGCTGCGACCGGTGGCCGAACTGATCATGACACTGCTCAACGCCGCGCCGCAATTACGGGTGTTGTCGACTTCACAGGAAGCACTTAACCTGCACGATGAGCAGGTGTATCGTCTCGGCACCCTGACGATACCCGAGGATCGATTGCCGCTGCAGGTGGCACGACGGATTGGTGCGCTGGCGTTGTTCGAAGACCGCGCTTGCGCCGCCGATCAGCATTTCGTCATCGACGCGAGCAATGTCGTGGCCGTCTGCGACATCTGTCGGCAACTCGACGGCATTCCACTCGCCATCGAGCTGGCGGCCGCCCGTGTGCGACTGCTTGGGGTCGAGGGTCTGCGCTCGCGTCTGCACGAGCGCCTGCGCCTCTTCACGGGCGGTGCGGGTGATCAGCCGCCGCGTCATCGAACGCTACGTGCCGCGCTGGAGTGGAGTCACGGCCTGTTGACAGCGGAACAGCAAGTGGTTTTTCGTCGATTGGGTGTGATGTCAGGCAGTTTCGATATGGGAACTGCTCAGCAGATTTGCGCCGAACCCGACGCGGGCGTTTGGGAGGTGCTGGACACGCTCGCCGCTCTGGTCGACAAGTCGCTGGTGGTTACCGATTCGCATCCCGGCGCGGAGCCGCGTTTTCGTCTGCTGGAGACGATGCGGCACTTCGCGCAGGATCGTCTCGCAGCAGCGGCAGAGGAGGCGCCATTGCGCGAGCGCCATCTCGCACACTTTCTGAAGCTCACTGAGTCCGCCAGCGAAGGGCTCGATGGGCCGCAGCAAGGCGAGTGGCTGAAGCGGCTCGATCTCGAACGCGACAATCTGTTCGCTGCGCACCGCGCCTGCGACAGCGCGCCCGAAGGTGCCGCGCGCGGGTTGCGTCTGGTCAACGCGCTCATGCGCTACTGGTTCAATCGCGGCGCGCTGCTGCAAGGCGCACGCGTCCTGCGCGAAGCGACCACACGACAGGGGGCCAAAGCGCAAGGCACGTTGTACGCCATTGGACTCATGAACACGGCCAGGCTACACGCCTTTCGCGGCCTGCATGCGGAAGCGATCACGGCCTACCGGCAAAGCATCGATGCTGGACGTAGCTGCGCAGCGCCGCATGTGGTGGCCGAATCGCTCGCACGAATGGGTTATGCGCTGCTTGAGCTTGGTGACCGCGTCGCCTCACGCGCCGCGCTCGAAGAAGCGCGCGCGCTTGCCGAAACAACGGGAGAAGGCGCACGCGCGAGGTCGGTCGCGATCTCGAATCTGGCCGAGCTGGAACGGCTCGAAGGACGCTTTGATGCCGCCGCGCCGCTGTACGAACAGACGCTCGCGACGTATCGCGCGAGCGGCGACCGCCAGGGCACGATGATTGCGCTCAACAATCTTTCGATGACCGCGCTCGGGCTGGGCGACATGGCACGCGTGCGTACGCTGGCGCTCGAATCACTCGCGATCTGCGACGAGCTGGATTCGCGGCGCGGACGGCTCGTTGTGATGGAGGTGTGCGCCGGGCTCGCCGCCGATCTCGGACAATGGCACCGCACGACCCGTTTCGACGCGGCGACACGTTTTCACACGATGGAAATGGGGCGACATCGCGACGCCGCGGACGAGGCGTTTCTGGCCTCACGCATCGAGCTGGCGCGCATCTCGCTCGGTGAACTCGGTCACGCCACGGCAACGGCCGAGGGACGAGCGTTGTCGTATGGCGCGGCGATTGACGAGATACGAAGCTGGCTTACCCAGATCGGCCCGATCACAAGCCGGGAAGCGGTCGCACGACGCGTCGCCGAAAGCGCCCAGAACGTTCGTGTCGGTGTCGACGCGGTAGCGTTGACACCGCGCGAACGCGAAATTCTCTCGCTCGTGGCACGCGGCTTTAACAACGGTGACATCGCCGGGCTGCTCGGCATCAGCGTGCTGACCGTGCGCACGCATCGCCAGCATCTTATGGAAAAGCTGGAGCTGCGCAACGCGGCCGAAATCACCGCTTACGCCGTAAAGCTGGGACTTTACAACCCGAATTGAGCCGTCGAATTGAGCGACTGAAGCACCACGCCTACTGCATTCGCAGTATGGGCCGCGCATCGGGATCGACACATACTGACAGCACTGGAACGCGGGGCTTGAATTGCAGTTTCAGCAATCTGTTCAACCCGAAAAAGGTGATTTCATGAAAAGCAAAGCATTTCTGTCAAAACTACTCTTGGGCCTGTCAGCCCTGCTGATGGCGGCTGCCGCCACGGTGGCGTCCGCGTCCGACTGGCGCTACTACGAGAGCAAACCGTACGGATTTTCGATGCTGGTACCCACCGGGGTGCGGCTCGTGGAGCGTGAATGGGGCGGCAACTGGGGTGGTCTGAGTGGCCGCGAGGGCGACGTGCTGTTCTACGCCCAAGCCAAGCTCGGTGCCAAGGAAACGAACGAGGACATCGAGCAATACGCGCTACGCACCATCGGCATTTCGGCTGCCGCGTGGACCAAGATCGACCAGGGGCAAAACGTACGCGGTTTCGAGCGCTACGCCACGTTCAAAGCCAATCTCGGCAGCAAGCTGTACTACGGCATGTACGGCGTCGGCAAGAAAGGCAACTACCTGCTCTACCTCGAAACCACGCCGTACATGCCGTAGTACAGCTTGCTGCCGAGATTGGCTTTGAACGTGGCGTAGCGCTCGAAACCGCGTACGTTTTGCCCCTGGTCGATCTTGGTCCAC